>CABUNG010000017.1 GCA_902492895.1 uncultured Oscillospiraceae bacterium | reverse complement strand
GGCCGCGGAATTTTTGAGCCGCCTGGTCATGAAGCGGCCCCAGACGGTGGGCGACCTCTCCTGCGTCGTGACCGGCCTGCTCCTCGCGTTCAATCTGCCGTCCACCATTCCCCTCTGGCAGGCCGCCCTCGGCAGCGTGGTGGCCATCGTGGTCGCCAAGCAGATGTTCGGCGGGCTCGGTCAAAATTTCGTCAATCCCGCTCTGGTCGGGCGCATCGTCCTCATGGGCAGCTTTCCGGGTGAAATGAATAACTGGGTGACGCCGATGCCGGGCAGGGCGCCGACGCGATCTCCTCCGCCACCCCCCTCGCGCTGATGGCGGGGGGCGGTGATCTGTCGGCGGTATCCCCGGCCCAGCTCTTCTTCGGACTGCGGGGAGGCTGCCTTGGGGAAACCTGCGTGTTCGCCCTGCTGCTCGGCGGCGTCTATCTGATCATCCGGCGGGTGATTTCGCCCTTGATTCCGGTCGTTTACATTGGCACCGTGTTCGTCATGACCTGGCTGCTCGGCTCCAATCCCCTTTATCACATCCTCTCCGGCGGCCTGATGCTGGGTGCGATCTTTATGGCCACCGATTATACCACCAGTCCCATCAATAAAGCGGGCAAGGTGGTCTTTGCGCTCGGCTGCGGCCTGCTCACGGTGCTCATCCGCTTATACGGCTCCCTGCCGGAGGGCGTCTCCTTCGCCATCGTCATCATGAACATACTCGTCCCCCTGATCGAACGGGCGACCCGTCCCCTGCCCTTTGGGGAGAAGCGGAGGGTACGCCATGAATAAGTCGATAAAAGGGATCGTGGTGAGTTCCCTTGCTTTGGCCCTCATCGCGGGGATCGTCACCGCCGCTCTGGCGGGCACCAACGCCCTGACGGAGCAGACCATCAAAGCCCGCGAGGAGCAGACCGAAAATGCCGCGAGGCGGCAGGTCCTCGACGCGGAGGCATTCGAAAAGAAAACCCTCGAGACCACAGAGGGCCAGGTCACCTATTATGAAGCGGCGAAGGCCGGAGAATCCGTCGGCTATGTCTTCACCACGGTGGCGACGGGAAAGAGTTCGGGGCTGACCGTGCTGACCGGCATTACAAAGGACGGCCGGATCTCCGGAGTGGCGGTCACGTCGGATAACGAAACCGCCGGTTACGTCGATAAGGTGAAAAAAGGCGGCCTGCTCGACACCTTCCAGGGAAAGGACGCCAAGCCCCTGCAGTTCGGTGTCGATGTGGACGGGGTATCCCAGGCCACCAAAACGTCGAAGGGCATCACGACGGCGGTCAACATGGCCGTCTCCTACTATCAGCAGATCACCACCGTCCAGTCGGACGGCGCCGCCTGGCAAACGAAAGGGGGGAGCGACGAGTGAACCGCTATGCAAAGGAATTTTCCAAAGGCCTGATCCGGGAAAACCCGACGTTCCGCCTGGTGCTCGGCACCTGCCCCACCCTGGCGGTCACCACCGCGGCGATGAACGGCCTGGGCATGGGTGCCGCCGCGACCTTTGTGCTCGTATGCTCGAACGTGGTGATTTCCCTTCTGCGCAAAGTGATTCCCGACAAGGTCCGCCTGCCCGCCTACATCGTCATCATCGCGGGATTCACCACCATTGTCCAGATGCTGGTCAAGGCCTACCTCCCCTCCATCGATAAGGCGCTCGGCATTTATCTGCCCCTGATCGTGGTCAACTGCATCATCCTCGGCCGGGCCGAGGCGTTCGCCTCCCGCAACAGCGTGGGGCTTTCCGCCCTCGACGGCCTGGGTATGGGGGCGGGGTTCACGGGGGCGCTCGTCGCCATGGGCCTGATCCGGGAATTTCTCGGTAACGGCACCGTTTTCGGCTGGCCGGAAGGCGGCCTCATTCCCGCTATCACGATTTTCGTCCTGCCCGCGGGCGGCTTCTTCGTCTTTGGTATGCTCATCTGGCTGACCAACCGCCTCTCCCACAAGTTCGACAAGGATACGGCGAGAGAGGAACTCTCCAATCAAGTCTGCGCAGCCTGCGCGCTGGCCGGATCCTGCCACGGCATCCAATCCTCCGGATCGGCGGCCTGCGGGAAAGCGGTCCTGGCCTCGGAAGAGAAGGGGGGCGATGTGGATGGCTAACGGCAGCCTGCTCGCCATCCTGATCGGCGGCCTGCTGGTGAACAACTTCGTTTTGTCCCAGTTTCTCGGCATCTGTCCCTTCCTGGGCGTCTCGAAAAAGCTGAATTCTGCGGTCGGCATGTCTCTGGCGGTTATTTTCGTCATGCTGATGGCCACCGCCGCGACCTGGCCGATCTACACGCTGCTCTTAAAGCCGAACGACCTCGGCTATCTGCAGACTCTGACGTTCATCCTCATCATCGCGGCGCTCGTCCAGCTCGTGGAGATCGCCCTCAAGCGCTTTGTGCCCCCGCTGTACAAATCCCTCGGCATCTATCTGCCCCTGATTACGACGAACTGCGCCGTCCTCGGCGTCACCATTTTGAACATCGACAGCGGCTACGGCTTCGTGCAGTCGCTGGTGAACGCGCTCGGCGCCGGTCTCGGCTTCCTGCTGGCGATGGTGATGTTCGCCGGGGTGCGGGAGCGGCTGGAATCGGCCGAGATACCCGAAAGTCTCAAAGGTCTGCCCATCACCCTGGTCGCCGCCTCCCTGGTTTCCGTGTCTTTCCTCGGTTTCCAGGGGCTGTTCGGACTGTGAAACGAGACGTCAAGGAGGAACCTGCATGAATATCCTGTTTCCCATCCTGATCCTCGCCGGACTGGGCCTGCTCGCCGGACTGATCCTGGCGGTCGCCTCGGTCCTCATGGCGGTTCCGCGGGATGAGAAGGTCGAAGCGCTCCGGGATCTTCTGCCGGGAGCCAACTGCGGCGCGTGCGGCTATTCCGGCTGCGACGGCTATGCGAACGCCATGGTGCATGAGGGCGCAAAGGTCGGTCTCTGCTCTCCCGGCGGTGCCAAGGTCGCGGAAGCGACGGGGGCATTCCTGGGCGTCTCCGGCGATTTGGAGGTCAAAACCGCACTGGTCCGCTGCGGCGGCTGTCTCGATGTCACCGCCCGTAAACTGAGCTACCGGGGCCAGCCCTCCTGCAAGGCTGCGTCGCAGTTTTATGGCGGCGACTGGCTGTGCAACTCCGGCTGTCTCGGTTACGGCGACTGCGTGAAAGCCTGCGAATTCGACGCCATCCATGTGGAAAACGGTCTCGCGCGGGTGGATCCCGCTCTCTGCCGCGCCTGCGGCCTGTGCGCCAAAGCCTGTCCCAAACACCTGATCGTCCTAGTCCCCGGTTCCACCCGCGGTGTGGTCCGCTGTTCCAGCCACGAAAAGGGCGCCGCCGTCCGCAAAGCCTGCAAGGCCGGCTGTATCGGCTGCATGAAATGCCAGAAAGTCTGCCCAAACGACGCCATTCACGTAGAAAATTGTCTCGCGTCGATCGATCCGGAGAAGTGCACGGGCTGCGGTGAGTGCGCTGCCGCCTGTCCCTCCCACTGCATCTCGGTATTCGGCTGATTTTCTGCATATTTTTGGGCAGATTATTCTTGACAATGCCCGGGACATACTATATAATAATCTGCGTCCCCCTCAACGGGGGACTGTTTATGGCGGTATAGCTCAGTTGGCTAGAGCATGCGGTTCATACCCGCAGTGTCGTTGGTTCAAATCCGACTACCGCTACCACGCGCCTCCAGCCGGGGGCGCAACTGCGGCCCGATGGTCAAGCGGTTAAGACACCGCCCTTTCACGGCGGTAACACGGGTTCGATTCCCGTTCGGGTCACCATGTTGGCTGCTGCAATAGCGGCGGCTGATATGGGCGTATAGCTCAGCTGGTTAGAGCGCCTGCTTCACACGCAGGAGGTCAGCGGTTCGAGTCCGTTTACGCCCACCAGAAAAGGAAAGCTTCGCACAAGCGTGCGGGGCTTTTTCTTTTTAACCGGAAAGTCGGACTCGAAACGCTCCGGTTATGCGTCCACCATACAAAACCCGCATGAACATTGCGTTCATGCGGGTTTATAGGTGGTCGGAGTGATGTGACTTGAACACACGGCCTCTTGGTCCCGAACCAAGCGCTCTACCAAACTGAGCTACACCCCGAAGTATGATTTGGAATCCCTGTTTACCAAATGAAACGTCTGATATTCTCATTTAAAACACAGGATCCGTCCGTTTCGATAGTATAGCATACTCATTTCCAAAATGCAAGCCGAAACCAGCAAAAACTTCTCTCTTCTTTCTGTAAAATCCGCGGTCCAGCCGTATTTGACGCAACAACGGTGCAAAGTCCGCTTTGATTAGTTTGTTTGATTACCAAAATAAATATGGATTCTCCTTCCTTTCCCAATGTAAATACGCTATAATGGATATGGTTGGAAAACCCGTGATGTATCGTCATGATCCCGAATTGTCAACGAAAGCGAGGAGAAAGCTGTTGAAAACAGACAAAAGTATCCAGCGATTGGTGGACGGCTCTGTCTGCCGAAGACAATCGGGTCCACCACCGGCGGTCTGGTGCTCCACACGGCCTGCTCCATGGGGGTGGCGCCGGCAGCTATGCTCTTCTCCGAACCTATCGATTCCCTGGCCGCGGCCGGTTCCATCCTGGCGGATGTCTGGACCGATCACTCCATGCCCACCGTGGACAATTTGGGCGAGGAGTTTCTCATGTATGTGAAGGACGGCATGTCCATCACGGTCGCTGAGGACGGTACCGTGACTGTGGACGGCTGATTTCCCGGGCAAACCCGAAAGGCGGGCCGCCGGATGTGATCCGGCGGCCCGCCTTTTTATATGGACATATTCAAAGCCATACGGCCCAGTCCCCGTATTCGTACATACCGCTGCCGTGATGCAGACGCCCCTCGGCCTTCAGCTGCCGGAAGGCATCCCGCATCCGCTCGAGGATTTCCGGATGGATATCGAGCGAATGATGGGCCGGGAACACCCGGCTGACCGGCAGATTCGCCACCCGTTCCAGCGACCGGAGATAGGCCTCGGGATCGGTGGAGGGATAATAGGCAAACAGGGTGTCCTTGTACACCAGATCACCGGTAAACAGATCGCCCCGGTCCTGGTCAAAGAAACACATATGCCCCGGCGAATGGCCCGGAGTGTGCAGCACCTGCACGCCCCGTCCGCCCAGGTCGATCATGTCGCCGTCCTTCAGCACCCGCGTCGGAGTTCCCTGAAAAAACGTATACCCGCCGACATCGTAGCCCTCGGGCAGATCGCAGCGGTCGATGACCATGCCCTTGATCTGCTCCAGGGTCAGCGGAAACTCTCCATGCAGCCAGGAGATCTCCGCTTCATGCGCATAAAAATCCGGGAAGTCGGCGTGACCGCCGATGTGATCCCAATGAATATGGGTGGCGACCGCCGTGACCGGCCGGTCGGTCAGCTTCCGCACCACGTCCGCGATGCGGCCGATGCCCAGCCCCGTGTCGATCAGCAGACTGCGGACGGATCCGAGGAGCAGATAACAGTGAGTTTCCTCCCAGTGACGATATTCACTGATACTGTATGTATCCGGATCGATCCGGTCAACGGTAAACCAGTCGTTCATGACAGACCCCCTCCAAACACATGGATAACATCAAAGCCCTGGCAGGAGCTCGATTATAGCACGTTTCGGCGAGCCTGTCCATTCCGGTCCGATCAGGCGAGCATGGAATCCAGCTTGGCCTTCTGCAGTGCAGAGCGGATCGGCAGGTAGAGCAGCACCGCCAGGAAAACCGAGAAGGACCCATTCAGGAAGGTGGCCGGAATTTTGACGATTGTGGCCGCAACCGCCGCGTTAAAGGGCATGCCGTACAGCAGATTCTCGGCCGTTTTCCACACGAATTCTCCGGCAACGTTGAAGGCGACGCCGGCCGTGGCGCCCAGTATGGCGTACAGCGTCACGTGGCCGATCTTTTTGGTGGACAGCGAAACGGCCAGGACCACAGCCAACACCCCGCCCAAAATCAGCAGGAACAAGCTGGGCATCAGCAGGGTGAGTTCTTTCGTTTCTTTGCCGAGATAGGTAATCAGAATCCACAGCCCGAAAACCAGAGACAGCCCCGAAGCGGCCGCCAGCCCGATCTGCGGCCGGCTCTGCGGCCGTTTTTTGCCATAGTGGAAAATCAGGCCCGCGATCAATCCCATTAAAAACTTGAGAATCAGGGTTTTAAAAATGGAGGTGGGATAAAACAGAAGGTCGAACAGCCCCATGCCGATGGACCCCGCGATTCCGCCCGGAACTCCGCCTAGAAGAAGCGCCGCCAGAATGCACATGGCGTTGCCCGGATGCACGAACTGTTCCCCGATCGGGATTTTGAGCCAAATGACCACAAAGCAGATGGCCGCAAACAGCGCCGTAAGCACCAGACGCAGAATTTGGTCCCTGGACAACTGACCCGTTTTTCGATCTCCCATAACCATATCCTCCTCATAATATCCCTGTATTCATACTTAAATACTAGGAATATATCAATTGGCTTCAGTATACCATATTTCGCCAGGATGTCAAGGTATCGGCCGAATTCCGGTAGAATCACCGATTTTCTGTTTTCAAATTCTTAAGAAGTTGTACATTTTTTGTTTATGGTTCTTACACAAGCCCGGGGTATCATAAGTATGCACTGAAGAACACACCCTGACGATGGAAAGGATGATTGCCTATCATGGACAATATGGCCGAAGCCAACGTGTTAGTATGCGTAACCAGCCAGCCGGCCTGCCGGCGTTTGATATCTGCGGGCGCGGAAATCGCGGGACAATACGGGGTCCCGGTCAAAGTGGTCAGCGTGCTGCCGCAGGGACTTGTCTCCTCCAAAACCGCGGACACCCTTCAGACCCTGTACAATATCTCCGGCCGGCTCGGCGCCGAAATGACGGTTTATTTCAACGACGATCCGGCGCTCACAGCCGCCGTGCACGCCCGTCAGACCAACGCCATGCACATCGTCAGCGGTGCGCCGGGGGCAGACAGCAATCTGTTTATCGAAACCGTCAAGGGGCTGCTTCCCGAACTTCCCATGTCGATCGTGGACGAAGACGGCCATATGGTGACCTTCCCCGCATTCCAGCAGGCGCCGCCTGTACGGCACGGCACCTAAAATTCCCTGTTTCACGGCTCGTTTTGTCAACAAACCCCCGGGTTCTTCTGAACCCGGGGGTTTTGCATCTATTCTTCAGGCTGGGAGGCTTCTTCCGGCATCGACATGCCCGGATCCGGGGAAGAATCCCCGGAGGGCCTGCCCTCCGCTACCAATGTGCGGCATCGCAGGATCAGTCCGGACAGAATCAGAATCCCGATACCGGTGACGATCAGCAAAATCTGCACCCTTCCCACCAAATCCGCCAGAGGGCCGAATACCACCATGCCGAGCGGCAACGCCGCCGATCCGACAATCTGGACAAAGCTGAACACCCGTCCCTGCATTTCCGGCTCCACTTTTTCCTGGAGCAGCACGATGCTGGGTGAGTTGAAAAAGGGCATGGAGATGCCGGTCAGAAAAACCAAAACGAGATACACCACAAACCCGGGAAGAACGCCCATCAGCACCGTCATCACGCCGAATACCGCTCCGGCCAGCACGATGGTGTGAATCCGGTTCCGGAAACCACCCCACGCCGCGATGAGGATCCCGCCGATGACGGAGCCCAGGCTGAAGAGCACTTCATTCCACGTCAGGCGCCACACTTCGTCCCCGTAGGTCCTTTCGATCATCAGCGGCGTCAGCATGGCCGCGGGCGTGATGAGAAACATCAGCACCGCATACACCACCAGCAGCATCCGCAGAAACCGGTGCCCCAACACATATGAGACGCCGTTGCGCAGATCCTGCAGCGGTCCGGCCGCCGTCTCTGCGCGAGGCAGGCGGGGAACCCGCAGAAGACCCAGCAGGCCGACCCCTACCACCGCCGTGGCGAGATCGATAAAAAGAACCGGACTCAGGTTCATCCCGACCACGGAGAGAATCCATCCCGCCACCGCGGGGGAAACGATCATGGTCAGGGACTGCATACTCCCGTTGATGCCGTTGACCCGCATGAGCTTATCCGGCGGAACCAGCTGGGGAATCAGGGCGTTGACGGCGGGCGTCTGCACCCCCGCGCCCGCCGACCGGATAGCGGAAATCAGGAACAGCAGCCACAGCTGCTGATATCCCGCGAGAAATAGCAGGGCCAGAATCAGCGTGGATGCGGCGATGAGCGAGTCAGAAAGCATGATCAGGAATTTACGGTTGAAACGGTCGGCCCAGACCCCGGCAAACAGCGAAATGGCGATCTGCGGCAGAAAGCCGCACAGGGTGGAGATCGTCATCATCAGGCCGGAGGAGGTCGTCAGGGTGATGTACCAAACGATGGCATACTGTACAAGAGACGATCCGAACAGCGAAACCGTCTGGCCGAACAGAAACAGCCCTGTTCGGGCCTGCCAGCTCCGATACGCGGAGGGGGAAGGGGATTGAGACATGCGTGTTCCTCTTTCTCCCGGGCCTTTTACGATCGCCGAACGCGGCCCCGGTCCGCTCAGTGTACCACGCCGGGACAGAAAAGGCAAGGCATGGTTGACCGCTCCGTTCCCTCGAGAGACGGAACAGGGCGGCTATTCTGCCATAGCCGCCCTGTTCCGACACCCGGCAGCGAAGCATGGAGAAACCCCCTGCATCCAAAGCAAGCCGCCTGTTCACCGTTTCAGGAATTCAAGGAAACAGCGGTTAAAGTCCTCCCGCTCGTCATACACCAGCCCATGCCCGCTTTCCGGGAACATATAGAGGCAGGCGCCCGGAATTCCGCGCCGCTGATAATCGGTCAGGGCATCGGAAACCAGCGGATCCCGCCCGCCCTGGAAAATCGCGGTGGGCACCTGTACATAGGCGAGATCCTCCCGCCCGTCTTCGTCACGGTAGGTGTAGCCGCTTTGAATCGTGGCCGTCGAGGAAGCCGACAGCACCACATCCCGGAACCAGTGCAGGGCCGCGTCGCTGTGTTCCTTGGCGAAGAGCAGCTCGGTGAACACCTCTGCGAACTGCGGCCGGTCGGCCATGGCCAGGCGGATCAGATCCGTGGCCGTCTGGCGCGGCATCCCATACGGAAACCCGGATCGTTCGGTCCAGCAGGGAGATCCTGCCGCGAGCAGGATCAGCTTTTTGACGCCGAATCCGTGGTACCGCCGGATATACCGCAGCGCCACCCCGCCACCCATTCCGTATCCCACAAGGGTGATCCCGCACAGGTGGAGCGTCTGGATCACGCTGTACAGATCGGCCGCCATATCGGTATATGTATAGCCAAGCGCCGGGGCATCCGATTTGCCGAAGCCGCGCAGATCCAGCAGAACGGGGCGGTACCCCGCCTGAATCAGCATGTTCGTCTGGTATTCGAACAGGTCGTGGGTCATGGGCCAGCCATGGATGAGCAGCACCGTCTCCCGTCCGTGCGGATTCGGATCATACACGGCGATTTTCACTCCGTGGGAACAAACATAAAACATCTGTCATCACCTCAATAGCAGGGTATGCGCCCGGCGGAGGGTTTGACAGTGTTTCGGCCGATTTGGACAGGCAAATGAAGAAAATTACGCAAAAAGGCGTCATTAGGTCGGCATCCCGTCGGGATACAGCTGGTAGTCTCCGGCGATGAAATCTTCCAGGATTTCATCCAGCTGCGCAAACGGCACGAACGCGTTGTTCAGACGTTTGATCAGATTTTCGACTACGATGCGGTTGGTAGACAGTTCGGGGATCACCCGCTGCCGGACAGTGCCGTCAAACCGATGCTGCGTGGCTTGGATTCCGTATACCTGCACCCGGTGCCGGTCGATCAGGCGGTGGGAAGAGACCATCGTATAGGAAGTGAAAGGAACGGTTTGCAGCATGCGGTCCCGGAGCAGCAGTGCATAGCTGTCGTCCGGTTCCGCCCGGTTGACGACCATTGTCAGCACCTTTAAAATCACGAGCGACATATGCCGCTGCTCGGCGTCGAGGGAACTCAGCTCCACATCCGGAATATAGTCCCGCAGGCGGTCGGGGCGGTCCTTTTGAAAGAGCTGAGCGGGCTCCATCTGCAGCCCCTGTGTAATTTTCAGAATATTGTCGAGCGTCGCATTGACGGCCCCGCGTTCTACCCGTCCGATATAGGATGGATCCTTGTTGATGCGATGGGCCAGCTCCTCCTGTGTAAGCAGCAGAAGCTCCCGCTGCTTACGAACATTGTCGCCAAGCAAACGCCTGTAATCTTCCATAATACCGCTCCTTTCCACTGATGCTGACATTCTACACCAGATTTCGCCAAACCGCAAAGCCGTATACATCCTTTTTTTTGTTTTTCAGGAATTATTTAACAAAAAAAATTCACATATGAACGAGATTATGCCTTCCTATTCGGTGGGATTCGACGCAAGCCCCCGAAAAGTCCAGACAAAGGGACAGCCGATGCAAAACAACCCGTTCCGTGTCTGGACTGGGCTGTTTTCACTTCTGTCCCCTATTTAAAAAACGGCGGCGGATGCATGCATCCGCCGCCAGGGCACTTTATTCGGCTGGCTGTACGATACTCGATACCTGTGCGCCGTTATAAACCTTCGTTGGATAGGTGTAGACTGCGTCGAACGAATCCCCGGCCTTGAGCAGGGCTGGAAGTTCGGCGGTATCGGACTGGAAAAACGCCGCATATTGGGTATACGAGCTGCCGTACCGATCGCTGCTGTCCTGCTTCTGCAGCACGATATAATAGAGCGGTTTCGTCACGTCCGGGTCCTCTTCCAGATGAGTGAGCAGATCATCCGCAAACGCCGCGGCATTCTCCTTATTGGATTTCAGGATATCCGAATACAACGTGGTACTTCTCCACTGGGTGCCATTGGATTGGATATTGTATCCGGTCACCGTGAGGCTGTCGCCGTCCCGCCAGCCGCCCTCGGCAAGCAATTGGAGAATCACCTTTTGATCCTGGCTGTTTGGGCTGTTTTGCCTAAACAGTTTCAGATAGGTGCTGCAGCTCTTCTCAAGAGTCGTATAGAGCGGAATCGAAAAGGAGTACCGTTCGGGGCCGAGCGCGGTTGAGATATGGAGCAAATCGAGCGACTGCATCCCGTTCTTCTGCACGATCTCGACGGGGTATTTTCCGTAATAATATTCGTCGTTCTGCGCGGAGATCAGGGGATACCACTTTTCAAACGGCATAGACGCCACTTCGTCGCAGAGCGTGTTGTAGAGTTCGCGCACAGCCACGTCGCTCAGGGTGGTCCGGCCGAGGCTGACCGTGGTGGAATTCTGGCCCAGACGGGGAAGCTGCTGATAAATACGGCGGTATTCCTCGATGTCGGCGAGGGGCCTTGCAAGGGTTTCCATATCTTCATCCCGCATAGGGATGTTGCGCACGTGGGTCACGCCGCGGCTCCGGATGGCCACCCGCATCACCGTATTCTGATCCACATACTGGTAATAATCGCTCCGGGACCGCCCGCAGATTTTAACCGCCGTTTTCAGCTGCCGGGCGATGACGGTCCGTGCGTTTTCATCCGTGATGTCGATGTGTTCGGTCCGGGCCGCAAAATAGCTGCCGTTCCGGCCGCTGGACAGAATGCGGACGGCCGAGATGTCGTTGGCCTCGGGCGAAAAGGAGAGCGCCGAACGATAGAGTCCCGTCATCCCCCCGACCAGCGCCACATTGAGAAGCACCAAGACCAGCAGGGACGGCAGCGAACGCACCAGGTTGCTCCATTTACGGGTGGTAATCAATTCATACAGGAAAAAGACCACCAGCGCGATGACATACAGCACCAGGTACTCATAAAAACTCCGATGATACCCCGCGTTTTGGCTCCGGCTGATCGAGTCTTCGAATATGCTGTAGCACGCGATCGAACAAACGACCATGGACAGCACCAGACGGTAAACCGCCTGCAGGATGCGGTTGGGCGCGGACTGTCCGGCCGCTTCACTTCTGCGCACCCGGAAGAGGAGTGCGGCACAAACGCTGTATACCAGGGCCAGCACCAGGGTGTATACCCCGCTTTGCCACTGCGTCAGGGCTCCGCCGCCGCCCATCATGAACAGCACGGTTCCCACCGGAACGTTGTACTGAATATCGAGCAGCGGGATGAAATCCGTCGAGGAAACCAGCGGGAGATTGCCGGTTACGCTGTTGACCAGCATCAAAATAAGGAGTCTCGGAATGAAGATGATCATCAGCGACACGATCACATTCGTAAAGACGGTTCCCGTCACACACATGGCGATGGCCACGCTCGCCGCAACAAGCAGGCTGCCGGCAAACACGTTCAGGCACATGACCAGCACGCTTGTCAGGTTGACGGAAAAATAAACCGGAAAACACAAAAAGATCGCGACGGAGATAAACGACGTCACCACGATGATGGCGAGAATCCAGGTCACCACAGCTGCAAAGAAGCTGACAAACAGGCAGAACCGGGTTTCCGGAATGGCGTGATAAAAATCGCTCGCGTTCCGTTTGTTGAGGAAATGAAACAGATACAGCACCATCAGCGGCGCCAGCACACAGAAGCACAGCACCAGGAGCGGATGCATTTCCGGAAAATTGAGCAGCTCCTTCGATACGCGGCTGCTCTCCGCATAGCGTTCCATCTGTCGGATGCTGACGATCCGCCCCACGGGGATGAGGATTGCCTCCAAGCCAAGAATGACCATGCCCATGATGCCGATCAGGCGAAGCTGCCGCAGCCCTTCCTGATACAGCCGAAAACTAAACCAGCTTTTTTTCATCGTTCACCCTGCCTTTCCGATGTTGTTCCGGTCCAAAACCGGAATAAGGGGCGCTCCTCTCAAGCATCGAGCACATCCTGGAACGCATAGCCGAGTGCCTCCATCTCATAGGTGAAGACCTCCTCGAGGGAGAGGGGGAGCACGTCGAGGAGAATGGGCAGCATGGCTTGAAGGCGGCCGACCGTTTCCTCACGGCCGCCCCGCACGATCATGCTCGCGACGGATCCGCGTTTGCTGAAGTGCAGGATATCGATCCCCTCAAAGGAATCCCGGCCGAAGTCGCTGGAAAAGGCAATTTGGATTTTGAACAGGGAGGTTTTCAGATTTTGTATGTCGCTTTCCAGCACCAGTCCGCCCTTGTGCAGCAGCGCGAGCTGGTCGCAGGTATCCTCCAGCTCCCGCAGGGAGTGGGAGGTGATGATGGCGGTGGCCTCATGCTCCAGCACATCCTGGGTGATCAGGTTCTTGACGAGGTTGCGCATAACCGGATCGAGGCCGTCGAACGTCTCGTCGAAAAAGATATACTGCGGTCTCGTGGATACCGCGAGGATGGTCGCCGCCTGGCGGCGCATCCCTTTGGAAAACGTGTTTAGGGATTTCCGGGGATCCAGGCGGAAGGCCGCCGTCAGGCTGCGGTACCGTTCCCGGTCAAACCGGGGATAGATCGACCGGTACAGCTCCGCCATCCGGTCCATGTTGGCCCCCGAGAGAAAATAGAGCTCATCGGGCACATAGGCGATCTGATTTTTCACCGCCGGATTGTCGAAAACCGAAATGCCGTCGATGGACACCTGCCCTTTATCCGCCTTATACACCCCGGTGACCAGGCGCAGGAAGGTCGATTTGCCCGCGCCGTTGGATCCGACCATGCCGTAGATGCAGCCCTGCGGAATCGTGCAGGTGATGCTGCTCAGCGCCATAAAATCCCCAAAGGATTTGGTGAGATTTTCCGCTTTGATCATACTATTGACTCCCTTCATCCCGCTGTGGACGGGTTTCTCACGGCTCTTTCCGGCCGTCCCGATAGGGTTCATAGGCGTGTTCCACACAGCGCAGGATCTCTTCTTTGCCGATGCCCGCAAGGGCGAGATCCTGGAGAAGCTTTCCCAACGCGCCGAGCTTTTCCCTCCGGTATTCGCCCAGCAGCGCGACGGCATTTTCCGAGACAAAGCAGCCGATGCCGGGCACGGAATAGATCACGCCGCGCAGATCCAATTCCGAATACGCTTTTTGAATGGTGTTCGGATTGATGGAGAGTTCCATGGACAGACTGCGCACCGAGGGCAGCTGGGTACCCGGTTTCAGCAGACCTGTCAGAACAAACCGCTCCATCTGATCAATGATCTGCTCGTAAACCGGTTTGCGGGACAGGGGATCGATCTGAAACATGGCACACCTCCTCACAAATTGTATGAAGTGTTCTATGTGTGTTAGTACACTCAAACTATAGCATTTCCCATTTTCATTGTCAATAACCCCCTGGCATTTTTTGAAAACTTGGCCGGACAGGAGACGGCTTTGCTCCGGGTTATTCTGACGGCGGTCCTCCGGATCCGGTTCACCCCTGCGGCCTTTTTAGTCCTGCACACGTCTCGCCAGGCCGTCGCGCTCTGCTTTCTCTGTGCGCCAAGCGGCCCGAGGGAAAGCCGATGGGCCTCTCCCGGGCCGCCGGCTGTTTTAGCAGCACCCATAATACGGAACCTCACTCCGCAAATGAAAACCATGACAGACTGCGGCATCCGTGATATGATGAAGAGGATGGGTTTGTAAAGCTGGACAAGAGGAGGATGAACATGATCAAGCGGGCAGCCGCCTTATTTCTCTTGGCTTTCGTTTTTCTCCTTCCCGCCGGATGCAAACACGCACCCGATAAACCGCAGCAGAGCGAACTTCTCAAAGCCCTGGAGATCCGCCCGGAGGATATTCTCAATATTGAAATCCGGGACGACGAACACCATGTTTTCATTCTGTCCGAGCCGGAAAGCTGGGATTTTCTCCTCACCTACCAGGAGAGCACCGAGATAGGCGACCGTATGCCGGAGTTCTTTATGTATCCGGGCAGCCGGGAGGTTGTCATTCAAACCCTGGACGAACGGAAAACGATTCGGGTCACGGACGCAGGCGAAGTGCTCGGCCGTGACTGCATCTATACCTCCGACACGCCCTTCGATTACGAGCTGTGGAAAGAGCTGGTGACAGAACAGGGCGGCTGTGTATTGGATGAACTGAAACAATGAATAAAACAAACACCCCGCTGCGTCTGCAGCGGGGTGTTTATCTTAGGATGCCGTCGTAACAATCAGATTCCCGTCCTGTACATCGACCGTCAGGACCGTGCCGGGCTGGAGATCCCCTTCCACGATCTTGCGGCTGAGGAGGGTTTCCACATGCCTCTGAATGTAGCGGCGGAGCGGTCGGGCCCCGTAGGCTGGGTCGTATCCCTCGTCCGCGATCCGGGCTTTCGCGGCGGGCGTCACGTCGCAGCGCAGCTGCTGTTCCGCCAGCCGTTTGTTGAGCCCCGCGACAAGCAGGTCGATGATCTGGGTGATATCCGCCTTGGTCAGCGGCTTATAAAACACGATTTCATCCAGGCGGTTGAGGAATTCCGGCCGGAACGACCGCGCGAGAAGCCGCTCCACCTCCTGCCGGGCTTCCCCGGTGATGGCGCCGTCCGCATCGATGCCGTCCAGCAGGATCTGGGACCCCAGATTGGATGTCAGGATGATGATGGTGTTCTTGAAGTCCACCGTCCGGCCCTGGGAATCGGTAATCCGCCCGTCGTCCAGCACCTGAAGCAGGATATTGAAGACGTCCGGATGGGCCTTTTCCACCTCGTCGAACAGGATAACGGAATACGGCTTGCGTCGGACCGCCTCGGTGAGCTGGCCGCCCTCTTCATATCCCACATAGCCGGGAGGCGCGCCGATCAGGCGGGAGACCGCATATTTTTCCATGTATTCCGACATATCGATCCGCACGAGATTCCGCTCGTCGTCAAACAGGCATTCTGCCAGCGCCTTGGCGAGTTCCGTCTTGCCCACGCCGGTCGGCCCCAGGAACAGGAAGGAGCCGATGGGACGGTTCGGATCCTGGATGCCCGCGCGGGAACGCAGAATGGCCTCGGTCACCCTGGTGACCGCCTCGTCCTGGCCGATCACTCTCTCGTGCAGGATATCCTCGAGATGCAGGAGCTTTTCTTTTTCGCCCTCCATCAGACGGGAGACCGGGATGCCGGTCCAGCGCTCGATGATCCGGGCGATCTCCTCCTCCGTCACCTTATCCCGCAGCAGGCTGTTTTTTCGCGCCGCGGTGCCGCCTTCCGCCAGACGTTCCTCCTCCTCCAATTGCTTCTGCAGCTCGGGGAGCCGGCCGTATTTGAGCTCGGCAGCTTTATTGAGATCGTATTCCTGCTCCGCCCTCTCCATCTGGCGGCCTACGTCCTCGATCTGTTCCCGCAGGGCCTGCACCTTGCCGATGGCGGCTTTCTCGTTCTCCCATTTGGCCTTCATGGAACCGAACTGTTCCCGCATTTCGGCAAGTTCCTTCTGGATCTCGGCCAAGTGCTCCTTGGAAAGGGCGTCCTTTTCTTTTTTAAGCGCCGCCTCCTCAATCTCATGCTGGATGATCTTGCGCTGGATGACGTCCAGTTCGGTCGGCATGGAGTCGATTTCGGTCCGGATCATGGCGCAGGCTTCGTCGATGAGGTCGATGGCTTTGTCGGGCAGGAAGCGGTCGGTGATGTATCGGTTCGACAAGGTCGCGGCGGCGATGATGGCCTGGTCCTGGATTTTGACGCCGTGATACACCTCGTACCGTTCCTTGAGGCCGCGGAGGATGGCGATGGTGTCCTCCACCGTCGGTTCCTTGACCAGCACGGGCTGGAAGCGCCGTTCGAGTGCCGGATCCTTTTCAATGTATTGCCGGTATTCGTCCAGCGTGGTGGCGCCGATGCAGTGGAGCTCGCCCCTGGCCAGCATGGGTTTGAGCAGGTTTCCCGCGTCCATAGCGCCCTCGGTCTTGCCCGCACCCACGATGGTGTGCAGCTCGTCGATGAACAGAATGACCCGGCCTTCCGATTTGCGGATCTCTTCGAGCACGGCTTTCAGCCGTTCTTCAAATTCGCCGCGGTATTTCGCCCCTGCGACAAGGGAGCCCATATCAAGGGAGAAAATCGTCTTATCCTGCAGGCTGTGGGGCACGTCCCCTCTCACGATCCGCTGCGCCAGCCCTTCGGCAATGGCGGTTTTGCCCACGCCCGGCTCTCCGATGAGAACGGGATTGTTCTTGGTTTTGCGGGAGAGAATCCGGATGACGTTGCGGATCTCGTCGTCCCGGCCGATGACCGGATCCATTTTCTGATTCCGGGCCCGCTCAACCAGATCGGTCCCGTATTTTTGTAAGGCATCGTAGGTGCTTTCCGGGCTGTCGCTGGTCACGCGGGTGTTGCCGCGCACCTCCATGAGCGCCTTCAACACGGCGTTTTTCTCGATCCCATACTGCCGGAACAGACGGCTAAGCGTGGCGTTGGCCTGCTCAATGAGGCAGAGGAACAGGTGCTCGACCGATACGTACTCGTCCTTCATGCTGTCGGCCTTCCGCTCAGCGGCGGTGAGCACCCGTTCAAGATCGCCCGATACATAAATGGTTCCCGCCTCCCGGCCGGATCCGGTCACGTGCGGCAGCCCCTCCGCCGCCCGGACGGCGTCGGCTTCGAGCTGCGGAACGGGAACGCCCATTTTGAGCAGCAGCTGCGGGATCAAACCCTGTTCCTGTGTGAGCAGCGCCGCCAGCAGATGCTCCTGCTCGAGCTGCATGTTTTGGTTTTCCACCGCGCGGTTCTGCGCTTCTTGTATAGCCTCCAGGGATTTTTGCGTAAATTTTTGTGCGTTCATAAGCTTCATTCCTTTCCCGCCGGAGTGCACGCTCCGCCAAGAGGGACTCTATGCCCATCTTTCTCTGTTAGTATACCGGGGAAATACGAACAGTTCATATCCTATTTATGAATAAAATATGAATATTAGCACTCTTATATCTAGAGTGCTAATCAGTTAAATTGGGACTGCGGGTCAAACTTTTTAGTATAAAGGTACATATGCCTTCGGCACCCCCTTTCTTTACACAAAGAAGGCCGGACCGGACGCAGACAGAGTTACGGCCAATAATCTTCCCCGGCCTACGCAAATGCCTCCGCATTTGCCCGGGGCTGATAAAATTAAAAGGGGGAAAAGAAGCGTCAGGGGGGCCCCCCCTGAACCCCACTCTGCCCCGGGCCATTTCAGCTTTAGCTGAAATGAGCGGTGATCGGCCTAAAAAATGAAGGAAGCGGCTTCCCCCTCGCAAAAGCAGGAACCGCTTCCAGTCGCCGGCAGCGCCCGAAGGCGATGCGACATAAATACTATACCATATGCCGCCATTCCTTTCAAGCGATGGCGGGGTGCTCCAGAAACGTGAAAAATAACCACCCTACTTTGCTTGACTTATTGCCGTACATAAATTATGATTATTGTACGGGAAAAAGTGAGGTGATGACTTGAGTTCTCGTATCGGCAGACCGCCTTCCGACAACCCCAAAAGCAGCCGGGTGGAGATCCGAATGACGCCTGAAGAGGAAGAAAAACTTGACTATTGCTGCAAGGTTAGCGGAAAATCGCGGTCGGAGGTTGCGCGCGAGGGTATACAAATCATGTATAACCGACTGTGCAAGCTCCAGAAAAAATGAAGGAAGCGGCTCTCCCCCTACAAAAGAAGTAGCCGCTTCCAGCCGCCGGCAGCGCCCGAAAGCGATGCGACATAAATACTATACCATATGTCGCCGTTCCTTTCAAGCGCCGCCGATGGTCAACACAGAAAGGAAGAATGACGATGGTTTTTGACATTACAGAGTTCGTGGAGTTCCGAACGAGTGAAATAGCGGAGGAACTCCGGGAAAAGAACGGAATCTATGCCCTGGCGGAGGAAGCGAGCCGGTTTTTCTATGACGTCGTCGACCCTATCGTGCAGAGCGAGACCGACCTGATAATCAGCGCGGGGGACTGTGCCGCCCTGCGGGACTATTTCATACAGGAGCAAAAGGCCGCCTCCCTTCTGCAGCAGGAGATCTATTGTCAAGGGGTTCGGGACGGCGCCGGGCTGCTCCGCACGCTCGGACTGCTATAGAGTCCATAGACGGCGGGGCGATCCCCCGGGCACCGGGATGCGGCGCGGCGCTTGGGATTTGCAGAGCCTTGGTCCGCCCGACACATAACCCTTCCGGTTCCGGCATAGGATGAACGGACGGGGGGTATTGGCATGTGGATCGACACGGCAATCGTACTGGGGTACATCCTGCTGCTGGTGGGCATCGGCCTGCGGGGCGGCAAAGGGGTGAAAAACGCCTCGGATTTCACCGCCTCGGGCGGACGGTACGGCACGGCCGTGATCTTCGCCACCCTGTCCGCGTCCTATGTCGGGGGCGGCTATTCCTCCGGAAATGCAGCCAAAGCCTACACGGCCGGCATCAGCACCACCCTCACCCTGCTCGGTTTCAGCCTGGCGATGATCCTCATCGGCAAGTTTCTCGTCCCGGGTGTGGCCCGCTTCCCGGGCGCCGTGACGGTCGGCGGCATCGTCGGGGAGGCCTATGGCCGGAAGGCCCGGGTGCTCACCGGCCTCTTTTCCTTTTTGTGCTGCGCGGGCGTGGTCGGCGCCCAAATGGAATCCATCGGCATGGTGTTCCACGTCCTGCTCGGAGTGGACCATCACGTCGGGGTCCTGCTCGGCTGCGGCATCGTGCTGCTCTACACCACTTTTGGGGGTTTACAGTCCGTTATATTTGCCGATATTCTCCAGTTTGTATTGCTTGCAGGCGGCATGCCGGTCCTGCTGGTGTTGGCTCTCATCAAGGCCGGAGGCCCGGGCCCCGTGCTGGACGCCCTGCCGCCCGCCTATTTTGATCCCTTCAACGGTACGACGGCCGCGGGCTTTATCTCCCTGTTTCTCTCGATGATGCTCGGCGAGGCGCTCGCCCCGCCCTATACCCAGCGGCTGCTGATCGGCCGCAACGCCAAGGGGACCGCGCGCGGCACCATCCTGAGCGGCCTCTTCTCGATCCCCTTCTTTTTCGTGACCGGGGGGATCGGGCTTACCGCGTACGCCATGCAGGTGACGACCGAGGCGGCGTCCGCCATGCCCGCTCTGATCCAGACTGTCCTGCCCATCGGTATCCGGGGCATCATGATGGCGGCGATGGTGTCCATCATCCTGTCCGCGGCCGACGGTTTTCTCAACGGGGCGGCGGTGAGCTTTGTCTGCGACGCCCTGATGCCGCTGAAGCCCGGCCTGTCCGACAAGGCACAGCTCTTCTGGCTGCGGGGGATCAACGTCCTGACCGGGCTGGCCGCGGTCTGCCTCGCGTTCATCGTTCCCGATGTGTTCGGCATTTTGGTGCTGGCCTATTCCTTCTGGAGCCCGCTCATCCTCGTCCCTCTCGCCGCCGCCCTGCTGGGGGTGAAATCGAACGGGCGGGCCTTCCGCTATGCCCTGATGGCGGGGCTGCTCTCCACCCTCGTCTGGAATTACGGCCTCGGGAAGCCCTGGGGGTTCGAGGGCGCCATCGTCGGTACTCTATGCAATTTTGTGGTTTTCGCCCTATGCACCAGGGCATATCAGCGATACCGTTCCCAGCGGCTGCAGGTCTGGAAATCCCGTTAACTTGTGAGCCGCCGCTCTTTCTGCTATACTGACAGGCAGGAGGGGATGCCCATGATCGTCAGTGCCAGCCGGAGAACGGATATCCCGGCGTTCTTTCTGCCCTGGATGCTCGAACGGCTGCGGCAGGGATACGCACTCGTCCGCAATCCGCACAATCCCCGGCAGATCAGCCGGGTGGTTCTGTCCCCGGAAGAGACCGACTGCCTCGTGTTCTGGACCAAGGACGGAAGCGGACTGCTCGCGCATCTCGACGAATTGGAGAGTTTCGGCATCCCCTTCTATGTTCAGTGGACCTTAAACGGATACGGGCCCGATCTGGAGCCCGGGGTACCGGAGAAACGCCTTCTCATCGACGCCTTTCAGAAGCTCGGGGAACGGCTGGGAGCCCGCCGTCTTGTCTGGCGGTACGACCCGGTCCTGCTGTACGGCCCCTATACGGCCGGATGGCACCTTCAAACCTTTGACCGGTACTGCCGGCTCTTCTCGGGAGCGACCGACACCTGTATTTTCAGCTTTGTCGATCTCTATGCCAAGACCCGCCGCGCTCTGCCGGCGCTGCGGGCGGTATCCCCGGACGACATGGCGCATCTCGCGGCGGGGTTCTCCCAAAGCGCAGCGGCGGCCGGACTCTCCCTTCGCACCTGCTGCGAAGACGGGGATTTCGGGCGGTTCGGCATCGGACAAGCCGCCTGCATCGACCGGGCGCGGATCGAAGATCTGGCCGGGCATGCCATCCCCGCCGTCCGGGACGGCGGGCAGCGGCCGAACTGCGGCTGTGTGCGCAGCGTGGATATCGGGGCCTACGGCACCTGCACCCACGGATGCGCGTATTGCTACGCGGCGGGACGGCGGAACCCGCTGTCCGAAAATCGGCCGGACAGCCCTTTGCTGCTCGGAGACATCGGACCCGATGACCGGGTGCCGCCGGGACCCGGGACGGCAGATGACCCTGTTTGAAACGGGTGGATTTGAGGAATAGCCGATACCACACCGCCGCCATCGGGTAACGCCGTACGGTATCGGCGCAGGCCTCCTTTCGATTTATATAAGAAAAGGGAGGGACCGGAGACAAGTCTCCGGTCCCTCCCTTTTTTTATTTGAATACAGCCATACAGTTAAACAGACGGCGTCCCTTGTCGTCCGACCAATCCACTGGCCGGCGGCCGAAACGTCTCTTGGGACCCGCTAACCGGACGAAATGGCCTGAGCCAGTCAGCGGCTGGCCTCTTCCTAAATCCGGTTCTGATTATAGGTTCCGGTTTTTCGGTAGGATACGACATCCTGTTTGAACCGTTCCCACGCATCCTCGTGCTTGACAAAATAGAGAGGACACAGCTTTCCCGTGACATCGTAATGCCGGATCAGATGCGTTTCGTCCAGCTCAAACTGTCCGATCAGCCAGGAGGACAGCTTGATCAAGGCGGCATATGTGGCGTCGTTGAACCGCCCGGTTTCGTCCGGATGGCAGACTTCGATGGAGATCGTGTCGATATTCCGGTCGTTGGTCGCCGACGATTTTTCGTCGAGCGGCACACATTGGACGATCTCCCCTTCCAGTCCGACTATAAAATGGGAGCTGACTTCCACGCCTTTTTGATTGAAATAGTTGCGGTTCTGCTTCGCCGTCGTGCCCGGATTGGCCACATAATGGATGGCGATGTCGCGAATCGTATCGATCGGCGTACCGGTCCTGGCGGCGCCGTCCAGATTTATGATCTGCTGGTCGATCCACTCGGGTATGACGATGGCGTCAGGATCTCGGCTGTTGTCCGACGCCGGGGAACCCGGTCTTTCCGATGTTTTCCAGATGCCGTATATCAGCAGCGGCACCGCCGCCAGGAGTACACAGCCCACCGCCAGAAGCTGGCGGCGCCGGCGCAGTCTGCGGTGCCTCGCTTCCCGTTTTCCGGCCTCGGCGTAAGGGGCGGATTTCGTATCCTTCATCTCACGGGACCTCTTTTCCTGGATCATATCTCCCTGCTATTGTAGCACAGACGAGAAGGAGGATTTTTAAGAAATAACGGGAATCCCCTTAATAATCCCATAAGATTGTACGGGAAGACTCTTATACATGCTCCCGGCGGCTCGATTCCCAGCACGCCGAGCTGCAGCAGAAGCAGACGCCGGGTTGGGCGGCAAAGGGACAATCCGGTTCTGCGGCGGTCCGGATCCCCATATATGGTTTTCATGGTAAAAACGGAAAAAAGCCGCGGCCAACCGATAGGCGCTCTCACAACTTGCATGGGGCGCCCGTCCGGCCAACGTGCGTGAAAACATCACCTGTCAAACCATAGTCAGCGCCGGTTCCCGTACCGCATCGATGTATATCCCGAAAACGGATTTTTTATACGTCAATCGGGGATTCAGCTTACACAGAGGGGATATTTAAACCCGTTAATCCGGAATTATGAAGCGCCGAATCAAGCTTTCCATCCGACATATAGTGTGAATATTTCGCACGCTCTGTCGATGCGGCTGCATTGGTGGTTGAGGTTTCCCCATAATCCTGGTATACTGGAGGCAAGTTAGAGAGGTGTAACCTATGAAAAAATGCGGAATCCTGGTTTTTTGCGCCCTTTTTTGCGTGTCTATGGCGGCCTGTTCCACCAGCCCGCCGTCGGCGTCCGATTCCTCGGCAGCCAGCTCCTCCTCTGCCCCGTCCCCTGAAACGACCGTCCCCTCGACGGATCCAACGACCGCGGAAACGACGGCCCCCACCACAACGGAAACGGACGCCGAATCCTCCACCACGGCCTCCACGGTCAAAACCACAAAAGAAAAGACCACGACGACGGCGCGCCCGCGGCCGGTCGTGAGCGCCGCGGACTTGACCACCACGCATCCGCAGACGTCTCCCACCGAACCGCCCGCTCAGGAAATGAGCAAGGAAGACGCGTACAATCTGTATCTGTCGGTCTTGGCGGTGTCGAATTTCAGCGACAATACGCTGTGGTCGCAGGGTTCCAAGCTGCAGGTGGGGACCGAGGTATGGATTTCTCAGTTCAAACAGAACCGCTATCGGCAGGACCTGTCCCTGTGGGTAAGAAGCTCTTGGCAGCAGGATGGTCTCACGGCCGCACAGGAAGCTTATTTTGACGGATCGTCCGCCGCCTTCCGTCTGGAGGCGCCGGACGAGCTTCTCAATATCCGCTATCCCTCCACCCTCGAGCAATTCACCGCGGATTATCTGGGCAGCGAGAGCGAAGGAGAGGACCCGATCCTGTTTTTCGGAGCGGATAACATCGAGCGTTTCCATGCCAAGATGACCGGCTCTGAAATCCAACTGGTTATTTACGTCGATCCGCAGTATGGCACTCCCTTGTATATGGATTTGGTCAAAAATGCGACGGGTGCTTCCTCCGCATCGATGAAAAAGGTGGATCAATATTCTTTTGTAGTATACTTTAATGCCGAAACGGGCCTGATCCGGTTTATGAGAAACTATTTCTACGGCACCTGCGTGGTGGACGGACAGGAAAAGGCGATGGTTTACGAAATGCCTATTGAGTGCCAGGCTGTAACCGGGCCCCTGGCCAAGCCGGATTGGGTAGTCAGCGAGATTGGGGAACGCCCCGAATGGATGGACTGATCCGCACCCGGGCAGTCCTCTATACCGAAAAAAAGCGCCCGTCCGGTTTCGGACGGGCGCTTTTGAGTCGGCCGGCCTCCCGGATCAGAAGCAGGCGCGGCCCGGAAAGTGGGCTGCGGCGCCCAGTTCTTCCTCAATGCGCAGCAGGCGGTTGTATTTCGCGGTCCGTTCGCCGCGGCTGGGGGCGCCCGTCTTTATCTGGCCCGCGCCCATGGCCACGGCCAGATCCGCAATGGTCGTATCCTCGGTTTCCCCCGAACGATGGGATACGACCGCCGTATACCCGGCTTTCTGGGCCATACGGATAGCCGCCATGGTCTCGGTCAGGGTGCCGATCTGATTGAGCTTGATCAGGATCGAATTCCCACAGCGGGTTTCAATGCCTTTTTTCAGCCGTTCGGTATTGGTGACGAACAAATCGTCTCCGACAAGCTGCACCCGGTCTCCGAGCTGCGCGGTCAGGCGGGCCCATCCCTCCCAGTCCTCTTCATCGAGCGCATCCTCGATGGAGCGGATGGGGTATTTCCCGCAGAGCGCCTGCCAGTGCCCGATGAGCTCGTCAGCCGTATAGGTCCGGCCGTTTTTGGGCAAGCGGTAAGCCGCGTCGGCCTTCCACTCGCTCGAGGCCGCATCCATCGCCAGCACAAAATCGTCATAGGGGCGGTATCCAGCCGCCTCAATCGCGCGCAGCAGGTATTCGATCGCTTCTTCGTCGCTCCCCAGGTCGGGCGCAAATCCGCCCTCATCCCCCACGGCGGTGGACAGGCCCGATTCCCGCAGCAAGGCCGCCAGCCTGTGGAATACCTCCGTGCACCACCGGAGCCCGTCCCGAAAAGAGGGCGCGCCGACCGGCATAATCATGAATTCCTGCACATCCATGTTGTTGGCGGCGTGGGCTCCGCCATTTAAAATGTTCATCATGGGCACTGGCAGGGTATCGGCTCCGACCCCGCCTAAAAAGCGGTAGAGCGGCAGCCGGAGTTCTGCCGCCGCAGCGCGGGCGCAGGCCAGCGATACGGCCAAAATGGCATTGGCTCCGAGCGAGGATTTATCCCCCGTACCGTCCAGGGTGATCATCGTGCGGTCGATTTCCGCCGTGCGGGACGCGTCCATACCGGTAAGGGCCTCCCGGATCCGGGTATCGATATGCCCCACCGCCTTCAGCACCCCTTTCCCGCCAAAGCGCGCGGGATCCTTGTCCCGCAATTCGAGAGCTTCAAACTGCCCTGTGGAGGCGCCGCTCGGCACCGCCGCCCGGCCGTGAATGCCGCTTTCCAGCACGACCTCCGCTTCGACTGTCGGGTTGCCGCGGGAATCCAGGATTTCCCGTCCGCGGACCGTTTGTATGCGCAGATTCATATTCGTCTCCTCTTTCTTCTATCTCGTTGGCTCACAAATGGCAGACATGCCCAATTCCGTAGGTAGTATGGCTTTGTGATCCTGCATTTATGAATGCCGGATAAAAGAAATCATCGAGGCCGTCTGCGGCGGCGACAGAAAGAGGACACCCGGTGAAACCGCATCGGGTTTTTATTTGCTGAAATCCACCAGAACCTTCTGGCCGGTCAATCCCTCTTGAACAACACGGCCACCGATCAATACGCGATACCGGCCGGAGGTTACCTCCAGATCGAAAATCCGCCCAAAGGCATGAATATCCCGCAGAATCAGGTGCCGGAGTCCATCAGGAACCCGGGGAACAAACGTAAAAGCGTGGAGTCCCTTGGGCTGAATGGCAAACAATCCCTCGGTTATGATGCGGCAGAACAGGCAGCTTTCCCCGCTCAGATGCCGCTGTCCCCCTTCGGGATAGGCCTCCACCGGATACGGAACCCGTTCACCGAGCAGCCGTTTCCGACAATAGGACAGGAAAGCGGGCAGAATCTCGCTGCCCCGTCCGCCAAAAAACGCACCCCGGAATCCATAGAGGGTGGACCGGTCCCATACGGTGGAGGTCCCCTCTTCCGTGAGCAGCCCTCTTTCGGTCCAGAGATAATCGGACAGCATCGCGTCGAGCGTCCCCTCGGCCCGGTTTTCAATCCCCATGCACAGCGGCAGGCAGATCCAGGAACGCAGCGTGGTGTTTCCCGGGTAATACCGATAGGTGGCATACCCATGCAGCTCGGCCCCGAAAACGGCTTCAATCACGTCCCGCATCACAGCTGCCCGGGTTTCGTACCGCGCGGCCTGCTCCTCTTTCCCCAAACTTCTCGCCACGGCCGAACCGTACAGCAGCCCTCCGTAATACAGCACGGACGTGCTCAAATTATAGGGGCCTGTGGGAAAGCGGCCCTCCAGCTCATCCGTATCCGAGACGACGGCGCCGGCTGTGTTTTTATGCCGCTCGCAATATTCGAGACACCAGTCAATCGCCGGCAGCATCCGCTCGGCGACCGTCTGATCGCCCAAAAACAGGGCAAACAAGCTCGCCCCGTAGGCATACATCGCTTCGTCTCCCCGGTCCAGCTCCCAGATATCCGTCTTTTCCGCGATAATACTGGAGGGAATATGGGTGTAATCGGGGTCCATAAACGGGGTGTACATATCGTAGGCGTTGAGGCTGGCGTCCAAAGCGGTGCGGTCTCCGGTACAGGCGAACCAGGGGCCGGCATACTCCGCCTGATCGTTGCACCATGTAGCCGCGTAAAAAGAATACCCGCCGGGGGAATGCATCAGCCCCCCAGACGTCTGGAAGATGCTCTCTCCCGCCCGGATTTTACACATCCGGAACAGGGTGTCGAGAACTTCATCGCCGGTATCCAGCGACAGCGGCGCCTCCAGCTCCCGGACCCGGGCAAGCCGGCTTTCCCATTCCGCCGAGACGTCCGCGGGATCGAACCGCTCGTTGGACGGCATGGCCGTATAGGTGAAGTCCGTGCGCATCGTACCGCCCGGTTCCACACAGGCCTTCCCGCTGCCGCTGCGCATGGCATACACCTGATAGACGCCCTTGGTCCCCCTCCGGCTGGCGATGCGGTTTTCCTGTTCGCCGCTCCATTCGAGAAATTGGGGCGATGTGCCGTTATTCTGAATCTCGACGCGTTCATAACAGTGGCGCCGGCCGGCTGAAGGAAAAAAGGTCCGTGTGATGCGCAGCCCGGATGCCGTCCGGCTGACGACGGACAGATACCCGTGTATGAAAAATTCTTCCGCAAACTCGACAACCGGTTCGCCGTCCGCGCTCAGCTCCGGCATATGGTCGATGAGATCCAGCTGAAAGGACGCATGCGTATCGTTCGGGATGGTGCGCAGGGTTGGCCATACACAGTGGCGGAGCAGGGTTAACCGGCCCTCCTCGTCCACGCCGTAGGTCAGGACATACGAGGTGAGCAGTCCGCTCATCTCGATATCGTCCCGATGCCCGCCGTCTCCCCGGACGGGACGCCAGACGATACCGCCGTCTTTGAGTTCCCAGTAAGTTTTCATTCGATACTCCTTCTTTCATGAAGAATCGCCATCCGGTTTCCGGGCCGGCGTCTGCCCCATTCTGGCCGGAATGGCATCGTAAGTTTGATGTATGCGGACTCGATTATAGATAAAAGCAGTATACCATGAAGAAAAACCGATTGAAAACCCTTTTGCGTAAATCCGCAGCCGATCCATGCGTTATGCCGTATTTGAAGATGTGCATCCTGTATGGGCGCTTGTCAACTCCTGGGTTTTATGGTACAGTCTAGAAGAGAGGGGCGTGTTTATGAAAAAGGTACTTGTGGCGTTATTGGCGGTTGTTTTATCCTGCAGTTTATCCGGGTGCTTCTTCGCCTTGTTGGGGGGATTATCCGAAACCAGCAAAGCCATAACCGATACATCCGGCGTCGCGGCCCCGAAGAGCGACGAAAGCAAAACAGATGCCCAAAAACAAACCGCCAAAGTCGGACAGACGGTGACGGGAAACGAATGGGCCATAACCCTGACGTCGGCTAAGGTTTTTAACGAAGTGAAGGCCGATTTTTACACGGACAAGCCCGGTGACGGCAATGTATTTCTGGTTCTGTTCTTTGAAGTCGAAAATGTATCGGATGAAGACGACTATTTCAACTACTTCAACATCGAAAGCTATGTGGACGGATACAGCAGCTCCATTAAAATTCTGCTGAATAAGCCGGACGGCGCGGGCACGTTAACCGGCAATGTCGCCGCAGGAAAAAAGATGAAAGGCCAGCTTTCTTGGGAAGTCCCTTCGGGATGGAAAGAGCTGGAGGTATCCTATAAGAACAGCCTGTGGAAGGGGGATAAGGCCGCCACCTTTGTGGTGACCCCGGACGATATCGCGTAAATTACAGCCGTTTATAGCGGGCAAGCCCGTGCAAGCAAAACCGTCTCCCAAATGCAGAGACGGTTTTTATTGCTTTATAGCACAAGAGATCTATCGTCCATGGCCCATTCGTCAACGCACACTATCCTCCTCGTCTTGCTGTTCGGGCGATTTTCCTTGTAAAAAATAGCTCTTTTCTATCTCGTTATCTCATTATTTAACGGAATCCATGCGGAACTGCACAAGCAGGAGCGGTCCAGCGTTTCGAAACTGCCTTATTAAATCTATTGGGGTACAATTGGGGTACAAACCGCATTGCATACAAAATGAAAACCGCCGTACTACTCAAAAAACTGAGTGATACAGCGGTTTTTCACTGTGAAGAGACTATAAAAGATATTTTGATGATTTGGAATAAACGGATAAACCATATTATTGTTTTGAATATAGCTCTATTTCAAGCTTATCTTTTACTATGGTTCTGTTCATATCCAACTTAAACAGTTCAATGCCTGTAATTTTAATATACGAAATATCAAGCTTAGATACTCCAAAAAATTGGGTCCTTGCTAAATCACCGTAAGAACGAATACCATTTCCTATCATATTACCATATCGATTATAGCTTAGGTGATCACCAAATACATCATATTCAATAACTTTTCCCGAATCTGTCATCACAATATACTTCGAATCTTCAGTAAGAGCCATGCCGTAGACATCGGTTGTTATAGCAATCCTGGCCGTAAAGGTGACGGCATTTTCCGCTAATGTTTGCAGAGATACATTTGAAACATTAACATAGGAATTTAAAGCATTAATATATTCATTCCCTATTTCGTCGATATGTAAAAAGTTTTGTTTAAATTCCGTAAGTTCTTTATTATTTTCCTGTATCGCCAAATGATATCCCTTTTGGAACCCCAAAATAACAATAGCTGATATGATGATACATATACTGGCTATCGCAACATTTGCGAAAATACCTTTTGCTTTTGCTTTCTTTAATTTTTGGGTTTGGTAAATCCAGTTGTTTTTTTGCTGTTCAGTCTCTGCCTTTTTCTCTTCCAGTTTGGAAATAACAGGTTGTACCCAAGACAGGAAGTCAGCCTCGACGTTGTCAATTACTACTGTTTTTTGCATTTGAGAATACACAGATAAATGATTAAATATAGTATCAATTTCCTTCATAGAGAATCTGTTGCTGTGTGTTTGAAATCTATTTGTAAGCGTACCGCGTTCATCCCAAATTCGTTTTTGCTCAGCTATATCAATATTTGTAAGTTGCCTGTAAATTTCTTTGAGTTCCATGTGTTTCCTCCTAAAAATCAACTATTATAATTATAACATATTCCTTCAATTGTTACAACGTATATCAAAGTCTGATGCGAATTTATAATACACCTGTTGCAACGGAGATGAGAGAAATTGAAGTGTTTGCCTCATACAAAATGCTTTGCGGCATTTCAAAGAATCAGCACTATGCTATTTTTGTGCGGATAGAAAAAACAGTCCGCACAAAAGTGCGAACTGTTTTTTCACTGTAAGTACTACATGAAAAAGATATTTTGCATGTCCCGCGAGTAGAATCGAATCTTTGTAACTCGCAAAAAGTTGGTAGCGACGGCGAACCGTTGTGAGGGCGTTTATAACCGAACAGGTGAGCCAAGCGTGACTTTTTGCGAAAGAGGAGGAAAAGTGGAGCGGGTGACCGATTTTTATAAAATAAAAAATCGGAACGAGCGTAACTCGTTCCGACGTGGTGGGGGAAGGTGGATTCGAACCACCGAAGTCGGTGACAACAGATTTACAGTCTGCCCCCTTTGGCCACTCGGGAATTCCCCCACATAAGGCAAGAGTTACTATAACACGCCTTTCCCGGCTTGTCAAGAGACATGCAGCAATTTTCTGGAGAAACAGCCGCCTCTTCCTGTCTTTTTCTGCATTTTTTATACCCGGGTATTTTAAAACGTCCGCCTTTTTGGTATACTATACCAGACCGGACACAGGACGGAAGAAAAGAGGATTGCCGATATGTGCGGATTTTGTGGTTTTACGGGCCAGGTCGCCCAGAGGGAAGACGTCATCCGGGAGATGGCCGACCGGATCACCCATCGCGGCCCGGATTCTGAGGGATATTATCTGGACGGTTCCATCGCCATGGCGTTCCGGAGACTGAGCATCATCGACCTCGATGGAGGCAGCCAGCCGATTTATAATGAGGATCAGTCCAAAGTGCTGATGTTTAACGGCGAAATCTACAACTATCGTCCTCTGCGGCAGGAGCTGCTCGCAGCCGGGCATTCCTTCACCACCGAAACCGACAGCGAAGTGCTCCTGCACGGGTTTGAGGAATGGGGGGAAGAGCTGCTTCCCCGCCTGCGCGGCATGTTCGCCTTCGCCATCTGGGACAAAGAGGCGGAAGCCCTCTTTCTCGCGCGGGACAATTTCGGCATCAAGCCGATGCATTACACCCTTCTGCCCGACGGACGCCTTCTGTTCGGCTCCGAGATCAAATCCCTTCTCGCGCATCCCGACTTCGTCAAGGAGTTTAACCCGGAGGCGCTGGACAATTATCTGTCGTTCCAGTATTCCCTGCCCCGGGAGACCTTTTTCAAAGGCGTGTATTGTCTGCAGCCCGGGCATTATCTCTGGTTCCGGGACGGCAAGATCAAGGAGCGCCGCTATTTTGAATCGCTCTTCCATCCCGAAGAGGCCATGTCCCTCGATGAGGCGGTAGACAGCATCGACCGGGCGTTCACCGATTCGGTGGAGGCTCACCGCATCAGCGACGTGGAGGTCGGCTGTTTCTTATCCGGAGGCGTGGACTCCAGTTTTGTCGCCTCCTATTTTGGTGGCCAGAAGGCGTTTACCGTGGGTTTCGGCAACGGCGCCCACTATGATGAGAGTGCCTATGCCGCCGAACTGGCCGATGAGCTCGGCATCGAGCACTATATCCACCGCATCTCAGAGGAGGAATACTGGGACGCGCTGCCGAAGGTGCAGTACGCGCTGGATCAGCCTCTCGCCGATCCGTCCTGCGTCGCCCTCTACTTTGTCTCAAAACTGGCTGCCGAACATGTGAAGGTGGTGCTTTCGGGCGAAGGCGCGGATGAGCTCTTCGGCGGATACCGCATTTATCACGAACCGACGTCCTTAGCCGGCTATCAGAAGCTGCCCCGCTGGCTGCGCCGGGCTCTGGCGGCCTTGGCGGGGGCCCTGCCCTTCGATTTCAAGGGCAAGTCCTTCCTCCTCCGCGGCTCCAAAAGCCTCGAAGAACGGTTCATCGGCAACGCGTATATGTTCACGAAGAAAGAGAAAGCCGCTCTGTTAAAGGATATCCCCTCCACCGATCCCGCCGGCACGACCGCGGCCTTTTACGCCCGCTGCGAGGGAATGGACGACGTTACCCGGATGCAGTATCTGGACATCAACCGCTGGATGGTGGGGGATATCCTGCTCAAAGCGGACCGGATGAGCATGGCGCACTCTCTGGAGCTGCGGGTGCCGTTTCTCGATCGGGAGGTGTTCGCCGTGGCCTCCCGCATCCCCGCCAAGCATCGGGTCGCCGCAGGCACCACGAAATACGCCCTTCGGCTCGCAGCCGAGCGGCACCTGCCCAAAGCCTCCACCGCCCGGCCCAAGCTCGGATTCCCCGTGCCGGTCCGGATCTGGCTGCGGCAGAAACCGTATTACGACCGGGTCCGGGAGGCCTTTACTGCTCCGGCCGCCGAGCGCTTCTTCCATACGCAGGAGTTGGTGCGCCTGCTGGACGAGCACTTTGCTGGCAAGCGGGACAACAGCCGCAAGATTTGGACGGTGTATATGTTCCTGGTCTGGTACGGGATTTATTTTTCTGAAACAGCTTGATCCGACAGGAACAAAGCATCATAAATGGATTTGACAAATCCCCATTTGGCATCGGTGTAGGCAAACCGATCCTCCGGATATTTCTCGGCAAGTTTCCGTTTCAGCTCGGAGTATTCCTGAGCTTCCTTCGGATGGCTATTCAGATAATCACGAAAGCCGATACACCGTTTGAAGTCCGCGTCGTCCGGCTCATAGCAGTGGATGTGATGCAGGGATACCTCGTTATCTCCGCGAAGGACAAACAGGCGGCGGGTATGGTCCGGGTCCTGGAAGCCGCAGTCATCGTAGCCCGCGCGCGTCATGGCTTCCGCATCGAGTTCGTCAAACGATTTCAGGACGACAGCAACATCCAGGATCGGCTTCGCCCAAACACCTTGGATCGACGTGCTTCCAAAATGTTGGATATCCACCACGTTTTCTTTCCACAATACTCGTAGTCGTATCTTGGTTTCCTCGAATTCGCTGCGCCACCGTTCATCATGCGGCAGCAGCCTTACTTTATACCGTTCCACTCCCTGCATGTTTGATCCCCCTCCCTTTTCCTCAGCCCGTTGCCTCCGGATCTATAAGTATAGCACACCGCCGCATCTTTATAAAACCTTTACTTGTCTCCCTGTTCTTTCTATGGTAGGATGGAAGGCAGAGCGGCCCGGCGGGCCGCACGATGCTTGGAACCGCTTTTGCTCCGGCAAAAGCCGTGGGCCATACGGCCCGGAAAGGACAAATCCGTTATGAAACATCCCGTCAGACGCGCCGTCATCTCCGGGCTCGTGAGCCTGGTCGCCGCGGCGCTGCTTTACTGGTTCTGGCTGCCGCCAATCAACCCACGCTGTCCGGATTTCTGGATGTTCCTCATCGTCTGCCTCCTGATCGTCTTGGTAGTCTTTTCCGCGGCCGGCCTTTCGGGTGCGAAAGCGAAAGAGAGTTCCCGCAAGAACGACACCGTGGTGGATTTCGGGGGTACCAAGGTCCATCTGCCCGCCCTGCCTCATCTGCCCGGCATGAAAAAATGGGCGAAGGTCCTGCTCTGGTGCTGCGGCGGCATCGTCGTGCTGATGATCCTCGCCTCTCTGACAGGCGTCACCCTGTTCAACGCAGACGGCTATAAGGATCTGATCGTCAGAGAAGACGGCAATTTCACTGAGGACATCGCCAAAGCAGAGAATATGGACCGTATTCCGGTGGTGGACCGGGATTCCGCCACACAGCTCGGCAAACGGAAACTCGGGGAGATGTCCGATCTCGTCTCTCAGTTTGAGATCGCACCCGACTATACCCAGATCAATTTCGGCGGCCGTCCGGTCCGGGTGACACCGCTGGTCTACGCCGATCTGTTCAAGTGGTTTACCAATCAAAAGAACGGCATCCCCGGTTATATCCGGGTGGACATGGTCAACATGGAAGCCGATCTCGTCCGGCTGGATCAGGGCATCAAATACTCGCCCACCGAGTATTTCTTCCGGGATCTCGAACGGCATCTCCGGTTTCAGTATCCCACCAAGATCTTCGATTCCTCCTCCTTTGAAATCGACGACAGCGGCATGCCCTATTGGATCACCCCCACCATGACCTACCGCATCGGCGTCTGGTCGGGTCTCGATGTCGAGGGCGCCATCCTCACGAATGCCGTGACGGGGGAGTCTGCCTATTATAAGGTGGAAAATGTCCCCACCTGGGTCGATCTGCTCTATCGGGCCGATCTGGTGCTCGAACAGCTGGGGTACAACGGCCGGTTCCAATCGGGTTTCTGGAACTCCTATTTCGGCCAGAGGGGTGTGCTGCGCACCACCGATGGTTACAACTACCTCGCCAATAACGACGACGTGTATCTCTACACCGGTATGACGTCGGTGACGGGGGATCAATCCAACGTCGGCTTCGTTCTGGTCAACATGCGGACCAAGGAAACCAAATTCTATCCCGTTCCGGGCGCGGAGGAGAATTCCGCCATGTCCTCTGCACAGGGAAAGGTGCAGCATCTCAATTATGTCTCCACCTTCCCCATCCTGCTGAATATCGACGACCGTCCAACCTACTTCATGTCCCTTAAAGACCGGGCCGGACTGGTTAAGATGTACGCCTTTGTGGATGTACAGCAATACCAGCTTGTCGGCATCGGCGACTCCAAGGAAGCCGCGCTCGACAACTTCCGCAGCGTGCGGGGCGCAACCGAGGAATCCCCCGTGGGTGAACCGGTCACCGGCGTTATCCGGGATATCGTGCCGGTCGTCGAAGGCGGCAACACCCGGTACTATTTCCGTTTTGAAGGGGCGGATACCGTTTATATCGCCGACATTTCCCTCTCCAGCCGTCTGCCCTTCCTTCACGCGGGAGACGAAATCACCGTCTCCTGCAGCGGAGAAGGATCCCCCCTGCAGGTCGTCCGCTTCGAATAACGGTTGGACAGAGCGAAAGAACACAGAAATAGAAAAACACCAAAAGGCATGAATGCAAGCATTCATGCCTTTTTTCGAAGTTGAAACGGCTTGGGCAGGTACGAGAGTCCGGCCGGGTTCAGCATGCCCCAACCAATGCCCGGAACACAGCCATATATCCTCCGTTCCCCACTTCTGTAGGATCGATCCGGGTGTGAATTTTCAGATGGCCAACCTCCTTGGTTATAGAATTCTGGGTATTCTGTCCTTCGAGGCTTCCATCCATTTTTGTCAGCAAGCAAAAAACGGGCCGGCTTTTGCCGGTCCGTTTTATTCCTTTTTATTACCTATATATAAGACATTGCCTTCCGTCCGACGCACGATATCCCCGTCGAATCATCCGAATCAATTGGTAATCCATTCAGCGTTTGTATATTATTTACTTGTTTTGTATAAATATTTATGCCGAAATGGTCGAACAGGTGCGAATTTGGGGGTATTACGCCCCTTTTTCGGCTCAAAAAGGGGGTTACAATCCTGTAACTTTTGTCTGCTTGCACAAAATTTCCGCAAAAACATGCATCTTGATTTCAAAATGGTAAAATTGTTAGGATTTGGAATATAACGGGACGAATTGTACCAAACTAAAGCTGGAGATCCGGTAAACCGTGGAGGTTTCGTCGAAAATCCGGAAAACTAACCCGGATGGCCGCGAGGCCAAACCCGCGCAAAAAGCCCGCCGGAAGACCGGTTGTTTTTAGTCGAATCCCGCATATGTTTGTGCATAATTTACAAAGATGGCCACAAAAACGCGGTTTGACAAGGCGATTTGGTGTGCGTATAATACAAAGCGGCACCAAAATCCGGATGAATCCGTAGTGCTTTTGGATCTCTGCAAAAGCCGAAAGAAAACCGGAAAGGGTTGGTTACAACCATGAAGACATACAAAGACGTCCTGTGCCGCGCCGGCCGTCAGGCCCTCCGCATACTGCGCAGCCGTCTGCTGGCTGTGTCGGCTTTGGCCGCCGCCTGCGCGATGATGGTGACATACGTCACGGTTCATATGCGGGCGATCACGGTCGTGGACGGCGATACCAGCCGGGTCGTCATGACCCTGAGCCATACGCCCATCGCCGTACTGGAGGATGCTGGCGTCGCCCTGGGCGGACATGACGTCATGCGGGTCAACCTGGAGCAGGATATCATCGAAATCAGCCGTGCGTATCCCGTAAGCGTCACGGTCGACGGCATGACCATCATCCTTCAGATGACCTCCGGGACCGTACAAGACGCCCTGGATCTCGCCGGCGTGCAGCTTGGGCCTTTTGACAAGGTAGGGGCGGAACTGACCGACGCCGTAGGACCCGGCACCAGCCTGCTGGTGGAACGGGTGGCTTACAAGGAATACACCAAAACCGTGTCCGTGGATTATAAGGCCACCATCAAGTATTCGAATTCCCTCGACCGCGGCCAGACGAAAATCATCCAGTCAGGCCAGAAGGGGGAGAAAACCCTGGTCTACCGCGACTGTGTGGTGGACGGCCAGGTCGTCGACACGGTTCTCATCTCTGAAGATGTGACCAAAGAACCGGTTGAGCAGATCAAGCTGGTGGGTATGGGCGGCAATATGCCGATGTCCCCCGTTCCAGACAGCGTGGAGCTGGACGAGAACGGCATTCCGGTCCACTACAAGAAGGTCCTGACCGGCTCCGCCGCCGCCTATACCTGGTACAATACCCCCGAGGGCCAGACGACGGCGACCGGGCGGAAGCCCCAGGTGGGCAACGTGGCGGTCGATCCCCGGATCATTCCCTACGGCTCCAAGCTCTTCATCATGTCCGCAGACGGCAAATACGTCTACGGCTACGGCATCGCCTGTGATACGGGCGGCTCCGTCAGGAAGGGGATCATCATCGCTGACCTGTTCATGGATACGGTGGAAGAATGCCGCATCTTTGGACGGCGGAATATCGTGATGTATGTGCTGGAATAATACCGATACCAAAAAGCGGCCTGTCATCCGACAGGCCGCTTTCTTCCGCGGTTCAGGACGGGTTTTCCGCCGCCTCCCGATAGGGGCGGATGCGTTCTGCAAAATCCCCGCCGTCCTCCGGGCAGTGCGCGCGCATTTCGATGGGCTTGGACAAGTCCAGGCTGAACAAGCCCATGATGGACTTGGCATCGATCACGTATGGCCCTGAAAACAATTCGACTTTAAAATCCATTTCATTGCAGATGCTGACAAAAGCTTTGGCTTCCACCACGGTTTCAAAACGCACGTTCGCCTGATACATGCCCGCTCATCCTTTCCTGCTGCCGTACACAGCCTCTCGATTCCGTCAGGAACACGGAAACAGCGCGATCGCTTCTATACATCCTTCAAACGTTTAAAAGCACGGCATCTTTCCCTCTGCGGCGAAACACCGAAAAGAAAGCCGTGGTCAATTTTTATTATAGCCAGTTTGTTCGGGGAAAACAACCGGGAAACAAAACAAAGTGTCCATTGAAAAGCGTCAACATTTCGAGTATAATGTAAAATTGAGTCTATTATACAGTTTACGTGGATTTCGGAGAGGAGAAGGCGCCATGCAGGCCCTTTTTTACACCTTGGGATGTAAGGTCAACCAATACGAGACGCAGGCCATGATGCGCTTGATGGCGGAAAACGGCTATGAAACAGCCGAATACCTCCCGGGGTCTCCGGATATCGGGGACGGCGTCATCGTCCTCAACTCCTGTACGGTGACAGGGGAAAGCGACCGGAAACTGCGGCAGCTCTTACGGCGCTGCCGACGCGAAAATCCGCGGGCCGTGCTGGTGCTGACCGGCTGCATGCCACAGGCTTTCCCGGAAGAAGCCGAGGCTTTTCTCGAGGCCGATATCGTTTTGGGCAACGCCGCCCGCGCTGCTTTGCCCCGATACGTCCATCAATACGCCGATCTGGGCCATCGGATCGTGGATATTCCGGCCCACGGCAAAACGTTTGAAAGCCTGTCTATAGACGCCTTTGAAGGCCGCACCCGCGCCTTTGTCAAAATCGAAGACGGCTGCGACCGTTTCTGCTCCTACTGCGTCATTCCGCGTGCGCGGGGCCGGGTGCGCTCGAAACCCCTCGGCGAACTGCGAGCCGAACTGGAGACCCTGTCGGCGCGGGGTTACCGGGAAATCGTCCTGGTGGGCATCAACCTGACGGCCTACGGCAAAGATACGGGGCATACCCTTTGCGACGCGGTCGAAACCGCCTGCGGCGTAACCGGCATCGACCGGGTGAGGCTGGGTTCTTTGGAACCCGACTGCCTGACGTCCGACGTGATTGTCCGGCTGGCCTCTCCGGCCTGTACGGGACTGTGTCCCCAGTTCCATCTCTCTCTGCAAAGCGGCTGTGATGAGACGCTCCGCCGGATGCGGCGCCGCTACACCACCGACGATTACCGCCGGGTCTGCCGGGAACTGCGGGCCGCCTTCCCCGGCTGCGCCTTAACCACCGACGTTATGGTGGGGTTTCCGGGTGAAACCGAAGAGGAATTTGAACAGTCCCGCCGGTTTGTGGAAGAGATCGGATTTGCCCGTATCCATGTTTTCGCCTATTCCCGTCGGGCAGGCACCCCCGCCGCCACGGCTCCCGGCCAGATATCCCGGATGGAAAAGACTCGCCGGGCCGGGCGCATGTCCGAAACCGCGGCCATCGGCCGGGATGCTTTCGCCGCCGCCCACGTCGGCCAAATGGCCGAGGTCCTGATCGAAACGCGGGACACGCCGGGTGCCGCTGAAGGATACACCCCCGATTATCTGCCTGTCCGCGTTCATGCGGATGAAAGTACCCTTCCCGAACCCGGTACGATCCTTTCGGTACGGCTGACGGAGGCGTCGGACGGCCTGTGTACGGGCATACCCGTCCCGTAAGGCTTGCCGCCCCGTCCGGTTTATGCTATACTAAACCGATGCCCCGTATATCCGCCGCGAAGAACGGCTTTTTTATAGACTGCCAATCAAACACATCCACGATATACCGGCGACGCCGGAACAGAGAGGAATCAGCATGACCGAAGACATCACCACGTTCGAACAATTGGACCTGACCCCCGAGGTGCTGAAGGCCGTCCGCCGTATGGGCTTCTCCGCCCCCACCCCGGTGCAGGCCCGGACCATTCCTGCCATGCTGGACGGTCACGACGTCATTGCCAAGGCCCCCACCGGGACCGGCAAGACCTGCGCGTTCGGCATTCCGCTGCTGGAAAATCTGCGGATGAACGAAATGGATACCCAGGCGGTGATCATCTGCCCCACCCGGGAACTCTGCATTCAGATTACCGAAGAACTGCGCCAGCTTGCGGCCTTCCTGCCCGATGTGCGCATCGTATCCGTCTACGGCGGCCAGCCGATCCAAAAGCAACTCATCGCTCTGAAGAAAACCCCGCATATTCTGGTGGCGACGCCGGGCCGTCTGCTCGATCACATGGGCCGCGGCACGGTGTTCCTCGGCAACGTCTATACCGCCGTGCTCGACGAGGCGGACGAAATGCTCAACATGGGTTTTATCAAGGACGTCCACGCCCGGCGATACGCAGGTCGTGATGTTCAGCGCCACCATATCCCGTGAAGTGATGGATGTGGCATGGGAATATCAGCATGCGGCGGTGGAAATAACCGTGGAAGCAGAGGGGGACAATCGGCCCCGGATCGCTCAATTCGGCCTGATTTCCTCCGGCGACCGGCGGCTCGAGGACATGTGCCGGATCATCGACGAGCTGGAACTGAAGCGGGTTATGGTGTTCTGCAATATGAAGAATACCGTCCGGCGGCTGGGCGAAAAGCTGCACAGGATGGGGCGGAGTTCCGACGCTCTGCATGGGGATATCCCCCAGGCGCAGCGCAACCGCGTCATGAACGGTTTCCGGGAAGGCCGATTCGAGATTCTCGTCGCCACCGACGTGGCAGCCCGGGGTATCGACGTGGACGATGTGGAAGCCGTCTTCAACTACGATATTCCGGACGAGAACGAATATTACCTGCACCGCATCGGACGGACAGGACGGGCCAAGCGTCACGGCGTTGCTTTTACGTTTCTGACCCCCGGCGACCGATTCCGCATCCGGGACATCAAAAAATACACCCACTCGGATATCCGGGATGTCTCCTTTGACGTGTCTGGCCGCCTGACGTTGACCGACGGGTCCTCCGTGAAGCAGCACCTGGAAAACAAGGACTTGTCTTTTGAGGAATCGGCAGAATAAATAAAGATTTTCCTCCATTTTCTACGGACTTCTACACGCGGATTTTTTCAAACGCATTGCATACACAAGGCTTTTTTGATATACTGAATGTGTGTCAAATATGTGGCATTTTAGGCGGGAGAAACTCGTGAAAAAGCGGAATTGGCCGGGGCTTTGTCTGGCTGGCGGTCTGGTAATTTTGTGGGCCGTCTTGTTTGGCTGTGTCGTTTACCAGCTGTTGGGAATCCCCTGTCCCGGTTGCGGCATGACCCGGGCTTGGCTTTCTCTCCTGCGGGGCGATTTCGCTGGGGCTTTCCGGGCGCATCCGCTGTTCTGGACGCTGCCATTTATGGGGTTCTGGTTTTTGTTCGCTGACCGGGTGCCCCAAAAAGCAGCAGCGGCTCTGACCGTTTTGGCGTGTGTGCTGTTTGCAGGTGTCTATATCGTGCGCATGGTACTGTATTTCCCTCACGAGGAGCCCATGACGGTCAACAGCAGCGCACCTTTGATCCGCATTCTGAAAGCGCTCCATATTTTGGCATAGCCGACATGGTGATAAGGCAAATGCCTTACATAGAAAAACATTTGAGGAGGAGTTTGGTTTGCTGAAGCAACGGTCTTTCTGGGGATGGTTCTTCCTGACCATCATCACCTGTGGCATTTACGGTTTGTATTGGGTGTATATCACCACAAAGAGCATCAATCAGCTCGCCCAGGGTGACAATCGGGATTTCAATCCCGCTCTGGCGTTGGTGCTCTACATCGTCACCTGCGGAATTTATCCCCTTATCTGGTACTACACCCAGGGTGAACGGCTCAAGGATACCGGTACCCGGATTGGTGTCCCGGTGCAGGAAAGCGGTGTGACCTATCTGCTTTGGATTCTGGTCGGTTCTCTGCTCTTCGGCCTCGGGCCTCTGATCGCCACGTACAAGTTCATCAAGAACTATAACAACCTGGTTGTGGCCTACAACGCCCGTGTCGCCGGCGGCACTCCGGTTTAATCTAGAACCGATGTCCCCCCCGTTTCGGTTTATCCGAAACGGGGGTTGTTTTTTTGCCCGCGGGGTCCTCAACTCTGCCGCGGAAGTGCCATTTCTGATGAAAACGACGCATCGGATAATATCGAAGAACTATTGACTTTATTTTAGAGATGGGTTAAAATTTTAAAAAATAATGGTTCTGCCACCGGGTAGAAAAAGCGAAAGCATTCGTTACACATCATTAGGTCTTAGAAGATGTGTATACGGGTGCTTGTTTTTATTTATACGGGGGAATTTATATGTTATCTAAAAAGGCTAAGTCTATGCTGAATTATTTTACAAAAGAGGAGCTTCTGTTATGGTGCATATCGGTTGTGCTGATTGTAGTATCCTTTCTCATTTTTGACAGAAAAAACTTTTTGACGCTGGCGGCCTCTTTGATAGGTGCAACGTCTCTGATCTTCAACGCAAAGGGGAATCCATTTGGACAATTCCTTATGATCCTATTCAGCGTGTTATACGGAAGGATCTCTTTTACTTTTGCCTATTATGGGGAGATGATCACGTATTTGGGAATGACTGCACCAATGGCTGTTTTTGCATTCATTTCGTGGCTGAGAAATCCCTATAACGGAAATAAAGCAGAAGTAAAAGTGAACCGTCTAAAGAAAAAAGAAATGGCTTTTTTGGCCGCGCTGACGGTTATTATAACGTTTATCTTTTACTATATACTGGCGGCTTTTCACACGACCAATATAATCCCGAGCACGATATCCGTTACAACAAGTTTTCTGGCAGTCTATTTGACATTTAGAAGAAGTGCTTTTTATGCAGCCGCCTATGCTGCAAATGATGTAGTCCTGATCATTTTATGGATACTGGCAACGTTTTCGAATACAGCCTATTTATCTGTTGTTATCTGCTTTGTTATGTTTTTGGCAAATGATATTTATGGATTTATCAACTGGTCAAAAATGCAGAAGCGGCAAGAGACAAATCGTACAACACCTGTTGACAGTCATATGGAGTTTTAGATGTGAAATGAGAAAAATACGCAACATAAAAAGGGCAAGACAAATCAAATTGATCTGTCTTGCCCTTCGTTTCTCTATATCGGACGCCGCATTAGCGGCACCCTTTTTACATCGTATACACGCGGTCTTCTCCCAGCAGCTCAATTCCCCCGGAACTCAGCGCCGCGATCGCGGCCTGATCGTTTTCCACCCTTAAAATCACACAGGCGCGTCCTTCATCCCGGGAAATGAACGCATACATATACTCAATGTCGATCGACTTTTCCGCGAGTGCCTTCATCGCCGAGGCGAATCCGCCCGGCTGATCGGGAATCCCCACGGCAATGACATCGGTCAAAGACACCGTCAGCCCCGCGTCCCGCAGCACCTGCTCGGCCGCCGCCGGTTTGTCCACAATCAGGCGCAGAATGCCAAAATTGGTGGTGTCCGCAACGGACAGCGCCCGGATATCCACCCCGGCTTTCGCCAGCAGGGCGGTGATCTCTGCAAGACGACCAGCCTTGTTTTCCACAAAAATCGATAACTGTTTGATCATGGACGGTGACCCTCCTTTGATTTGCGGCATGCAGCCGTTCAGTACCGTTTTCTTTTCTCAGCCCATCGCATCCGGGGCGGAATGCCGATACGGCTTCCCTCGTGTGTATTGTACCACGTCCGCTCCTGTCCATGCAATTCCATACGCTAAACAAATCGCACGGACTGTACAATCCCCGGTTTAGAGCTGCCGGTTGTCAATAACTCGCTTGGCCTTTCCTTCGGAACGGGGCAGGGAGCCCGGCTCCATCAGGCGGACCCGCGCATGGACATTGAGGGTGCTCTGCAGCGCGCCTTCAATACGTTTTTCCGTGGATTCGAGGTCCCGAACGGTATCGGAGAACAGGGCCGCGTTCATTTCCACCTGGACCTCCATAACGTCCAGATTGTTCTTACGGTCCACGAGAATCAGGTAGTTCGGGTCCATGCCGAGCTCGAGCAGGACGTGCTCGACCTGGGAGGGGAACACATTGACGCCCCGGATGATCAGCATATCGTCGCTGCGGCCGCGGGGTTTGGTCATGCGGACGGTCGTCCGGCCGCAGGCACAGGTCTCGTGGCTCAGAGCACAGATGTCCCGGGTGCGGTAGCGGATGAGGGGCAGGGCCTCCTTGCCGATACAGGTGAAGACCAGTTCGCCGTATTCGCCGTCCGGCAGCGGCTGGAGGGTATCGGGATCGATGACCTCAGGATAGAAATAATCCTCGCAGACATGCAGGCCGTTTTGCATCTCGCAGTCATAGGCGACGCCGGGGCCGGCAATCTCGGACAGTCCATAGATATCGTAGGCGCGGATATCGAGCAGCCGCTCGATCTCGCGGCGCATGTTTTCGGTCCAGGGTTCCGCGCCGAACAGGCCGCCCCGCAGCTTCAGAGAATGCGGATCGATGCCCATATCCCGCACCGTCTCCCCGATGAACATGGCGTAGGACGGGGTGCAGCAGAGGAAATTGGACCCGAAATCCTGCAGGATCTGCACCTGGCGCTTGGTATTGCCGGAGGAAACCGGAAGGGCGGTGGCGCCCATATGCTCCGCGCCGTAGTGCAGGCCGAGTCCGCCCGTGAAGAGGCCGTATCCATAGGAAACATGGATGATGTCTTCCCGGGTGGCGCCGGCGGCGTTCAGAGCCCTGGCCGCGCCTTCGGCCCAGACGTCGATATCATGCCGCGTGTAGCCGACCACCGTCTGCTTGCCGGTGGTGCCGGAGGACGCGTGGATGCGCACGAGCTCGCTCTGGGGAACGGCGAACATTCCAAAGGGATAATTGTCCCGCAGATCGGTCTTGACGGTGAAGGGCAGTTTGACGAGGTCGTCAATCGAATGAATATCCTCCGGGCGCAGACCGATTTCATCGAACTTCCTCTTATAAAAGGGGACATTCTCATAGGCGTTCTTCACCATTTTGATCAGGCGGGCGGACTGGATCGCGTGCAGATAATCCCGGGAGGCACATTCCACCTCCGGCTGATAAACGGACATACGAATGACTCATTCCTTTCCTAAAACCGAATTGACCTTTCCTGCAGCTCGAACTTTTCTCCCTTATCGGGCGTCATAACCCAGACGGAAGGCCTGCTCATTCATCGCAACGGTCCGGGGCGGGACGGTGGTGCGCAGAATGTCCAGCCACAGATCCGGCTCAAAACCCAGGAACCGCGCCGCCACGCCGAGCAGCACCACGTTGACGCATTTGACCGACCCGGCCTCCAGGGCAAGGGAGAGCGCATCGACGGCGACCACCTGGACGCCCTTGTCCCGGATTTGCTCGAGAATATCCTCCGGATAGGCGGCCTTCCCCATAATGACGGGCATGGGATCAATCCGCTGGGTGTTGGCGATCAGCACCCCGCCCGGCTTCAGATAAGGCAGCCAGCGGGCCGCTTCAAGCTGCTCGAACGCGAGCACCAGATCAGCCTCCCCCTTTTCGATCAGGGAGGAGTGCACCTTGTCGCCGTAGCGGACATAGGTGACCACGGAGCCGCCCCGCTGGGACATGCCGTGAACTTCGCTGACCTTGACGTCGTATCCTTCGCCTATAAAGCACTTGCCCATGAGTTTGCTCGCGAGCAGGGTCCCCTGACCGCCGACACCGGCGATCAGGATATTTTTGACGCTGTTCTGTACTGTCTGATTCATTTCGCGTCCCCTCCTTTGATAGCGCCGAAGCGGCAGGCCGAGGCGCAGACACCGCAGCCCACGCATTGGGTGGGATCGATCACGGCCCGGGTTTTCCCCGCCGTGCCGGAAGGCGTCTGAGAAAGGGCGGGGCAGCCCACCTGCAGGCAGGCTTTGCAGCCGGTGCAGGCCTCTGCATCCACGTCGAGGGCGGGCTTATGCTTCACATCCTTCAGCAGTGCACAGGGGCGGCGGGAGATGACCAGAGAGGGTTCCTCCACCGCGAGCTCCGCTTCCACCGCCTTGCGGGTGGCCTCGATATCGAAGGGGTCCACCGTGACCACGCGGCGGATGCCGATGGCGTGAGCCAACGCCTCGAGGTCGATCGCCACCGTGGGATCGCCGCTGATGGTTTTGCCGTTGAGCGGATTGTTCTGGTGCCCGGTCATACCGGTGATGGAGTTATCCAGTACGACGACGGTGGAAATTCCTTTATTATAGGCGATGTCGATCAGCCCGGTGATGCCGGAATGGACGAAGGTCGAATCGCCGATGACGGCAATGGACTTTTTCGCCTGTTCCTTGCCTCTCGCGGTATTGAAGCCGTGCAGTCCGCTGACCGACGCGCCCATGCAGAGGCTGAAATCCATCATAGACAGGGGCGCCTGGGCGCCCAGGGTATAGCACCCGATGTCGCCGCTGACATACAGCTTATATTTTTTGAGCGCGTAATACAGGCCGCGGTGGGGACAGCCCGCGCAGAGAACGGGCGGCCGGGGCGGCAGTTCCCCGTCAAAGGAGACGAACGGACGATCTTCCCCGAGCAGCGCTTCCCGGACCACCCGCTGGGAAAACTCGCCCACCGTGGGGAAAAGCAGCTTGCCGATGACCGGAATCCCGTGTTTGCGGCAGTGGGTCTCGATGATATCGTCGAGCTCCTCGATCACATAAACCTGTCCGACGTTGCGGGCAAAGTCGATAATCGTCTGAATGGGCAGGGGATTGACCAACCCGAGCTTGAGATAACTCGCCCGCTCTCCCAGGGCTTCCTTCGCGTATGTATACGCCGTGCCGGCGGCGATGATGCCGATCCGTTTGTCGTTATATTCGACCGTATTGATCCCGAGCTCCGCGGCCTCGGTTTCCGCCCAGATCCGCAGCGCCTCGGTCCGCTTTTCCACCTTGACATGGGCGGCTTTGGCCATGGCGGGCATCATGACGTTTTTCATCGGATCTTTGATGTAGGGCCGCAGCTCCACATCCTGACGGGGCGAGAGATCCACGAGGGAACGGGAATGGGAAACCCGGGTGGAGAGGCGCAGAAGGACGGGCGTATCGAACCGTTCGGACAGCTCGTACCCGAGCTTGGCATATGCGAGGCATTCCGCCGAATCACAGGGCTCAAGCATCGGCACCTTGGACGCGATGGCGTGATGCCGGGAATCCTGCTCGTTTTGGGAGGAATGCATGCCGGGGTCGTCGGCCACGGCGACGACCATGCCGCCGTTCACGCCGATGTACGACGCCGTGTAGAGAGGATCCGCCGCCACGTTGAGTCCCACGTGCTTCATCGCGCAGAAGCTGCGAGCGCCGCCCGTGGCCGCGCCGAAGGCCACCTCGAAGGCCACCTTTTCATTGGGAGCCCATTCCGAGTAGATGTCGCCGTACTGCACGGACGCCTCGGTGATCTCGGTGCTGGGGGTGCCGGGATAGGACGAGACGACGGTCACGCCGGCCTCGTACAGTCCGCGGGCAACGGCTTCGTTGCCCAGCAGAAGAGTCTTGCTCATGGAAATCCGTCCTTTCAGGGAGATTCGATAAGGGCATGTGTTTTATTGTCCCCGCAGATCCACAACCCGCTGGGCCTTGCCCGTGAAGCGTTCGATGGATTTGGGTTCGACGAGGCTGACCTTGATCTCGATGCCGAGAATGGCCTTGATCCGGTCGTGGATCCGCCGCTGGAGCGACTCCAGCTCTCCGTACCGTTCGAGCAGGGTGCCGTCGATCAGCTCGACTTTCACCTCCAGAGTGTCGGCATAGCCTTCGCGGCGAACCACCAACTGATAGTGGGGGCTGATCTGGGTGATGCCGATCAGCGCGCTTTCCACCTGGGACGGAAAAACGTTGACGCCCCGGATTTTCAGCATATCGTCGCTGCGCCCGATGATTTTATGCATCCGGGCGGTGGTGCGCCCGCAGGCGCAGGGCTCATAATTGATCCGGGTGATATCCTTGGTGCGGTAACGGAGCATGGGGATCCCCCGCTTGGTCAGATTGGTCACCACCAGCTCTCCGGTATCGCCCGGCGCCAACGTCTCTCCCGTTTTCGAGTCGATGACCTCACACAGGAAATGATCCTCATTGATATGTAATCCGCACCGCTCCCGGCATTCGCCCGACATGCCGGGGCCATTGAGCTCCGACATGCCGTAGTTGTCGGTCGCGAAGAATCCGCCGCCCCAGCTCTGCTCGATCTGCGTGCGCATCTCAGGCGTGCAGCCCTCGCTGCCCAGCAGGCCAAGGGTCAGATGATACCGATCGAGGGAGAATTCCTCCTGCCGCTCCCTGGCCGCCTCGGCCAGATAGAGGCAGTAGGACGGCGTGGCAACTATGGTATCAGTGCCGAAATCCCGCATGAATTTGAGCTGCTTCTCCGTGTTGCCGGAAGAGGTGGGGACGACGGTCGCGCCGATCCGTTCCAGCCCATAATGCAGCCCCAAGGCCCCGGTGAACATCCCGTAGCCGAAGCAGATCTGCACGAGGCTTTCATCGCTGGCGCCCGCGGCGACCACCAGGCGCGCCACCTGCTCCGACCACTGTTCGAGATCCTCCCGCGTATATCCGACGACGGTGGGATTCCCGGTCGTGCCGGAGGAGGCGTGGATGCGGACGAGCTCTTTGCGGGGCACGCTGAACATCCCAAAGGGATAGGTGTCCCGCAGGTCCGCTTTGGTGGTATAGGGGATGTACTGCACATCCGACAGTGTCTTGATTTTATCTGCCGTGACTCCCGCGGCCGCAAGGCGGTCATGATAGAACGGCACCGTCCGATCGCAGTATTCGACGAGGGCTTTCAGCCGCTCGAGCTGAAGCGCCTCCAGTTTTTTCCGGTCCATGCATTCCATCTCGGGATTCCAAATGGTTTTGGCCATGACTGCACACCCTTCTCCAATTTGGAGGATCGTATCCTCCCTCAGACGGGCCGGCGGCCCGATACGCGCGGGGCGTTCTTTCTCATTTTACCCCGGATAGGGATAATTGTAAAGCCGGACACACCCACTTTGCAGAAATTTCCCAGGAAACATCCGACGAAACGAACATCCCCTTGCCGTTTAAATCCAAGATAAAGTAAAAATGCGCCGGGGGGAATCCCCGGATTCTCCCCGGCGCGGATATTTTATTCCATAGAAAGCGGCCTCCGCGGGGACGCCCCCTCTGCGCGCCGCTCCCGAATCACGACGCCGCGGCGGGATCGGTCCCTTTGTCGTAGAAGACCGGGTTGGGCGCCGCACTCTTCAGCCCCGCCTTGCTCGCGATGAGGCTGACGATCAGGCACAGCAGAAGGGAAACCGCCATGGCGAGGCAGGCAAAATGAGGCCCGAGCCCCTTTAAGGGACCGAAAAACGGCAGGCTGACGCCGGGGAAAAACAGCTGCGCGAGCAGCGGCGGCAGCGCTGTGACAAAGCCGCCGATCATCCCCGCCCAGGCTCCCGCGCGGTTGATGCCCTTCCAGTACAAGGAGACGACATAGGGCGCCAGGAAAGAACCCGATATGATGCCCCAGGAATAGGACATCATGTCGAGGATGGGGGTCTTGCTGTTGGCAATCGCATAGGAAAGGAGCACGAACAGCAGGCACAGCCCTTTGGTAAGCCAGGCCGCCTTTACCTTGTCGAGGCGGGGCGCCCTGGGCTGGATCAGGTCCATCGTCAGGGTGCTGGAAGCGGTGATGGTGATGGACGACAGGGTCGATACCGACGCCGCGATGAGGAGCACCAGCACCACGCCGACCAGAATGGTGGGCAGTCCGGAATGATCAAGCATGTTGGGGACCAGATAGTCCGGATGGCCGGCCCCGCCCGTGGGCGGAGAAGGCAGTTCGGTAAAGAACAGACGGGAGAAAGAGCCGATGAAATACCCGCCGCCTGCAACCACCAGGGCGAACACCGTGGAAATGACCGTCCCGCGGCGCACTTCCCGGTCGTCCCGGATGCCGTAATATTTATGGATCATCTGGGGCAGGCCCCAGGTGCCGAGCGATGTCATCAGCACCGTAGCCCACAACCCGACATGCTGGGCCGCCGTCAGGTGCAGATCCTCGGTCGCTTTCGTGATAGCCGCCATTCCCGCCGACAGGCCGCCCACCTGGTCGCAGCGCACCACCGCGACGATCAGGGCGATGACGCCGACGAGCATCACGAGTCCCTGGATAAAATCCGCTTTCAAGGTCGCAGCATAGCCCCCAAGCACCACGACGGCCGCAGCAGCCACGGCGATCACGATCATGCATACCCGTTCATCCACCTTCAGCAGGACTGCGCACACGCTGGTCAGCCCCTTGTAAACCGAGGCCGAATAGGGCAGCAGGAACACAAAAATCACAGCGACACAGAACAGTTTCATCGGCTGGCCGCCGAACCGCTTTTCAAAAAACTGAGGCATGGATTTGATTTTCAGCCGCCTGGTCGTTTCCCGCGTCCGCTTGGCGAGTACCAGCCACGCGAACAGCGACCCGATAATGGCATTGCCGATGCCCGGCAGCACAGCCCACAGGCCATAATCCCA
>CABUNG010000016.1 GCA_902492895.1 uncultured Oscillospiraceae bacterium | reverse complement strand
GGGTGATTTCCTCCGGCCCGAGCTTGGTATCCCGGGACTCGATTTCATATTCTTCGATGTGGATGGAGGTAAAGACGTCGTCCCGCACGACCTTTTCGTTGATCAGCACGGCGTCTTCGTAGTTGTAGCCTTCCCAGGTCATGAACCCGATCAGGACGTTTTTGCCCAGGGAGATTTCGCCCTGGTCGGTGGAGGGACCGTCGGCGATAACCTCGCCCGCTTCCACATGCTGGCCATAGGACACCACCGGGCGCTGGTTGACGCAGGTGCCTTGGTTGGACCGCATGAATTTGATCATTTTATAGGTATCAAGAGCCCCGTCGCCGTCCCGGCGGATCATCACCCGGTCGGCGGACACAGCCGCCACCGTGCCGGCCTCTTTGGCCAGCACGCAGACGCCGGAATCGACGCCAGCCTTGTATTCCATACCGGTACCGACGATGGGCGCCTCGGTCTTGAGAAGCGGCACAGCCTGGCGCTGCATGTTGGAACCCATCAAGGCGCGGTTGGCGTCGTCGTTCTCGAGGAAGGGGATCATCGCCGTGGCGACGGAGACGACCATCTTCGGGGAAACGTCCATATAGTCGACCTTTTCCGGCTCGATTTCCAGGAATTCGCTGCGGTACCGCGCATTGACGCGGGCGCGGGCAAAGCGGCCGTTCTCGTCGAGCGGCTCGTTGGCCTGGGCGACGATGAATTCGTCCTCGACATCGGCGGGCATGTAGACCACCTCGTCGGTGACGACGCCGGTTTCCTTGTCCACCCGGCGGAAAGGCGCTTCCACGAATCCGTACTGGTTGATCCGGGCGAAGGTGGCAAGATATGAGATCAGGCCGATGTTCGGGCCTTCCGGCGTCTCGATCGGACACATGCGGCCGTAATGGCTGTAGTGCACGTCGCGCACTTCGAATCCGGCCCGTTCACGGGACAGACCGCCCGGACCGAGAGCGGACAAACGGCGCTTGTGGGTCAGCTCCGCCAGGGGATTATTCTGGTCCATGAACTGGGACAGGGGCGAGGAACCGAAGAATTCCTTGATCGCCGCGACAACCGGGCGGATGTTGATCAGCGCCTGGGGCGTGATGACGTCCATGTCCTGCGCCTGCAGGGTCATCCGTTCCCGGATGACCCGCTCCATGCGGGAAAATCCGATGCGGAACTGGTTCTGCAGCAGCTCGCCGACCGAACGGATGCGGCGGTTGCCCAGATGGTCGATATCGTCGACGTTGCCGATATCGTGGCCGAGGCAGTTGAGGTAGTTGATGGACGCGAGAATATCGTCGATGATGATGTGATTGGGCACCAGTTCGGCGGCCCGCTTCGCGATGGCCTCTTTGCGCTCTTCCTCCGTCTCATACGCCTCGAGGATTTCCTGCAGAACCGAGAACCGGACCCGTTCGTTGATCCCGAGTTCTTCGCAGTCGAAGCCGACGAAGCGGCGGATATCCACCATGCCGTTCGAAATGATTTTGATTTCGCGGGATTCGCCGTGGTCGTCCACCGTCACATACGCGACGGACACGCCGGCGTCTTCGAGTTCAATGGCGCGGGCCCGGCCGATCAGGTCGCCCGCCTCGTTCAAGACCTCACCGGTCAGGGGGTCGACGACGGGACGGCTCAGGCGGCAGCCGGCCAGCCGGTTGGAGATGCCGAGTTTCTTATTATATTTATAGCGGCCCACCCGGGACAGGTCGTACCGTCTCGGGTCAAAGAACAGGCTTTCGATGTGCTGCTGGGAATTTTCAACCGTCAGCGGTTCGCCGGGGCGGAGCTTACGGTAAACCTCCAGCAAAGCCTCCTCGGTATTCTTGGTGATATCCTTTTCAATCGTGGCATGGATCCGCTCGTCGTCCCCGAAGAAATCGAGGAGCTCGGCGTCGGAACCGAGGCCGAGAGCCCGCACGAAAACCGTCACGGGCAGTTTGCGGTTTTTATCGATCCGGACGTAAAACACGTCGGACGAATCGGTTTCGTATTCCAGCCACGCGCCGCGGTTCGGGATGACGGTGGAGGTGAAGAGCTTTTTGCCGGTGGTGTCGTAGGACATGCCGTAATACACGCCCGGAGAACGGACCAGCTGGGAAACGATGACCCGCTCGGCGCCGTTGATGATGAAGGTACCGCTGTCGGTCATGAGGGGGAAATCCCCCATGAAGACCTCGGACTCCTTGATTTCGCCGGTTTCCTTATTGAGAAGGCGGGCGCGCACCCGCAGAGGAGCGGCATAGGTCACGTCCCGCTCCTTGCACTGCTCGACCGTATATTTCGGGGTCTCGTCGAGCCGGTAATCAATGAACTCCAGCACCAGATTGCCTGTATAGTCGGTGATGGAGGAAACGTCGTTAAACACCTCTTTGAGGCCCTCATCCAGAAACCACTGGTAGGAATCCTTCTGCACCTCGATCAGGTTGGGCATATCGAGGACCTCGTTGATCTTCGAAAAGCTCATGCGTGTCGTCTTGCCCAATTGTACCGGTTTGATATTCACCATTCGCCCGATCACTCCTGTTTTCCATTTTCATTCCGTATCGGCCAATGCATCCCAGCCGGGAGCGTTTTCCTTCCCACGGAAGGCCTTGGGGATTTGACTAATTTTTTTTGCGAAGGCCCTTGCCAATTTTCCGAACGTGTGCTATACTAGTTTCGTTCATCGGCTCTTCCACCCGTGGTTGTGCAGTATACTATAATACATCATGTACCTGCCATTGTCAATGATTATTTGAGAATTGGCAGCTTTTTTTATGTATTTTCAAACGATTTCTGCACAAACCGTATTGTTGACCCTGCAAAGGAATTTTATGCGACGGAAAAATAGCCACGGAACACTTGGGTCCGTGGTAGATTTCTAGAGGAAAGGTCGGACCCTTATGCGACAACCGAATGCCGTTCGAATCGTGTCTCTGCTGCTCGGCGCGCTGCTTCTGCTGTGTTCTCTGACCGGTTGCCTGGCCCCCGCCGATGCTTCTTCCGATGACGCTTCTACGCCGGTGATCACCGGCGAAACGACTACCGCCGCCCCCACGACAGCCGGCACCACCCTGGCTCCCACTAAAACGAACGCCGGGGAGGCGATGCGCGGGCTGCTGGTCAACAACCCTTACGGCCTGAAAATCGATGAGACCGCTTTGAACGCTCTGCAGAAGCTGTATACCGGGTTAAACGGCAAAGCCTCCCTGTACTACCGCGATTTGGACAGCGGCCTGACCATCGAATATCTGGCCGACGTGGATTGGCAGAGCGCCAGCTGCATCAAGGCGCCTTACGTCAAATACCTGCTCTCCTCCGGTGTGGACCGGACGGAAAAGCTCAAGATGACGTCCAAAATGGGGGGATCCACCCACATCGATTCCTTTCCGATGGGGACCGAATTCACAGTGGACGAGCTTCTCAAATACGCCATCATGTACAGCGACAACACGGCTTACTACATGCTCAACAAGCGGTTTGCCTTTGACGGTTTTGTCAAATACGCCGCCACCCTCGGGATTGAAACCGACCTGCGCCTTCCCAAACCCCGGTTCGGGTATCTCTCCGCCCGGGATGCCGGCCTCTATTTCGAGGATATCTACAACTTCATCAAGGCCGGATCGCCCGAAGGGCAGCTGCTTTATGAGTATTTGACCCATACCACCTATCAGCTGCAGATCCCCGATGCCTTCAAGGGGCAGTACACCGTCGCGCATAAGTATGGTGAACAGGAATCCATGGGCTACCACGACGCCGCCATCGTCTACAACGAGCATCCCTTCATCCTGACCATATTCACCACCCTGACCCCCGAAACCGATCAGACCCTGAAAACGTTTCATCAGATCGCCAAACTGGTGGATACGATCCACCGCACCGCTTACGGACAGGGTACGTGACGACATCCATTCGAATAAACACAGCGCGGATACGGTTTCGTGTCCGCCGCTGTGGAGCTGTCTGCGTCTGGCAGACAGCTTTTCTTTTTTATGCAACCGTTTTTTGTATTTGCTGTCTATATAGGTGAAGCTTCAAAACAAGGAAAGGGGTGGTCCGTTTGAGAGAAGGCTCTTTTAAACGGATGTTTCGTTAAGGCGATGCGGTAAAACATCACGGCGCAGGAAAGGTATGGTCATACAATGGACGACGAGAGGATCCTCGATTTGTATTGGGCGCGCTCCAAATCGGCCATCTACGAAACCGCGAACAAATACGGACGTTATTGCTTTGCCATAGCGAACAACATTCTGCAGAACCGCGAGGATGCGGAAGAATGTGTGAACGATACGTTTCTCAAAGCATGGGAAGCCATACCGCCGCAGCGCCCCTCTGTTTTACGCGTGTTTTTGGGCAAAATCACCCGCAACCTTTCACTCAATGCGTATAAAAAGCAACGGGCGGAAAAGCGCGGCGGCGACGAGATCGCTCTATTGTACAGTGAACTTGAAGATTGCATCCCGTCAAGCCGGGATGTCGAAAAGGAATTCGAATCCAGCCTTATTATCGGGGCGATCAATTCTTGTCTGCTGTCCTTGGACAGCGAGAGCCGCATGGTATTCGTCAGGCGGTATTGGTATGCCGACTCCATAAAAGCCATCGCGGCCCACTTTCAAATGAGTGAAAGCAAAGTCAAGTCCATGCTTTTCCGAACACGCAAAACGCTCAGACTCTATCTCGAACATGAAGGAGTGAACCTATGAAAACCGAACATCTGATGGACTGCATCGGCCAAATCGATGACCGTATCGTCGCAGAAGCCGATATTTCCACTCCAACAGCCAAACCCACCAGACGACCTTGGATAAAGTGGGGCGCGGCCGCAGCCGCCGCTTGTCTGGTTATCGCCGTCCCGCTTATGCTGAAACGCCGCCAGCCGACGGATCCCGCCGATTTTTCCAGTCTGCCCAAGCTCGCTGTGAACACCGCATGCGAAGAACATGGATTTGGTTTTGAAGGCTATTTCGCTTTTAATGTCCATGAACTCTACAGCCATAATCCCTGGTCAGAGAATAATGACCTCACCACTTTGCCCGTTTTCACCAATCCCACGCAGTACGACGACACGGGGAAGCCCGTCAAGGGCTTATCCGCCGCCGAAATGACGGCGAAGGCTCAGCAGGCCGCATCGGTCATGGGATTGACAATTGACCATATAGTGCTTCATCCGACAGAGGAAGAATTGACACAGGAGGCACAAAAAACCGGCAAGCAGCCGGATCCGGCAACGGAATATGTGACCGCCGGCTGCGGCGATGTCACGATCACCGCAATGCCCAACGGCCATGTCGCCCTTGCCTTTGAAAACGGCGTGTCTCTCCCGGACGGATACAGCTTTACTCTGGAAAAAAACACGGAGCCGCAAGCAAAAAAGGCGATGCAATACCTGCTGGATACGTATGCCCCTCTGGTGGATATGAAGGCGCCTGCCTTGTCGTTGTTCGGAGATTACAGCGTGGAGGCCCGGCGGCTTTTCGATTATGCCGCCTATGAAAAAGACGGGGACTTGACCGATCAAATATTGGGCTATAACTTCAACTACATTCGTTTCACGCCCAATGACAACGGCGAGTTGTGGCTCATAGGGCGTTCCTCCGCCGACTATCTGCTGTCACAAAAAATCGGCGACTATCCCATCATTACAGCAGAAAAAGCCCGTATGCTCCTGCTTGACAAACATTATATATCCACCGTTCCCGCGGAATTGCCGGGCGAAGACTATATCGCTCATGTCGAACTGATTTACCGCACAGGCCGGTCGGACACGATCTTTATGCCCTACTACAAATTCTTGGTTGAAATGCCGGCCATGCAGAAAGAAAACGGATTAAAAACCTTCGGCGTTTTCTATGTCCCGGCCGTAAAAGAGGAATTTTTGGAAAACATGCCCCTCTGGGACGGCGGGTTCTATTAAATCACACCGGACAAATGAACCGACTGCGGTATCGTCCGCCTACATGCAGGCCCAAATGCCAGGCTTCCGGGAACAGGCGCCGGATACAGGGTGCCGTTTCAAAAAACAGCAGCGGCCGCCACGATTTGTGGCGGCCGCTGGTTTTATGTACAGGACGACGCCGGATTTTCCGGCTCTCGTGAAAAACCGGGCCGGATTACTGCGGCTGGCTGGGGATCTGAGGATTGGAACCGGTATCGGTCGGAGCCTGGGTATAGATTTTCTGCTCCACGATGCCGAAAGCGCGGTTGGACAGCTTCGACAGCAGCGGGATGCCGGCATCCTGTCCCTTGACGACACGGGTCAGGCCGATGATCAGGAAAATCAAGACCAACAGGGCAATGATGCCTTCAATGATGCTGAAAATGACGGAAAAAACGGAGCCGATGAGGGGAATATTCTGGAAAACATTGAGAGTGCTCAGGATTTTGCTCACCAGCGACATAAACAAGGAGACGAAAAACGCCTGCATGGTCTGCCGGGACGTCCACGGATCCTTTTCCGCCAGGATCACAAAGCCCAAAAGCAGCCCGCAGAGCAACGTCTGCCCCAAAAATGCCAGGACCAGGCCCAGCACGGCGTAGAAAGACAACTGGATACCGAATTTACCTTTTTGCATACCGAAATTACCTCCTAAAATCTCTCTGTTTTTAAGTATAGCAAAACCGGTAAAAAAAACAACCGATTTTTTTGAAAAAAAATCGGTTGTTTCGTTTTTTTACCGCTTGGCGCCTTGATGCGCATCGTCAGGCCACGGATACGGTTCATCCAAAGCAGCCGTCATTTGTCCCGTTTGTCTTTCCTCCTGCGGAGGAAACGGGGCTCGTGGGTATACACCGAGATATACCGCCGGATGGACAGCAGCCCAACCACGCCGAACGCGATACCGACCAGCATGTTGCGCAGCACGCTCCAAAGGCCGCCGTCGGCGAGATAGGCGATCATGGCCCTGAATGCCTCGGCCACATCCGCGTAATAGCCGGTTCCGACCATATCGACCAGCAGCCGCGCGAATTCCGCACCAAACATGGCGACCAGGGAAAACAGAATCACCACCGCGGTGGCATAGGACGTATGGTGTGCCCCTTTAAACAGCCGATATGCGTAAAAGGAGGCCAGGCTGATCAGCGCGCCGAGCCACATGGAAATCCATCCCCGGCCGAGCAGGAACCAGGGCACGGCCCCCACAAGCGCGCCGAGAAGCGCCCCGGCCGCTCCGCGCAGATACACATAAAACGGTTCCCCGTACCGCTCGAATTTGTCGTCGTGCGCCACCTCGATGTGGGAAACGGCCGCTTTGGCAGCCAGCCGCACAAAGGCGACAAAGGCCTCCCCCGTTTCAGGCACCGCCGGACTGTCGATCTGCACCCCGATATCGATGGCCCGAACCGCGGAACCCGGGTACTCCTGACTAAGCTTTGCGGCCAGCCGCGGCAGCTGCTTCTCCCCAATGCTCGCGGACATCTCCAGTGACAGAATCTCCGCCGCCGTCGCACGGAATGCCACCCCCTCACAAACGCCTGTCACGGCACCCGTTTGTGGATTCACTTTCCATCCCTGTGCGGCAGCTGCGCCGCGGAGTTCTTCTGATAACATCGCAATTCCTCCTCATGTCCGGCCTCCTGCCGGCGGCAGCATCCGGATATGTATATTCATGGCGTTTTCTGCACATCGTCGATGCTGGCCGTCCGGCGATGTTCGATGGGCCGCCAGCCCACCTGAGGACGGATCAGGGCCGGCAACGTCATAAAGCCCATCGGCAGCATAAACAGCGGAAACAGCAGGATCGATTTCCAGAGCTTTTGGACGCTCTTTTTTTCCAGAAGTACGCAAATCAGGGCGACGAGTGCAGCCGCAAAATAGGAAATCACGAGACCCCCCGCCATCCCCCACAGGGCGGCCACGGCCATTCGGGGACGCAGAAGCGCGGCCAGCAGCAGAAGGGGGCCCTGCAGCATCAGCAGCATCGCCGCAGGCGCGGCCAGCAGAAACGCGAGCATGTCCCCCGCGCCTTTATGCCGGGCCTGAATGCCTGCACGGACATCCTTCATACAGAAAAACGTCGCCTGGGCCGCCCCAACTACCCAGCGGTACCGCTGATGCAGGGATGTCATGAAGCCGGTCGGCTGTTCGTCGTAAAACACGGCGTCCTCAACGAAAGCGATCCGCCGTCCGGCTGAAATCTGCTGAATCGAAAATTCACAGTCTTCGGTCACGGTGCGGGTATTCCAGCCCTCGGTACCCAATATATCCATTTTGAAAGCGAATCCCGTTCCGCAGACCATGCAGGACATTCCGAGATTCTGGCGCGCCCGATAGAAAAAGCGCATGAGCAGCATCCAGTACACGGCATAGCAGCCGCTGACCCACGATTCCCCCGGATTGACGGTGTCCCGGTATCCCTCCGCCACGTCCGCTCCTGCGCAGAGCGCTCCGTTTATCCGCGCCAGAAATCCAGGCGAGGCCAAATTGTCCGCATCGAATACGCAGACCGCGTCAAACCGCCCCGGATAATCGGTTCGGATCCTGTCGATCGCCCATCGCAGCGCGAAACCTTTGCCCACTTTCTGCAGATCGTGCCGTTCATACACCGTGGCGCCGTGCGCCCGGGCTGCGCCGGCCGTGTCATCTTCCGTACAGTTGTCCGCAATGACAAAAATCTCGAAGAACTCCCGTGGATACTCCTGGGCGGCCAGGCTGTCGAGAAGCTGTCCGATCACCGCTTCCTCATGCCGGGCACAGACCACGACGGCAAAGCGGTGATGGTATCCGCTGCCGGCGCTGACAGCCCGGCGGCGGGACGAAAACTGCCCGATCACCGCCACCCCGACCTGCCAGATCAGCACCGGCAGCGCGAGTAGCACGGCCGTTCCGGCCAGTATATACAACAGTATGCTCGCGTTCGGCACGCGACTCCCCCCTCCTGCAAAATACCCCACATCGCTAGTATAGGCTATTTCCGTTTATATTTCAAAGAAAATCTTCCGAATATTTGATTAAGACACCTTTCCCGCCTGCACTTTTCCGCTCTTGACGGATATGCTATAATAATACCGATTCTGCAAAAGCCGGCCGAATGCCCGCTTCTGAAAGGAATGATTCGTCTTGCTGTTGGCACTCGACATGGGCAATACCAATATCACGCTCGGCGTTTTTAAACACAACGAGCTGCTTTTCGAATCCCGGATCGCCACCGATCCCGCCAAAATGGCGGACCAGTACGCGGTTGAACTGCTGGATATCTTCCGTCTGTACGGAATCGACGCCAAGGGATTCGAGGGCGCGATCATCAGTTCGGTGGTCCCGCCTCTCGATCACACCATACAAAACGCCGTACGAAAGGCCACCGGCATGATGGCGATGCAGGTCGGACCCGGCACCCGTACCGGTATGAATATCCTCATCGACAATCCCGCCACCCTGGGTGCCGATCTGCTCGTCGGCGCGGTCGCCGCCGTCAAAAAATACGGGGCGCCCTGCCTGGTCTGGGATCTCGGCACCGCCACCAAAGTGACGGTGGTGGATAAAAACGGGGCGTTCCGGGGCGGGGCCATCATGCCGGGCGTCTCGACTTCGCTCGATTCCCTGATTACGAAAGCCTCCCTTCTTCCCCGCATCCGGCTGCAGGCTCCGGAAAAAGTGGTCGGCACCAACACCAACGACTGCATGGAATCCGGCATCGTGTTCGGCACCGCCGCCATGATCGAGGGCATGACAGCCCGCATCGAGGCGGAGCTCGGCTATCCGGTCACGGTTGTGGGCACAGGGGGGCTTGGCCGGGTGGTGTTCGTTCACTGCCGGCGGGACATCCAAATGGACGACACCCTGCTGCTCGACGGGCTCCGGATCATCTACGAAAAGAACCGCAAAAACGTCTGACCCAGGTTATTCCGTCTGTTTCTTCCGGTCCGCGGTCCGTTCGCCGGCCCTGCGGCGAGGCAGCCTAACGCGTCTCAGCCGTCCGGCCGCCGGGAGAAAAGGCGATGATATACATAAACGGCGCTGTATCCCGAATGGGAACAGCAGCTAGGAGGAGATTTACTTGTCAAACATCCAAAGCAAACCCCTTGGCCGCAAACAGATCCTGTTCCTCGTCCAGTTCGCCATGCTGCTCGCGATTGAAGCGGTCTTCTGCTTCACTCCACTGGGCAGCCTGCCTATCGGGCCGATGGTTGCCACCTTCGCCATGCTCCCGGTCATCATCGCCGCCATCATGCTCGGCACCGGGGCGGGGACCCTGATGGGCTTTTTCGCGGGGCTTTTCAGTTTTCTGGTCTGGACCTTCATGCCCCCGCCCACATCCGCCATGTTCGCCTTTATTTACACCCCGTTTTATACCGCCGGTGAATTCCAAGGCAACGGATGGAGCTTGGTCGTCTGCTTCCTTCCCCGTATACTGACCGGCACCTTTGCGGGGCTGACCTACACGGGACTCTCCCGCGTTTTCACCAAACTGCGCTCTCGTCCGTTGCCGGACGGTCCGGAAAAACCCGGCGTTCTCGCCAGAGCCGGCGCCTTTTTCCGCAACAAAGCAGGCCTGGAATTCGCGGTGGCGGGCGCGGTCGGGAGCCTGACCAACACCTTCCTGGTGCTCGGCGGCGCCTATCTCTTCTTCGGCCCCGAATACGCGGCCGCGGGAGGGATCGGGTACGAGCTGCTGCTCGGTGTGCTCGGCACGGTCGTTTTGACCAACGGCATTCCCGAAATGGTGATCAGCATCCTCGCGGCGGAAGGCATCTGCCGTCCTCTCAAAAAACAGCTCCGGCACTGGTCGGTCTGACGTTTTCCATCGCATTATCAAGGACCGGCCGCAACATGAAGCATGTTCGGCCGGCCTTTTTATGTATTCCCCGAATACCGTTCAATGAGCTCCGATATTTCCCGGAACATCCGCAGATCCTCTTTCGTTCCGCCGTCGTGATCGGACAGGATCACGAGCCGATAGGGATGGGGCGCGTAGACGATCGCCATATCGTGATAGGCGCCTTTCATCCACCCATATTTGCGCGCTATCGGGTAAGAAGAGCGGATCATGGGATTTATCGTCCGGCGCATATAGCTTTGCAGTTCGGGACCGTACGGATTCGTCCGGATAAACTGATCGATCGCCGCTATGTAAGCGCCCGCGTCCCGCGCGCAGAGGAGGGAATTTGCCCCGTTCCGGATATCCTCCGGATAGGTCAGGCTGAACCGCTCGGCATAAGCGCGGTAACCGCCGACCGGATACGCCGAGCGGATCATGGCGAAAGCCGTGTTGTCGCTTGCCTCGATCGCGTACCGGATCAGATCCCGCAGCGTGAGCGTCGTCCCGAACGGCATGTCCTTGATCTTCCCGGTTCCCTCCCGTTTCCACTCCTCGGTATAGGTGAACATCTGGTTCAAATCCGCTTTCCCCTGTGACGCGAGGTCGAGAACATAGAGGCAGTAGGGAGCCTTGACCACGCTGGCGGCCGGATATTTCTCGAGAGGACGGTATTCATACGTGGCTCCCGAGCCGATATCCTGGTAAAACACCGATACCCCTTCGTATCCGGCCAGCAGGGCGTCGAGCGCCGCCCGCCCCTCCTCGGGGAAAACAAAATCTCGGCGCAGCTCCTCCGGCGGCCGTTCGGTGGGAAAGGTCGGGTCCGGCGCAGGCGAACCGGACGATACAGGCGGCTTTGGAGCCGTGACCGGATCGGACGAACCGGTGTCATCGGGTTCCGCCGTCACAAACGGGATTTCCAAAGGGGCTGCGGGGCCGGCCGGGACGGCGGATCTTCCGAAGGTATACAGAAGGGGGACGACAATGAGAAAAAGGCCGGCACCGCCGCAGCCGGCCGCCAGCCATTTCCCCCATTTGGACGTTTTGGGCGTTGGGTTCTCCATGCGCCCTCTCCTTGCCGTCAATACCGTTCCAGATACCGGTCCAGCTCCCAAGGGGTGACCCGGATCTTATATTCGTCCCATTCCTCGGTTTTATGTTCCACATATTTGCTGAAAATGTGCTCTCCGAGGGTTTCCCGCACCAGCTCGTCCCGCCGCATGGCGCGCACGGCCTCTTTCAGGTTGGAGGGCAGGGAATGGATATCCCGCTCCTCCCGCTCGTCGCCCGTCAGCTCGAAGATATTGCCGTCGGTGGAAGAGGGGGGCGTCAGGTTCCGCCGGATACCGTCCAGCCCCGCCGCCAGGCAGAGGGCCAGCACCAGATAGGGGTTGGCGGAAGGATCGGGGTTGCGCAGCTCGATGCGGGTCCCTGCGCCGCGGGAAGCCGGCACCCGGATCAACGGGCTGCGGTTGCTCGCCGACCAGGCGATGTACACCGGCGCTTCATAGCCCGATACCAGGCGCTTATACGAATTGACCAGCGGATTGGTGACCGCGCACATCCCCCTGGCGTGCTCGAGTATGCCCGCGATGAAACTGTAGGCCGTTTTGCTGAGTCCCAAGGCATCGGACGGGTCGTAAAACGCGTTTTTGCCGTCCTTCATCAAGGACATGTTGACGTGCATGCCGCTGCCCGCCTTGCCGTAGACCGGCTTTGGCATGAAGGTGGCGTACATATTGTGCATGTGGGCGACGGTTTTGACCACCAGCTTGAAGGTGACGATGTTGTCCGCGGCGGACAGGGCGCCGTCGTATTTGAAGTCGATTTCGTGCTGGCCGTTCGCGCATTCGTGATGAGACGCTTCAATCTCGAATCCCATATCTTCGAGCATCAGGCACATATCCCGGCGGGCGCTTTCTCCGAGATCGGTCGGCCCCAGCTCAAAATACGCGCCTCGGTCGAAGGACTTCGTCGTGGGATGGCCGTCCTCGTCGTAATTGAACAGGAAAAACTCGCATTCCGGTCCCACATTGAAACCGGAAAAGCCCATCTCCTCCGCCTGGCGGAGCACCTTTTTCAGCAGGCCGCGGGGATCGCCCTCAAACGGCGTCCCGTCCGGCTTGTAAACATCGCAGATCAGCCGGGCGGCCCGCTCCCCCTCCCCGTACCACGGGAAGATCACGAAGGAATCGAGATCGGGATAGAGATACATGTCGCTTTCCTCGATCCGAACGAAGCCTTCGATGGAGGAACCGTCGAACATGCACTTGTTCCCGAGCGCCTTTTCCAGCTGCGAGGTGGTGATGGCGATATTCTTAAAAGAGCCGAAGATATCGGTGAACTGTAGACGGATGAAGCGGATGTTCTCTTCCTCCACGATCCGCATAATGTCCTCGGCGGTATATTTTCCCACAAATGACCACGCCTTTCCCAAAACATGTTCCCATTATCGCATTCCGCCGTAAATCTTGTCAAGCGAATTTTCCGGATTTACCCTCTCCCGCCTCATAATTTCAGAAACGGCTCCATATACGTGTAGAGTATGGATTGACAGATGGCCGGATGCGGCTTATAATATACAACTAATGTCCAAATATGTCGAACCATGGGGGTTTCGTTCCAATGGATCCAATCACCCTGCTTCTGCTGGCGGTCGGTTTATCGATGGACGCGTTCGCGGTATCCGTGAGCAGCGGCATCCTGATGTGCCACACCAAATGGACCAAAAGCGTCAAGCTTGCGGGGGCGTTCGGCCTGTTCCAGGGCCTCATGCCTATCATCGGCTATGTCATCGCCCACACCTTCGCCCATCAAATCGAGGCCTTTGACCACTGGATCGCCTTCGGCCTGCTGGTCTTCATCGGCGGAAAAATGCTCTGGGAGGTCATCCGGGGCGGCGAGGACGAAACCGCGCCCAAGGGCGATCCCACCGACTGGAAAAACCTGCTGGTAATGGCCATCGCCACCAGCATCGACGCCATGGCCGTCGGGGTCACGATGGCCCTCGCGGGGCGGACCGGTCTGCTCGAGCCGGAATACGGCTTCCTGTTCTGCTGCCTCGTCATTGCGCTCGTCACCTTCGTCATCTGTCTCGCGGGCGTCAAGATCGGCTGCAAAACCGGCGACAGGTACGGGAAAAAGGCGGAAATCGCGGGTGGCATCGTCCTCATCGGCATCGGGATCAAGATTCTGCTGGAACATCTGCTGGGGTTCTGACGGAATCTGCGGCGGACACCTGAAATTCACGATATCCTCAGGGCCGCGGCCCGGGATTGCCTCCCGCTGGATTGACGCCCCGGAACCGTGGTTCCGGGGTGTTTTGTCATCCTATAAATCCGATCCAGCGCAGCAAGGTGACACAATCCCGGAAGCCCTGGTGATAAACCGACTCCTCCTCCAACGCAAGCAGATTGTTTTTGGCCGCGTCGAAGCGGTTAACCAGAATCCGCTCACTCCCCAGCTCTTTCTCGATCCGCCGGTACAGCTCATCGCATTCCTCGGACGCCGCAGCGTACGCAGGATCGCCCTCGTCCCGTTCGAAGCAGGTGCAGGAACGGGCGCAGCATTCTCTGAAATTCCCCGCAAACGTTTGGAATCCGTTTTCCATGATATCGTCCCTTTCTTTTCACTCCTTGAAAAGGAGAGGGCACATCGTGTATACTCTTTTGTGCCCCGTCCTTCGGACGGTGGTGCATCGTAGGGAGCGGCGGCCTGTCTGACGAAGGGACGCCGCTTCCTCATATTTTATTTTTGAACTCCCGAATCCTCCGAGGGATTTTACCATTAAAAGCGCGGCGCTGCTTACTTTTATTTGAGATATTGTCAAGAAAATATTTTCATATACGAGACATGAATTATATTTGCTTTATTCCCTATTTCAGTGTAAAATTACTCTTATGAAAGATGGCGATAGCGATATGAGCATGACAAAAAAGATAAAAAACCATTCTTTTGGAACGGGATATGACGATTAAGGATCTCAGCGACCGATTGGGCTATGAAGGCTCCTATTTGTACAATAAACTATCCAGGGATCGCTTTACGGAAGCCGAATTAAAGAAAATCGCCCATGCCCTGGACTGCGATTATGCCGGGATTTTCACCTTCCGGGAAAACGGAAAACAAATATAACCACGGATAAACGAACGGGGCCGACTATAAGCCGGCCCCGTCCGTTTATTTTTATGACAAAAGTCCGCCGAAGCGCATGGCCCATTCCACCGCAAACACCATGATGGTGGACGCAAGCGCCACCGGGAGCAGCGACAGGCCGAACCAGGACAGCACCATGGCCACTGCAAATCCCGCCAGAGCCGACCAGGGCGTCGCCGTCGCGTACAGGATGGCCGGAAAGGTCATGGCCCCCAGCACGGCAAAGGGCATGTAATAGAGGAACGACCGCAGAAACCGGCTTTTTACCGGACGGCGGAGGAGGGTCAAGGGCAGGGCCCTGGGCAGATAGGTCACCGCCGCCATCACGACGACGGCCAGGGCCAGATACAGCGTCCGATTCATGCGGGTTCGCCCCCTTCCCCGGGTTCCTCGACAGGAAAGCGGAGCGCGGCGATCGCTGCAGCCGCCACGGCTGCGAGGATGAGCGCCCAGCCGGACGGGATCAGCCGCAGGCCGGGCAGATATCGGAACAGGCAGGCCAGTCCCACCGCCAGGAGCGCCGTGAGCGCCACCGCTTTCGACCGGCGGCAGGGCGGAACCACGATGGCGATGAACATGGCATAGAGCGCGATTCCGAGCGCGGAAGACAAGGCAGGGGGCAGCACGCCGCCGAGCAGCGCCCCGAGCAGGGTGCCGAGAATCCACCCGCCGTAAGGCCCCGCCGCAAGTCCCGCTATGAACCAGCCGGACAGCCGCCCATCTTTCTGCATGGCGAGGAAAAAGATCTCGTCCGTCACCCCGTTCGCCAGCAGCAGCCGTTTGAACACCGGCATCCCTGCAAGCTTCTGGGAGAGGGACAGGGACATGAGCATGTACCGGATATTGATGACGAAGACCGTGACCCCGATCTCGGGGAGCGGCGCGGCCATCTGCATCAAATTGGCTCCTGCGGCCTGACCGGCCGAGGTGAAGTTGGTCATGGAGATGAGCAGCACCACCGGCCAGGGGAGCCCCCCCGCCACCGCCGTCACGGCAAAGGCGAACGAGACCGGCAGGTAACCGAGCGTTACCGGCAGGCCATATCGAAAGCCCTGAAAAAAGTTCTTCCGGCGGGACACCGTTTCTTCCATGCCTGGGATCTTCCTTTCGTTGCACATCCGGATCGTGAAAACGCAGGGCGCCCGCTGCGGCCGGGGGCGGCGGTGCCGTCCGTGACCGCGGGCGTCCTGCGAAGAGAGGTCCATGCCGAATTTACGCGCCCAGATACGCTTCCTTTACCTGCTCGTTGTCGAGCAGGTCCGACGCCTGCCCTTCGAGCACGACGCTGCCCGTTTCGAGCACATAGGCGCGGTTGGAAACCGACAGAGCCATTTTCGCGTTCTGTTCCACGAGCAGAACCGTGGTGCCGTCCCGATTGACCTCGGTGATGCAGGAGAAGATCTCCTGCACCAGGATCGGCGACAGGCCCATAGACGGTTCGTCGAGCAGCAGCATTTTCGGCCGGGACATCAGCGCCCGCCCGATGGCGAGCATCTGCTGCTCACCGCCCGACAGGGTGCCGGCCACCTGACGGCGCCGTTCCTTCAGCCGGGGAAACCGGGTGAATACCAGCTCGAGATCCTCGTCCACGCTCTTTTTCGAGGCGCCCGTTCGAATAAAGGCGCCCATCTCGAGGTTTTCCATAACCGACATGCTTGCAAACACACGCCGGCCCTCCGGGACCTGGGCCAGCCCCATTTTGACGATCCGATGGGGCTCCATCTTGGTGATATTCGCATCCATGAATTCGACCGAACCCGTCCGGGAACGGAGCAGGCCCGATACGGTATGCATCGCCGTCGTCTTGCCCGCGCCGTTCGCACCGATGAGAGAGACGATCTCCCCCTCCGCCACTTCGAAGGACAGGCCCTTGAGCGCATGAATGGCACCGTAATACACGTTTAAATCCGTCACTTTGAGCATCATGTTTCCCGTCCCTCCTCAGCCGCCGAGATAGGCCTTGATGACCTTCTCGTTTTTGCGGACCTCATCCGGCGAGCCTGTGGCGATCAGCGTGCCGTAATCGAGCACGTACAGACGCTCGCAAACCTCCATCACCAGGCTCATATCGTGCTCGATGAGAAGGATGGCGACCCCGAACTTGTCCCGGATGCTGCGGATGACCTCCATCAGCTCCTTGGTCTCGGTCGGATTCATGCCGGCCGCGGGTTCGTCCAGGAGCAGGAGCTTCGGATCCGACGCGAGCGCCCGCAGGATCTCGAGCTTGCGCTGTTGTCCGTAAGGCAGGTTGCCGGCCCGCTGATCCCGGATATCCTCGAGACCGAACAGGGAGAGCAGTTCCACTGCCTTTTCATCGGCGCGCCGCTCTTCCCGCCAGTAAGCCGGCAGGCGGAGCATGCCCGAAACGACGGAATAGCGGATCTGCGCATTCATGGCGAGCTTGATGTTCTCGAGCACGGTCATCTCCCGGAACAGCCGGATATTCTGGAAAGTCCGGGCGATACCCAGGCGGTTGATCTGATAGGGTTTCTTGCCGATGATGGACTGATGATCGAACCGGATGGCGCCTTTGGTCGGGGTATACACGCCGGTGAGCATGTTGAAAACCGTGGTTTTCCCGGCGCCGTTCGGGCCGATGAGCCCGACGATTTCGCCTTTGTCAATTTCCATATAGACATCGTCCACGGCCTTAAGGCCGCCGAACTGGATGCCCAGATCCTTTACGACCAACAACGACATTTAGAGACCCTCCTTCGCGTCAGCCTTCGCCTGTTTCCGGCCAAAGCGGCTCAAGAGGCGGCTCATGGAGAATTCCGCGCGGCCAAGCAGGCCGGACGGGCGGAACAGCATCATCACGATCAGGATGATCGCATAGGCGATGAGGCGGTAGGCCGTGAAATTCGGGATGTCCTTGAGGACGTCGGTCAGCAGGGTGAGCGCCGTGGCGGCGATGATCGATCCCGTGATGGAACCCATGCCGCCGAGCACCACCATCACCAGAATATCGATGGAATAGGTAAAGCCCGCCCGGCTGGGTTCGATGGAGCCGATATGCAGGCCATACAGCCCGCCCGCGACTCCTGCGAAAAAGGCCGCGAGCACGAAGGTGAACAGTTTGAAATATACCGTGTTGATGCCGCAGGCCTCCGACGCGATCTCGTTATCCCGGATGGACAGCGCGGCGCGGCCCTGGCGGGAGGTGCCGAAGGTGTAAATCAGCGCCACGCTGACCACGACCACAATGAATATCAGCGGGAAGAGCATGGGCTGCAGGTCCCGTTTGATCAGTCCCGGGATGCTCTGGGCCGTCGTGCCGACGAACTTGTTCACGAGCACCCGGATGATCTCGCCGAACGCCAGGGTCAGAATGGCGAGGTAGTCCCCCCGCAGACGCAGGGTGGGCACGCCGATGATCAGTCCGAACACCGCGGCGATGAGACCGCCGAGCACCAAACCGATGAGCACTGCCAGAAGCATGGGCATCCGCCCGCTCATGGCGTTGACAAAAAGAATCATGGCATAGGCGCCAAGGGTCATAAAGCCCGCGTGGCCGAGCGCCAGCTGGCCGAGAAAACCGGTGACCATATTGAGGCTGACCGCGAGGAGGACATTGATCAGGATCAGCTTGACCACTTCCGCGTAATAGCTGAGCGGAGAGGATTCCCCGAACAGCAGGGACACGGCGACATACAGCACCACGATCAGCAGCAGGGTAACGAGCTTAGGGAGCACTTTTTTCATTTTCAACTCACCCGCCCCCTTACACTTTCTCAGTCATGTTCTTGCCCATCAGGCCGCTCGGCTTGATGACCAGAACCAGAATCAGGATCCCGAACACCACGGCGTCGGTGATATCGGAGAGCCCCAGCTGAGTGGTGAGGGATTCCGCCACGCCCAGCGCCAGTCCCCCGATCATCGCCCCGGGAATCGACCCGATGCCGCCGAGCACGGCGGCCACGAAGGCCTTGAGTCCGAGCATACTGCCCATCATGGGATTGACCTGCGGGATGGACGACAGATACAGCACCGAACCCACAGCCGCCAAAGCGGAGCCGATTCCGAACGTAAAGGCGATGACCACCGAGGTGTTGATGCCCATCAGCTTCGCCGCGCCGGTGTCCTCTGAGGTGGCCCGCATCGCTTTGCCCAACCGGGTATGGCCCACAAACATCTGCAGGGCGACCATGAGGACCACCGCCGTAACGATGGTCACGATCGTGGAATACGATATGTTCAGGAAGGGCAGATGCCCTTTCGGAACGATGGTCGGCATGGCCTGGGAATTCGCCCCGAAAATCGCCTGGGCAAGATTCTGCAGCAGCAGGCTCATGCCGATAGCGGTGATGAGCAGGGAGATGCGCGGCGCTTCCTTGCGGATCAGGCGGGAATACCCCACCTTTTCAATCAGCATGCCGAGCAGCCCGCAGAACAGCACCGCCGCCGCGATGGCGGCCGGCAGGGGCAGCCCCAGGGTCTTCATCACGATAAACATGACGTAGCCGCCGACCATAATGATATCACCGTGGGCGAAGTTGATCAGCTTGACGATGCCATAGACCATGCTGTATCCCAGCGCGACCAACGCGTAGATCGCCCCTTTGTTGATGCCGTCTATGAGCGCGGACATCCAACCTTCCATGTTCACAATCCTTCCTTTCGCAGCAGCTGGGGGGATCTCCCGCGGGTATCCCGAAACATCCAAAAAAGGGAGAAGCGAGTTCTCCCTTTTCCGGATGCGTATGTGTTCTCTGTTGTCGCGGGGAGTCTAGCAAGATTCCTCTTTAGAACGTTTCCACATACTTATAAACAGCCGTCTGCTTGTCTTCGTCCACTTGGATCGTCGTGATGGCGGTCTGTTTGATGGGGTTGCGGTTTTCGTCGAATTTGATATCCCCGGTCACGCCTTTGTAATCGCTGTCCTTCAGAGCGGCGATGATGGCGTCTTTATCGGTGCTGCCGGCCTTCTCGATAGCCCGGACCAGGGTGTAGGCCGCGTCGTACGCGAGAGCGGCGAAGGCGTTGGGTTCTTCGTTGTATTCCTTCTTGTACGCCTCGATGAAATTCTGAACCTTGGTATCGGTGCTCTCGGCAGAATAATGGTTGCAGAAAAAGGCGTTCTTCAGAGCCGACAGCTTGGTTTTATCCATGACGCCGTCCTTGAGCACGCCGTCCCAGCCGTCCGCGCCAAGCAGGACCGCGTCGATTTTCTTCTCCTGCGCCTGAGCGGCAATCAGGGCGATATCCTCATAATATTCGGGCAGGAACAGCACCTCGGCGCCCGAATCGGCGATTTTGCCGAGCTGGGTGCGGAAATCCTTGTCACCCTTGTTATAGGCTTCCTTCGCCACGATCGTGATGCCGAGCTCTCCCGCTTTCGCGACATAGGAATCGGTCAGGCCGCGGGAATAGTCGTCGGAGGAATTGTACAGGATCGCAGCCTTGGTCTTTTTAAGCTTCTGGGTATAGGCAGCCATCTTTTCGCCCTGATACGGATCGATGAAGCAGGCGCGGAAGACATTCGTGCCCTTTTCCGTGATCGCCTTGGCCGTGCCGGTCGGGGTGATCATGGGCAGATTGTCAGCCACAGCTTTTTCCGCCACGGCAATGGTGGGGTTGGAGGTAACGTCGCCGATGAGCGCGACGACCTTGTCCTTCTTGACCAGCTTGTCGTACATGCTGGTGGCCTCGGTGGTGTCGCCCTTTTCATCGTAAACGATGTACTTGATTTCCTTGCCCAGCACGCCGCCGGCCGCATTGATCTCTTTGATCGCGAGCTTGGCGCCGTTGTCGGCGGCAATGCCGTAAACCGACACCTCACCGGACAGGGGGGCCAGACCGCCGATCTTGATTTTGTCGCCGTCACTCGAGCAGCCTGCAAGCGGAACCGTCAGCAGGACGCCGGCCATGAGCAGCGACACGATGCGGGATTTTTTCATAAGTACCTCATTCCTCTCCATATACTCGGGGCTTTGCACGGGGTTGACCGCGCCGGAAAGAATTCTTCCGGATACAGCGTGCACGGCAGATGCCGCGCAGACAACCTTTGTGGCAATAGCCGGATCGATTGTTTTATTATACGCGATGGATGCCCCGGTTTTCAAGGCTTTTTTGCAATTTTGGTGAAAAGAACCGCCAAAATTGAGAAAAATGTTTTGTTATGTCCGGTCAATTACCGCTTACATGATATTTTGTTTGGGTTCGTGTTTAACCAATGGGCCTCTTCGGCCGGGCTGCAGCGTTTCGTATAAAGCCCGTCATAAAAAACCGCCTTCAACGGAAATCGAAGGCGGTTCGATTCTGCTTTTCAAATACACATGTCTGGACAACAGAGAGAATAAGCCGCGGAAAACATCTGTCATTCATCCAGAGCAATTCATGGACCTTGTATGCGTGCACTTACTTAATTCAATCAGGTACTATGTTCTTGGCCGTCTTCCTCATTGACATCCGCATCGTCACGGCTGTCTACCTTTGTTTTGAGTTCGACTAGCTCCGTCGATTTTGCTGTGTCTTCTTTTGGAAATAGCGGCTCATTCTTTCGAATGGTTAAGGCCGCAAGCGACGCATAAACCCAAACAGGATGCCCTAAGGATATAAAGCCATTTGGGTCACCGTATAGAGTGGAAAAAATCCAAATCAGACAGAATACTGCCTGCGCTATATAGAAACCATATTTCGTATAGCGCTTAAAAAAAGCCAACCCCAAAAAATAGCAGAATGCCATCAGTACCAAAAGCATGCGCAATTCCTCCTGTATCCTACAAACAATATGTGACCGAATAGCTGTTAGTCATTTCGTCCACTTTCTGATAGGGCTCTAACGCCCCAAACTGTCTGAACACCTCTAAAGAATAACAGTATTCGATGACCTGTGACGTAAGATATGGATCATCATCCATGACCAAAGCGTGCATGGACAGATAATGGTTTCCGATATTGGCAAACCAACGATCATCTAAATTGGGCCAGTTTTGTTTGCATTGTGTAACCAATTCTCGATTTAATCCGTTGGTTTTTCCGGTGAGTATCTCCATGTCCCGCATATGTTGGGTTCTATTATTACTCCAGCTCTTATAGGAATCACTGCCGTTTCCGGTTTTTTCGCCGCCGAAGATATCAAACAGAACAGCTAACGCATTCAACCCCAGACTGACAGATTCGGTTTCAGGAAAAGCATTAAAAAGAAGGCTGAGTCCTGTTACATATGGTCCGGCTGAGATGCCATTCCGTATCCTTACATTCGAGGTCATTTCATAGAAGAAGTGTTTGTTTTGTCCGCCTAACGTCATGGCCAAGCTTACATTTGCTATACGAATATCCGAAGAATTGGTCGTTCCGCATAATATTTTGTTCGAATCTTGTCTGTAAAAAATAAGATAGTTATAGACAATATCCATACTGTAAGAGCAATAGGATTTATTATTGGGGTCACCGCCTGGAATATTATAGTTGATTTTAAAGCCAAGCACTTCCGTTATAACATCTCCTAATTGGGGGGTACCGGGATATGTCAGCATATAATATCCAAGCTGATCATCCTTAGTTGGCATTTTTGTATATTTTTTCCCTGCGGTCATAAATTTTTCAATCCCTATATTGTGTACGCAAGGCTGAATCAAATCGCTTACAGTGGGACAAGATGCCTGTAATACAGGTGCAACTTCAACCTTTTTATCAGCGGTTCTCTCCATCTCTTCGGTATCAGTTATCTGTATATCGTCAACGGCATTATTTTCAAAATATCGTTGAGACAGCAAATGTATGTACCACTGTTCATTATCCATTAAGTCTGAATAAACACTATCATCCGGGGTGCTTTGCTGAGATTGCTGCTCAACTTGAGCATAAACAACTGCATCCGTCATGGACTCAGAAGAATATATAACGTTCGCCTTCCGATCCAAAATCGCAATACGGGTTATATTTTGCGAATGAAGTATATTGGGATCGGTAGAATACATGGTTCCGGTATTTTGACCAAATGATAGGTTGAGCAAAACCATGTCATTTGACTCCGAACGGTCTATTTTCGCGATTATCTTACCATTTTGCATGTCGGAAGAAACGGCTGTGAAAAACTGAACTTTTTCCTGAATCTGTACCGATTTATGGGAGTCATTGTTGTTCAATTCAATCGCAACCGTGCCATCTTCATGAAGTTCCAGGCTATCCAAGCCCATCGCAACGACCTGGGGGGGACTGAGAATATCCTCTGCGGTTCTCGCGTTTATGCTAATTTTTACCATTAAAGATAGGGTAATAGAAATAACGGCTACACCGGCTATTTTTCTGCTAATTTTTTGGCTTTTCAATTCAACCGTCTCCTATTCTTTTTATTAATTTATATCCTATATCAATATAATAATCGTTACAGAGAACCATAGCCTGTGGTCGATCATAAACAAAAAAATTCAATAAACTGCCGCTGCTCTGCAGCAACGATTGATAATCGAGTGAATGTCTAAAATTTCCATACCCATCACTTACATACAATGGTTCATTTTGTGTTTGCTTTTTGTTTAAATATACGCTTTTGTTGTAATAAAAATTTGTATTGGTAGAATTTATTATGTAATAGGACTCAAAATCTTTGCAATCCTGCCTATTCAGGCCATCCCATCGCATGACATCGGACAATAAGGATCTATATAATCCCGCCATCTCTGGCAATGCTATATTTTCTAAATAATCATAAGAAATAACCGATTTATCCAGCAAATTTACCGTTTCTTTTACGGTCATTGTATTTTGATCTATTGGAACATCGGCTATCGTTTTGTCTGTATATTCGTTTAAAGTATTGGGTATGCAATAAAATGGGTCCAAAACAGGGAGGTTACGCTCCGGATTAATCGTATGAAATTGTTGCACTTCCTCCTGTTTTCTAAATTCAAAGATTTCATTATTCAAATTGCTAAATTCTTCTACCATATTGTTTTTAGTGTTTAAAATGCAGACGCACTTTAATATAGACCCGGATTGATAAAATGTTATGATCGTTCTTACACTGTCGTCTTTATCTAGATAATCAATATACCCATTATTGTTAAAAGCTCCAATTTCAATGATCGTTTTATCTCTATAAATCTTTTTGATTTTATTTCGCGTGTCATGACTTAAACTACTAAATAATCGCACTTTATAAGGCAAGCTTTTTTCATTGGTATCGATAATCAAATTCTGATAAATTTTTTGGGGTAAATAATCCAATTTAATAGTATCATACAGATATCCTGTATACCCTTGGTTGGCATCCCCGCAAGCGCCAGATATAATTATAATAATTATTGTAATAAATAGAATTATGGGTTTAGTTTTTGTATGCATTTTCACTTCACCTATCAACTAAAAAGAGGTATAATATAAGTATATTATTATTGTATGCGCCGGATTTGATATCATCACTGTAATTTTGTCACTATATTTTGTGTTTTTTACAATTCTAATCCTGAAGGTGAGTGCATATGACACCGTGCATATATGTAGAGGGGCGGATCGTTCCCATCGAGGTTGGTCTATCCACGGATTTATTGGACACCTATAAAGCGGATTTTTATATCTATTTTATCTTAGAGGGTTATTTGGTTCTTAAGATACAGGAATGTCCATGTTACCTCACATCCGGAACTGCACTGTTCCTAAAATCCTCCGATTCTATTCAGTTTATACACGCCTGTGAACTAAAGCTGTTCTATATTGTTTTTGATGCCGCGTTCTTGAATAAATCCTTTTCCTTATCAACGGCCAATCCGGAATGGGCCGCGAAACATTGTCCCGAACTATCTGTATTCTTCGATTTTGGCGATACCTATCTCGGTATTCTGCCCTCTCATGCCGATGACGCACATTTTTATACGGGACAATATCGAAAAATATATACGCAAATCCATGAACAGCCGGATAGTCAATGGTCGTGCCGTGCCAGAATGGAATTGCTGCATTTTTTAGCCGTTGCTGTCAACCGAAAACAAGAACTTTTCCCTATACATAACGAAAAAATGCAGTTTATACAATCGGTAACACATTATGTGGATACGCATATAGCCGAACGGTTATCTTTAAACAGCCTTTGCACGCTATTTCATACAAACCGAACAACCCTTTCCCAAGAATTCAAAGAGTATACTTCGGTTACTATCCGGGAGTATATTATCCGAAAACGTTTAGTCCTAGCTTGCCAAGCTTTGGCTCTGACCAATCTGAGCGTTGAAGAAATTGCCTTTAAATATGGTTTTTTCGACATTTCACACTTTATTTCAATATTCAAAGAAAGGCATCATATGACCCCTTTGCAATACCGAAGGCAGGCATTGGAGAACCGAAAAGCCGACCATGATGCAACCGCCGGCGATGAACTCCATATGCAGCAGACTCCCCTAGTATAGCCTTAGTAATTGTCACCCTGTTATAAACGATTGTCGCTATAAAGAGCGCCTGCGGCTGACTGGCTGCAGGCGCTCTTTTCTATAATTCCCATGCCCGGTACCCTCGCCGCCCCGACATCGCCGCCGTACAGGATGACGATATGCTCGAAAACGGAGAGTCCCAGACCTGTCAGCTGATACAGCCGTCGGAATGGACCTGCCCGAAGATCCGGAGGATGGAACAGCCGCCCTTCGCCGCCGGTCAGCGGTCGTTCATATGGGTGTGATAATAGAGGCGCCGAAACCGGGCCGGACCCATGCCGGTATGATACCGTATATAGTGGACAAAGGCGTTTTCGCTCTCCCATCCCAGCTCCTCCGCCAGTTCTTTCAGCGGCTTGCCGGAAGTCAGGAGGAGGCTTTGAACCAGCTTGACCCGTTCCCCGCTGATATACCGCTTGAGCGGCATGCCCATGTTCTTTTGGAACAGGGTGCACAGATAATCGGGGTGGTAACCGAACCGGTCCGCCACCCCCTTCACCGTCAGCATTTCCCGGCTATGGATCCGAATCCACTCCGCAACCTCATACACCAGGGGCACCGCTCCGCTTTCCCGCCCCTTTCCGGCGGCGGCCAGTTCAGCCAATAACAGGGCCAGGGCCGCGTCGAGCGTATACGGCGGATAGCCTGGCGCGTTGGCGATGTGGAGAAGCTGCTTGAGCAGCAGCGAAAACCGATAAGAATCGGGGACGCAGAGCAGCCCCGCTCCAATCCCCAGCCCAGGCCAGTCGTTTGTAAGAAAATGAACCCAATAGAACGAGGTCCGGCCCCGGCTGGATGCATATCCGCCGTGGCGGCAGTCGGGACGCAGCAGATACACGTCCCCCTCTTTCAAACGGAACCGTTCTCCCTCTTCTTCCAGAAATACCTCACCGGCCACCACGTACAGCAGTTCATAGCTGTCGATGGTGCGGGCGGGATGACGCCATTCTTCTTCCGTGGCAAACAATCCGCCGTAAATATACGTCACCGTCAGCGCGGGATCGGCCATCAGCTGAATCATCTCGGATTCTCTCCCTTATTTCCCCTTTTTTGTCCTTGTACGGCCGCACGGGATTCCGTTATTATAATACCGGAGCTCCCGGTTCTTTGCAATATAAAAAGAAAAATGGAGAGTGAAACCTATGACGCGCTGTCAGCAAGTATCCTTTGCCGACGTGGAACTCGATCGCGGATTTTGGCATGATCGACAGGAGCTGAACCGGACGGTCACCATCCGGAATGTTTGGAAGCGCTTTGAAGAGACCGGACGGTTTGCGGCGTTCCGCTTCGACTGGAAAGAGGGAATGCCGAACAAACCTCACTATTTCTTCGATTCCGATGCGGCCAAATGGATGGAATCGGCCGCCTTCATCCTCCGGAAGCATCCGGACACCTGGCTGGAAGAACGGGTGGACGAGCTGGTGGAACTGATCGAAGCCCACCAGCAGGAGGACGGCTATTTTAATGTCTGGTTTACCGTCATCGAACCGGGAGAGCGCTTCCGCCACCGGTTTGCTCACGAACTGTACTGTGCCGGTCATCTTATCGAGGCCGCCGTGGCCTATGCTGACGCCACCGGAAAAGAACGGTTCTTAAACGCCATGTGCCGATACGCGGACTGTATTGCCCGCACATTCATGGAAGAGGCGTCGCCGCCTTTCCTCACGCCCGGTCATGAGGAAATCGAACTGGCCCTGATCAAGCTGTACCGCCGTACCGGTGAAGAGCGGTATCTTCGCCTGGCCCAGTGGTTTCTGGACCAGCGGGGGAACAACGACCGGGATCCGGCCTGTATGGGAGACTGGGAGCGCCCCAGCTACACCCAAAGCCATTTGCCGGTTCGGGAGCAATTCACCGCCGAGGGACATGCGGTACGGGCCTGTTACCTGTACAGCGGTATGGCGGATGTGGCTTTCGAAACCGGGGACCAGGGCCTGCTGACAGCCTGCAAGGCCCTTTTCCGCAATATCACCGAACGGCGGATGTACATCACCGGAGGCGTGGGTTCTTCCCGGAACGGAGAGGCCTTTACCAAGGATTTCGACCTGCCGAACGGCACGGCCTATGCGGAAACCTGTGCCGCCATCGCCCTGGCCATGTTTGCCGCCCGGATGCAGCGGCTGGAGATAGACGGCCGGTATGGCGACACGGTAGAGCGCATTCTGTACAACGGCTTTCTGTCCGGGCTTTCCCTGGACGGCCGCAGCTTTTTTTACGAGAATCCCCTGGAAATCGACCTTCACCGCCGCGGGCGCGACACGTCGGTAACGGGCGGGGAACCCCTTCCCATTACCCAGCGTGTCGAAGTGTTCGAATGCTCCTGCTGTCCTCCCAACGTGACCCGCCTGATCGCTTCCATCGGCGACTATCTGCTCTCGTACGACGACGGCCGGCTGTTCGTCCATCAGTACATGTCCGGCACCGCCCGCTTTCAGGCGGGAAACCGGCCCATCACCGTCCGACAGGAGACACGTTATCCCGCGGACGGCCGCATTCGTCTGACCGTCATCGGAGCGGACGGTATGGCCGTATGGCTGCGGATCCCCGGCTGGTGCCGCCGCTATACCCTGCTGCATAACGGACAGGCGGTGGAAACCACCCCGGAAAACGGCTATGTGCCGGTCGTCTGCCGCGGCGATGCGGCCGAACTGGAGCTTAATCTGGATATGCCCCCCGTGCTGATGGAGGCGGATCCCCGAATCCACGCCGACGCCGGCCGGGCCGCCCTGCAGCGGGGACCGGTGGTATACTGCCTGGAAGGAGCGGATCATCCGGGCGGGGTGCATGATCTTCTGGTGGACGCCCGGGGCGAGATTCGGACAGAGGCGGACCCGGCCATGCCCCTTCCCGTCATCAAAGCTTCGGGCTGGCGGCGTACAGGTGCGGGAACCGGGCAGCCGCCCTACCGGCCCCTTGACGACGATCTTCAGCCGCAGGAGCTGACCTATATCCCCTATTTTGCTTTTGCCAACCGGGGCGAAAGCGATATGCTGGTTTGGGTGCCGGTCCGCCGGTAATGGCGGGAAAAGGGCGGATGCGCATGCATCCGCCCTTTTCACCGATCAATCCGCTTTTATCCCATGGGAAACCGGACGGTGAAGGTGGTCCCCACACCCGGTTCGCTCGCCACACCGACGTCGCCGCCATATAAGCCGACGATATGCTTGACGATGGAGAGCCCTAGACCCGTTCCCCCGAGTTCCCGGGAACGGCCTTTATCCACCCGGTAAAACCGCTCAAAGATACGGTCCTGATGTTCGGGCGGTATCCCAATGCCGGTATCGTGCACCCGGATCACCACTGCAGAGCGTTCAACCGCGGCGCTGACGTTCAGGATCCCGCCTTCCCGGTTATACTTGATCCCGTTTTCCATCAGATTCTTCATCAGCTGATACAGCCGCCGGGGATGGGCCCGCACCTGGAGATCCGGAGGAATGAACAGCCGCAGGCCGATATGCCGCGCCTCCGCTTCGGGGCCCAGGGTTTCCGCAGCCCGCCCGACCGTCTCGGCCAGGGAAGAAAGCGGCACCTCCGATTCGGGCGCGGCGTGTTCGATTTCCGAAAGCTGGAGCAGGTCGTCGGTCAGCTTCTGCAGCCGCTCCGCCTCGATTTCGATGATCTCATAGAAGGAACGGGTGGTTTCGGCATCCCGCTCCCCCGATTTGAGGAGCTCGATATACCCCCGGATCGAGGTCAGCGGGGTTTTGAGCTCGTGGGTGACATTCGCGACAAAATCGCTGCGCATCTGCTCGAGCTTGCGCAGGCGGGTGATGTCCGAGATGACCGCGAGCGCCCCGCCGTCCGCATCGCTCACTCTGGCGGCATAGACCTGCACAATGCGTTCCTCCCGGGCAAGATACAGGATATCCCGCACCGATCCGCCCTGACGGCGCACCCGGTCCAGCATCTCCCCGACGCTTATATAGTTGCTGCCGCACTCGGGAAGCCGCTTAGCCGTCGCCGGGCAATCCCCCAGCAGTTCCCGGACCCGATGGGTCATCAGCACGATGCCGCCCCCGGCATCCACAGCGACGACGCCGTCGTCCATACCCTGCAGAATACCGGCCAGGCGGTCGTTTGTACCGGCGAGTTCTTCATGTGCGGCCGCGAGCCGTCCCGCCATGCGGTTGAAAGCCCCCGCCAGCTCTCCCATTTCGTCGGGCGCGCCTTCCACAATGTCGGGCGCTCCTCCATCCGCCATGGCCCTGGCCGCATCCGTCAGGGACTGGAGCGGCTCCACCACCCGGCCGGCCGCATAATGGGCGCTGATCAGCGCCACCACCAAGCCCATAAAAATGCCGACTCCGCCGCACAGCCACAGCGTCCCCTCAACCTCGCGGATCCCGCCGAGCGAAACCGACGCCCGGATGACCCTCACGTCCCCTTCGGCGCTGATGATCCGGCGGGCCGCATACATCTGGCGGCTGCCGGTGGTGGCGCTTTTGCGGATGTCCTGTCCAGACCCGGTTTCAATCGCGGCCTCCACCTCTGGACGGGCGGCGTGGCTTTCCATATTCTCCGCATCCGCTTCGCTGTCCGCGAGAACCGTGCCCTGCGCGTCCAGTACTGTCAGGCGGATGGAAGAATCTTCTTCCCGCAGCCGTTCCCCCAGATGGGCGACCTTCTCCTGCAGTTCCCCATCCGACGTTTCGATCTCCTCCGCCAGCACCAGCACGGCATCCAGGCGTTCCCGCATCTCGTCGGTATACACCTGCTGCATAAGGGGAACGGCGAAGACGAAGGCGATGAGGAGTCCGGCGACGATGGATACTGTGGCCGCTCGAAAAAATCGTTTTCTCATATGCGTCCCCCTTTTCTGTTACTGTACGCGGAGATAACGCCGCTTATTCCGCAAAGCGATACCCCACGCCGCGGACCGTCAGGATTCGCTGCGGGCGGTCCGGTTCGTCCTCAAGCTTTTGCCGGAGATACCGGACGTGGACGTCCACGGTGCGGGTGTCTCCGAAAAAATCGACCTTCCAGACCGTATCGAGCAGCATTTCCCGCGTAAAAACCCGTCCCGGGTTTTTCATCAGCGTGTACAGCAGATCGAACTCCCGCTGGGTCAGCTCGACGGGCACCCCGTTTTTCGTCACCGACCGGCGGGCATAGTCCACCGTCAGCCCGTGCCCGGAGAGCACGGGCGTTTCGGGGGCGCTCAGATATTCCTGCCGCCGGATGACGGCGCGGACGCGGGCCGCGAGTTCCTTGACGCTGAAAGGTTTGGTGATATAATCGTCCGCCCCCATCTCGAGCCCGAGTACCCGGTCCACCTCGTCGGTCCGGGCCGTCATCATTAAAATCGGGACCGGACGGGTGGCGGGATCGCTCCGCAGGGCCCCCAGCACGGCGATGCCGTCCTGTCCGGGCATCATCCAATCGAGCAGCACCGCGTCGGGCAAGGTCTGCCGCATGGCATGCAGCAGCACGCCCCCGTCCGAAAATTCCGCGGTTTCAAACCCCGCGTCCCGCAGGCCGATGGAGGCCAAGCGGCGGATATGGGGCTCGTCGTCGACAATATAGATCAGCGGCATATGCGTCCCGCCCTTTCTATGGTCCGATTGTCCATGTTTCCATTATATATCCTGCGCCGGGGGATTGTCGAGGGGGTTTTCCGCGGTTTCATCCGGAGCAGGACCCGTTTGATTTCCGGAAAGCGCGGCATCGTTGAGATTCGGGTGAACGCCGGTTTCCACAAAAATTGCCCATTCTGCGATATTGGTCGCGTGGTCGCCGATCCGCTCGATATATTTAGCGATGAACATGAAATCCACGCTTTCGGGTACGGCGGAGGAATGGCGCTCCAAGCGGCCGCATAAATCGAGAACCGTCGCGGAAAAGAGGGAATCCACCTCGTCGTCCATAGCGCAGATGGCTCTGGCCGCTTCGGCGTCCCGTTTCAAGTAGGCATCGAGCGCGCCCGAAAACATGGCCCGGGCCTTGCTGAACATGAGGAGCAGGCGGGGAGACGCGGTCTGCTGCGTCATGCCCGAAACGGTCGAGAGGATCTCGCAGATGTCCGCGCACTGATCCGCGACCCGTTCCATATCGGTCAGGATTTTCAGGGTGGCCGTGATCACCCGCAGATCCCGGGCCAGGGGCTGCTGGAGCGCCAGCAGATTCATACAGCTGTGCTCGATGGTCTTTTCCATCGTATTGATTTCCGCGTCGCGCGGGATTACCCGTTTCGCCAGCGGCACGTCCATGGATTTGAGGCACTGGAAGGCGTCCTGCATCAGCGTATCCACCCGGCGGCCCATTTCCGCGAGATCGGTGTGCAGGCGCGCGAGAGCCTCTTCAAACAGGGTTCTGGGCATAATCGTCTCTCCTCTTGTCAGCCGAAACGGCCGGTGATATAGTCCTCGGTGCGTTTGTCGGCCGGGGTGTTGAACATCCTGGCCGTCTCGCCATACTCCACCAGCTCGCCGAGCAGGAAAAATGCCGTCCGGTCCGCGATGCGCCCCGCCTGCTGCATGTTGTGGGTGACGATGACCACCGTGTACGCGGCCTTGAGCTCCTGCATCAGATCCTCGATTTTAAGAGTGGAAATGGGGTCGAGCGCGGAGGTCGGCTCATCCATGAGCAGGACGTCCGGCTCGACCGCGAGCGCCCGGGCAATGCACAGCCGCTGCTGCTGCCCCCCCGAGAGGCCGAGCGCGGACTTCGTCAGCCGGTCCTTCACCTCGTCCCACAGCGCGGCCCCCCTCAGGGAGCGCTCCACCAGCTCGTCGAGCTTCTTTTTCGCCTTAATGCCGTGCACCCGCGGGCCGTAGGCGATGTTGTCGTATACGCTCATGGGAAACGGATTGGGCTTCTGGAACACCATGCCCGCCCTCCGGCGAAGGAGAGTGACATCGGTGCGCGGATCGTAGATGTCCTCTCCGTCGATGGCGACCTTGCCGCTGATGCGGCAGTTCGGGACCAGGTCGTTCATCCGGTTGAGGGTTTTGATGCAGGTGGATTTGCCGCATCCGGACGGACCGATGAAGGCCGTAATCTGGTGGGCGGGGATATCCAGATGGATACCCTTGAGGGCCTCAAAATCCCCGTAGTGCAGGTGCAGGTTGTCAATAGAGATCTTGGTTGTCTTGTCCATGGTCGGAACGCCTTCCTTTCCTATGGGATTCTCAGCCTTTGCGGAGCGCGCGGGAGAGCAGCCCGGCCAGGCGGTTGAGTATAAACACCAGAATCAGCAGCACCGCCGCCGTGGCGAATGCGATGCCGAAGGCATCGGGTTCCACCGCCTCCCTGGCGGTCTGATACAGGTGGAGCGTCAGGGTCCGGCCGCTGTTCAGGATGTGCGAGAAGGTCCCCTTCGGCATCCCAGTGGCCAGACCGGAGGTCAGGATGAGCGCGGCCGATTCGCCCACGATCCGTCCCATGCCGAGGATGACCGCCGTGAGGATGCCGGGCATGGCACAGGGCAGGACGATTCCCATCACCACCCGCAGACGTCCGGCGCCGAGCGCCATCGCCCCCTCTTTATAGGAATTGGGTACGGCCAGAAGAGACTCTTCCGTCGTGCGCACGATAGTGGGCAGGATGCAGATGGTCATGGTCAGGCATCCCGCCAGGATCGAGGTGCCGAGCCCCAGCATCTGGCAGAAAACCGTGTATCCGAACAGGCCGAAGATCACCGACGGCACGCCCGAGAGCACCTCGGTGGCGAAGCGGATGGACCGCACCAGTTTTCCCTGCCTGGCGTACTGCGTCAGATAAACCGCCGTCGATAGGCCGATGGGGGTGACGATGACGAGGGTGATCACCACAATATACAGGGTATTGATCAGCATGGGCAGGATGCCCCTCCGCGATTCGTCCCGGGCGGAGTAAGTGCCTGTCAGGAAGTCCCAGGAAATATGGGGCAGGCCGTTGACCAGAATATACCCGATCAGACCGACGAGGACCGCCACCGTCAGCACCGCACAGAACACGATGAGGGCGCCGAGAAAGCCGTCCAGCGGCCGCCGGTGTTTCCGGTGAAGGGATGGCGTTCCTGCGGGGGTAAGGAGCGGCGCTTCATTCCTTGCCATCGATCTTCACCCCTTTCTTGGATATCACGGTAAACGCGATGTTGACGATCATGATGAATACGAAAAGCACCAGTCCGATGCTGAACAGCGCTTGGCGGTGGAGACCGGTGGAATAGCTCAGCTCCAGTACCACGCCTGTCGTCAAAGGCCGCACGGAACCCAGCAGCTGCGGAAAATTGACCGTGTTGCCGCACACCATAATGACGGCCATCGTCTCACCGATCGCCCGTCCCACTCCCAGGATGACGCCCGCCAGGATGCCCGACCGGGAGGCGGGCAGCAACACCCTGAAAATCGTGCCGATGCGGGTATTTCCAAGGGCGAGGGAAGCTTCCCGGTATGCGTCCGGCACCGCCCGGAGGGAGGTTTCGGACACCTGAATGATAGTAGGCAGCACCATGACCGCGAGAATCAGGATCATGGCGAGCAGACTGTCCCCGATCGAATTGGGAAAGACCGTCCGAATAAAGGGCACGACCACCATCATCCCGAAAAAGCCGTAGATAACCGACGGGATGCCCGCGAGGAGCTCCACCGCCGGACGGACGAGGGCGGCCAGCCGTCTGGGCGCGAGTTCGGCCAGAAATACGGCCGTCAGGACCCCGACCGGCACGCCGATCAGAATCGCCCCGAGCATACCGACGATCGAGGCGAGGATCATATACAGGATGCCGTAATGTCCCTGGTTCGGGCTCCACGCCGTCCCGGTCAGAAAATCCCACAGGCCGATTTCAGCGATCGCGGGTGCCCCCGCCGTGATCATATAGAGGGTGATCACCGCCACCGAGCCGACAGACAGACACGCAAACACCCGAAACACCGCTTCCATCAAACGTTCCGCCCCCTGGGTGGCCTGAACGGCGACGGCCGCGAGGATCCCCCCGAACGGTACGGCCATGAGCGGCCAGTGGAACCCTGTGCTCATCACGCTGGCCCCGGCCTGCATGAAGGTGGAGGACATGGCATTGCACACCATCATGGACGCCAGTCCCGCGAGTGCTCCGACCGTGAAGCAGGCGGCAGACAGGCCGGGCCGGCGGATGAAGAGAAGCACCAGTCCCGCCGCCGCCAGAAGCGGCGGCAGCAGGACACTGAGCTTGCCGGCCCACGGCACGGCAATCACGGTCCTTTCAAAGCTCAGGAATCCTGTCAGCATCTGAAGGGACGTAAAGGTATAGGCCGTGTTGTCCGGCCGAAAGGTCACGAAGGGGAAAAAGAACTGGGCTATCAGCAGCAGCGCGGCGGTGGCGGCCAGGACCGCCGCGATCCGGCCCCGAACGCGGCCCCGCGCCTCCGCTCTCTCATTGCTCATGACCGCCTGCATGTGGATTCCTCCCGTTTCTACGGATGCGTCTTCTGCATGGCGAATCCCGCCGCGGAATGTCCGGGGCGGGCCGCTTGTATTTTATAGGAAGACTTACCAGAACTTCTGGGGGACCAGCCCCGCATCGAGAATCATCTTCTGAGCCTCGTCAGTCTTCAGGAATTCGACATACGCCTGCACCCGGGTGTCCTTGGTGTTTTTGAGGTAGGCCTGGACAAAGGGCCGCTGGATGGTGTATGTTTTGCCTGCAATAGTGGGTTCGGAAGGCGCTACGCCGCCCACTTTGAGCGCTTTGACGCTGTCCCCGACCGAGGCAAAGGAAACGTATCCGACGGCGTTCTCATCCGAGGCGACCCGGGCCACCACAGCACCTGTGGAATCGAGAGTCGCATCGTATTGGCAGGCATCCTTGACCTTCAGGACCTCCTCAAATCCATCGCGGGTGCCGGAGCCGGTTTCCCGTCCGATGAGGGTAATCGTTTTGTCCGCGCCGCCGACATCTTTCCAGTTGGTCGTCTCTTTTTTAAAGATGGAGGCGAGCTGCTCGGCCGTCAGATCGGCCACCGGATTGTTTTTATGGACGACGACCGCGATGCCGTCGAGTGCGATGGTGATGGTCTCGAATTTGCCTTCCGGATTCTCGCTGTCCTTAACCGCCCGGGAAAGGTTGCCGATCTGGGCGGTTCCCGCATTCAGGGCCGTGATCGCGGCCCCCGATCCGCCGAACTGCAGATCGATCGTCAGGTCGGGATTTTTCTCCCCGAACGCCTCGTTCAGGGAACCGCAGATTTTCTCCATCGAGGTGGATCCCGCCATGGTCAGGGTGCCGGTCAGTTTGGCCTCTTCGACCGACGCCGGCTCGTTTTTGCCGGAGCTCCCGGCCGCGGATGAGCCTGCCCCCACTTCCCCGCTCTGGCAGCCGGTCAAGGCGGCGGCTCCGAGCAGGAGCGCGGCGGATAAAGCCATGATTTTCTTCAGCATGTCGTTTCCTCCTGTCAATCTTCTCTTTTCTCTTGTCTGGGCACTAGTTTAAGCCCCGTCTGTTAGGCGGATGTTAAGCGCGGTTTAGAACTGCTTTAACTTTTTAACAAATGTCTGCCGCTCCCTTTCTTCGTCTTGACCATCCTGCGGAGATCAGCCGAAAACCCAATCCGCAGCAAAATTCGGCACAAAAAATCCGCGGGCCCATTTGGCCCGCGGATGGAAGGAATTCTGTATAATTTATTATATATAATACACTTCGTTATATGGCCAACGCCCGATTTTCATCGACATTCAGGCCAAAGGATTCCAGGACCTTCTGGATCAGCGCGTGTCCCTTGACATTGGGATGGATCCCGTCCGCACAGAGGAGATCCCCGTATCGCCGCACGGATAAAAACGCATCCCGCACATCGATCAGTGGTACGCCGCACTCCTGGGCAGTCTGCACGACCGCACCATTGTAGCGTTCGTGCCAGCGGTAGATATGCTCGACGTCACCCAGCCACAGGAGGATATTTTCCTGGGACAGTCCGCCCCGCGTGAAGAAGCTGAAATACCGGCGGGCGTGAATGGGAGGCAGGGGGGTCATCACCGGCCGCATCCCTTTCTGCCTTGTCAGGGCAATCATCTCCCTGAGCTGTTCGGTAAAGAGGGCGAGCGGGGTTTTGGGCTGATGATCCGCCATGGGATCAGCGGCCACGGCCGGCCAGTCGTAATCACAGTCGTTGCCGCCGAACTCGAGGAGCGCCGCCTCAGAATCCACACCGGTTTCGATGTCGCGGCGCATGATCGACAGCCCCTTTGTCACCGTACAGCCCATGCGGGCGCGGTTGCATAGGGTAAGCCCCAGCGTCCGCGACGCTTTCGCCGCCGCGTTTTCGGACAGCAGACCGTACCGGCCCTTCTGCTCGTCATAAACCACGCCCTTCATGACGCTGTCTCCCCACAATGTGATGCTGCGAATGTTCCGCATATCCGATCACCTCTTTGGTTAATATGATAACACGTAGTTTCTAAAACTATGTTACATGATTGTTAACAATTTGTCCGACACATTGCATCCGTCTTGAATAGTATGGCGAATCATGTTATACTTTATGCAGATGTTTTGGAAGTGGAAGGAGACGCCATATGGGGGATAAAGAAGAAAAATTGTGGCAATGGGTCGACTCGGTGCTGCATTACGAACCCATTTCGTGGGATCGCCTGCCCGAGCTGGATCTTTACATGGATCAGGTCATCACCCTGATGAGCAAAGAACTCGATCCCTTTTCCCTGGAGGGAGAACGCCTCCTGACGCCGAGCATGATCAACAATTATGTCAAGGACGGCGTGTTGCCCCGGCCGAATCAAAAAAAATACGGACGGGAGCATCTCTCCCGTCTGCTCATGATCTGCACCCTCAAATCCGTGCTGTCCCTGCCCGAAATCGATTCCACCCTGCGCGGACTGACCGAGGTGCAGCCGATCCGCGATCTCTACCAGGATTTCGCGGATGCCCAGAATATCGCTCTCAAAGAGGTGGCCGAGCGGGTGGAGGGCCTTTCCGACCAAGGAGAGGAAACGATGTACCAGCTCGCTATCGGGCTAGCCCTCGAAGCCAACGCAAGACGGATCGCCGCCGCCCGGATTCTCGACAGCCTGGCGCCGGATCCGCCCCCCGAAAGCAAGGAACCCCGCAAGTCCCGCAAAGAGAAAGGCGACGCCTCCTGATCCATTTATTGAAAAGGAGACCCGGCTATGAGAAGACGCATGGAATACCGTCCCAGCAAGACGACTTCCGCCTTTGGACTGGCGGTGGGCGTGATTTTTGTCCTCATCGGGCTGTTCATCGTTATCCCGCAGTTCGGTGCTTTCGGTTTTTTCTGGACTCTCATCGCCCTCGTCATCACCGTCATGAACGGCGTGAACGCCTTTTCCGAAAAAGGGGTGCCCACCGGCGAAATCCGCTTTGAGGACGAGGGGGAGCCTCCGGCTCCTGTCATCGTGTCGCCGCCCCAGCCGTCCGCGCCGCCCAAATCCCCCGAAGAACGCCTCGAAACCCTGCGGAATCTGCATCAGCAGGGGCTGATTACGGCGGAGGAATACGACCGAAGGCGCCGCGAGATATTGGACGAGATTTAGAAAACCCTCGGATAACGCACGGGGCGTGCCGCGTATCGGCGGCCCGCCCCGTGGTTTTTTGAGAGGATCTGCGGGACGCCCGGCCGGAACCCGTCTCTCGAAATGCTGAACGGATAAGATGCCTTGTATGCACTCCTCACCGTTTTCTTCCGATATACATCGCATGTTCCGACCAGCTGAGAAACTCAGGAAGCTCCAGATAGGCCTTGGCCAGCTCCACCCAGCAGCGTACCTCGGCTTCGCTGCGCTTCAGAAGGTCGTTTTTATTCGGGGCCAAAATCCCTTCCTGTCCGAACAAATGAAGCTTTTCCAGCCCAAACGGCTCCATAAACGACGCGATGTTGCGCTGATGGTGAAAGTACACCGAAGTGAATCCCGGCCCGCGGTAATCCGCCCCGCTGGCCACCGCTTCCACCAGTTTTGCCGTGGCGGGATTGGCGATATCGTCCTGAATAAACCCGGCATATTGCAGATCGTACAGAATGCCTGCAAACGCCAGAATGAACGAGGCGTAGAAGAGCCCGCCCTGTTTTAGGTGTTGGAGCGCGATTTCCACGCCCTTTACCTGATCGGCTTTCTCCTGCAAATGATACAGCGGCCCCATGAACAGCACATGATCGAACGTCCCCAGTCCCAGCGTGTGGAGCTCCAGACAGTTGGCGGTATGGGTTTCCAGCGAAACCTCGGCCTCCCGGGCCTTCTCCCCGGCCAGCCGGATATGGCCGTCCGACAAATCCACCAAGGTGACGCGGCATCCCTTTTTGGCGTAATAAATCGCATACCGGCCGGGCCCCCCGCCGATATCGAGAACCGTATCGCCGGGCTTTATGTACCGGTCCATCATCCAGGTGGTTAGCTGGAATTCAAACGGATGGGTATCCAGCCGGTCCCATTCACGTTCCGGCGCCTCGTCGTAGTAGCGTTTGACTGTATTGATTTCCTCGCGGCTCATGCCGATCCCATCCTTTCGATTCCTGGATATAAGTTTTTTATTGATTTAATAGACGGAAATCTTCTTACAAGCCCTCATAAATGTTTATTACACCATGAGAAAATGGCTTAAAATCAAGGTTTTCCGCATATCTCCGTTTATCTTGCCGTATCTCCGTACAAGGTGGTTTTGTAAGACCGGGCACCATTTTAGCACCACGAATAAGACGGTACACATAAGTATCGGATAGTGTCATCATGCCTATAAAGGCAATTTAGGACTACCTTATTTTTGTACCATTATGTTACGCATTAGAGGTTTAATATGCCTTGTAAACAAAATCTTTACAGGCACCAAAACTGATAAGGCAAGGTCTTTAAACCTTTTCCACTTAAAACGACCTTTAACTGCGTAACATTTCAAAGAAAAATGCTATCAGTTTTGTTTATTCATTCCTTTCCGTTCCTTTGTGAAAAGTTCCGTAGCAAGCATAGGAAAGGGGTACCCTTTCCGTAAAAATCACTCTTTCCCGTCTACAACAGGCAGAGAGATTATTGCTTGTTGGGAGTATCCCAAACCTTTAAGCAAATATGAATTTGTTCTTTCTGCTTCTAAATATCATCAAAGAGGCTTTTTTGCTAAGTACATCACATATGTGTCAAGAAATATAACCTTTCCTCCGGTTTCATTTACTGCACATCTAATACCGTCATAAAAATTACTCTTATATGGTTCAGAAAGTACAATATGGTCACAATGTGTTCCGCAAAGGGCAACATATTCCTCTGTTGTAAGCTCTCGCTTACCATAATATTCACGTTTTTCGAAATCTACATACCCATAATTTGCTACATTTGAATAAATAAACGAACCCTGTTTGTATTCTATATCGGGCTTAAAATAAGCAGAATAAACTTGCTGTATCTTATTGTAAAGCTTTTCATTCGATGTTTTATAGTCCGCTTTTGTTAAAAGCATTGCAAGTACTCCACCTGGCTTTAATAAATTAAATGTTTTTCGAAAGGCGATATCCTCTGGAATCCATTGTATGGTTGCTGCGGAATAAATCATATCAAATCTCTGATTTCCAAAATTATGAGTGATAAAGTCAGCGTTAACAATATTAAAGTTTGCATGATTTCCATACTTGCTTCTCATCATATCAGCCAAATGCTCACCAAGTTCAATAGCATTATAAGAACATCCAGTATTTAAAATTGGTTCTGTAGCCTGTCCCGTTCCTGGGCCAAGTTCCAACACTGTCTTGCCTGGTTTAATCTCTGCATAGGAAATCAAATCTGCAAACAACTCCTCATTATATCGGGGTCTGTACTTATCAAACTGTTCTGGAATTGTATCGAATACTTTTCTAAACTCCATGATTTTCTCCTTTACACAACTTTTGATTTGTCAATTTTCTCAACGTACACATTATATCACTTTATTTTCCACATTAATCCCACTCTATACGGAACAGCAGAGCCAGCCGCCCTCGTCAACGGTCAAGATGAACGGGCTTCGCTCGCCGTTGACAAGTGCGTCTGCCCCTGCTTATGTGGCAGACAAGAGGGCGAAAGCAACGAGTGCTTTCGCCCTCGCATATTATGGTATCCCCTTATATCTGCCTGTATCACTTTATATCGCCATAGGAAATTCGGGCACCATTTGGGCACCAAAACATTAGGCTTTGTTGCAATTTCAAATGCGTTGACAAGCAAAAAAGTCAGTATTTACAACGGTTTTTAAGATTTGATGATTTTAAGCAAAACAAAATTAAATACTATTTTTTATTATATCACGCCTCCATCCGGCTGCCAAGCCCGCCGCTAGGCTCTGCGTATATTGTACAGGGCGTTGAGGACCTGCCAGTTCTGCGGGAAGGGACGCATCAGGTTCCAGTATCCCACCCCCTGGAGGCCATATTCCGGAACCAGGGCCAGCTTCTCCCGCACACTCCGTGCATCCTCGAACCAGACTTCGTGTTCCGTCCACGATTCGTTGTAATAGTTGAAATGCGGGGCCTGGGAGACCTCATCGTACTGGATCGCCGCCCCGTAGCGGGCCGCGATGTCCACAGCCTCCACATTTCCGATCGACGGGGCGCGGGTCACCCCCTGTACAAAGGGCAGCGGCCAGTCATATCCATAGTTCGGCATCCCCATATAGATTTTGGCGGGATCGATCGCCGTGACCGCATAATCCAGCACCCGCCGTACATTCCCGATCGGCGCCACGGCCATGGGCGGCCCCGCAGAGTATCCCCATTCGTACGTCATCAGCAGCACCGCGTTGCTCGCATTCCCAATACCGGGGTAGTCGTGGGCTTCATAGAGAAGGCCCGGCTGCTCGGCGTAGGTTTTCGGGGCCAGGGCCGTCACCACGATAAAGCCCTCCGGATTGAGGCGGGCGGTCAGCTTGGTGACAAAGTCGATGTACGCCTGCCGGTTTTCAGGCGCGATGAATTCGAAATCCACATCCAGCCCGTCGTAACCCTTCGTACGCAGCACTTCCAGCACCTGGTCGATGATCCGGTCCTGCAGATCCGGATTATTCAGCAGGAGGTTCGCCAATTCACTGCTGAAATTGCCCGCAGGCGTCAGGGTGGACAGGTGCATCAACGGGGAGACGCCGTATTCCCTGGAAAGCGCGATCAGTTCCTCGTCGTCCAAATCGACCAGATTACCCTCCGGCGTGAAGCCGTAGGTAAACATGGTCAGATAGGTCATGTAAGGGAGCGCCTGCCGCAGCACCGCCCGGTCCACAAAGGGATATACATAGCCGTTTACCGACATGGTCCCCTGCTTCTCCTGCAGATAATCGATGACGATGGTCTGCCCGGAATAGACGGTGACGTCCCCGCCCAGTCCATAGTTATTCCGCAGCAGCTGATTGACCGTGACCCCCTCCCTTGCCGCGATCGACGTGAGCGTATCCCCCGGCTGGACCGTCACGGTCCGGAGCGGGTAGAGGATCACCAGCGTCTGCCCCGGCACCAGCCGGGTGGGATCGTCCAGTCCGTTGTCGAGTATCAGACGCTCAGGAGAAACCCCGTATCGCTGTGCGATCTCGTACAGCGTCTCTCCCGCCCGGACAACATGAATGTCCATACCTGTGGCCCCTTTCCGTATCCATTCCTATAAACCAGCGTATGCGGAAGGAGGGCGATCGGGACATTGTCCGGTCAATTCGGATGTACCCGCTAAAAAGGAAAGAACCGCGGGACGTTTGTCCCGCGGCTCTTTATCTCGTTGGAGGCCGCCGATGACGCTCCATCGGCAAAAACAAACCTCATTCCACGCAGTATTTTTGCAGAGAAACCGCGACGCGGCGGAAATAGTCCCCGTCGATGCTGTAAAACAGGGTCCGTCCGGCGTTGCGGGATTTGAGCAGCCCCGTGCTGTGCATCATTTCGAGATGGTAATACACCAGGGTGACCGACGTATCCCACTCTTTGGCAATGTCGGCGGTGCAAAGTTCGCCCCGTTCCAGCAGCATTTCGAGAATCTTCTGGCGGTTGGCTTCCGACATCACCTTGCCGAACTGCACCAGATCGGGTTCCGGATACCGGATGCTCCGCAGCAGGCGGTTATTCTCATAATCCGAACCGAGCAGCAGCAGATACCGGTTCCGCCGGCTCACCTTAATCAGGCTTTTATCCAGCAGAGACAGGGAATATTCCAGGGGACTCTTGTCCTCCAGCCGCTCATCGGGGCAGAGCATGCGGAACAGGGACTCCGGCTCCAAGCCCGCCTGCATATTGAGCAGGACGGCGAAATTTTCCTCCGTATATTTTTTCAACAGGCGCTCTTTTTCCTGCAGTTCCTTGACGAGGAGCCGGATATGGCCGCTCGGGTCCACACAAAAAGAGAGCAGGTGGAATTTGAGCGTATCCGGATAAGCCGAATCGTAAATATGCCGGGATATCATGCGCACGGCATTATCCGAGTTCTCCAGATTCGGGAAAAAGAAACGAAGAAACCGGCGGTACACCTCGTTTTCATCCTGAAGCAGTTCAAACAAATCGGCGAGACCCTTGGACCCCGAGGTGTTCTGCAGATCCTCAAACAGGGAAGTCATGAAGGTTTCCCCATCCTCGCGCGGATAAAAAAACGTATACAGCTCCGCGGGACAGGGGCCGAACGTGGCGCTCATTTTCTCGGCATACTCGTCGCTCACAGCCTCGGTGGTTTGATAGGCCAGCATAAAAATGTAGTAGAGATCGTGAACGTAGCCCGGCTCTTGCACAAACTGAATCTTCAAGTGAATACCCCTTCCACTATTCCAAATAGTTCCGCTGGAATTTACAATATCAATTGCAGTTTAACATGCTTTCCATGCTTTGTCAAACTGTATTTTTCCGCCGAATAGTGAAAAATATTCAAATTTATAACGTTAATTTCGCTGATTCAACCGTCATTAAGACAAAATGGATTGGTAGTATAAAGGGACGGCTGAAGTAAAAACGTCCGCAGATGATAGAGCAGATCGAGCAGAAAATACCGATCCTGCGCAAATGCCAAATCCAGAGATTCGCACAGTGCGGGCACCGCCGCCTCCCGTCCCGTCATTTCCCACTTCAGGGCCTGACTGCGCAGAAGCTCCAGCGTTTCCTGCAGTTTCACCAGCGGCTCGTCATCGTACGGCATGCCCGCACGGCATAGGATATCCACCTTTCGGCGCAGCAGCGCGGCGTATTCCATGTATTTGAACAGGCCGAGGGACAGGCGGATCCACATCCGTTCCTTGTGGTCTCCTCCGGCGCGGGTTTCCAGCCATTCGCGATACCCGCGCAGCACCTCAGATGAACCACGGTACTGGTAGCTGCGCTCCTGTTTCCATTCCATATCATAATACACGGTTGTGGTCAGACCAGAGGCGCAGTCCTGCTCCAGCATGTGAAAAAAACGCTGCATATCCGCTCGTTCCTGTGCCTCATGACACACTTTTACCCGGCTGAAAGCGAAGTGAGTTTCTTTCACCTGTCTGGCAAAATATTCGTGCTGATCATAGTAGATCCGCATACGCTTATGGGCCTTGGCAATCTCCTCAAACGTCTGCTCCTGCTCGAGGAAGACACCGCCGCGCAGATCGGGGTAGCAAACGGTCCGTTTATCCGTATCCACGGCATAGAACACGGTCTCGTGCAGGCGGATGGGCTCCGGATCCTGCGGGTCGGGGCTCTCAAACCCCTGCTCCAGCATCACGTACTCCCCATCCGATAGAATACCCACAATGGCGGCAATCAGCTCCTCGTCTGATGAAAAGGAGGTATGGTCAACTGGCGAGAATGCCAGCAGCGGCGCGTAATCTTCCATGCGCAGCCGCTGCCCCTGCCGCCCCAGGTAGGTGTTATAGGCTTCATTCATGAAAATGCCGCCGTGGTTGAAGAGCCAGGCTTCATAATCCCGGTGAGATTTCATCATGCCGAGTTTATAAAACGTAAAACATTCGGAAAAGATCTCCACATCGTAATGAAACGGCAAGCGGACTTGCATTTCTTTTCCCCCTTTTCTAATACGTCGTCAGAAGGCCGGCAGCTTGTCCAAGGTTATCACCATATCGCTCTTATACACGGTTTGTATCGTTCCGAGATCGGTGTATGTCCCCGCAGCCCGGCCCTCCGCATCCACAATGAATTCCCGGCACCAAACGGTGAACCATGACCAAAACACCCCGTCGCGGATCATCCGGACCGGATCGGGCATCACGCCCGCCTCGGTCATCGCAACCGGTTTCGCGGCGGATATGGCTGCCGTATCCGCCAGGCGTTTTGCCTGCGCGTCCGTGTTCTGCGGCAGGGTGTAGATATCCTCGCCCAGAATATCGCACCAATCGTCTCCCACATACCAGGCGGCGTCTTCGCCGTTCCAAACCCAGAGAAGATTATCGAGGCGATGGAAAACCGTCTGCCGTGTGTAGAGTAACCGCCAGAGCCAGCGGTAGGCCTCCGGGCCTCTGGCCCCCCACCAGAACCAGCCTCCCGACGCCTCGTGCAGCGGCCTCCACAGCACGGTCACACCCTGATCCCGCAGGATTTTGAGCCTTTCCGAAATCGCATCGATGTCGCGTACGAGCAAGGCCGTCTCTTCGGAAATCCGTCCCTGCCGCCGCAGGCGGCCGATCTCCGGAGGCGATAATAAGGCGACGGACTCGCCGGTCATCGCGTCGCTTAAATCCCACCGCGTGTTTTTAGTGTAGAAATCGGCACCGTGGAGAGGCGCCGCCCAATGCCAGGAAAATGTGACAAGACCGCCCTCCCGGCTCCAGTCGGCCGCCAGCGCGGTATCCCGTCCGACACCGCCGTAAACCGGGCAGTCCTGAATAAAGTCAAAGCCGCGAATGGCCGGATACGCGCCGGTCAAGGCGTGCAGCGCCTCGATCTCCCGGCTGGATCCATGATTGGCATACTGCCCCGCCAGCGTCTGTTTCCCATAGTTCTCGGTTAGATATTGCAGGATCCGCCGGGTTTTGTCGCCAGCGCCCGGATTGACCGGTTCCCCCGGTTTTCCCCGGTAGAGAGTGTCGGGCAGCCGTTCCCCCGTGTAGACATCAATCCGGTCAAGATCGAACCACCCCCAGCTTTCCAGGACGGACAGCTCTGCCTCCCCCTTTTCAAGCCATATGGCTGGGAATCTCACTTCGTGAAAGGCGCCGTCTCCGGCGGCAACGCACATTCCCACATCCGCACCGTTGACCAGGAGATGGCAGATGCGGCGGGTGTCGGCGGCACAGCGGACGGCCAGGGTATAATGGCGGGTTTCGGGAAGGCATACGCGGACGCTCCAACGGTCGCCGTCCCGCTGACGGAATCCCGTGACATATCCCCCATCCGAATATCCCGGGCGGTCTCTTGAAACAAACAGTGCCCCCTCCAACTGCCCGGTTTCCGCCCCGATGCGCATCACAAACCTCTCTTGTTCGTCCATATCTTCCCTCCTCACGGCTCGTACTCCGCCTGACACCGTCCGCGCCGGCATCTCCGGTATTGAAAAACGCCCGGGTTTCCCCCATTGAAACCCGGGCGCCTGCCTTATTGGTGTTCGTTACGCTGACGCCGTACCTCCTCCGGTGACGGAAGAGCCTGCGGGCATTCGATGGAAGGAGCTATGGCGGCCGGAGCCGCCCAGCGCACCGCATTCAACAGGATCTGCTGTATGGGGGCCTGGAAGTAGGCCGTATTGGATTCATGTCCGGGCTGGAAATAGAACACCCGGCCGAGTCCGCGATTCCAGCAGCAGCCGGAACGGAACACCTCTCCGCCGGAGAACCATCCGACAAACACCAGCTCATCCGGTTCCGGAACATCGAACCGTTCGCCGTACATCTCCTCTTCCTCCAGCTCAATGTACTCGCCGATGCCCCTCGCGATGGGATGGTTCGGCTGCACCGTCCACAGCCGCTCGAAGTCCCCGTCCCGCCATTTCAGGGTGCAGGACGTACCCATCAGCAACTGAAAAGGCTTGCTCAGATGGGCGGAGTGCAGCACGATCAAACCCATGCCGCGCAGAACCCGCTGCTGCACCTTCCACGCCACGCCGTCGGACACCAGATGATGGCCGATATGCGCCCACCAGACAAGAACATCCGTGTTTTCCAACACCTCGTCCGGCAGTCCGTTCTCGGGCTGGTCCATGGTGGCGGTCCGCACCTCGATATCCGTTTCCTTGCCGAACAGGACCGCCAGATAGCCATGGATCCCTTTGGGAAACAGAGCGGCCACATCTTCATATTTCGACTCGCACAAATTTTCATTCCAAACGGTGACCCGAATCATCAAAACCCCTCCCCGATATATACTTTTTGTATAAATAGCGCGCCATAATACTCACTTCAGGCTGTCATAATAGGAAAGCATCCGGCGGGAGGGCTTTTTCAGCTCATCCAGACTCTCCTGCCTGCCGAATACCGCCTGGCGCATGCGCTCTCCCTCACTTTCGCAAAGACGGTCATGCTCCGGGAAAACCCGATCAAACAGAAAGGCGCATAGACGCACATACCGATAATCGCCGAACGCTTCGGGCATCTGGCCCGGCAAGGCCTTGACGGCCACGCTGCGGCCCTGGCGTACGGCCTTGGCGATGGCGTCGAACGTATTGTCCTCCGCGAAGACAATGGAATAAAACAGGCCGGTAAACAGGCCGGAATCGGTGCTGTGACAGTCGGAACATCCCAACAGCGGCAGAAGCGCGCCGGTCTGGACACCGTACTGATAGTAATACACGGTCTGGAAAAGGTTGTCGCGGTATTCATGCGGCCAGTATCCGCCAATGACCTCCAGGGCGTCAAAGCGCCGGTGATCGAGCAGATACCGGGTGACATCCTCGTGAATGTCGAACCCGTCGGCCGTTTCCCAAAACGGGTGGCAGAACAGGGACAACGCTCCAGCCTCCCGGGCTTTGTCGAAAATGGCCTGGCTCGCGGCAATGCGGGTGCGGTCGTCCTCGTCGAGATTTGACGGAAGCGCCCGGCGTTCCTGTTCCAGCTTCTCCCGGTAATCGCTCGCCGTGTCATATCCCCAGCTGTTGACGCTGAAGCGGCCGCCCACGCTCAGGATATGCACCTGACAATCCGGGGCGTGGACCTCCTCTCCCGGCAGAATCAGAAAATCGGTCTGCAGATCTTTCCAGAAGTTCACCGCTTCCAGAGAGGGCTCGTACCAGCCATGATCGGTAATGGAGGCGAAATCCGCGCCCTTTTTCCGCAGGGCCGCGATCACATAGGCCGGCGATTCCCGCCCGTCCGATAAATAGGTATGATTGTGCAGATCCCCCTTGAGGGGATACGCGGCGTGCAAATCCGGGTCGAGCGCGTATACGCGCGGGCAGCCGATCTCCGCATCCCCGTCCAGAACCCGGATGCGGTATTCGTCTTCCTGGGGGAACCGGACCGGCAGGCGAAGCTGACCCTGTTCAGCCGTGACCGGCCGCCACGCGTCAAAATCCGCAAAAGCCGTGGTGTCGACGCTCTTTCCGGCGCTGTAACAGCGAAATCCCGACAGCGGCGTCAACCGGATCGTATAGGTTTTCCCCTCTTCCAGCCGCAGCGGCGGATCAGGGGTAAAGACCAGTTCCACTCTCTGCCCGGTTACAGGCAGCAGCGGACGGACGGTCAGAGACATACGCGGCGCCTCCTTCCCCGCAGACGGGGTATTTTTACATCGCGTGTTCGCGGATGAACGCGACAATTTCGTCTGCCTGACAGAAAGCCAGACCGGTCACGGTATCGGCACAGCCGTAATACAGGGCGATGCGGCCGGTAGGCGCGTCGCACAGGGCGGCGCAGGGGAACACCACGTTCGGCACATCCCCCACCCGCTCATAATCCTCCGACGGCGCCATCAGGTAGGGAGCCGTGCGGGCGATCACCTTCCAGGGCTCCTCGAGATCCAACAGCGCGGCGCCGAAGCTGTACACATAGCCGTTGCAGCTCGTCAGTACACCGTGATAGAAGAGCAGCCACCCTTCATCTGTTTCAATCGGGATCGGACCGGCCCCGATTTTTGTGGACTGCCAGCCGCCCGCGGTTCCCATGACGTGCCGGTGACGGCCCCAGAAGGTCAGATCCGGGCTTTCGCTGTAGAAAATATCCCCGAACGGGGTGTGGCCGTTATCACTCGGCCGGCTGAGCATCGCATACCGTCCGCCGATACGGCGCGGAAACATGACGCCGTTGCGGTTGAAGGGCAGGAACGCGTTCTCCATCTGATAGAAGGTCTTGAAGTCCCGGGTCCAGCCGACCCCGATCGTCGGACCGCAATAGCCGTTGCACCAGGTGATGACATACCGGTCCTCAATCCAGCACACGCGGGGATCATAGCGATAGTGGGAACGCAGCACCTCCGGATCATCGCACTGAAAAGAGATGACCTCCTTTTCGATCTGCCAATGCACGCCGTCGTCGCTGAAGCCCACGTGGATATTCATGTTGCGGGCCGTATCGTCGCAGCGAAAGACCCCGGCAAAGCCCCCGCCGAACGGAACGACGGCGCTGTTGAAGATGCTGTTGGAATCGGGCAGCGCATCCGCGGGAATGATGGGATTCCGCGCATAGCGCCAAACGGGGGCCGTACAGCCGGCGGGCCGGTCCTGCCACGGCATTTTCGGGATTGCGGGGCCGATGATTTTCATAAACTTGACCTTGCCTTTCCTGTGTTCTGCTGGTTTCTGCTCCGCTTCTCTTCGGGATAGGGGAAGACGCTTCGTATCTGCCGCAGACGAACCGCAAGCCCGTCTTTGAAGACATCCCGCATGCTTCCCTTGATGTCAACCGGCGCGGCCGCGGAATGCGGCCGCGCCGGTTGTCTGAGAGATTCGGTTAACGGGACCGTTGTTTACGCCGCAGGGTGAACACCATCGCCGACACGCAGAGCGCCCCGAGCACTACCGGGATCGCCGCGGTCATCACACTGTCCACACCCGTCTTGGGATTTTCGATGATCGCTTTGGAGGTTTCAAAAAGTTTGAAGTTCCGGAGGAACACCTCGCCGCCTCCGTCATAGGCGTAGAAAGCCAGTTTCTTGTGCTCTCCGCTGTTGAAACGGACCGAATAGCTGTGCCATTCACCGTCGAATTCGGGTTTCCATTCCTTGACCGTCTGGGGATCCGCGGTATTCGAATCCATCAGGCCGATCACGTTGCCGCCCGCTTTGACGCCCTTCATCTGAACGGTGAAGGTGTAGTTCGTGTCCGGCTCCACATCCATCCACAGCACATAGCTCGCACCGATCCGGCTGCCGTTCAGGCGCAGGCCGTCCTGTGTCAGAGACGCCACGGTGCCGTAGCCGGTTCCCTTGGTCAGGTCGGCATTCTGCAGCAGGTTGTCGCTGTCCTTGCAGCCCTGTTCGAGCGAAGGCGTATCGGTCACGTCGGTGATCGCGGCCGGCTGTTTCTCAGCAGCCGGGGCCACGGCATCGGCCAGCTCGCAGAGCACGATATCCTTCAGATCGAGGCTGGTATTCCGGCCGCTCACCATCAGGTAAACCGTTTCCAGATCCCCGGAATTGAAGATCTGGCCGCGCTGATGCCAGTCGTTGTCCCAGCAGGGGGTCGTCATGCCGGCCGAGAAGGGATAGGTCACAACCGTGTTGCCGTCCATCACGGGCGCGGTCACGAGATACAGGCCGCTGCGCGGATTTGCCAGGCCGAAAACGGCATTCGGCGTGTTGTCGGCACTGAGATACCCGCCCTTGAACGAGGCTGAGAGCATGTAATCGGTGTCCGGCTTGACCGGGACTTCCAGAATCATCGAATGGAAGTCGGCACCGGCTTCGAAATTGAGGACGCGGTCGTCCGCCCCGATCAGGTTCTTGTCGGAGGACGAGACATTCACCTTATCTGTCACGAACTCATTGACCACGGCGGTGGTTTCGTCGTCCCGCGGCAGCATGGATTCCGAGCGCTTGGACAGATAGATGTTGTCGATGTAGGTGGTCCGCTCGCCCCAGGCGTCGTTCATCAGATATAGGCAGAAGTCCTTGGTGAGCTCTTTGGTGTTGAAGACGATCTTGTACGTATGCCACTCGCCGTCGGTGACGAGCTGTGCCCACACCTGGTCATGGGTTTCCGGATTGTCCCAGTCCGCCTGGGTCATATGATTGGGCATGGTCTTCCAGTCGCCGCTCCAGAAGCTCGGGGTATACGCCATGGCGATGGTCGGGGACACTTCGCCCACCACTTTGTACATGAAGGAGATCTCGTAATCCGTGTTGGCCTCCAGGTCGGCATACCACATCATGCGGGAATCCCACTGATTGGTGCTGACCCACTTGAACGCCTTCTGGCCTTCATAGACGCCGTCGGGTTCGTCGGCGCGGTCAATGATGCAGTTCTCCGTGTTGAACGGGCTGCCGTAGTTGGTGTCGAACGCGTCCACGTCGTGGCCGGTGGTGTTGCCGATGTTAATGTCGCCCTTTTCAAAGCCGCCGTCAACATACAGGTTATTGCTCTTGACAATGGACAGGTTGTCGAGGCAGATGGTCGATTTGTCGCCGGAGTTCATCACCCGCAGGGCAAAGTCGACATTCTCCAATGTGTTGAAGGTGATGAAATACTGGTGCCACTGACCGTCGTTGATCAGCGCGGCCCAAGGATTGGGCGTGAATACGCCGGTGGTCTCGTCGGTGACCCAATCGGCCTGCCCCATGTAGTTGGGCATGGTTTTCCAGCCGTCGTTATCGTAGGGATTCGCTTTGTTGTAGGTCTCAAAGCCGACCACGGGTGCGTTGGGAGACCCGTTCAGATCCACCTTATACATGAAAGACGCGATATAGGTGGTGTTGGCTTCCAGGGTGGCCCGGAACTGTGCCCGGCCGGTCCAGTTGCCGTCGCTTACGAATTTGATGCCGTAGTTGCCTTCATAGACGGCATCGGCATCGTCCGTTTTGCTGACGAGGAGATTGTCATAGTATCCGTTGTCGGACCAATAGCCGTTCTTGGTCAGCTCGCCGCTCTCAAAACCGCCGTCGTCGTAAACGTTGCCGTCCTCCTGGCTCAGCGCGTTGTAGGTCTGCGCTTTCGCGCTCGCCATCTGAGGCGCGGGCGGGATGTCGGGAGCTTCGAAGAGGAACATGTCATCGATACGGATGGGCGTTCCCTTGCCGTTGACGATGCCGAAGACGTAGGTGTTCGACGTCGCGGTAAAGGTGATGGTATACGGATGCCATTCGCCGTCGCCGATCATGGAGGTCATGTACTGATTCTGAACACCCGTGACCGGATTGCAGTATCCGGTGCCGGGCACATCCTCCATAAAGCCGACCCAGGGCAGCTCGCTCTTCGCCCAGTTTTCATCGACCTTGTAGTAGAAGGTGAAGGTGTATTTCTTGCCGATTTCCAGCAGGCGCTCCTGTTTGGGATTCTCGCCTTCCTTGCGGTTGTTGAAAATCAACACGATGCTGTTCCAGCGGATATCCGTAGCGCTGAGGAAGAAAGCGCGCTCGCCGGTCCGGGTGGTGCCCTCTTCCGGGGAGCCTTTGACGTAACAGTCGGTCCAGAACTGCGTATCGTCGACGCCGCCCTGCCACGGTTCGCCGTAGTTATAGTAGAAATAGTCGAGCGAGGGTTTGCCCGATTCGAAGCTGTAGTCGGGGACGATGTTGTCCTCCGGATCGCAGACGAGCTGCGGGACATACAGCGGGTCGGTCGGATCGGAGGCAACCTCTCCTCCGCCCAGGGTTTTCGCCGTGACACGGTAATAGTAGAAGTGATTGACCTCGGCAGAAACGTCGCTGTAGGAGATCAGGAAGCTGGAAGTCGGATCGACCGTGTCGGCATCCAGATCCGCCACCGTGCTCCAGGTGGTGCCGTCTGTGGAGCGTTCGAGTTTGTAGCTGACGGCATCCCGGTTGCCGAACCATTTAAGGCCGGTGGTCGACTCGATGTTCAGGAAGGCCGGTTTATCTTGCCGATTGTCCTCTTCCACTTCGGTCCCTGCACGCTCGACGGCGTTGTCGATGATCTGGAAGTGGATCGAAGTGCAGGCCGTGCGCATGGCCCCGTTCTCATCGAGCAGCGAGTTCGCGGACACCTTGCCCAGCGCCTTGTCGCCGTACTGCGCAAAGAACGCGGCACGGTAACCGCCGGCCTTCGCGTTGTCATAGAGCTTCTGGGTGGTCTGAGACAAGAAATCGGGCAGCAGATTATCGTCGGTTTCGACGCCCATATCCACCACCCAGAGCGGACTGGGGGAACGGAAGTCTTTAGCCGGGGTAACGCTGCCGGAATCGCTGTAATTCGTCACCCCGACGATATCCAGCCCCAGATTGTTCAGAAGGCCGGCTTTTACCGCCGCCTGAGCGCGGTCGGCGGAGGACGCCATCACCGGAACGTTCGGCAGGGCCTTTTTCACCGCTTCGGCGTTCGCTTTGATGAAGTTTCGGACGACATCCCACGTGGTACCGTAGATCTTGCCGGTCTCGTAAATTTCATCCTCCGGATTGGAGAGAACATCCACCGACAACACCGCTTCCGGATAGGCGGAGAGGATCTCGCAGACAGGCGCCACCACATTTTCGAGATAGACGCCGGGGTTCGCGATGATCTGCGACAGTTTGTCGTATGTGGCTTTCCCCTTGGCGTAAGCTTCCTCGGCCACACCGGGCAGCAGGACAAACGCCAGATGGAGATCCAGCTTCTTGGCTGTTTTCAACAGGGTTTCCAGATTGGCTTTCATATCCTCTCCGAGGCCGGACACCAGGCCGTCCCCGTCGAGAGTCAAGCCCTGAAGGCCGCGGAAAAGCTGCACCCGGACACCGGTGAAGCCGACGGCCTTGATGTCCCGGAGAACCGCTTCCAGTTTGTCTTCGTCAAAGGAGGACGGTGCGCCCGTGACGGCATTGGCCGCCCAGGTACTGCCGTCATCCGCCTGGGTGATCCAGGGGAGGTTGACGCCGTAGATAAAGCCCTCTTTTTCGAGGACCTGCTCGTACAGCCCGGTTCCCGTTTCCTGCGCCTGCAGGAACAGGCCGGGCGCCATGACGGTAAAGAGCAGCGCGATAGTCAGCAAACAGGATAATGCTTTCTTCAAAATAAACCCTCCTTTTTTTATGACTTACTTCGGCATAGCATCTTCGATGTTCTTGATGATGCTGTTCACCTTATTGTCATACGATTTGAGGTTGGTGCCCACCTGGTCGTATTCTCCATAAGCGACATCGGTAAACAGGCTCCAGAAGTCGCTGTCGGTGTTGTAGCTGAGAACGCCCAGGGAGAGCAGCGCGTTCTTTTTGATTGCGCAGAGGCGCTCAAAAACGTCTTTCGCCTCGCTGTTGATGAATTTGTTCTTTTCCGGATGGGCGGGATCATCGGGCGGCTCGGTGTTCGGATCGAGGAAATAGCGGATGAAATAGGAGGCCGCCGGGCCCTTTTTCGATCCCGTGGGGATACCCCAGATTTTCACGGAGGACGCCAGCGTCATTTCTTGTCCCTTCGGGGACGGGAAGGGCACGGCACCCCATTCATCGGTCATCTTGGACAGATCGCTGCCGTTGAGAAGGTAATAGTCTTCCTGGTCGACCATGGCGATCGTGCCTTTCAGGAAATCGTCCCAGGAACTGCTCAGCGGTTCCACATAGTCGCGGTTCCGGGTCTGGATGTAGAACTTCCACGCCATTTCCAGCTTGGGATCGCTCAGGTTGTTCACGATCTTGGTGGTGTTGCCGGTCGTCTGGAATTTGACGAAGTCGGTCCCAGCCGAGAGCATATACGAAACCGGGGCT
>CABUNG010000015.1 GCA_902492895.1 uncultured Oscillospiraceae bacterium | reverse complement strand
TAGTCCCGGCCGCTGACGGCGTTTAGGCCGAAGGAGCGCAGCCGCACCACCGCTTGTGCCAACACTTCGTCGCCCGGAGACTCGGTGCGGGGCAGGGGGTTCTCCATCCCCAGCGCCTCATATTTGGAGGCGGCAAAGCCGTGATAGGGCAGCACCTTGACGCATCTCACAACGCTCAGATCCTTGAGGAACCCGCCCATCCTCTCGATTTCCCCGTCGTTCATCCCCGGCACATAGGGGATGCGGATCTCCACGGCCTTCCCGCAGCTGTTTATATAGCGCAGATTCTCCAGGATCGGACGGTTCGATACCCCGGTGCACCGCTTATGCACTTCTTCGTCCACGGCCTTTAAATCGTACAAAAACAGATCGGTGTACGGCATCACCGCCTCTACTGCCTGCCTCGACGCATATCCGCACGTGTCCACCGCCGTGCGGATATCCTCTTTTTTCAGCCTTTCCAGAAGCTCCCGGCAGAAAACCGCCTGCATGAGCGGCTCTCCTCCCGACAGCGTCACCCCGCCGCCGGTGGCGTCGTAAAACGCCCGGTCGGCCAGCAGTTCCGGTAGGATATCCTTGGCAGTAACCCGCCTGCCGAACAGGGTCAGCGCCCCTTTGGGACAGACCTCTGCACACGCCCCGCAGGCCGTGCAGCGCCGCCGGTCCAAGCGATGGACGGCCCCCTCCATGAGATGGCAGACGGCGGGGCAAGCCTCGATGCAGCTGCCGCAGCCAATACACTTTTGGGCGTAATAGGCAAGCTGGGGCTGCGGCGATATCCCTTCAGGATTGTGACACCACTGGCACCGCAGGGGACAGCCCTTCAGAAACAGGGTGGAGCGCAGGCCGTCCCCGTCGTGGATTTCAAATTTCTTTACCGCCAAAATGGATCCTAGAGTACTCATACCGCCTCGGTTCCTTCCGCCCTTTTAATGAAATCGTCCTGGACAAGCCGGCTCATATTCACAAAATACTCATTCCAGCCGCAGACGCGGACCTGCAGATTCCGATAGCGATCCGGGTTTTTCTGGGCGTCCCGCAGGGTCTCGCTGTTGACCACGTTGCCTTGTATCGCAAAGCCGCCGCGGTCGAAATACACCTTGACGATGGCCGCCATGGCCTCCAAGCCCTTAGGGCCGGCCACTGCCGAAGGGTGGAGGATAAAATCCAGAGGCGCCGCATCGACCATATCGGTATGATCAATCGCCGTCACCGATTTAACAAGACCCGTGATTCCGCCCCGCTCCAGCCCATTGGTCGGACGCATATTTTTGGTCAGGGGCTCGCCGGCCAGGCGCCCGTCGGGAGTCGCCCCGGTGTTTTTTCCATATATGGCGTCATGGTTCACCGAATCGGTGGCCAGCCGGAAAACCCCGCCTCTCCCGTTTGGCCGGTTGACCACAATTCCCGCAATAAAGCGGTAGATATCCCGCGCCAGACGATCCGGTTCTTCCAAACCGTTTCCCCATTTGTTTTTGTCCGCGAGGATTTGCAGGCGAAGCTTCTCGGCCCCGCTCCAGTTGTTCTTCAGGATAGAGGCGAGCTCCTTGAACGTCACCGCCTTGTCCTCATAGACGAATTTTTTGACGACCAGCAGGGAATCCACCGTGGTGCCGATCGCGAAGCATTTGATGGAATCGTTTCGGATGAGCATCCCATTGTCAAACACATCCCGCCCGCTTTCCACACAGGAGGCGATCGTCCCCGAATAGATGGGCGAGGGATTGATGACGTTCTGATACGGCAGCTGCAGCAAGATGTTCTCCATGGTAAACTCCAGGATATACCGAAGATGCTGTAAAAACAGGGCGTAGAATGCCTCGAAATCGGCGGGGTCGGGATCGGTCTGGATGCCGAAAACGCCGTTTTTAAGGGGATCCACGCCGCCGTGCATCGCCAGGTCCACTGCCTTGGCGATATTCAGCCATGCCGCGCCGATCCGGGCGTCCTCTACCCCCATAATCACCGGTTCGTAACAGCCGATGGGCACGTAATGGACCGATAGACTCCGCGGAATGCCGATCTTTTCATAGCCTCGGTATACCGTTTCGTCGTTGATCAGCACCACGCTGCTGTTTCCGTTCCGTATCATGGAAAGCAGCTGGTTGAGCAGCCTGCGGGGCATCCCTTTGTGGCAGCGCACATGAATTTTGGGATTGTGGATTCCGAGTTCCTCATACGTCTCCAGCAGCAGATAAGAAAACTCCGTGGTGGTGTCGGTGCCGTCGGGATACACCCCGCCGATACCGATGGGCTGATCGGCATAGCGTTTGGCGGCACTGAGGCGTTCAAAATAATACCGAAACAGCTCTCTGGCGTCCTCGGGCGTGAGCCGCCCTTCCTCCACATCCGACTGGTAATAGGGCCGATACAGTCTGTCGATCAGCCCCATGGTCCGGCACCGCTCAATCCCCATCTCCTCAAATTCCAAATACAGCAGTGAAAGCTGCATCACCTCATACAGGGTGGCAGGCGGTGCCTTTGTCAGATTCTCCAGGCTGGCGGCCATCGCATGGCATTCCGCCTTTTCCGCATACCCGGCCATTCTGGAAACACAGTCGAGAATGGCCCGATAGGATAGGATCACCGCATCGTAAAACGCCTCGCTCTGGGCGGTGAGAAGCCCTTCCTCCTGTTTGCGGCGCTTGGCCTGCTCTGCCCTGTCCAGAAGACCCGGAAAGCCCAGCCGCAGAATCTCGTTCCAGTCCGGCGCCGTATGCCAAAAATCGCTGTCCGGCTGCGAAACGCCCCAGCCCGAAGCCTGCAGACGTCTCTCCCAAACCTCCGGCATATACTGGGGAGATACCCGGTGATAACGGCTCCCCCAGAACTTGTCGAACACACCGCCGCCGGCAAAGGGTTTGTACGTGACGCCGTGATTCAGCTTCCAGGAAAAGAGGCCGTGCGGGTTGATGCCGATTTGTATATTTTGGAGCATGAGCGCAAAGCATCTGGCACGCAGAACCGCCGGAGGCAAATCGGGATGCTGCTGCTGAAACTCCGTAAGCAGGGCCAGCAGCGCCTCTGGCTCCAGTCCGCTGTCCGGCAGCCAAACAGCCTCTTCAAATTCGTTAGAAAGATACTCTCTGTTCCGATAAAAATCAGGATTCATACCGTTCCTCCTCCGCTGTCTTTTTGCTGTCTTCACTATAAATCGGATCGGGTAAAAGATAAATAAGAGAAAGGCATTTTTGGTCATTTTCGGAACAGAAATTGTGCAGCAAGCGTTGTCTTTCCCCGTCTCTTTTGATACAATCGAACCGAGGAGAGGAGCGTCAGGCTATGGGACTTTTTTTTCAAAATGCCGTCATCACGTCCATCCGGGCAGCGTATAAGGTGTACACCAGTCCGCCCGGCGTTTCCTTTCGTCCCCGCACCTCCCACGGCTTTGTTTTTTATTTGGAAGGTTCCTGCCGGTATGTGTATCCCGACCGGACATTCACCGCCGAGGCCAACACCTTCCTCTATCTCCCCAAAGGGGTGGCGTATGCCATCGAGCCGCAGGGCGACTCGGTCTGCCTGCTGATCAATTTTGACACGGCGGACCCGCCCGCAGAGAAGGCGTTCTGCCGCCTATACCCCAACGCCTCCCAGATCCGGGACCGCTTCTATGCGGCGGTATCCGAAGGACGACAGAAAAAAGCAGGCCATGTCCCAGAGATCACAGGCCTGCTTTATGAGATTATTGCGCGGATTCAGTCTGCGGAAAACACCGGCTATCTGCCCTATAAATACATCCGGCGGCTGGAGCCCGCCGCGGCGTATATCCAGGAACAATATACAAACGGCGAAATCCGTATTTCCGCGCTGGCCGAGCTGTGCGGGCTGAGCACACGATATTTTACCAAGCTCTTTTTGGCTTATTACGGGACCACCCCTAAAAAATACATCCTGAATCTGCAGATCGACCTGGCCAAGAGCATCCTTAGCAACAGCGCCGCGCGCATGACGGACATCGCCGCCGCCTGCGGCTTCGCCGATGTGTCTTGTTTTTCCAAAACCTTTAAGCAAATCGCCGGTATGACGCCCTCCGACTACCGCAAAATCAATATCGTGACGGAATCGGCCCGGCGATGACGGCATACCGCCAGATTCCGACGCGTCCTTTGCCATCGTCACCCGGCTTCTCTGCCTGTGCAGCCTGCTCCCCGCACGAGCCAAACGTTACGCCCGCTTTACGGGTACGTTTGTCCGGCTCTGTATGTCACGTATCCATTCCCTCACCGTATCGTTGTCCGGAGTGCGGATTTTGAGGGCTTTCCGGGCGTATCCCATTTGTCCATATTTCCCTTCCCCTATGGCGTGACCCGGTTCAATCTCGACGCATACGATGTGCCGCAGAGAGTTGGCCGTCTCGGCTATTCCCAGGAAATGGTCGGCCCTGTCGTTGATCCCCGGTATCACCGGACAGCGGAGCACGATGTTGGCCCCGTCCCCGTCCAGTCCCGCGAGATTATTCCGTATGGTGTCCGGCTTGACCCCGATGTTTTTTTCAAACAGTTCCGGCGAGCTTTCTTTGTAATCGTAAAGGAACCAATCGACATACTCCAAAGCAACCCTGAGTATGCCGTAGGCCGTCTGTCCGCACGTCTCGACTGCCGTTGTTATGCCCTCCTTTTTAGCCGCTTTGAGCAGCGCCAAAGCGAACTCGCTCTGGAAAAAGGGTTCTCCGCCCGAAAGGGTCATCCCGCCCGTCTCTCCGTAAAAAAGCCGGTCTTTCATGACCTCATCCATCACGGAACCGACGGTTTGCCGATCCCCTATCATATTCAGCGCAGCCGGACACGCCTTTTCACACGTCCCGCATCGGATACAACCCGTGCGCTCGAAAATATGCGCGCCGTCCTTTAGGATGTGGCAGCCCGAAGGGCACACGGCGGCGCAGTGCCCGCAATGGATGCAGCTTCCTTCCGAATACGAAATCTCCGGCAGAGGGGAGTGGGATTCCGGATTGTGGCACCACGCGCACCGCAGAGGACAGCCCTTTAGAAAAACCGTCGTGCGAATGCCAGGCCCGTCATGCGTGCAGTAGCGCTGCATGTTGAACACCGTTCCCGAAAGATTCTTTTCGCCGTCAGTTAAAGGCGTGTTCATTGCGGTCGATTACCTCTTTCTGGATATCTTTCGAGAGTTTGGTAAAATACGCACTGAAACCGCTTACCCTTACGAGCAGATCCCGGTATTGTTCCGGGTGCTTTTGCGCGTCCAGAAGGGTTTCCCGGCTTACGCAGTTGAACTGAATTTCCATGCCGCCGCGCTCCATGAAGGCTTTGATTATCGTCAGTACGTTGTCTTCGTTTTCGCCGCTCATCTGACCGGGTGTGAATTTCATGTTGATGACGCAGCCGCCCATGAAGGGGGCCTGATCCCACGCCGTTGCGCTGAGAATCGCGGCCGTGGGCCCCTTCGTTTCCATTCCGGCACTGCCGCTGGAACAGGCGGCCAGGGGAAGCCCTTTCAGCCGGCCGTCCGGGGTGGCCGGTGTTTCCCGGCCATGGGTGGCGTTCTCTATATACGTAAACGTACCCGGTACAAGCCGGCTGCCGCGATACGTATGGATCCCCTTGCAGCATTTTACGATCATGTCGGTGATGCGCACGGCCAGCGCGTCGGTTTTTTCGTCGTTCTGGCCATAATGCGGAATGCGGTTGATGATGTATTGACGCAGCGCTTCGCTGCCCTCGTAGTTTTCGTCCAGTATCTTCAGGAACGCTCTGAGCGTCAGCTTTTTTTCCTCAAACACCAGCGTCTGCACGGCCATCAAAGAATCCACGGCGTTTGCAATCCCGACGAAAGTCGGCTGAACGTGGTTGTATTCCGCCCCTCCCTCGTCTATCGCCTTACCGAGAACAAGGCAATGATCCACAAGGCAGGAAACGCGAAGCGGCTCTCCCCCGTTGCGCGACCGCTCCAGCTGCCGTCTGTTCAGAATCACCTGCGCATCGAATATCTCTTCCCGGAGCCGCTCGCTGAATTTAGCTATTATTTCGTCGATGTCCTTCGCATCCGGGTTTTCCGTCATAGCATCCAGGAGTATTCTCGCCATGTTGTGATACGGGGCGCAGGGATACATGCCCGACTTGCCTATCGGTGTCATTTCGGTGCAGCCGGTATTGGCAAAGTTGTTGGCGTCGCGCGGGGCTATGCCGTTTTCGATCATGCCCCTCGTGATTACATCGGCATTGTAGAGCGCGGGCTGCGCCGCTCCCGAGGCGTTGACCTGAATCGCGCGGCGCAGAAGCCTCTCGCTCGTGTCGCTGCAGATGCCCATAGCCACTTTCCCGTTCCCGGCTCTGGCAATCTCTGCTGCGTCGAGCGCGATATATGTCACATCGTTTTCAACGGGGTTTCCCTCCGGATCGCGTCCGCCTATAAACGAGTCCAGCGCGGCATTGGGCGCGATATACGATTCCGGCATCAGCAAAAAGCACGCGAAAAGTTCCACGGCCTCGTCGTATGTGAGGCGCCCTTCCGCAAGGTCTTTTTTATAGTAGGGATAGAGGTACTGGTCTACACGGCCAAAATAATAAAGCTCCCACAAGTTAAAATTAAAAAAGTGTATGCATTGCAGCGCCTCGTAAAACGTTCTCGCCGGCTCGGCCGGGACGCGCAAAAGCGTCTCGTACAGTCTTTCCAGCTCTTTTTTTCGTTTCCCGTTCGCCTCTGCGAGCAGCTGCGCCGCCTTGTCCGCATATCTTTTTTGCAGGTTGACGACGCTCTGCAGTTCTATTTCACAGCCCTCGTAAAATTCCATTTTCGCTATATTGTCCGGGAGATTGAGATCCAGGCCGTTCATCCGCGCACGGATCTCAGCCAGAAGTCCGTTTACCCCCACATGCAGCAGCTTGGGGTAATCCAGGGCCATATGTCCCAGCGTCATCGGCGTGGTATCCTGCACGCCCCGCATGGCCTTCTCAAGCTCGTCGTATTCTTCCTGTTCTTCTTCCGTCAGGGGCGTATAATCCGGCCGGCCGACGATCAGCTCGTTTTCGTTGATCATGGGCTCCATGTTGTTGAGTATGTGCGCCTCCGCATAGGCCCGGCGCAGCCGTGCGGTATACGCTACCTTTTTATGATACGCCGCCTTGTCCGTTGCCGGACGGATCGATGCGTTGCATGGGACGTTTATGTATCCGCGCATAAAATTGAGCCTTTGGCGCAGCACCCTTGTATAGCCTACATGACGTTCGAAAACCGGTTCGGACATATAAAACTCGTGGAGTTTTTGAATCCTTTCCAGCTGTTCCCGAGATAACACCGCACATCATCCCTCTTCCTCGATTGCCGATTCGGCTTCAACGGTTCTACCAGTCCAGCCCGCCGCTGACGAACACGGGTCTGCCGATAATGCGCCTGTTCTTATCCGAGGCCAGAAACACCGCCAGATCCGCCACTTCTTCGGGCGAACCAAGCGTCCCAAATGCGTTTGGGAAGTCCATGGGCCGGCCCTCACTCCAGCCCATCATGTCGGTCGCTATCGGTCCCGGAGCTATAGACGAAATCATCACACCCATTTTATAAAGCTGCTTTGCCATTCCCATGGAATAGGCCACTACGCCCCATTTGGATATGCCGTACGGCATATGGGAGGGCTGAAACCCCGTTTCCGAGGCGATGTTGATGATTCTGCCTTTCACTTCCCTGTCCGCGTTGTTCTCCAGAAAGAAATTGGCCGCGGCCTGGCAGGAAAAATACACGCCCTTGACGTTTACATTCATAACCCGGTCCCAGCCTTCTTCCCGGACGTGCAGAAAACGCTCGTAATCCATGACTCCGGCGTTATTGACGACGATATCCAGACCACCGAGAAGTTCCGAGGCTTCTTTCATCACGCCGTCCGCTCTTGTTACGTCGCTTATGTCCCATTCTATCGTGTAAGCGTTTCTTCCTTTTTCTTGGATTTTCTCCGCTACGGGGCGCAAGGTTTCCGCTCTTCTTCCGCACACGACGACATCCGCGCCATTGTCGGCAAAGTCCAGCGCGATCGCCTCGCCTATCCCTCTGCTGGCCCCGATCAGCAGGGCCTTTTTGCCGTTAAGTTCCACAAGCCTTCTCTCCTTCTTCCATCGCGAAGCGATTAGTCCCGGCCGCTGACGGCGTTTAGGCCGAAGGAGCGCAGCCGCACCACCGCTTGTGCCAACACTTCGTCGCCCGGAGACTCGGTGCGGGGCAGGGGGTTCTCCATCCCCAGCGCCTCATATTTGGAGGCGGCAAAGCCGTGATAGGGCAGCACCTTGACGCATCTCACAACGCTCAGATCCTTGAGGAACCCGCCCATCCTCTCGATTTCCCCGTCGTTCATCCCCGGCACATAGGGGATGCGGATCTCCACGGCCTTCCCGCAGCTGTTTATATAGCGCAGATTCTCCAGGATCGGACGGTTCGATACCCCGGTGCACCGCTTATGCACTTCTTCGTCCACGGCCTTTAAATCGTACAAAAACAGATCGGTGTACGGCATCACCGCCTCTACTGCCTGTCTCGATGCATATCCGCACGTGTCCACTGCCGTGCGGATATTTTCTTTTTTCAGCCTTTCCAGAAGCTCCCGGCAGAAAACTGCCTGCATGAGCGGCTCTCCACCCGACAGCGTCACCCCGCCGCCCGAGCTCTCATAAAAATCCGCGTCTTCCAGCAAATGGGGCATCAGCTCATCCACCGTGATCTCCCGGCCGTAGAGCTTCAGCGCCTGTCCCAGGCATTCCTCCACGCAGGACCCGCAGCTCAGGCAACGGTCCCGATGAAACACGTGCCCTTCCGGAAAGAACTGGTGGGCACCGGCCGGACAGCGGTCGATGCAGGCGCCGCATTGTATGCATTTCTTGGCGATATAGGAAAGCTGCGGCTTTCGGCTGATCCCCTCCGGGTTATGGCACCACCGGCATTTCAGGGGACACCCCTTAAAAAACACCGTCGTGCGGATCCCGTCGCCGTCGTGCACGGCGAATCGCTTGATATCGCTGATCAAGGCTTTCATATATCCCTCTCCTGTCAACCTGCCGCATGCTCCGACTGCCGGATGAAGTCGTCCTGTTCTTCCTTGCTCAAATCCACGAAATGGACGTTCCATCCGCAGAGCCTGACCTGGAGATTCGCATACTGTTCGGGATTCGCCTGGGCGTTTTTCAAAACCGACGGATCCAGCACATTGATGTGCATGGCCAAGCCGCCTTTGGCAAAGTAGGTTTTGACCAGGGCGATCATGGCCGCCAGCCCCTCTTGTCCCCGGGTCGCCGATGAATGGAGCGATAAATCCAGCACCGTCCCGTTGGGAATGGCGGTGTAGTCGATTTTGGTCACCGACTGGATCAGCGCCGTAACCCCTTCCTTGTCCTGGGCCGTGACGGCGCTCATGTTTTTGGAAAGGGGTTCCCCGGCCAGACGGCCGTCCGGGGTGGCGCCGGTCTGTTTGCCGAAGGGCATCCGCCAATCGATCGAGAAAAAGCCGCACCGGTATACCCCGCCGCGTCCGTTGGGCTGTCCATTGATCCGCGACGCCACATACGCTACCAGATCGGTCATCAGCGTATCGGCCTCCGGCTGGTTGTTGCCGTATTTGGGATACTGGTTCTTGACAACCAGGCGCAGCCTCTCCTGTCCGTTCCAGTTGCCGCTAAGCACCTCCCGGAACTGCGCCAGGGTCATCCGCTTTTCGTCATAGACAATCCGCTTCAAGGCCACCAAAGAATCCACCACGGTGGCCGTAGCAAACGCGTTGATGGAGGAATTGTTGTATTTGGCGCCGCCGGCGTAAGCGTCCCGGCCGCTGTTCACGCAGTCGATCATGGTGCCGGAAAAAAGCGGGGCGGGGATCAGTTCCGGGTATCGCCGTTCAAAACCGTTTATAACCTTCATCGAGCCCTGGATAAAAAAGTCGATCAGTTCCTTGTAATACTCCAAAAAGCCCTCGAAGGTCTCCCCTGTCTGATCCGCCCTCATAGGGGGCGCCACGTCCAGACTGTGAAACGGATCCCGCCCGTTATGGATGGCGATCTCCAGAACCTTGGCCAGATTGAGCCGGCCGTTGACGGAACAGGGCACCTCCTTGCCCAGGGCCGCGCATTCGTAGCAGCCCACAGGGACGTAGTTATTGGCTTCCTCTGGATCCTCGCCCAGCTTGACAAGCGCCGCCTCCGCCACTTCGTCGTTGATAAAGACGAAGCTGTTTTTTCCTTCACGGATGCAGGACAGCACAAGCTCTAAGAAATCCGGCGCTATGTTCCGATGATAGCGAATATGCATTTTGGGATCGTGGATGCAGAGTTTCCGATACTCCTCCACCAAGGCGTAGGAAAGGGGATTCAGAGTATCGGCGCCGTTCCGATCCCGGCCGCCCAGATAAAAGGGCATGTTGGCGGTGACATTCTTGGCGTAGAAGCGGAACAGGAAGTACTGGATCAGCTCTCTGAGCTGCTCCTCGGTGTACCGCCCGCTCTCGATATCGCTTTTGTAGTATCGGTAGAACAGCCGGTCCAGACCTCCCAGAGAGCGCAGCCATACCGCGTCCAGATCGTGCTGGAGGGTATACCATATAAAGGACAGCTGCATGGCTTCCAGCAGGGTTCCGGGCGCGCCCTCGGCGAGATGGGCCAGACTCGCGGACACACAGCGCATTTTTTCGTTCTCATCCGAGAGCCGCTGCGCCTCAGCGGCCAGTCTTTCCACATAATGGATCGATGCCTCATATACGATTTCGGCCGCGTCGTAAAAATTCCGCTGTTCTTCGGTGAGCGTCTCTTTCTCGCTGCGGGCGGTGCGGATTCTATTCAGCAGCCCCGGGAGTCCCAGCTCCATGATGGCGGTCCAATCGGGAGACGTATGGCCGAAATCCATCTCGCCAAAGCAGGCAAAACTGGCCCTGGACGGCTCAAATTCCTGCAGCGTCTCCCGCATCGGCCCTTCGTTCAGTGCCTTTTCCCAGAGAGTCCGGATGCGGGCGGTGCAGCCGGCGTGATTGATTTTATCGGCAAACCAATCCCGCGGATTGACCTCAATCTGCGCATGTTCCAGAATGAACCGGAACAGATGGGCTTTGGTACGGATTCTGGGCTGGCCGTCCTCCGCCTCGGCGATCTCCAGGCACCTTTCATATAGAGCGGCCGGTTCCAGCCCGCTTTCCCGGTTCCAGCACGGTTTCTTAAACTGTTTTTCCAGCAAAGGGCGATCTTCCTCAAAAGTGTGCCATAACATAGTACTGACCTCTTTCCTACAGTGTGACGGCTTCACATCTTTCAAATCCGTTGCTCGTTTCCTGCAGTCTGCAAAAAAAGGGCCGCTCCTCCGGCGTCCGGTTGCTCATATGGAGGCTGATATACAAATACCCCTCAAAGTCTCTGAAAAGCATACCGTGACCGCCGTCCTTTTCAAAGAGGAACTCCGGATTCAGGCTCCATTTCCCATCGATATCTCCGTTGTCCGAAACCGCGACCGCCTCACAATACCCCTGCAACCCGAACGTGGACCAGATCATCACCAAAACGCCGTTGCTCAAACGGTGAAGAAACGGGCCGTCGGTCACGTAATTCAGCCCGTCTCTGGAATTGGCACCCGGCTGTTCCGACGCTTTCAGCAGCAGAAAAGGATCGCCGTCCGTGGTTTTCAAATCGTCACGAAGAGGCACCGCCCAGATTTCGCCGTCATGTACCTGCAGCCACTCATGACAAAACACCATATACGGCTTCCCGGTTTTGGAAATGTACAGCGTTCCGTCCAGGCATTCCCAGTCCCTCGGCGTCAGCGGGCCGTCACTGTGGGGCTGAAAAGGGCCCATCGGCGACGACGCCTTCAGCACCTGCGTTCCCCTGCACACGCCGTTCTTTTTAAAGGAAGCGAACATATAGAAAGCGCCCTTGTACTGATGCACCTCCGGCGCCCAGTATTCCCGGTCCGCCCAAAAGGACCCGTCGTTATGAAAAACCTCATAGGGTCCGTCCCAGGTTTTCAAATCTTCGCTCAAAAACACGTCGAATCCATCGGTCTCTCCCCAGCAGGTGGCCCCCCTGGTGCCGTATAAATAGTAGGTGCCCTCATAAGGAAGCACAAATGGATCGCGTATATGGACGTCGCCACTTTTCATGGTCAAGTCAACCTCTCCCCTTCGCGCCGCGGCAGCGGCTTCCATGCATTTTTCTGCCCTTTACTCCGGCGAACAACATCCTGTCAGCACAACCTTCCCCACGCTCTCCCCACGCCGCAGAAGCTCGTGGGCGTCGCTGGCCTTCGGCATGGGCAGCACTTTATAAACGGTGGGCCGTATATCGCCGCTTTCCACCTTCGGCCAAATATCCCGAACCAGGTTTTCCAGAATCTGCGCCTTGATCTCCGGCGGTTTGCTGCGCAGCGTGCTGCCGATGAGCCGGATATTTTTCATATACATGGTGCGCATATTCACACTGGACAGGTCGCCGGCCAGCGTGGCTATCATGATCCAGCGGCAGCCGTAGGCGACATGGGAAAAGCACTCCCCTACCTGTTCACCGCCCAGACAATCAATGGCCAGGTTCAGCGGACGCCCGGCTTCCTCCTCCCGCCTGAGCACGTCCACGATGCTTTCCGCTGAGGTGTCCACCACCACGTCGGCACCCAGATGGGAGATCGATTCGGCCTTTTCCCGGTCCAGCACCGTTGTGATCACCCGCAGGCCGAACGCCTTGGCCATGGGAATGATCACACTGGCGAGGCCGCTGGCGCCCGCGTGCATAAGAAGGGTCTGCCCCGCCTTCGCCCCGCCTTCAATAAAGAGATTGAGATACGCGGTGGCAAAAGCTTCGGGCAGGGCGGCCGCCTCCGTCATACTGATCCCTGCAGGAACCGGCATCAGCATGGAGGAGGGGACCGCCGCATATTCGGCATATCCGCCCCCGCCCAGCAAAGCACAGACCCTGTCGCCTATTTTCCACCGGCCGTTCCGGGCCGCTGTTTCCGACATTTCCCGAATGACTCCCGCGATCTCCAGCCCCGGCCATTCCGGGCAGCCTGGCGGAGGCGGATAATTTCCGTCCACTTGCATCAGATCCGCGCGGTTTACCGCGGCGGCCTGCACTTCGACCAGAACCTCCCCCTCCGCCAGGCGCGGATCGGGGACATCCTCCCAAACCAATTCATGATTACGAATCAAAACCGCTTTCATATGCCATCACCCATTTGTCTTGATATAACCGGCACCCCGGTTATTTCCAGCGAAACACCACGCCGACCGGAAACGCTTTGTTTTCCGCCAACCGGCGATACACCTGCGGGGCCTCCTCCGGCGAATCGATCTCGGAGAGAATTTTCGACATGTCCAGCCGGCCGCCGGACGTCATATCCATCAGCGCCTCGATGTCGTCCCGATGCGTCCAGTGATGGGGATAGGACTCGACGGAGGGCCGCGCGTTGGTATGCGCACCGATGATCTCCACCCCCGGACGGTGCACCTTTTGATAATAATCGATGGGGGTGTCCGAAACCCTGGTGCAGCCCAGCAGCGACACACGCCCCATGGGGGCAATCACCTCCAGCGCCTGCTTCAGCGCCACCGACAAGCCCGTCACCTCCACAATGGCGTTGACGCCTTTTCCGCCCCGGGTGACAGCCTTCACCCGGCTGACAAAATCCTGATCGGTGGGATCCAGGGCCACGTCCGCCCCCAGTTCCAGGGCCAGTTTCCGGCGTTCCTCCGACAGGTCCGCTGCAATCACCGGGACGGCACCAGCCGCACGGCAGAGCTGCACCGCCAAGGCACCCAGCAGTCCCATGCCGAACACCATGGCCGATTCTCCGAATTCAAGCCGGGTTTTCCGCAGGCCAGCAGCCGAAAAAGCGGCAATGAACAGAAACACCGCGTGCTCCGACGGGATGCTGTCATCCCGTATTTTCACCACCTGATTGGCCGGAAGCAGATTGTACTGGGAATGCTGCGACCAATAGCCGATCACCCGGTCGCCGGGCGCCACATGCTGCACGCCGCTTCCCGTTTCCTTCACGGTTCCCACACAGCTGTAGCCAAAAACCTTGGGGAAACTCCCTCCGTCCAGCTCATCCGCCTGATTGGGCATGCGCATAAGCCCCGCCCGCTCGGTTCCGGCGCTGACAGCGGTATAGGCTGTCTCGATCAACACCTCCTGCTCGGCGGGATGATCTCTCATTTCGCAGGACAGCAGCTCGGCTTTTCCCACGTCGGTAAACACAATCTTGTTCGTTTTCATCGTATGACCACTTTCCTTTTCTAGGCTGCTAAAAGTTTTGGATCTGCCAAGCAGGGCCCCGGCTCGGTTAGGCGCTGCAGCACATCGTCCGTCCCCTGCGTCCCGGGCCGTCACTCTGCGGCCATGCCGCAGGCCGCCAGCACTGCCTTCTGCACCGCCAGTTCATATGCGTAGGAAAACGGGTTTTCCTTGTTTCCCTGCACCATTTCGGCAAAATCCAGCAGCATGGTATCGTAGCGGCCGGCATCACAGGTCACCTCTGGATATACGGTAGTCGTCGTTTTGCCGCTTACCGAAAGGGTCATGACCGGGTTGGGGCTGTTCCCTGTGCGTTCCAGCGGTTTGATTTCCACCGTCCCCTTGGAACCGCATACCACCAGCTGCCGGCGGCAGAAACCGCCGACCTCCGTGGAAGTCGCCCGGGCGGTGGACACGCCGTTCTTATACAGGAATACGGCGAATCCGTGATCAACGGCGTCGGTATGATCCAAGCCGGTTTTGCGGTTAAAGGGCAGGATGCTTTCCGGCTGCCCCGCCATCAGGAGTATCAGATCCACCATATGGCATCCCAGATAAAACATGTTCCCGGCCGGAAAATCCTGCATCCACATCCGTTTTTCCGGGGTATGCCAGCTGTCCATAATGGCGTCCACCTGATAAATCTCTCCCAGCGTCCCATCCCGTACCAGCTCCAGACACCGCATGACGGCGGGGTTGTAGCGGTACATATAGGCCATCTGAACCGTCCGTTTTTCCCTCTGTGCGTCGTCAAGCAGCTGCTTGAATTCGCCGATATCCACGCCGGCCGGCTTATCCACATGGACGTGCAGCCCCTGATCCACACACCGTCTGGCCGTTTCGATCAGCTTGAGCTCTTCGGTTTCGACCAGTACGGCGTCGAGTCCGGGCGTATGGAGCAGCTCCTCCGTGCTGAGCACGGGAAGGCCCTGATAGCAGCTCTTTCCGCCGTGCTGTTTCAAATGGGCGGGATTGTCCTCCGCCACCCCTACCATTTCAAAGACTTCCGGATGACAGCGGATTCCCAACATTTTTCCTTCGGCATGGTCGTGAGCCATACCGATCTGACCGATGCGTATCATAATACCGTTCCCCCTATCGTATTTGCCGCCTCTTATCCCACAACGCCCGAGCGCTCCACCGATTCCACGAAGAAACGCTGCATCACCAAAAACAGCAAAACCAGCGGCGCGATGGTTAGAAGCAGCGCGACCGACCGATGAAGCTGTGCCACGGCCGGATCCAGCGTATCGACAAAGTTGGAGGCAATCATCTGGGTCTGCATGGTCAGGTTCTGGAAGGTGCGGTTATACAGATTGGTAAAGAACACGTCGTTCCACTGCCAGACAAAGCTGAACAGCGCCACCGTCACCAATACCGTGGTGGCGCCGGGGAGCATGATGGTAAAGAAAATCCGGAAATGACCGGCTCCGTCCACCATGGCCGCTTCCTCGGTTTCCCGCGGCATGGAGCGGAAAAACTGCCGGAACATATAGATAAACAGGCCGCTGCGGATCCCGGTTCCGGTGGCGGACATGAGCATGATGGGCCACTGGCTGTCGAGCAGATTGATCCCCTTGCCGTTTATCAGGTGCAGGATATGCGCCACATCGAAGTCATAAAACTGCATGTAGGACGCCATCATGGTCAGCTGCGGCGGAATGATCAGCATCACGATCACCGCGCCGAACAAAATCCGATGGAACGGAAACCGGTACCGGGCAAACGCATAGCCGGCCGTGACGCAGGAGAACAGCTGCAGCAACGTCGCCAGCGTGGAACTCCACAGGCTGTTTAAAAAGGAAGGGAGGTAATCCATCCACTCGATGGTGTATTCATAGTTCTCCAGTGTAAAATGCTTGGGCAGCCATAAAACGGAGGCGTCATACAGGTCGCGGCGCTCCATAAAGGACTGGGAAATGATTTTGAGCAGCGGATACAAAACCACAAAAGAGAAGCCGATGATAAATACGGCGCGGACAAGAGCCCACAGCCATTTGCGCCCTTTTCGCACGGCGCTGCGGGTCCGCCTGGAGGCGGGTGCGGCCGCATTCATACTATGGAGCCGGAGATTAAGCTGCATATACGTTACCCTCCTACGACTGATACACGACGCGCTTTGAAAGGAAATAGACGACGACCCCGACGACGACGGCCAGCATCAGACAGTACAGCCACATCATAGCGCCCGCCAATCCCAAATCGAAAATTTTGAAGGAAACGTTCCAGGCGTAATTCATGGTCACGTTGGTGGACATGGTGAAGTTATCGATGAGCGAGTACACCACATTAATAATCATCACAGGGGATACCAGCGGGAACGTGATCTTCCAGAACGAGGTCCAGCCGTTGGCCCCCTCCACATAAGCCGCCTCATACAGCGACGAGCTGATCGAGTTCAAGCCTGCCAGAAAAACAAAAATCTGGATGCTGGACATAGAAATCACGCTGTATATCCGGTCTACAGGCCCCGTAATATAGTCAGTCAGGCTGGGAGGGATGCCGATGTCGTTGAGCATGGTCACGATGTTCATACTTTTTAAAAACCCTAGGGAATTCACGCCCTCTTCCATCGCGCCCTGGACCGCCCCATCACTGGAAAACTGCCCGTTGACGCTTAAAAACAGGCCCGTACCCAGAATGACCGGCAGAAAGAAAATGGCCTTCACTATGAAATTTCCGTGAAATTTCTGATGAAGCAGCACCGCCACAAAGAAGGAAAACACCAGACAAACCGGCACGTTCACCGCCAAATCCAGCAGAGACTGGGACGCATACCGGATGAAATTCTCATCCCGGGTCAGGGCGGTGACAAAATTATCAAAGCCCACTCCCTGGGTCGAAAAGCCGCCGCCCGGCAAAAAGGTGACCTTCTGGAAGCTGATCACTACCGAGCGTATCAGCGGGGTGCAGAAAAACAGGAGGAACCCGATCAGCCAGGGAATGAGAAAGACCAGGCCGAACATATTGCGCTTTCTGACCAGTTTGTCGGCACCAAATGGGTTCCGCATCAGAATCCACCTCCCGTTTCTTGTAAAACAGCGTCTCTGGCCGGTATGGATACGCCCTGCCACTCCACCGTCTCGGCATGGTAATTCACATACAACCGGTATCCGTTGTCATAGGTCACAGCATACAGCTGATCCATGAGCTTTTCGTGACGTATCATCGCGGCGGTGCGGACTGGCTCCAGCAGTCCGTTGATATAGGCGTAGCTTTCCGCCGCCTCCTTCGCGTGCTGCCCGAAGTCGGCGGCGCGAAGGTCGTGATATTCCCCGAACCGCAGCTCATCGCCGCTCCGGTAGATAAACTTGAATTTGGGACAGGCCCCGTATTCCACCTGCTTGAGGAGGCTTTCCCGAAAATCGGCGGCTGTGTTGAGATCCTCCATCGCATAGTCCGCCGCCCCATGAAACACCATCTGATAAAACGGGACCGATTCGCTCGTCAGCAGATAACGGCTGGAGGAGGCGGGAACATCGCTGAACATCCGGGAGAGGGGGGCGGAGAGGTTATGAGGGGTGCGGAGCAAAATGTCTCCCGCGCTTTCCGCCGCCATCCGGATAATCTCCCGGGACTGAAGCAGCGCGTTCTGCCGCAGAGCTTCCTGCTTATTGTTATAATCGCTGTACACGCTTCCCGCCAGATCCCCGATGCAGAGTCCTCCGGCACCGAGACGGCTGAAAGACGACAGGAACTGTCCCATAAGGGCTTTCTGGAACCCCGGCGACACCAGAGGCCGAAACGTCTCTTCGTCCTCTGGCAGACCCGTCACCAAATCGTACGTCTCCAGCATGCTTTTCTTCTGCCCCAGCGTGAGAGCGCCATACCGGCCGCGTTTGAGCAGGCTGTCGCCGGGAGACATGGTGTTGAGCAAAACTTCGGGATACAGGCGCACCTTTCCCTGGCTTTCCGCCGCATATGCCGTCAAAGCGTTAAAACCCTTCGCCCCGCCCAGCTCCTGCATCAGCTCCGCTTTCTCGGCCAGGGGCTGCTCCATGCCGCCCTCCATCCAACCGCTGAGTATCAGCGCCACCGTATCGACGCCCAGCTCGGACAGATGCTTCAGCATGGCAACATTGTCCTCATAAGAGGTCAGCGGCACATAGGCGTCATGCAGGAAACCGGCGGTGGATACCTCAGTGCTCACCGCTCCCACGGTTTCCACAAACAAAGGCAGGCTGCCGGACTCCTCCGGCATAGCCGTCAAGCCGCCATAGCGCTGAAGGTATTGACGATAGACCGCCGCCATGCCGGAATAATCGCTTTTCTCCGGTTCCAAAAATACATACCGGACATCCGTACAGCCGGTATAGCGGCTTTCGGTGGAAATCCAAAAAGTGGATCGATCCGATGCGCTCAGACCGATGTTTTCCGCCGCATTGATTTCAAAACAGGCGGCCACGGTGGCGAAGTTATCCAAATAGCCGACACCGGTGGCTTCAATATAGGCCGAGGCCTCGTTGTCCTCGATCACAGCCAGTACGCCGCCCGTCGTCCGGTTGATGCCGAACACCGGCAGCAAAACGCTCTCCTGCCGGTTGCTTCCCTGGGACAGGCTGGACATGGCCTCGTCCTGTCCGTATACGCGCTGCCTGTACAGCCCCACGTTCCCTTTTACCGGTTTCGTATCCACCAGCGCGCCCGAACCGTCAGGGAGCAGCAGATATCCCTCTTGTCCGGCCGAAAGAGCGCCGAAATATTTCAGGATATTCAGCGAGGTGATGTACTCGTTTTTCGGAATCCGCATATGCTCTGAATCGATGCGCACCAGCAGAGAATCGTCCTGCAGCCGATACTCCAGCTGAAATTCGAACCCTCCGGGCTCCTCATCCACATCCCCCACGCCGGCGGCCGCATGATCCGACGCGAGCTCGGCTTCCGTATAGCCGATGCTATCCAGAGCATCCTTGAGCTTTTCCGTCATATCCTTGGTCAGATTGGTTTCCTTGAGGCTCCATATATCGGTATCGGCATCGTAGACATAGCGCCGGCTCAGCCGGCTCCTGCCGGTATCGTCCATCCTATCGGAAATCGCCGCATACCGTTCGCCGGTCAGCTTACGCGGTATCCCGGTCAGATCGGGGCCGGTGTTGCCGAACACATAGGTCACCGTCAGCCTATCCCCGGCAGCGGCGAACTCCACCTGACGCTTCATCAGCGAGTCGCTGTAGGAGGTATAGTGCCGGATGACACCCGCGGAATCGACGCTGTCGATGGTGATTTGGGACTGCGCCTCAGCCGACAGGGTATCGGCCCCGTCCTCCGGATTCGTATGCCACCATTCCCCGCTGCGCCGGTCAAAAACGGACACCACCGCGGTGCTTTCCCGGTAATACAGCTGCAGATACGCATTCTCTCCGGCCAGTATCCGCCCTTCCGTGGCCTCCGGATCCGGCTGCAGGGTACCCGTACCGCTCATCGCGGCATAGGTTACCGCCTCCCTGCGGGTATCCGAGAGCTGTGCCGCCGAAAGCGTGCCGGCACAGCCGGAAACCAGGAGCGCCATGGTACACGTCAGGGCCATGAATGTCGTCCTTTTCATCGGTATCTCATTTCCTCCACTATGGTATACAGGAAGCCCGCAATCTCCGAAAGCAAGAAGAAGAACAGCACGCAGATAAAGCAGATGATCACCATGACCACGCCGGTGAGAAGGGCCACTCCCACCGTTTTTCCTCCACTGTATTCGTGAGTGCCCGACAGCGCGGCCAGCAGAAGCAGACCCGCGTAGATAATCGCCAGGGCCGACAGCAGATTGACATAAATGGCTTCATCGGCCGTCAGGAACCCGCTGATCAGCGTTACGGGGATCTTGACGAGAACCAGGGGGGTGAGGACATATCCGACAGCGGTATACAGCTGCCGGAAACTGCCCTTTCCATCCATCAGCGACGTTACCGACATGTTGGCCACCAAAAACAGAACCAGGGGGATCAGCACCAGTTTAAGCTCATGGCTCCAATCCAGCTGGCTGAAGGGCTGGGCGGCCAGGGCAAACCCGGTCAGCCCCCGCTCCATGGCAAAGGCGGCCACGGTCAGCAGGATGAGGAGAGTGGATACCCACACGCGTCCCCGTTTTTCGTTTTTAAGGTCCCAGAAACCGTCGACGGGATGACGCAGTACGTGAAAAACATAGCCCAGGCTGTCCGCTATTCCGCCCTTTTTCACGGGATGCTTTTTCAGCCATCGGCGCACAAAGCGTGTCACCATCGTCAACAGAATCAGCACCAGGACGATTCCCGCGATAATCCAGGGGAAATTCTCGGAAAGCGTTTCCTCTCTGGCCCGGGAAAAGGCTTTGGAATACTGTTCCTGGTCACCTGCTTTTTCAAAATAGGTCATGGCCTCTCTGTACTGCTTCATTTGATACAGCGCCATGCCGATTTTATCGTAGGCCTGCCGGTAATACGGATTGAGGGTCAGCACCGACTCCCAAGCCGCAATGGACTCCTCGTACCGGTCTTCGTTATACAGCGCCGCCCCCCGCAGGATGGCCGCCGCATATTCTGTCTGTTCAAACACCGTAATGGTCCCGGCATCCAAATCGGAGACCAATACTCGGTCGCCGCACAGCGCGATGGCGGACGCTTTCTGAAAAGTGCCGGTCTGCCCGGTATAGGTACCGCCGAACACAAACAGAAGATTGCCGAAGGTGTCATAGGTGAATACCCGGCCGTATTTCCGGTCCAGGGCGAAAAACATCTTATCACCATCGGCCGCCACATCCGCAAAATCCGAAGCCAGCGCGGTCTCGCCGTCCGTCACGGCACCGTTTACTGGAATATTCCCCAGGGAGCTGCGAATAAGGATATCGCTGCCTGCCGAATTCAGCCGCCGGATGGAATTCAGGTTTTCGTCCGCCAGCGACGTGGCATAGATGAATCCCGCGCTGTCCACGGTGAGATTGGTGTATTCCACGGGGACGAAATTGGCCAGCTTGCTGCGGGCCTCCTTGGTCATGATGGTTTTCCAGAACAGCATCAAAGGATCGGGAGAAACCGGAATGCTCCCCACAAACCCGGCAAAGCTGCCGTCCTCATATAGCTCCATGATGCCCTCGTATACGCCCTTCACGACCGCATAGATCCGGCCGTGACCGTCCACCGCGATTTTCAGCGGTTCAAATACCAAGTTCTCCGACAGCAGCTCCGATTGAGGAGCCGTGATAACCGACAGGCAGACGCCTTCCCGGTTCAGCACCACGATGCGCCGGTTGCCGGTATCCGCAATGTAAATCTTATCGGCCGTGGCGTACACGCCCTCCGGATTCAGCAGGGTTTCGGCGGCCCCCTGCCAGGTGAAACCCGCAATCTCTTTTTTCACCTGGAATTCCGTATCGGTGATGATCACTTTTCCGCCCGCACGGTCGGCAATGTACACTTCGTCCCTAAAAACGAACAAATCCGCCGGTTCCGAAAGACTGGTTCCCATCGAGGCGGCGTCGGCCAGGAAAACGGGCCGGTAGGCCGCCGGAGACAGGATCGCCTTGATTCCGTTTTCTCCGTCGTCGATATAGGTGAAGGATTCGTACACCGGATCCCCATCGATCCGCTGCATACCCGGGGCGTCTGCGGCCGCAGCCGGCATACACAGGCCCAACCACGCGGCCGCGCATACCGTAACCGCCATCCATTTGCGTAGTATCGCCATCATCGCATTTCTCCGTTTTCTGTAACGCTCCTAGCATCGATTGACAAGGGGCCACGCGGTTTTTCGGCGTGAAAACAGGTGCTGGCGGCGTTGTCCTCGTTGCCGGGCTAATGCCCGCCAAAGCCGAGAACGCCGTTGGCCGCCTTTTTGACCGCCAGTAGGCGTGTTTGCCCTCGTCAGCCGATGCTAGAGCCATTTTAGTAAAAGAATCAGGAAAGGAAGAAGGACCGTGAGCTGAAAATATTGGCTGAAACGGCCCGGCAGGAAACCTACTCTTTAATACCCGACGACGCCATGGTTTCGAGTATTTTGGACTGATTGAAAACAAAGATAATGGCAGGCACCAGCAGCATCAGCACGCCGACGGCCTGGGCCGCCCCTGCGCGGATATAGCCGCCCTGGGTAATCTGGGTCAGGGCATAGGGCAGGGTCTTCATGGCTTCCTTGTATATGTAAGCGGTATGGGTCTGTCCCCAAATGTTTTGAAACATAATGATCACCAGCGTCAGCCAGGCCGGTTTGCAGATCGGCATGATGATCGACCAGTAAATCCGAAACTCGGAGCAGCCGTCGATTTTCGCCGCCTCGAGCAGGGTATCGGGGATTGTGGTCATATAATTCGTGATCAAAAAGAGCCCCAGGGTCGTGGCGATGTTAGGCGCAATGGCCGCCATATAGGTGTCCAGCCACCCCAGCCCCGAAATGGTCATATAGTTGATGACATCCGCGATGGCCGGCACAAACATCAGTGCCAGAAGCACCGCCTGATGCAGGATCTTTTTTCCCGGGAACCGGCCCTTGGCTAAGGGGTATGCCGCCATGGAGGCGAACAGCACATGGCCCGCCGTCGTGATCACCGTGATAAACACCGTGTTGAAAACATAGCGGGAAAACGCCACCCGGCTGGTGCCCAGCAGGGTAAACAGCATTTTATAGTTATCCCCCGTCAGACTCCGCGGCCACAGAGTGGGCGGAAACACATACAGTTCATGGATCGGCTTGAGCGACATGCCGATGGCCAGAACCAGGGGCAGGGCACTGAATACGGCTACGGTGCCGATGAAAAGGAACATGAAAAAATCTCCGGATTTGGAGCGGCTGACCCGGCGGGTGCGATTGGATAACAGACGCCGGACCTTGGCCGTACTGGTTGACTTCGTCATCATTCACCCACTCTTCGCAGCTGTTTCATAATCACGCGGTTGATCAGAAAAATAAAGACAAACAAACAGGTCGCGATCGCGCTGGCGTATCCGCGTTCCAGACGTACGCCGCTGTAATCGGCAAAATGGTTCATCACCAAATGTCCGGCATAATTGGTGGACGGATTGCCCACCAGGGTGGTGGATACCGTGGCGTTGGAAAACATGCTGGTGATCTGCAGCACCGCCGCCGTGGTCAGATGAGGTGCCATGCTGGGAATGGTGATATGCCACAGTTCCTGCCAGCGGTTCCGGATGCCGTCGATCGCACCCGCCTCATACAATTGCTTATCCGTGGTAGCAAAACCGGCCCGCATCGCCAGAAAGCCCACGCCCATGCTCATCCAAAGCTGTACAACGATGATGAGGGGCAGTATGTAGGTTTCATTGGTCAGCCAGTTGATAGGATCCTGAATGAAGCCCAGACTCATCAAAAAACTGTTGGCGTAACCGTAGATCTCGCTGTCGAAAATAATCCCCCAAATGGTGTATACGGTGCCGGATATGGAGGGGATATAGAATATGAAAGTCAGCAGTGCCCGGAGCAGCGGCTTCATATCGTTGATGACCCAGGAGACGAAAAATGAGATCAGAAAACCCAGCGGCCCGGTAATCGCGGCAAACACGACGGTGTTGCCCAGCGACTTCAAAAAGACGCTGTCTTCCAAAAACAGGCGTCTGAAGTTGTCAAGCCCCACGAACCGCGGCGCTTCCAGTACGTTATACTCGGTAAAACTCACCGCCAGGGAGGCCAGCACCGGCCAGACGGTAAAGAGAAAAAAGAAAAACATAAAAGGCGCCAGCAGCACGTACATCTGCCAGTTCGTCGCGATTTGTCTCCAAAACGGGGTGCTGCCGTCCCGCCTATGTATACGTTTCATAGCTTCCTCCAACGGGTTAATCCAATCCCAGTTCTTTTCTTTTCAAAAGAATTTCCCGGTTGATGTCGCGGATGTAATCGTAAAGCGTTTCCTTGGGAGACACGCCGCCCTTGCCGTTGTTGACCACGGTGCGCACGGCGTTGTTGACGCTGCGTCCGGTGTAATATCCGCCGGCCACTTCAGGCAGGCACCGGAGCGTATCCAGCTGACCGGTGATGACCTCCAGCTCCTTTTTGGACCAGGCCACGTCTCCCACAGCCTCCAGATTGGCGGACAGCCAGCGTCCCGAACGGCCCAGCGTCGATTCGATCTGCCGGGCATATTCCGCCTGAGCTTCGGTGCCGGTCCACCATTTCATAAACTCCCAGGTGTTTTCGCGGCTCCTGGCGTTGGAAAACATCACGACACCGCTGCTGGCGGCCGTCACCGCCATCCCGCTGCTTACCGTAGTGAGCACCGTGGTGTTGTCGATGGTACCGTCCTCCCGGCGAATCCCCGGGAAGGGCACCATTTCCCACAGCCCCGACAGCTCCGGCGCCGAAACCGACAGCTCGTTTCCAAAGGACACATTATGAATGACCAGCGGCGCCTCTCCGGTGCGGAAATGGGTCAGGAGATCGATTTTCAGCGGAACGCCGTATTTGGTATACAGTTCGCAGAACTGGGTAAACGCCTGCACCCCAACCGGCTGGTTCAGGATGCATTCCCGTCCGTCTTCATCGTACACGTTTCCGCCGTTCTGATACAGAAGGGACAAAAACAGTGGATTCATTTCAGAGGTGGACAGCGCGGTGAACGAGGAGGTGACGCCCACCTGCATATGATTGCGCTGCAGCTGGGCCAGAACGTCGTACAGTTCTTCCCAGGTTTCCGGCACCGACAGGCCCAGCTCGGCCAGCACATCGGTGCGGACAAACATCACGTTGTAGTTCATCTGCTCCGGCAGCGCGTAAAAGCCGCCAGACAGCTCGTACTGCCTCACCGCCTCCGGATGAAACCGGCTCCGGATCTCCCCGGCGTCCGGAAATTGGCTCAAATCATAGGCCGCTCCACGGAGCGCATAGTTGATCACAGTGGATTGCGGCTGGAACAGCGCCAAATCCGGCCCCTTGCCGGCCGCCACAGCCCGCAGCAGCACGTCCTGGGAAATCAGGCGGAGATTGACCGGTATCCCGGTGTTCGCGGTAAAATCGCTCAAGATCAGGGAGTACAGGACGGTTGCCTGATCCCGGCCCACTCCCAGCCACAGGTTCACCGCTTCCTTCTCACTTTGCTGCTCTGCCGATCCGATGTTGTCGTAGTCCTCGATAAAGGAAAAGAAGAAGCGCTGTATTTCGTTCCACGCTGCCCGATACCAGGGGGCGTCGGCCGCAGGCAGCTCGCTTCCCACCGGGCTGAGCAGCATATAATCCAGCAGCAGCGGCTGACCGGTCATGCTGACGAGACTGGCCGCCAGACCGCTGATATTGGCGCTGAACGTGCTCAGGCGGCGGGGTGCCGTCTCGGTATCCTCCGCGAATTCGCCGAGCTGGAGGGCCAGCTTTTCCAGGGCCGCCGTCTCCGCGCCCTTCTTGCCCACCAGGCTTTCCAGCCGATCCACCAGGCCGTACAAGCGATTGCTCAGTTCTCTGAAAGACTCCTCGCAGCCGGGGATGAGCTTGCCGATGTTGTAATCCCGCTGAAGGTCGGGGGAGGTACCGGTAATCATCATGATGTTCCGGTAGAGTACGTTGGCCTGGGATACGCAGTCTTCGATTTCAGCGCAAATTTCAGTGAAACCGCCATACACCACCTCCAGGCGGATGGTGTGAGGTCCCTCATCCAGCCAGAGATACCGCGGGGTGTCGCCCCCCATGGTGACGATGCTCCAGCCCAGATTGTACACAAACCGGATGTCCGAAGCCTCTTCGAACGGGACCTTCTCGTCCAGATACAGCCGGCGCACCGAGAACGAACCGGATTTATAGTTCTGCTTGACGCGGAAAGACAGCTGATAAAAACCCGCGGTTTTTACATCGAATTCCCATTCCATCCACTGCCCTTTATCGGACCAGTTTTCGCCGCCGATGGTGTTGAGCAGGGCCTTGCGCGGATCGTAGGGAGACGTGACACAGGAGGAGAGGTCCGCCAGAGCGTACAGGGTGGGATGCGATTTGAACGCCGCCGCCTCTCCTTCCAGCTGGATAGGCTCCGCCTCGACCGGCTGGGGCGTGCGCCCGTCCAGATACTGCTCGTAGCTTTCCAGCCGGGATTCCTGACACAGGGACAGGGCGTTCACCGTAAAGGATTCCCGTTCCCCGAACAGGGTCAGGGTATGGGGCCCCTCGTCAAACCAAAAGAGGGTGCCCCCATCCACATATTCATCCCGTGTCGACAAAAAGACGGTCTCCTGCCGAAACAGCTCTTCCTGTACCGGGAGGTATTCGTTGCCCGAGGTATCTACATAGGACGCTTTGCCGCTGTCCTTCCAAACCCGGGTCAGAGGCATGGCCTCCGCCGCTTGAAAAGGGGATACGCCGTCGATCAGCAGCCCGCATTCGATATCGATGTCCTTGCCTGCATGGGCCGTGTATGTCACGCGCAGATTGTAAAAGCCCTCGGCGGGAACCTCGATATCCCAGGAGGCCCGCCCGTCCTCGTCGATCCGCACAGGCTCCGCTATTTCCACGGATATCTCCCTGTCCGGGCGGGGTCCGTCCGGATGGCTTTGGAGATACGCATAATACCCCCCGCCGCCGGTCCGGACCGCGCCGGTCTCGCTCTTCTCCGTCTGTGTGAAGCCGGAATCGGCGGCTACAGGCGTCAGCAGCAGGATACCGGACAGCAGAGACGGCAGTATCCGTCCAAAAACCATTTTTTTCATTGAGCCCACCATATCCTCCGCTATTTCAGTTTATCTGGAAGGGAATTCTGAAGTTCGGTATCGATTACCGGACGCATCCGTTCCAGCACCGTTCGGGGATCCTCACCGGTGTAAAGCGGAAGCTGAATTTTGCTGTGAAGCGTCCACCGCATATCATAGGAAGCCAGATCCGCGATTTTCCCCACGCTCTCGTCCTTCAGCAGGTCGTAGAAGATTTCGCCCTCTTCCTCGGTGACGAAGACGTTGCCCTCATACAGGCGGCTGACGTATTTTTCCCGCACGATTTCGGGGGTCTGGTAGGTGTCCGGATAGGCGGGATCGTTCTCGTTCATATCCAAAGCCACCTGCAGAAGTTCCTGGGGGGTGAACTCGGAAATCGAACTTACCACCCACCATTCCTGGAACTCCGTGCCGATATACTGCTTGCCGTTGGCATCCGGGCCGATCGGCAGGGGAACCGATACCACCGGCATTCCGTTCTGCACGGCCCAGGCTGCGGGCCAGTTCGGCGTAATGGCCATCGCCAGCTTGTTCTGGTTAAAGGCCTTGGCCATCGCGTTGGATTGGAAATTGTCGTCCACGCCTTTGTGCTCATATGCGAGCCGACGGATGAAGTTCAGCACGTTGAGGCCGGGATCCGTGTACAGTTCGCAGGTGAATTTGTTGTCTTTCATACTGATGGGAGAAAAGCCGTTGGACATGCACAGGGCCTCCAGCAGCCAGCCGCCTCCCACGCCCCACTGGGTCACTTCGCCGGAGGAATTGGTTTTGGTGGTTTTCTTGACCACATTTTCAAATGCGGTCCAATCCCATTTCCCCTCTTTATACAGCGTCATGGGATCTTCCGACGGATCCAGTACGGCCTCGGTCAGCATGGTGTTGTAGATGACGGCGAAGCCGTGGCTGCTGGGCGAGAACTCATCCGGGAAATAAGAATAGTGCAGCCCATCCACATATTTCAGCAAATCTCCATTGACGGAATAATAGGAAGATCCATAGTCAATGTAGTCATCCAAAGGGATAATGGCCCCCAGCTTTGCCAGGTCAAAACCGTAAAAACTGGTGCAGAACATCAAATCGGCATATTTTTTGCCCGAAAGAAAGGCCAGCGTGACGTCCTGCACGAATTTGGTGGTATCCGGAACCGGAAGCCACTTGATTTTCACGCCGTATTTCTCTTCCGTCCGGTCGGAACGGATATAGCGGCGTTCAAAATATTCGCTTTTATCCCTGTCCGGAACAGCGCCCCACGTGGAAATGGTCAGTTCCCGTCCACTCAGATCCAAATCCTCGTTCCAGTCGAATTTCAGGGCGGAGGCCTTGAGGGATTCACTGGATTCCGTACCGGCTTTGCTGCTGGACGGCGCCTCAGACGTGGGCTTGCCTTGGCCGCAGCCCGTCAGAAGAAAGGCCAGGAGCACCAGCGCAGCAAGGAGGGCTTTGGGTTTTCTCGTATTTGTCATATAAAACCTTCCCTTTCCATATGTTTGAGTATTCTTTATGTCCCAAGCTTTTTCCGACGGGCGAAATACCATAGTGCAAACCCTCCGCCGCAAAGCAGGAGCAGCGCCGCCGCTGTGATCCCGATGATCCAACCGGTAAAAGAGGTGTTTTCGCCGCCGGACTGGGGCGCCGAACTGTCCGTCCCGGTCGGGGTTCCCGCCACAGCTTTATCCGGGGTGGTCTGAACGGGGACGTCCGATCCCGCTTCGGACCCGGACGAATTTACCGGATCGGTATCCGATGCGGTCGTAGCCGGATCGGCAGGGTCCGTCTGGTCCGGCGAACCGGGGGTGGTGGCGCCCGAACCGGTCGGCCCCTCCGTGGGATGAGGATCTGTGGAAACCGGTCCTGTCGGCGGAGCGGTCGGTTTATCCTGTGTGGTGGTACCACTGCCGTCGATATACTCCGCGATGGCGGCTGCCAGTTTCTCCGCGATATGTTCGTTGCCCTCATAATTAAAGTGCAGCTGATCGGCAAAATCCGAGACCTCGACCCACCCGGTCGTGTCCATAAAAACCACGTTTTTATCGCCAGCTTTCCGGCGGGCGTTCACGGCGGAGATGATTTCCTTTTTAAAATACCCGTCCCCGCCGGTGATGTCCCGGCCGCCCAGCGGGCGCAGCGCAAAAATAGTGGCATCAGGATAGCTGCTGCGCAGCGCGGTCAAAAAGCTGGTATAAGCTGCCTGAACCTGACTGCTCGAATAGGACCGATCGTTTGTACCCAGATTCACGACAATATAGTCCGGCGTGTACCGGGAGGTGTCGTACATCGGATAGGTCTCATTTTTCCCTATCGTCTCACTATACGGGATAGCCCTGAAATAGCGATCCGACATGTTGAGTGCGTCCGTCCCTTTTACGAGCAGGCCGATGCCGCCGCGGGCCACAACATTGAAACCGAAGCCCAGCTTTTGGGCCGTCTGCCAGGTATAGCATTTGCTGAGCCAGTTGATGTAGCCGCTTCCGATCCAGCCGGCCGTGATCGAATCTCCGATGAATTCGATCGTTTTCTTTTTCGGTACCTTTTTCAGTGACGCGCCGCTGTCAAAGCGGAGGCCGGTGATACGGTTGCGGGCCCCCTGATTGCAGGCGTAAAACGTCAGGGTGTGCTCGCCTGCCGTGAGGCCTGTGGCCAAAGAATTGTAACCGGCGGTGGGATTGAGCACCCGGACGAAAGCCTCGCCGTCAATGCTGTACATATATTCGCTGGCGCTTCCGGCCACCTCAATACCGACGGCGGCCGATGTACCGGTAAAGATAACCTCAAACCCCGACTGGAAATTGAGCTGCACGCCGCCGTTATCCAAAAACTCCTGCCGGCCGTAATAGGTAATGCTGCTGTGATCCATACGGAACGTCTCTCCCTGTTCCGCCGCGGCCGTTCCGGGTAAGATCCAGAACGCCGAAAGCGCTAGTGCAGCCAATCTGGCACACCATTTTCTGTTCAATTTCGATCTTCTCCACACACTTTTCATATCTGTGATCGGGTCCTTAAACGGAAGCGAATCCTATCCCCGCGCGAAGATCCCCGCCATTTGCGGGGACCTCCTCTGCGGCCGGGATAAGCCGCGGCATCCAGCCAAGATCCCCAAAACGATACGCCTGAAATCCGGTGTGTATCTCGCATCACGAGAAAGCCAAACAGCTGCCTCATCGCGGCATTCACGCGATATCCTCCGGCGAAACCTCCATATCCTTGTACCGGATTTCCGCCGTCTCCAGCCGCGATTCCACCAAAGCCGCATAGGCTTCCTCGTCCAGGCCCAGCTTTTCCTGCAGCCCAGCCCGCATGGCATAATACATATCCGCAAAATAGGTGACAAAGTCCCTCTCGATACTGCCGTACACCACCCGGCCAGCCTCATAATCTTCCCGGCGGCGTCGGTTTTGCTTTTCCATGTCTTCATGCTGCTCCGTCCAGGTCAGCGGCGTTTCGATGCCCTGTTCCCCGGCCATGAGCTGCTCGAGTTTGACCCGGGCGATCCGCTCCGCCGTATAGGCTTTCAGATACTCCAAGGGGACCAGCTCCCCGTATGTGCCGCCCCAAAAGCCTTCCTCGGCGCTGTCCACGCCATAGGCGGATTCCATTTCAGCGGCCGCCAGACTGGAATAATCCCGCATATAATAGACGAGTTCTTCCTTCTCCACACGTACGCCGTTTACGGTAAAAGCCACAGAATCCCCTCCGCCGCAGGCGGTCATTGTCCAAACCGCCAGCGTCAGTATACAGATAAATGCACATCGGATCTTACCCAGCATAATCGGCCCTCTTCAAATTCTCCCAAAAGGAAAGCGGCGACTCCGACTTATCGATATAAGGCTGAAGGAGCGCCGCTTTCCAGTGGAGATTCAATTCTTATTGGCAGGAAGCATTCCGTTCTTTCCTGCGGCCTTTGCGAACCGCCGCAACAGCCGTCACTCCCGACAGCGCCGCGGTAAAGAGCAGAGCCAGCACAGGCGTGGAAGCGCCGGTTTGGACATTACCGCCGGGTCCCAACGGCTCGCCGCCGTCATACAGGATCTGCACGGCATACAGCGACAGATCCGTCACGGTTTCAACAATGGGAAGTTCCACCTTGATATACCGCGTGCCGGCCGGCAGCTGCGAGGAGGCTATCGAGAACTCCGCCGGACCGCCGGTGATGGATTCAATCTCCGTCCAGTCATAATCCTCGAGGAATTCCCAGTCCTCTCCGTTGGAAGAGGTCCAGAGCCATACCTCATCCGCGCAGCCCGCCATACGGTATCCGCGGATATCCACACGGGTTGCGTCGCCGTCCGTCCGATACACCAGATAGGAATCGGAATAGCCCGGCTCTCTCGTCAGCACATCCGCCATAGTGCCGTGTCCGTCCGTATCGATCTGTGCGTGGACCATCTGGAACGCCTCGGAGGCTTTGCCGCCCTCCTCGCTCGTCAGCCCTTCTCCCTCAAACCGGTCCAGAAGTTCCCGTTCGCCTGCGGCGGTGTCGGGCGTTTCAAAAGCGGGAAGGGGCTCTCTCTCGGGATAATCGACGGCGTTCAGCTGCAGGGACAGCAGCCCCGGTTCCTCGCTCGTAAGCTCGCTGGACATCCGCACCTGCAGATACTGGATACCGTCCTCTTCGTCCAGCGTGCCGTAGGCCGACGTTTCGTAAGCCCGCCAGCTGGCTTTGACCAGCGTGCCGTACGCAGACGCGGTGTCAAGCTGAGTATAGGTTACGCCGTCCTTAGAAGCCCAGTAGGTGAAGCCGCCGGCAAAATCGGGGTCGAAGGAATCCACCACATTGAACTTATAAGCCGTAATCACATAGGGGAAGTAATAGGTCACCTGACCCGGCGCGTAGCTCAGGGTATCGGTGGTAAAACGCCACGCCCCCGTATTCTCGCTTCTTGCGAAGCTGGCGCCGGAGTCCTCCGCCTCGGCCGACTTCGCGGCCGCGGCCCCCAGCGTCACACCGTAATCCGCTTCCGGACCGGGATCGGCGGGGGGAATATAGAGGTGTCCGATTCCGGGACACCAGCCGGCGTTGGTTGTGAATTTCACGCGGAAATACCGGAACGCTTCATCGGCCTTGCCGTAAAGGGTGACGCCGATCCAGCCGCCGCCGTCGAAACGGCGCGTCATCTCAAAATCCGTCCAGTTTTCGCCGTCGGCGGACACCTGGAACCATTCGAAGGAGTGCTTGACTCCGACAGCTCCGGCGTCCTCGATGCCGGTCATCTTCAGTTCCTTGACCGCGTGGGGCAGTTTATAGGTAAAAATCGGCTCGTCGTCGAAAGTGGCGGTGCCGAACACCATTGGGTAGGTGACGCCGCCGGGGATCGGAATGGTGCCGGTCCGGCTGGGCGATACGGAGGAGGTGTTGCCGATATAGGCATAGGCGTCGATCACAGTGGTGCAGCCGTCCGGACCATAGCCTTCTTTTACCGTCACTTCACACTCGGCCGTAAATCCGCCCGCGGCCGCGGTAATCACCGCCGTGCCCGGCGCCACGGCCGTCAGCCGGCCGGAGCCGTCCACCTTCATCACGGAGGGGGCACTGGACGACCAGGTGACCTCACCCGTCACGCCTTCCCGGAGTGTCGCCTCCAGGGTGGGGACGGGACCTTTGGAATACACGGTCAGATCATAGTGATTCAGCATGATCTCGGGTTCCGGAAGATAGAACCAGCTGATGCCGGGAATCCAGTCTTTCCCGAAGGTGACCTCCACATAGCGGAATTCGGTGTCGCTGGCCCCGTAGAGGATCACGCCTTCGCGCCTTTCCGTCTCACCGTCCACAAATCCGTCGAGGGTGCGGGCCATCTCCAGGTCCGTCCAGTTCTGACCGTCCGCGGATACCCGGAAGCCCTTAAAGCGGAATTCATTCGGAGGATTGGTCACGTTTCCCTTGGTGATGATTTCTACGCCGGTCATTTTCAGCTCATTGACCGGGTAAGGCATCTTGAACACCATTTTGCCGCCGTTGGGCGCGTTTTTCCAGAAGCAGTAGATGCCGGTGCCGTCGTATTTGTAAGTGGTGTTCCGTCCATAAGTGGTATCGTCGAAACCTGTACCCAGAACGTCCTGAATGGTATCGGCGGGATCCACTTTGACGGTGCAGCCTTCGGTGCCGCTCTCGGACAGAATCGTGACGGTTTTGCTGGCCGTCAGCCCGGAGTCGTCATTCGCCGTCACCTTCACGGTGACGGTACCGGAGGTCGTGGCGGTCAGCACGCCCTCCTGCGTGATGGTGGCGGCGCCGGTGCCGTTTTCCACCGACCAGGTGTAATCCGGCAAAACCGCGTAGGCGGGCTTCGTAATCAGCGTATAGGTTCTGTCTTCTCCTTCATACAGCACTGCATCTCCGGAGATCTCGAAGGACTCGACTCCCAGTTTCGGAATATAGAACCAGCTGATGCCGGGGATCCAGTTCTTACCAAAGGTTACTTCAATATACTTGAAGGCGGTGCTGCTGGCCCCGTAGAGGATGACGCCCTCGCGCCGTTTCTGCGCCGCGTCGGTGGACACCACGCCGTCCAGGGTCCGCTCCATAAAAAAGTCGGTCCAGTTCTTGCCGTCGGCGGACACCCGGAAGCCTGTAAACCGGAACTGTGCTAGATCGGGACGTTCCGTTTCGGTAACGGCTGCCGTGATGATCTCGATACCGGTCATTTTGAGCTCGTTGACCGCGTAAGGCATTTCGAAGACCATCTTGCCGCTGCCGGTCATCCTGTTGTCGGCAAAAGTGAATATCCCGGTTTCGTCATACTTGTGGGTGTTGTCCCTCTTGCATGTGGTGTCATCGTTTCCGGTCCCCGAAAAGCTCTTGAACACATCGACGGGGTCCACTTTGGTGGTGCAGCTCTCGCCGCGGTCCTCCGCGGGGAGATAGAAGTTGCAGAGCTGGGGCGCCCAGTCCCGGCCGAAGGCAATCCGGACATATTGGAACTGGGTGTCGCTGGTGCCGTAATAGGTAACGCCCAGGCGATAGATCGGAAGGGCGACTTTCGGAGGATTGTTGCTGGCGGAAACACCCGGATTATTGACCATGGCGAAATCGCTGCCCGCCATGGCAAACGGCGTCCAGTTTTCGCCGTCGGCGGATACCTCGAAGCTCAGGAAACGGTTGGAGCCTCGCGCCTCGGCGGTGGGCCAGTAGACCTCCGTGCCGGTCATTTTCAGCGAACCCACCGCATAGGGAAGCTTGAAGGTCACCTTGGCGCCGTTGTTCGGCACCCCGTTGTAAGCCATCCCCTTTATGCCGTCGTGGGTCCAGCTATTGGAGTGGTTATGCCGCGCCAGGGTGACATTCGCCGCGGTATTGGTCTCGGCGATCACGACGCCCTCGGCGGCCGGATCCACCTTCTCGGTGCAGGTTTCCATCGAACCGGCCGGGGGGATATAAAGATAATTGATGCCGTTTACGGATTTCCCGCCCAGCGCGACTTTCACATAACGGAACGGTTCGCTGCTGGCGCCGTAATAATCGACGCCCTTGCGCGTTGTGGCAAAAGAGCACACGACATCGGCCGTCCGGATTCTTGACATGGAGAATGCTGTCCAGTTATAGCCATCTTTGGAAATCCAAAAGCCCTTGAAGGCGTTGTTGGCGTCATCCGGGACCTCAACACCGGTGATTTTCAGCTCACTCACCGCATAGGGCAGCCTGTAAGTCAGCTCTCCGACCTGATTGGCTTCGCCGGTCGAGTACATAAGCGGGCCCATGGGCAGCATCAGGGATTGGTCGCCGCCGTCGTACATCCCGTCGTTATACAGAGCGGTGTAATTCCGCGCCGGTTTGACAGAGAGCGAATTGGCGATGTAGGTGTCGGGTTCGATTCTGCTGGTGCAGTTGACGCCAGGGGTTTCGGATGCGGTTACCTGCGGCAGCACGCCCGGCATGGCGATCACCGAGGCCAGAACCGCCGCCGTAACTGCCAGAGAGCCGGACTTGAACAAACGAAGTTTCCATTTCTTCATGAATGCTCTTCCTCCTCGCGTTTATATTGGTTTATACTTTACACAGCCATAGAAATCGGCGCTCACCTCGGCGCCGGTGATGTCTTTCCCGCCGTTGTCGGGGACATGGGACGCCCCGGCCATCGGATTGTCCGGCGTGAAGGCTGCCACCATAGCCGTTCGATCCCGGTAATCCGCGTCCGTGAATTCCCGGACGGCAAAGGCCGGATCCTCTTCCCGGCAGTCCGTCACCGTCACTCCCCCTCCGGCCGCGGGCAGCGGCACATGATGGAAGATGTTGTTGTGAATGACGAATCCCTCCGCCGCCGTACGGAAATCGGGTTCGGTGACGCTTCCGCCCGGCTTGGGATCGGGACGGGCGGTGTAGGCCAGTTCCCTACCCGGGGGAGCGGCAAAGATGTTGTCAGTGATCCGCACGTCCTTCGTCCGGTTCCGCCAGACATCCAGTATGCGGGAGGCTTCCGACAGCCAGAACGTGTTGTTGTAAATCTGCGTTCCCGGAACATCCCCGATGAACTGGACGCAGGCGCCGTCCTCGGAGCTGCCGTCGCCCACCGAAAGATTGTACCGTATCGTGGCGTTTCTGGCGGTGCCGGGCATGCCGTTGCACAGCAGGACAAACCCGCCCTCGTTGTGATGGCTGTAGTTATACTGGATAAGGCAGCCGTCCTCCGCATGGTCGGTATCAAAGGCTTCGCCGTCCGCTCCTGGCCGTCTGGTATACCCCACCTCGTTATACTGCATCACGGTGTTCAAGGTGGAAATGGTCCAGATCGCCACCATGGCGATTTTGGCGTGATCCTTCAAAGAGGCATTGGCTCTGTATACCGTGTTCCGCTCAATGAGGATATCCTGGCCGCATTGGACCAGAATCGAGTCGCCTTTGGTCCCGTCCACGGTGTTGCCGATAATGCGGCAGTTCCGGTTGGGGTACCAGCCGTTGTCATCGTCGATGTACTGGTTCCGGATGTATCCGGCGCCGCCGTAGCGCCAGCCCCAGGAATTGGAGATCGTAATCCCCATCCGGGAGGTGCTGCGGATAATGTTGTCCTGCAGCACCATATCCCGGAACCACACAGGCTCCTCTCCATCGGCCCTGGCAATAATGCCGCCGCTGCCGATATAGCCGCCCCATCCGGGGGTTTCTTCCTCATTGACATCGTGAATATAACAGCCGGAAACGGTAATGCCGCTGTTTTCCCCGCTTTTCAGGGGCAGGATATGGATGCCGAACAAGCCGCCGGGATTGGTGATTTCCAGGCCCTCCAGGGTGAGGTAAACGGCCCGGATGGTGACCGCCGCGCCGCCTTGGCCGGCAATTTTCGGAGCAGTCCCGCTTCCGTAAGCTTCTACCCGGACGGGGGCGGCCACGTGGCCGCAGGCGTTCAGCGTCAGGCTGCCGCAGTAGGTCCGGCCTCTCCTGAACCGAATCCGGTCCCCGGGTCCGTAGGATTCGCGGCTGACCCTCTCCAGGGTTTTAAACGGGGCCGCTTCGGAGCGGCCATCGTTTTCGTCGCATCCCCCTTTGGAATCGACGTAAAAGGTGGATGCCCTGTAATGCTCCGCCGAATTCACAGCGTTCATAAACTCCTCCTATCCCCTGTTCAGTGGCGTTATGGATTGACGCAGCCGAAATAGTTCGAGGAAACCGCGTTGCCGTTGATGTCCTTGCCGCCGTTATCGGCCACCGCCGCGGCCCCGGACACCTTGTTTTTGGGAGTAAACGCCGCAATCATAGCCGCCTTGTTTTTATAGTCCGTGCTCAGAGCGAAGCTCGGATTGCCGTTGACATTGCCGGAGAGGGAGACGCCGCCGCTGGCCTCCGGCTGACTGACATTGCTGAAGAGATTGTTGTTGAACTTGATGTTGGTCACGGCGTTGTAGAAAGAGTTGCCCACCGAACCGCCGGAGGTATACGCGCCCTTTTGTGACGGCGCGGCGAAAATATTGTTGGTAAAGGTAATGCCGTCCGCCTTGTAAGGCCGGCCCTCATTGCCCCACATCCCCACAACCGACGAGGTGGCGGAGAGATAGAACGTATTGTTGTACACCTGAGAGCCCGGGACCGCGCCTATCAGCTGGATGGCCGCGCCCTTGGCGCCGTCGCCCACCGAGAGATTGTACCGCACTGTGGCGTTTTTGGCGGTGCCGGGCATGCCGTTGCACAGCAGGACGAAACCGCCCTCGTTGTTGTGGCTGTAGTTGTACTGGATCTTGCAGTTGACCTCCGCATGGTCGGTATCGAACGCCTCGCCGTCGGCGTGGGGACGTTTGGTATAGCCCACCTCGTTATACTGCATGACAGTATCCACGGTGGAAATGGTCCAAACCGCCACCATCGCCACCTTGGCGTGCTCCTTGGTCGAGGAGTTGGCGTTGTATACCGTGTTCCGTTCGATGAGGGTGTTCTTGCCGCACTGGACCAGGATCGAATCGCCTTTGGAACCGTCTATGGTGTTGCCGCTGATTTTGCAGTCCAGGTTGGGATACCAGCCGTTGCTGTCGTCCACATATTTGTTTTTGATGTAGCTCCCGTCGCTGTAGCGCCAGCCCCAGGAGTTGGAGATGACCACGGCGCAGCGGCACACATTCTTGATGGTGTTGTTCTGGATGTTGACGTTTTTAAACCAGGTGGGGGATGTGCCGTCAGCCCGCGCGATAATGCCGCCGCTTTCCAGATAAGAGAATTTCTTTTCACCGACATCCACATCATGCACGTAGCAGTTGGTCACGGTGATGCCGGCATTCTCTCCGGCCTGAAGAGTCCCGATATAAATGCCGTAATACCCGTTGGCGTTGGTGACCTCCAGCCCGTCGAGAACAATATGGTTCGCCGTAATCGTAATCCCGGCCCGGGCCCCGCGGCCGTCGATCTTGGGCATGCTGCCGCTTCCATAGGTCCCCACGGTGATCGGGTTGCTGGCCGTGCCGTATCCTTTGAGGGTCAGGGCTCCGCTGTAAGTCTCGCCTTTTTTGAACAGGATCCGGTCACCCTCCTGGAAGAACTTCCGGCTGAGCTTGCTCAAAGATTTAAAGGGTTTGGCCTCGGACAAGCCGTCGTTGCTGTCGCTGCCCTTTTTCGAATCCACATAATAGGTGGCCGAGGCGCGGACCTCCAGGAACCGGTCCGCGTCGTTCATTTTGGCAATGTTGTTGATGCGCAGGCGGGAAACATTGATATTCCAATGAGGAGTGGGCGCGGCGCCGAGATCGATCTTGACATATTTGTTGGATTTGTCGATTCCTTTGGCCGTAATGGTATACATCATCCAGGTATCCCAGTTCAAATCCGCTTTATCGCTTTTGGTCACCTTGACCGATTTCCAGGTTTTATTGTCCGGAGACACCGAAATCTGCAGGGTGGCGTTGGGATCAGCCTTCTCATAGATGAACACTACCAGGGATATTTCCGTAATGCCGGCATCCAGCTTGTATGTAAACCAGCAGCTGTCTGGCTTGACGGAACTGTTCTGCCGCGTCAGTCTGGCGTCGTCCCCGTTGAACAGGTTGGGGTCGCTGTTGTCGATGCCGACCCCGGAACCGTACTCGAACGTTTTTTTCAGGTCGTCCAAATCGTCGTCCAGAAACACGACGCCGCTGGACTTATCCGTGCAGGTGCCGTCCGCATTGCGGGTAAAGGAGGCCTCCACCACCTGGCCCGGGGTATTGCCGCCGGGGATGCCGCCGTTCTGCGTGGTCTGTCCGCCGCTCTGGGTCGGCCCCTGGGGATCGGTAACCAAATTGCCGCTGCTGTCCGTGACGGTTGCCCCCGGATCGGTCACATTCGGGTCTTCGCTATCCGTATACCCGTCGGCAGAGGATGCATTGGATTCCCCGGGAACTCCCGAAACGTCGGATTCGGCCGGCGTGTCATGTTTGCATCCCGTAAGCAGTATGGCAACGATCAGGAGCATCGCCAGAAGAGCTGTGGTACCTCGTTTCATGCCTGTTTCTCCTCTCAAATTCAACAGTTTCATACTTTACCGCACCCGTTCACAGGCGCCTTTCCGGACATGCACACCATCTTAAATATGGGTTTTAGAAAATATACCATCATTCTCAAAAGATCAAGAGCCGCTGATTTTTTCCAGAATAATCCAACCGTTGCATTGTCACATTTGTCGCAAAAACGTCCAGTTTTTGGTTCAATTGTATTATAACTTGACACGAATAGCAAAACAATGTAAAATCGTACCACAAAAGTTAGAATTCGTACCATGTAAAATTTGGAGGTTACTGCTGTGGCGGATAATGTCAACCGTGCTAAAAACTTTTACGGCAGCGAGCGTTTCATATATAAAAGAGCGCCCCGCACAGATACGCCCTTTTATGTAGAACTGGCAGGCGAAACCTTTCCTCATAAAAAATATCACATATCCGTCTGGCCGTCCGATGCTTACGTGTACGAGTATATTTTGAGCGGAAAAGGATTCCTCAACATCGATGGCATTGAGTATCCGATCAAAGCCGGGGATTTCTGCATGATCAGCGATCATAAGCATTGTGAATACTACGCCGATCCTCATGATCCCTATCACAAAATCTGGGTCAACTGCAACGGCAAGCTGAATCGCAGCTTATGCCAGGGTCTGCATCTGGATTTGGCCTTCATTATTTTCCATTTCCCGAAAGCCGAATCTTACCTGCGTTCCATCCATCAAACGCTGACCGACCCGTCCCTGTACCTGCATGAACGGGAAACGGCCTGCGCCGCGCTTCTGCTGAGCCTCCTATCCGATGTTAACAAAGAGATGCATGAAGAAAAAAATAAACAAGGCCAATATATGCCGGAGAAAATCTTGAAATATATCGACGACCATATCTGCGAACCCCTCACGTTGGACAAGATCGAAAAGGAGTTTTTTATCAGCCATACCCACTTGAACCGGATTTTTACAAAGGAATATGGGATATCCCCTCATCAATATATCATCCAGCAGCGCACCAATCTGGCATGCACCATGCTCACCAATACCGATCTGTCGATTTCAGCCATCGCTCTGCATCTGTCCTTTTCCGATGAGCATTACTTTTCCTATACCTTCAAAAAAGAAACCGGCTTCTCTCCGCGGCAATACCGCAACATCAATAAACAGGAACGGGCCCGAAATGCATAGGCGGTTATACCAGAAATTCACTCCTTTCGCTTTTCTTATTATGTACTTTCATTCATTATAACGGCCTTTCCTCTGGCAAACGATATAAATTGTATACTTTATCTTGCAGAAAATATACTTTATATGTGCCTTTTCACATCTGAGCTTAAAAACCGTCTTCCGTCCCGGCTTCGGCCGGATATTGGTTTCCGGACAAACGGCGCAAATCCTGTGTTCATGCCGTTTTGGGCGGGATCGGCCTGCCGGAGACGCTATTTCTCAACCCACGGGAATACTGCATGGGGGCACCCTGCAAAGTCGTACAAAAACATCAAAAAAGCGCAGAATGTCCGGATTCAGGTGCGATCGCATCGGGAGGTCACGTAGAGGTCGTCCAAAACCGGCGACGACAATCCGTGTGCCGTCTTATTTCTGCAATGCGCCAGTTCCCGGTCAGGGCCCTCCATACCGCACCACACCGCTGTCGGTATAGGCCATAATAGCACGCTCTCCGCTATACGCACATCCAGGATATGGACCTTTTCTACGTATTGATCAAGTAAGAGACTCCCCGGCCAGCACCACCTATTATTATTCCAGTATGGAACAGACTTTGGACAACTGTCAAAAACTTCGCCAGCTTATCGATGCGGGACCGTATCAAAACATGGGCGGTGCCATGCATCACATTGGGTCTTTCTGGCAATATATGACCAGGGAATCGTCTTGAACCGATTGTTCAATCAAGGGCCAAACCGCTCTCCCAAAAAAGCCAGGGGATCGGGTGTCTTTCAGACAACCGATCCCCTGGCTTTTTTGGTACGAACAAGAGGGCAGCGGAAGGGCCGGAAACTTTGCCGCAGCTGTCTTAGCAAAGCCCGCATGATACATGCCGCAGTTCCAGTCGGGTCCAAGGTATATATAAGTGCCTAATAGCTGGTTCCTTCCTAATCCCATCCGGAATCAATGCAAAATCGAAGAAAAATAGACTTCCAAATAGATTGACAAGACTTCCGGCGTGATATATAATAAGCTCAAACTTTTATTAAAAAGGATGTATGTCATGGAAGCGGCTTTTATTTTTCCGGCCGTTAAAGGCTTTCAGGCGAATCATGAATACTTTATTTCGATGGTGCCGCTTGAAATTATTCCGCGGATTTTCCAGTTTTCAGACGACGAACTTCCGCCGGAAATCCGCGCCCAGCGTATACTCAATAAAGCGCGCGTTCCTGAAATCCGTGATTATATTTTGGAAAACCCGGATAGCTATGTTTTTTCTTCTCTGACCGTATCGGTGGACGGCGACATGGCGTTCTCATCAATTTCCGATCAGGAACCCATGATTGGCCATATTAAAATATCCATGAATGCGCAGTTCCTCATCAACGACGGACAGCACCGCCGAGCCGCCATCTCCGAAGCGATTAAGAAAAAACCCGCGTTAAAAAACGAACATATTTCGGTCGTATTCTATCATGACCAAGGATTGCGGCACTCTCAACAGATGTTCTCCGATTTGAACCGCTATGCTATAAGACCGACGCGGTCCATCAACATCCTGTTTAACTCCCGCGAAGAATCTTCCATTATTGCAAAAGAAGTATCGGAACGGGTATATGTGTTTCGCGGGCTGATCGAAAAAGAGAAGACGGCCATTTCCAATCGATCCAAAGCTTTATTTACTTTAAGTGCGATCTGCACCAGTACCGAACAGCTGCTCGACGATCTGGAAATGGATGCGCAGGAAAAAATCGAGTTTGCCGTCGAATTTTGGGAATCGGCCGCACGGCATATGGAAGAATGGGTCGCCGTCAAGGAAGGCCGGATGAAATCCTCGGATGTACGGAAAGAGTATATTTGTTCGCTTGGGATTACGCTGACCGCTATTGGGTATGCGGGAAACGCCTTATTCAAAAAGAACCGAAACGGCTGGAAACCGGCGCTTACCGGTCTGGACGAGATCAACTGGAAAAAAGACAATCCCATCTGGGAAGGGCTCATCTTTGCAAACGGCCGCGTCGCCGCCAATCGGGCGAATCAGCAGGCGATGTCTCACTATATCGCCAATTTACTCATGAATAACTAGGTGAAAAACATGGTTAGTTTATCAAAAGCCGATATCGAGGACGTCATTGAAATCATCAAGGACTTGTATTTACAGGATAAGATTCCCTGGATATGCGGATACAGCGGGGGCAAAGACTCCACAGCCGTCGTACAGCTGGTCTGGACGGCGCTTTCTCAGCTCCCCCCGGACAAGCTGCAAAAAAAGGTGCATGTGATCAGCACCGATACCCTCGTCGAATCTCCGGTGGTGGCCCTTTGGGCGAAGGAATCGCTCAAAAAAATGGAACAGGCCGCCAAGGGGCTGCCCATTATCACCCACCCGCTGACGCCAATCACCTCGAATTCTTTTTGGGTGAATTTAATCGGCCGGGGTTATCCCTATCCACGGCGTAATTTCAGATGGTGCACCGATCGTTTGAAAATCGAACCTTCCAATCGCTTTATCAAAAGCATATTGGACGCGGAAAGCGAAGCCATATTGGTTCTTGGTACACGTAAATCCGAAAGCGCCTCCCGGAAAATGGTTATGGAAGACTACGAAAGAAAACGGTATCGGGCCCATCTCAGTCCGAACGGTTCCTTTCCGAATTCCTACGTCTTTTCCCCTATAGAGGACTGGACGAGTGACAACGTTTGGCAATACCTTGTGCAGTATAAGAATCCCTGGGGACACTCCAACAAGGATTTGCTGGCCATGTACAGCGGCGCCTCTGCAGACGGCGAATGTCCGCTGGTCATCGACACGTCTACACCCAGCTGCGGAAACAGCCGGTTTGGCTGCTGGGTATGTACGTTGGTAACCGAAGACAAGTCCATGACCGCCATGATTAAAAACGACGAAGAAAAAGCCTGGATGCTGCCCATGCTGGAATTTCGCAACGACATTGCCGCGTACGGCGATGTGAAAGCGGATAGAGACAGGCGGGATTTCCGCCGCATGGACGGGAAATTAACCTATCGCAATGGGCAGCTGGTACACGGACCGTATATCAAAGAGATTCGGGAATACTTCTTGCGGCGCCTGTTGGAGGTTGAAAAACTCATCCATAAAATCGGGCCCGAAACGATACGGGAAATCCCGCTGATTACGCAGGACGAACTGCGTGCGATACGGAAAATCTGGCTGGATGAAAAGCACGAGTTCGATGACGCATTGCCAAGGATTTACGAGGAAGTCACCGGAAAACCATACGACGACGGCGTGATCAGCAAAAATAAATATTTTGCCAAGCCGGAATCGGATCTGTTGAATCGCGTTTGTTCTGAGCTTTTTCCGAAAGAACGGCTCATGCCGGAACTGCAGCATGCCTTGCTGGATACGGAAGCCAAATCTTCGGCCATCTCAAACAACCGCAACGTGTTGGTGAATCTTGAACGGGCCATCACAAAATCGTTTTTCCGCGATGAAGAAGATGCAGAAGAAATGAACAGAGCCCGCAACGCTAAAACAGACCCGGCTCCGGAAGAACTCAGCCTGTATGATTTAGTAGAATGAGGTGAACCGTCACGTATTTTACCGAAATTGAACTGCACAATTACGGAATCTATAAAGGTACCCATAAAATGGAGCTCCGCGACAAAGCCGGAGAGAAGAATATCACGCTGGTCGGTGGCCTGAACGGCCGCGGCAAAACCACCCTGCACGATGCCATTTTAATCGCGCTTTACGACCGGCAGGCACTGAAATACATCCAGGAAAAAGCCCGTTCTTATGATCGTTTTCTCGCGGAACATATCCATAAAAACGCCACGGACAATACGACTTATATCCGCATATCGCTTACTCTCGATGACGGCACGAATCTGCGTATTAAACGCAGCTGGGGATGGAACGGGAACAAATTGGATCGGCAGCTCACTGTCGAAAAAAATGGGATGCCGGATAAATATCTGGCAGAAAACTGGAATTATTACGTCGAAGAAATCCTGCCGTTTGGAATCGCCCGTTTTTTCTTTTTCAACAATGAAAAAATCACGCAGCTTGCGGACGACACCTCTTTTGAACAAATAAAGAGTTCCATAAAATCCGCCATCGGCGTCACGGCGATCGAAAAAACGATCACGCACTTGGATGAGATTATTCGGAGGAAAGAATCCGCGATACACAGCTTTGTAAACAGCGAACTTAATCAAGAGTACACAGAAGTGGAAAAAAGAATTGCCGATATCGATTCCGCGCTGTCCGATTCGGTTGTTCAGGCCAATTCCCTTCAGAAACAGTGCGAAACTCTATCGGCCAAAAGAGATGCCAAGGAAAAAGAATTCTGGTCTTCCGGGGGGGAACTGGGACGCAATCGCGAGGCCATTAAGGCGGAAATGAAAAAAATATCGGACGGTGTCGAAGCCATACAAGCCGAGATCCTTAAAACCGCTTCCGAAGCTTCCACTCCGTTATTTCTGTGCCGCTCTTTGGTTTCCCAGGCTTATGACCGGGAAAAAAACGCGCAGGAAGAGGCGGCCCGGCGTCGTTCCGATGAAATCGTCACCGCTGTATGCGACCGCATCATGCAGAAAATTGACGAAGGGCACTTCGATTCTCATGTCAGCCTCGCTGTCAAAAATATTATCCTTGAGGAAATCAAGATCTATACGACCCCAGGCACAGCGACGGAACGAACCGATATGTCCGCCACAAGCATGGCCCTCTTTCAGCATCTGTTTACCCAGGTGTTCCAAACGCTCGAACAGCGGATCGGCAGCCTGATTGCGGCGGTTGAAGCGCAGGAAAGCGAACTGCTCAATCTGGATGCGCATCTGGGAAATACCGACGATAAAACCATAGCCATTCAGTTATTTGAGGCATTGAAGGAGATCGAGAAAGAGAAAGCCCTGGCGGATGCAGCCTACGAAAAACTGCTCGAACAACGGCATGCTTTGGGACAGCAGCGCGAGAATTTCGTCGCAAAACGCATATCGCTGATTAAAGCCATCGCGGAAAAAGAAAACGTGAATGACGACAATGCGCGCATCATCCAGTATGCGGCGATGTCGATTGAAGTGCTGACCGAGTTCAAGGCTCGGCTACAGGCCAGTAAATTGACGCAGCTTTCCGACGCCGTAACCGGCTGCTTTAAAAGGCTGGTTGAAAAGGGCTCCTTGATCAGCCGTATCGCCATCGAACCCCGTACTCTCGATATTACCTTAATCGATTCCAGAGGAAACGAACTGCAAAAGAGCCAGCTGTCCGCAGGCGAGCAGCAGATGTTCGCCATTTCCATCGTTTGGGCGCTGGCCCTGACATCTGGATACAAAGCCCCAGTTGTGATCGATACCCCTATGGCCCGTCTGGATTCTGCACACAGAATCAACTTCATCACCAAATACCTGCCAAACGCCAGCTCCCAGGTGATTGTTCTGTCAACCGATGAGGAAGTATACGGCCAATATCTCGATTTGATCCGGGATAAAGTCGCAGACTACTATACCCTGCTTTATCATGAAGATGAGCAATGCACCTCCATTGTTCCAGGATATTTACAAGGAGGGGAAGCCGATGATTATCCGGCAATTCCGGCTCTCTCAGCCGGAAAAAGATAGGCTGATACGCATCAAATCCAGAACCGGAATTCAAAATTGGAATATTCTATGTCGGTGGGCATTATGCTGGTCACTCGCCGAGCCTTCCATCCCCGGCGGTGTCGAGCCTCTTTCCGACAGCAACGTGGAGATGGATTGGTCCACTTTCGCGGGTGAATATGCCGAGATATACGAAGCGGTCATTCGTCAGCGGTGTATCCATGACGGACTGGGGGATTCGGCCGACGTACTTGCCAAATACTTCCGCCTTCATCTCAATCGGGGGATCAACCATTATAGCGCGCGTGACATGCTGAAGAATTGTCAGGATCTTTTAAAATCCGCTTTGCCGAAAGGGGAGGCGTAAATGCCTGTATATCTTGATTTTAACGCCTCCGCCCCCTTGGATCCTCGTGTGCTGGACCGCATGATCGAGGTATACCGTTCGCATTACGGGAACGCCGACAGCCGGACACATCGGTTCGGAACCGATGCCAAAGACATCGTCTCGGCTTCCAGAAAAAGCCTGGCGGATATCCTAGGCATCGACAGCACGGATTTCTTTTTTACCAGCGGTTCGACCGAAAGCAACAATATGGCCGTTTTGGGTTTGCTCCAATACGCCCGGGAAACCGGTAAAAATCATTTTATTACGACCTCCATCGAACACAAATCCGTATTGGAACCCATGAAGTGTCTGCAGCAATCCGGATGTTCCGTCGATTTTGTGAATCCGGATAAAAGCGGCCGCATACATCCCGAAGACATTCTAAACCGTGTGACGGATCACACGCTGCTTGTCTCCGTCATGCACGTCAACAGTGAAACCGGGATTATCCAGCCCATTCAGGAGCTCGGCGAAGCGTTGTCCAACACGGGGGTGTATTTTCACATAGATGCAACCCAGGGCTTCGGCAAACTGAACGAAGAGCTGCGGCATACGAAATACGATATGTTGAGCATTTCGGCGCATAAACTGGGCGGCCCGCAGGGAATCGGCGCTTTCGTGCTGCGCCGCGGCCGCGACTTCCAGCGTCCCCCTGTCAAACCGCTCATCTACGGAGGTCCCCAGGAACGCGGTTTTCGAGCCGGCACGACTCCGGTGGCTCTTGCGGCGGGATTTGCCAAAGCGGCTGAACTGTGCGATAAAGAGTGCGCCGCTCATTGGGACGGGTGCCGGAAGATTAAAGACGCCTTCATAAAAGCGGTATCCGGACTGCAGTATGAATGGAACGGCGACCCCGCTTTTTGTGTTCCGTCAACCGTGAACATAAGCTTTACCGGCGTGGATGCCGAAAGCTGTTTTCTGGCGTTAAAGGATGACTATGCCTTTTCGAACGGTTCGGCCTGCAACTCCGGCAGCCACGCCCCCGCGATGGGCTTGCCACGCAGCCGGATAGACGAAGCGATCCGATTGTCCTGGGATCATACCACCCAAGTGGATTTTGGCGCTCTTGTAAACTATATCCGCTCCATGGTTTAAGTAAAAAGCGTCCATTCTTAATGACTTAAGAATGGACGCTTTTCGTTATGCTTTTCTAAAGAAACCATTTTCGGACTATTGGATGGTTTTCCTTTTAGCAAAGTAAAAGCGGACAGGCTGTCCGCCTGTCCGCCGGTTTTACGCTCCGTCCGCATCGAACGCGGCATACATGATGTTGGTCGCGTGGTCGGACACCCGCTCGAGATCGGTGAGGATATCCACATAGACCATGCCGGTCTCGGGCGAACATTCCATCCGGCCCAGCCGTTCGACGTGATGCTCCCGCAGGGCCACCACCAGATCGTCGATCTCTTCCTCTTCGGCCACGATCGCCCGGGACAGCTCCGGATCCGGCCGGTTGCTCAGGAAAAAGGCGATGGATTCATCCACGATCTTCAGCACCCGGTCCCGCATGTCCTGCATCTCCAATATGGCGTCTGCAGAGAAAGGCGGCTCCCCGCCCCCGAGGTTCTGGGAATATTCCAGGATATTCTCCGCGTGATCCCCCACCCGTTCCAAATCGTTGACCACGTGGAACAGGGTGCCGACCAGGCGGGAATCCGACTCGAGCAGATCGAGTGCATGAATCTTCACCAAATAGCCGGTGATATTGTGATTCAAATAATTGATGACCTGCTCGTTCTGCTTGATTTGCTGATTCTGAGCGGGATTCGGCTTGAAAAAGGTCTGCATGGACAGGGCAAAATTGTTCCGGGCGATCTGGGCCATCCGCTCGACTTCCTTCTGCACCTGGGCGACCGCGATGGAGGGGGTGCCCAAAATCCGTTCGTCGAGATAGTGCAGCCGCATCTCCTCGAATTCCGCGTCGCGGCCGGGCACCAATTTTTCCGCCAGCCTCACCAGCAGCTTGGCAAAGGGAAGCAGCAGCAGGGTGACGACGATGTTAAAGCCGATATGCGCGAAGGATATCTGCAGCTTGGGATCGGCCGTCAGCCCTTCGATAAAGCTGACATACGGCAGGAACAGGCAGATGGGAATGAACACCAGGGTGCCTATGACATTGAAAAGCAGGTGGATCATCGCCGCCCTTTTTCCGGCCCGGTTGGTTCCGATGGAGGCCAGCATCGCGGTGACGCAGGTACCGATATTCTGGCCGAACAGGATGTAGACGACCCCGCCCAGCCCCACCGCTCCGCTCGCTGCCAGGGCCTGCAGAATCCCCACCGAGGCGGAGGAGGACTGGATAACCGCGGTCAGCACGGCCCCGGCGAGAATACCGAGAACCGGGTTGGAGAAAGACCCCATCAGCTCGATGAAGAGCGGTTCGTCTTTCAGCGGACTCATGGCCCCCGACATCATGTTCATCCCGGTAAAGAGAATGCCGAAACCCACGACCACCATGCCGATATGCTGCGCCAATTTTTTGTGGAAGAACATCATCAGAATCATCCCGATGAAGAGGGCCACGAGAGCGAGATCGTTGACCTTCAGGCCGATCAGGAAACTGGTGACGGTGGTGCCGATGTTGGCGCCCATGATGATGTAAACCGCCTGTTCGAGCTTCAGGAGCCCAGCGTTGAGAAAGCCGACCACCATAACCGTCGTGGCGGAGGATGACTGAATGGCGCCGGTCACCACCACTCCGACAAGCACTCCCAGCAACGGATGGGAGGTGATTTTCTCAAGAAGCGACTTGAGCCGGGACCCCGCCACGGTTTCAAGCCCCTCCCCCATCAATTTCATACCGAATAAAAAGAGCCCCAATCCGCCAAGCAGCTGCAGAACGTGTTCGATCCCCACGGTCTCTCCTCCTACATCCCCGTTTTCGACGCCATCGGACAAAATCTCTGTTATTATAGAATGGGAATGTTAAAACTGTGTTAAATACATGAGATTTTCAAGAGCTGGCCGGCCCGGTCCTGAAAGACGGGATTTGGCCTCAGTCAGCTTACACAAAATCCGCCGGCGGGCATTTGTGAATTTTTCGTGGGGAGCCGGCGCAAGCCCTTGCGTTTCCCCGTTTTATTATGTATAATAACCTCTGGTGCGTAGAAGCAAAGGGTTATTTAAGCCGAAAGGAGTACCAATATGAATTATTCCCATGAAGTCGAGCAGATGTGCGTGGTGAAGAAGGGTCCTCATCACGGTCCGGCCCCCATCCCCGAGGAGGGCAAATGGGTGGAATCCAAGGAGATCAGCGATATTTCCGGCTTGTCCCACGGCGTGGGCTGGTGCGCCCCCCAGCAGGGAACCTGCAAGCTGACCCTCAACGTGAAAAACGGTGTCGTGGAAGAGGCTTTGGTGGAAACCATCGGCTGCTCCGGCATGACCCATTCCGCCGCCATGGCCGCGGAAATCCTGCCGGGCAAAACCCTTCTCGAATGCCTGAACACCGACCTCGTGTGCGATGCGATCAATGTCGCCATGCGGGAACTGTTCCTCCAGCTGGCCTACGGCCGCTCCCAGTCCGCATTCTCCGAGGACGGCCTGTCCATCGGCGCGGGGCTTGAGGATCTCGGCAAGGGCCTGCGTTCGCAGGTCGGCACCATGTACTCCACCAAGGCCAAGGGCGTCCGTTATCTGGAAATGGCCGAGGGTTATGTGACCAAAATCGCGCTCGACGACGAGGGCGAGGTCATTGGTTACCAGTTTGTCCGCCTTGGGAAGATGCTCGAGGATATCCGTCACGGCACTGAGCCGAACGAGGCTTATCAGAAGAATATCGGACAGTACGGGCGCTTCGACGGGGCTGCCAAGTACATCGATCCGCGCGAAGAATAAGGAGGACACGCAAATGGCAAACGATGTGAAATTCGAAGGCAAGGATCGGCGCCTCGCGAAAATCGAGAAGTTCCTCGCAGAGAACGATCTGGGCAGCCTGGAAGACTGCCGGGATCTGTGCCTCCAGAAGGGCGTGGACGTCGACGCCATTGTCAAGGGCGTGCAGCCCATCGCTTTTGAAAACGCGGTATGGGCCTATACCCTGGGTGTGGCTCTCGCCCTGAAGAGAGGCGTCAAGGATGCTGCCGAAGCGTCCGCCGTGATCGGCGAAGGCCTCCAGGCCTTCTGTGTGCCTGGGTCGGTCGCCGAGCAGCGCAAGGTCGGCCTCGGCCACGGCAATCTCGGGAAAATGCTCCTCAGTGAAGAGACCAGCTGTTTTGCATTCCTGGCGGGCCACGAATCCTTTGCGGCCGCGGAAGGCGCTATCGGCATCGCCCGCACCGCCAACAAAGTGCGGAAGAATCCGCTGCGCGTTATCCTGAACGGCCTGGGCAAGGATGCGGCGTATATCATCAGCCGGATCAACGGCTTCACCTATGTGGAGACCAACTACGACTTCTATTCCGATGAGCTGCAGATTGTGGAGGAAAAGGCGTTTTCCGACGGCGAGCGCTCCAAGGTGAAGTGCTACGGTGCCAACGACGTGCTGGAAGGCGTGGCGATCATGCAGCACGAGAGCGTGGAAGTTTCCATCACCGGCAACTCCACCAACCCCACCCGCTTCCAGCATCTGGTGGCCGGCACCTATAAGAAGTGGGCGATCGAAAACGGCAAAAAATATTTCTCGGTCGCGTCGGGCGGCGGCACGGGCCGTACCCTGCATCCCGACAACGTGGCGGCCGGCCCGGCTTCCTATGGCCTGACCGACTCCATGGGCCGTATGCACGGCGACGCTCAGTTCGCAGGCTCCTCTTCGGTTCCCGCCCACGTGGAAATGATGGGCCTCATCGGCATGGGCAACAACCCCATGGTCGGCGCTACCGTTGCCTGCGCTGTGGCGGTAAGCGAAGCGAAATAATCCCCGTTTTTCACTTTCACCTTTGATTTCCTGAAAAAATGAGTTAGACCCATCATTTTTGGCAAAACGCCGATGATGGGTCTAACTTTTTTCTGCCGGAGATAGGATGTGACGTTTACGGAGAGCTGCGGCGGGCGCGTATATTTTAGATTGCAAGGCCAGGAATCTGCGATAGTAGGACATTCCTGCATTTCATTGATTCGGCAAAGCAAATATGTACACAACAAGGAGAATTCCCTGACTACGCTTTTTGAACTGCTTGAAACCGACGCACCGCGTCAGGGGGGATAGTCTCAAAATCAAGGCTCAACGGAAAACTACGGCAGTGACCATTAAAGGCCATATTTCAGATACAAAAAGTGTCACAAAACCCAATATCAGCACAATTAAAAATGCGTGCGCTTTTGTCCGGATTGATTGCAACAATCGGATCGCGCGGGCATGCTGAGCCGGAGATCCCGATCACCATGTATACGGCCGGATCGGCGCCAACCCGATTTTCACTTGATATTTCATCGGCCGATTCTGTTTCCTTGTATTATCCATCAAAATTCTCTAAAACAACATATTCTATATTACTCACATTATATGGATAATCCTATACTTGTACAGAGATGCCATACGCATAACTAAACAATTTTATAAGAACTGCGCATTAATAAACATGGAATAATCCACATACGTTTCGATCAATTCCGGCAGCGTGAAGTGTTTGCCGACCATAGCATATTTTGCGCCCGCCAGTTTATTGTAATGCATAAGCTGCACGGGGCTGTCGCCCGCTATTTCCGAAAGCGCCAGCAGGTTATCCCGCGTATCTGTGATGCCCGGGATAATAGGTATCCGAATAACAAATGGTTTTCCGGAGCATTTTAAAAGAGAAAAATTGCGCAGGATAGGCTGATTATCCACCCCTGTATAATACTTGTGTGTTTTCCTATCTGCCAGCTTCAGATCAAACAGCACATAATCCATGTGCTCCAGAATCCGCTCAAAGACCGCTTCTTCTGCGTAACCTGATGTTTGCAGTGCCTTGTGAACATCGGGCAATTCGGTACATACCTCCGAGACAAAATCTGCTTGCAGCAAGGGTTCTCCGCCTGAAAAGGTTACGCCCCCGCCATTCGCGAAAAACGGGAGGAATCTTCTAAGATGTGCGGCTAGCTCGCAGGATTCCCACTGTATGCCGCTGATGGACAACAATCCCTTCGGGCAGGCATGTAAACAGCGGCTGAACGCAACACATTCCGGGTGCTCACACGGCTTTAAACAGCGGCCGCATTCGGAACACAGGGCCTTTTTGATCATCAGCTGCGGTTCCGGCGATAAGCCTTCCGGGTTATGACACCACCAACAGCGCAGAGGGCATCCCTTCAGAAATACGGTTACCCTTGTCCCCGGCCCATCATGAACCGTAAATTCTTTGATATCAAATACTGTTCCAGTCATACGCTATACTCTTGTCGAGCTATGACATGATCCTGATATTCACGATCCAACTCCACGAAATAGGCACTCCAGCCCCAAATCCGTACAATTAACTGTTGGTGATTTTCCGGATGCAGTTGGGCATCCTTCATCTTTTCCGCATTAACCGCATTCAGCTGCAGCTGATGCCCACCCAAATCCATATACGTTTTCACCAGCCATGCCAGTTTTTTCACTGCATCCGGGCTTTCAAACATATGGCTGCTAAATTCCAGCGTCAGAGGGCCGCCGTTCATGGCATTTTCAAAATGGCATTTGGAAAAGGATTCCATCACGGATAATGGACCTGGAATTCTGGCAAATAGGCTGACAGAAAAATTGGTTCCGAAAGGTTCCCCTTTACGCCGCCCGTCCGGTGAGGCTTCAATCTCATTGGCGTGCCACAGATAATACATGGCGCTGCCTGTCCCAGCACGGAAACAGCCGCCCCGGCAATTTTGCTTTCCCTTCAAGGACTCAGAAAAACAGTCCAGCAACTCTGCCGCCAGCATATCTGTCCTGTCAACATTCTGACCCAGTTTAGGCGTTTCATACCGCAGAGCGGGAAGCAACGATTCATGTCCTTGAAAGTCATGATCCACTGCATCAATTAATTCCTCTGCCAAGATATCACTCTTTTCAAACACATGAGAGCGTATCGCCTCAAGGGAATCCACCGCCGTAGCTATTCCGGATCCATGAATGCCAAAGTTGTTGTATCGTGCCCCCTTATCAAGGCTGCAGCCCATCATGACCTCCATAAAAGGCGAAGGAACAAACCAGAGATCGTGAATAGAACGACAGATTTCGTCACAGGCTGTTTGGATTTCTGTTCGGATTTCCCCCATAAACGTTTCGAAATCCGGGCAGTCTTTCAAGCTGCGATGCATAACGGTGTCCACCACCTTGGGAAAAGACAGGGCGCTGATATTGGCAACATCCGCCCCATATTTGGGAATAATAAACTCCCAGCAGGCCGCCACCGTATAGTCAGCTGCGTCGTCATGGGTGTATCCTAACTTTTCCAGTCCCGGGATAACCACATCGTCATTGGAATACTGCGGGAAACCAAGCCCCGCCTTGGTCAGCTCGCTCCCCTGTTCAAAAACCTCTATTGGCGTGTTTTTGCCGACTCTCAGATTGATTTTGGGATCTATCACCAGCAACTCGCGGCTAGCCTGCAGACAAAGCCTTGACAAAACATTGAAAACCTCATCGCCAGCAGCATCTATACCTCCCAGCATCATGCTTTGACCGTTATCCCCTTGCTGAACACCCGGGTAGAGGTCGCTGTCTTTATTGAACGACAGGAAAAAATCCTTCACCAGTTCCAAAGCGGATTCTTCTGTATATAACCCTTGTTCCATATCCGCCCTCAGATATGGATACATCACTTTGTCGAAGCGGCCGATCGTATTGTGATAATCACCCTCCAGCCATAAACCAAAATGAAGAATTCTAAAGCTTTGAAGAGCTTCCCTAAAATGGACAGCGCCGTAACGCGGCACACGCTCCAGGATATCTGCCAGATCTGTTTTTCCCTGCCTCAATGCCTCAGCACGATAACGATCGGTCAGATCAAGCAGCGCATCCATCATCCGGCGGCCATATGGATCTGCAGACTCACGCCGAGCAAGCAGTCCGTCACGAATTACGCCTTCATAATCCGGCGACAGATTGGACATATAGCCCAATTCATGTATATAGTGACATGAGCGAATATCCGCCCATTCCTCCCGAGTAAAAATATCGGGGATATTTCGGATTGTCCGGATAAAACAGATCTGTTCCTCAGGCAGCAATACCGGCGTTTCAGCGGAACACAGCCGCTCAAAACGCCTGGTCATACGCTCCCTCGGCGGCAATTTTTCTTTGGAAAACTCTGCACCGAGATCCCAGTCCACCGTACGGCGAAAAACATGATGCTGTTTGCTTAATAGATATTCTCTTAACCCCATAAATCAACTCTCCCTTAACCCACTGTGCACCGCCGGACGTCTCACACATCCCGAATCACCAGTGTGAGCATGCTTTCTCCCTGGATCGGCACCGTCGCCGTCTTCGCAGCAATCCGGACATGCAGTTCCAGATCCTGTGCGGATGTGTTTGCGAGAACCAGTTTTATGTTTCCCTTTGCATCGCGCGAAGCCACGCTGTAAATATCCTCACGGAAGCTGCTTGTGCCGATAATATGGTCACCTCGTTTAAAGAAGCGGCTGTAATGGCCAATGGCATGGAATATCGGCGTATAATACAGGGTTTTTGTCTGTGTGTCGCAGATGACCGGAGCAGCGCATCCGCCTCGTTCCCGCCAGTGGTAGGGTCCCCCCCGCTCATCGAGCAGAATATTCCAGTCCACGCAGGCGCACACCCCATGATTCAGATCCCCGGATATCTCCTGGGCGTAGCGAAAACCCATTTCATGGGGAAGTTTCAGACCGTATCCTCCCTCCAGACAAAACTCGGTAGCAATCAACTTCTTTTCCGGGAACATCTCGGCTGTCATGGAAAGCTGGGGAAAATGGGTACCTGAATACCAATGGAATCCAACCCCCCATATGGACTCCCGTGCTTTACCGGTTGAAAAGATCTGGGCGGCGCGGGAAAACACCCGTTCCTTATTATGATCCCAAACAATGATTTGTACGTCATCCAACCCTTGGGCTTCAAACGCCGGCTTGAGATAGCGCACCGCCATTTCAGCCTCTTCCCCGGCTGTATACTGACAACTTTCCCAAGTTTGCGAAGCATGCGGTTCGTTTTGTACCGTCACCGCAGAAATACGGATACCTTTTTTGCGATAGGCCAGCAAATAATTTGTTATATACGCCGCCCACACGGCATAGTATTCCGGCAGCAGCCGTCCCCCCTGTTCCATGCGAGCGGTATCCTTCATCCATGGCGGCGGACTCCACGGAGAAGCAAACAGAATGAGTTCTTCTCCGGCCGCCCTCATCGCATCCCTAACCAGAGGCAGGATATATCGTTCATCCCGCTCTACAGAAAAAGTGCGCAGCTGTACATCATTTTCTTCCACATAGGTATACGGTTCCAAGCTAAAATCGCAGGAGTGGATGTGCAACCGGCAGAAATTATATCCCAATCCTTCTGCAGGATCAAAATAGGCCCGAATAAACGCATGTTTCGTCTCCTCATCCAAGAGACTGTACACATACGCCGCCGATTCGGTCATTGCCCCGCCGAAACCTAAAATTTCCTGCCGTTCCACCGCAGGCTCCACGGCTATTACATTCCACTCCGCCCTGTCGTTGTCCTCAAATACCACACTTCCGGTCAATAAAGCCCCATGTTCCATATTCTTTCCGCTGCTATAAACAGTTGCCGTCAACATATTTCTTCTCCTTTTATGGCAGAAAACCTATCCATTATTGCCGTAAGATTCAGTTCTCGTGTGGATGCCAGCAACAGATCCGGAGCAAGGCTCGTCACCTGCACCCCAATACCCACAGAAAACATACCGGCCGCATGAATCGCCTGTATTCCCGCTTGTGCATCCTCGATGCCAATACATCGTCCAGGCGGCACATGCAGCGCCTGGGCACAATCCAGAAAAACCTCAGGATCCGGCTTGGCAAATTTTATCTGCGCTGCGTCTGCCACATAATCAAATGCATCCGATAGTCCAATCCGTTCCAGCACTCGATGTGCGTTCTTTGAAGCTGACGCCACCGCAAGCCTCAGCTGCGCATGACGGCAGGCGGAC
>CABUNG010000014.1 GCA_902492895.1 uncultured Oscillospiraceae bacterium | reverse complement strand
CTTCGTAGAAAATCACCCGGCCGCCTAGCTCCGCGGCTTTCTCGGACAGGCTCTTGTAATCCCCCGCCTTGCCGCTGCGCTTTTCAAAGCCCAGCTTCTGCGGATTGTAGCCGTTGAGCCCTCCCGTCTGCCATCCTTTGAGCACGTATTGGCTGTTCGTGATGCCCTGTTCCTTTAAGGTTTCCATCAGCTTTTCCACCTGGTCGGCGGTGGTGATGGCGGTCGTACTGTTGGACAGAAACCCTTTTTTCACGTCCGACATGACCAGATCGAGCTGCATGGGAATGCCGCCGGAGGCTGCTGCGGTCTTATTCGTCAGGATCCCCTGTTCCTGCAGCCGGCTGCGGTACCACTTGGCCATCCCCACGTAATCCGCATCTTCCCCATTCAGGAAATGATACTGGACGGACGCGGTGTAGAGATTCGCCTTTTTCTGAGTGACCTGGACGCCGGAGCCGCTCTTCGACGTCGGCTGCATGTAGTTCTGCCGGATGATAAAGCGGGAGGTGATCCAGTTGTAGTCGGTGGTCATGCCGGCCGGCGTCGCCATGATGGCGGCGAACTCGGCCCCGCCGGTCACTTCGGCCACAAAGCCATGCTGTCCCACGCCCTGCACCCCTCCGAAAACCGGCAGGGTGATGTTGTTCTCATCCGTGAGAAAGTCGTTGGGGCGGGACGATTTCAGGTCGTTGGTCTGCGCCGTCTGATCGATGGCGTAGTCCTTGCCGTAGATCCGCTGGTCATACACCACGTTGTAAGAACTGTTTTTCTGGAACCGCATGAGGGCGCCGGCCCCGTCCGGAAGGAAGAAGTACCCCGGCACCTCATCGCCTTTCGTACACCCCATGAAGGGGATGAAATAGACGTTTTGAAGCTGGTACTTATCGGTTTCATCGATTTGGGAGGTGTCCATCTCGAAGCGCAGATCGCCGTCGTCCAGCGTCATGGTGAAGGGGAAAGAGATGCCGTATTTCGTGAATTTTGCGGTGAATTCCACGCTTTTGCCCTTCACTTTGTAGTCAAACGAGGTTTCCTTCGGATACCCGAGGCCCTGTTTTTTCGCCACGAGTTTGGAATCGATGAAGTCGATCGCCACGATGCCGTTTCCGACCGACGTCCAGGTTTTGTTCATCCCCTCGTTGGTTTCGAGGCCGCCCCAGACATAGCCGCTTTTCTTATCCATCACCCGGATGGAGGCGTTCTCCTTGTTGAGATACACGGCGGCGGCGTTGTCCTCGACCAGCAGCTCGTATCCGTCGGTGGACAGGGCCAGCAGGGATTCGGCGTAATCCTCCACACGGGAGTGGCGGGCGGAATGCACTTCCAGGTTGGCGATCACATTCGGCAGGTCGTATCCGGTATCGCTTCCGGCCACATCGGCATCCCCCAGGACGACCGAACCGCAGAGCAGCGCAGCCGCAGCCATCCCGGCCAGGATCTTACTTGTTGAGCCCACGATAGAACACCTCCCTGTAGATAGACACGAGGAATTCGGAAATGGAATTCCAGAGCGAATAGATCAGCGCCGCGGCGATCAGAATCACGATGATCAGGAAGATGGTGATCAGAATGTTCTTGACCGTCTCCCAGAACGTGAAATCCTGCACCTTCTTGATGAAAAGGAACAGGGTGACGACCACCCATACCAATACCACATTGCCGATCATGGTGAGTATGAAACCTTCGTCCTTGGTCAGAACCATGGAGAGAAGCGTCGTAAACGGCGTGATCAGGATGTAGGGACTGAACGCATAAATGGTGGAGCGGAACACCTTTTGGAAGGTGCCGTCGCCGGCATGGATGGTCGCAATCATGTAATTGCAGACCGCCCACAGCACCACCGGCACAATCACCATGGCCAGCTGGACCGTATACTGCGTGTACCGCAGATTGTTGTTGTTGAAGATGAAGCCGCGGCAGACGTAATCAAAGAGATACACCGCCACGCCCAGGGCGCCGACGATGAGGGCGCTGAGGGTCGACACTTTCCGGCCGCTCTTGATGTACAGGGCCGCGTCGATGGGATGCCGGCAAGAGAAGGCCATGAACTTGAGATCCGACCATAATCCCTTACCGGGAGGGCAGACATAAGGGGAATAGACGTATTGGCCTTCCTTGTGCCTGCGTTTGTGCACCAATACAAAGAGCAGGGCGCACAGCAGCACGATCCCGATCACCACGATGGGCGTGTGCTCGGTCATCCACTGATCGCGCAGCTCCCAGTAGGCGTCCGAATACGCGTTCTGGTCCGACGCGATTTTGAAATGGTAGGCGGCGTTTTCATAGTCGCCCAGGTTCATGTAGCACTGGCCGAGTCCGTAGTGGGCCACCTGTGAGGAGCCCGAGAGCTGCAGCACCTGCTTCCAGTAGGCCATGCTGTCCTCGTACTGGCCGCGGTCGTACAGGCTGAGCGCCTGATGGGTCATGTTGGCGAAAGCCGTGGGGTAAAAAGACTGGACGATGCCTTTTTCGTAGTCGAGAACATACACGCAGTCGTTATCGTCCACGGCAATGCCCGACGGAACGGTGAACAGACCGTTTAAGTCGGTGGCGATGGATAGGCCGCCGAAGGAAAAATGGATGTTGCCGTTGTAGTCGTATTCGTTGATGACGCCCGTGTTGGAAACGACGTAAATCTGGCCCCACTTGCCGACCGTGATGTCGGCAAAGTTCGTATCGTCGAACATGCGGCGGTTTTTGGAGGCGGAGAGGATGTTGGACCCGGCTACATTGTGCTTTTTGACCACGTTGCCCTCTCCGTCGGCCGTAATCGTGTAGACCAGTCCGTCGCTGTCGATGGCGACATTGGTAAAGGCGGCCGGCTTCCGGTTGAAGAGCTTGGCGATCTGTTCGGCGGTAAAGAAGATGTCCTGAACCGCCTCCACAAAGGTCTTGGAGGTCTGGTTGCTGCCGAAATAGCCGAGGAATTCCCCTTCCTTGCTGAACTGCACCAGGCCGTTGAAGCCGCCTTCGCTCATTACATAGAGGTTGCCCCGGCCGTCAACCGCCACCTTCGACGGCTCCCACATGGCGTCGGCCCCGAACATGGGAGAATCCGGCTCCCCGATGGTCAGGCGGACGGTACCGTCCGGATCCATGACCAGGACGGTTTTCGCGCCCGCGTCCGCCACGTAGATGGTGCCGTCGGCCGTGACATGGACGCCGGTCGGGCGGGTCAGCGTCCCCTCCCCCAGCACCTGCGTCGGCTTCTCCCGATCATGCAGGTCCCGGATCAGGATGCGGCCGTTGTCCGAATCCGCCACATACATTTTCATATTCATGATCGCGATATCGGACGGCTTTTTCAGCCCTTCGTCTTTAAAGAACACCTGGCCCGGGAGATAGGCATCCTGGGTTTTGATCCATTCCCAGTTGACCGAAACCGTATAGGTATTGGCCGTGGAGTTTCCCGCCGAAACCGGAAAGGCACACAGGAAAATCATCAGGGCCGCCAGCAGTACGCAGAGCATACCACTTTTTTTCACGCGTACCACTCCTTTACTTAATTCCGGCATTGGTCATCGTATCCATGACCCTGGACTGCATCACGATGAAGAGGATCAAGTTCGGCAGGAACATCAGCAAGGCCGCCGCGGCCGCCATTCCCTGGCCCTCCAGCCCGTTTCCGGTATTCGATATCTGCGTCATGTAATACGCAAAGCTCTTGATGCTTTCGTTGTTGATAAAGGTGTTGGATTCCGCCGCGCTGTTCCAGGCCGACTGGAAGGAAAGGATCGCCACCGTCGCGAGCGCGGGCTTGACCAGCGGGATAATCACGCGGCGCAGCACATAAAACTGGGTGGCCCCGTCCATCTCGGCCGCTTCGATCAGGGAATCCGGAATCTGGTCAATATTCTGTTTGACAAGGAACAGCCCCACCGGCATGGCGAGCTCCGGCAGTATGTGGACCAAAAAATTGTCGGCCAGGCCGATCTTGGTGATCACCAGATACCGCGGGATCTGCACCGCCACCGCCACGAACATGAGCGCCAGCTGGTTGATGGTGAAGATCGCGCTGCGGCCGTGGAAGCGGATCTTCGACAGGGCGTAGCCGGCCGATACGCTGACATAGATCGTCGACAGCACGGTGGCCAGCGCGATCACGATATTGTTGAACAAAAACCGCGATACCGGAATCTGGGACAGCCCGGTCTGCCGGAACAGCCGCGTGAAGTTGTCGAGCGTCGGATTCTGCACAAAGAAACGCGGCGGATACAGATACAGCTCGTCGATCGGCTTCAGGGCATGCATGATGATGTAGAGAATCGGCAGCACCATGAAGACGATGATCGGCAGCAGGATGATGTAGAATTTGATCTGGCTTTTATGGAATTTGCTGGGGTTGACCCCCACGACTTTCATAGCCATCGCTTCGTCCACTCCCTCTTTCGTTAATCAGAAAACAGCTTTTTGGCGACCCGTGATGAGAAGAAGATCAGAAGCAGAAGGACAACGGACAAAGCGGCCGCGTAGCCCATTTCGTTTCGGATAAAACCATAGTCCTGGATATGGTTGACGATCAGGCTGCCCGCGTACTGCGGCGTCGGATTGGATCCGGACAGCTGCACGCCGATGTCGCTGGTCTTGAAAGCATTGACGATCGCCATCGTGGCGCCGAACAGCATCTGAGGCTTCATCGTCGGAATGGTGATGTACATGATTTCCTGAAACCGGTTGGAAACGCCGTCGATATAGGCGGCTTCGTAGATCTCCCGGTCTCCGTTGATGACACCGGACAGCATGGCCAGAAATCCGACGCCCATGGAACTCCACAGCGATACCAAGATCATGATGGGCATCAGGAACTGCTCGCTCTGCAGCCATTTGATCGGTTCGTTGATCACGCCCAGGGAGAGGAGCATGCTGTTGAGGTAACCCGCCTGGTCGCTGCTGAAAATGACCTTCCAAACGACCGACATGGTGACACCGCCGATCATGGAGGGGGAATACAGGATGACCGCCAGCACGGTGCGGGGTCCTCTGGTGAGCTGCGCGAGCAGCCACGCCATGAAAAAGGAGAGGATAAATCCGCCGGGGCCGACGATGACGGCGAACTTGATGGTATTGGGCAGGATCTTCTGCATGAAGATCGGGTCCTTCGTCATCAGGGAGATGTAGTTCTGAATGCCTGCCCAGGTGGGCGTCTGCACGGTATTGAAATAGGTGAACGACAATCCCACAGCCGCCAGAACCGGCAGCAGAATAAAGATGGCAAACAGGATCAGGAAGGGCGCGAGCAGCAGCCAATGCGCCTTTTTATCGAGCCAGGTTTTCATGAACGCCCATCCTCCTCAATCAGATTAAGCGAAGCTATACGGTAGGGCGACACCATCTGCCCGTTTTTCACATAACCGAATTCCTGGAGTTTCCGTTCCATTTCCCGGTTGATGTTGATGACCGCCTTGTCCAAAGAAGCCCGCGCCTCCCGGTTTTTGACCACGACGTTGTTCCACGCGTTGGAAAGCTCCCGTTCCAGCATGTACGACGCCGGATGCAGCGGCACCTCGTATGTCCACTTCCACTGCTCAAAAATCACATCCATATGCCGTTTTTCGATGTCAGTGGACTGGAACGCTTCCTCATTGGCCGTGTTCCAGATATAGGTCGGACCGAATTTCGTCTGCATGATGAAGCCGTATTCCTCCTGGACATCGGTGGACAGCCACCATTTGAGGAAATCCCAAGCCTCATTTTTCATAGTGGTCTGCTTCATGATCACCGCGGTTTCGCCGGCGCTGGTCTGATCGCGGTGAACCACCCCGTCTTCGTCCATGATGCCGGGCGACGGCGCGATGTCCCACATGTCCGCGATCTCGGGAGCCGCGTTTTTCAGCTTAATGTAGGTATCCAGATTGGAAATGCCGATCGGGATCCGGCCGTAACGGAAGCTGTTGAAGAAGTTTTCCGTCGTGACCGGCAGCGAATAGGTGTTGAACAGACTGGTCAGCAGTTCAAAGGCCTCCTGCCCCTTCTCCTCATTGATCGCCGTGGTCATGCCGTCTTCGGAATAGAGCGAGGCGCCGTTCTGCGCAAAGTAATACGACGTCGTGGCGATGGGCTTGTTACCAGTATGGGATGCGAGCGCCACATGGAAATTCATGCCGTTTCGCTTGAGCTCGGGCATCATCAGCTTGACGTCTTCCCAGGTGTCCGGCACATCCAGATTCAGTCTCTGCAGGATATCCTTGCGGTAGAAAAGCACCTGGAAGTTCCGGCTCTCCACCACGCCGCTCATCCGGCCGTCCACCCAGAGAGGGGTGAGCAGGCGGAGATCATAGTGTTCCTTATAATAGTCGAGGAAGTCGTCGAACTCGTACATGTCGACCACCGCTTCACGCAGCCCCAGCTCATACGGACGGCCGAGCGTCAGCCCCATGGCGACGTCGGGGGTCTGCTGTGCGGCGTTTGCAAGGACGATTTTCTCTTCGTTCGGCATGATGGTGACTTTGACCGGAATGCCGGTTTTCGGCGTAAAATCCGCGTCCGCGAGCATCTGCAGGGTTTCGACCGCCATCAGCGGGCGGTTCACCCACACGTCCAGCACATCCGAGCTGGTGCCCACATTGCCGAAGCTGTTGTAATCGGACGAGAAGGACAGGAGAAAATGCTTGATCCCATTGATCATTCTTTCGAAAAAGCCGGGATAGGATTCCTGCGGCTCGTCGGCGCTGTAGACGAAAAGCTGATCGAGGGTCAGCTGCTGCTGGAGCAGAGGGGTGATCAGATCGCCGATCATCTGGGCAACCGAACCGGCGCCTTCAAAGATCTTGGTGGTTTTGGTCGGCAGGGTTCGGGGCGATTCGGCCGCCTTGCGCAGATACTGCGCCGATTTGGGCAGAGAGGCCGCGAAAGAGGGTTTGCGGCCGGCCAACTCCTCGAGTTCGTCATAGACGGTATCGAGTTCGTCGGCCCAGCGGTTCAGATCGTCCACGATGGTGGGGAGATATTCCTCGATGTTCCAGGTCCGGTTCTTGTCCTTCTGGCCACCGGTGATCATCTTGATGGCGATGCCCGCCTCGCTGATTTCACCAAGCGTCCGGTTCAGGCGTTCCCGATAAGAGGCCACAGGCGCCGCCGTAACAACGACGGACAGGGTATGCCAGCCCTCGCTCAGGTGGACATACGCCGCTTGCGCGCCGTTCGTCACGGTCTGGGTGACGTAATCGAGACCCGTGTATTTAAAGGATATATTCTCAAAACAGGCATCGGGAATCTGTCCGTCGATTTCAATACTGCGATAAACGCTCATGCCCTTTTTAGAGTCCTGGTTATACCGCAGGGCGAACTGATAGTCCCCCGCTTCCTCTACATAAAACTGGTACATGACCTTCTGGCGGTGGGTATCGAACACGCCGCCGTCGAGGATATTGATCTTTTTCTGATCCACCCGGTACGGGGTGACGTTCGCATCCTGCGCGTTGCCCGCATGGATATAGGAATCCGATTTCCAGATATAATCCTCCGCCTGAATCGGGATCTGCCTGCCGTTATTGACAGCACTCGACGACAGCCCGCTGTACGCCGCGGTTTTGACCACCAGAATTTCATAGACCGTCACCGGCACTTCCGAAAACGACAGCCGGAGGGTGTTGGTTCCCGCCTGAAAAGGATACACGCTGTCCACATGGTCATAATCGGTATCCCCGCACAGCATCTGGGTCACTTGTCCGGTGACATACCGGCTGTTGCTGATCGTTTCGTTGCCATAACGGTCGAGCTGGCGCTCGGTATCTTCGTCGTACCAGACGCCGCCCAGGCTCAGCGACGTTTTTTCTCCGTTGATTTCGAGCTGGCCGCTGTTGCCGAACGTCGGATAATCCTCCTGTTCATACACGAGAGCCAGGCGGTAATCTCCCGCTTTCGCGAGATCCAGCGACGCTTCAAGAACCTCGTCCAGATCCAGGCGTTTGCCGCCCTCATACGTCTGGCGGGCCAGGATGTCCGCATCCTCGAAGTTCAGCCATTCCGCCTTCGGGGCCGCGGACTCCGCTCCAGCCGTGAAAGACAGCATTTGAAACAGGCCTGCCAGCACTGCCAAACTCGATAACAGGGAACAAACTCTCATCCGCTTTTTCATACTAGCCCCTTTTCTCCGCCGCTTGAAGCCAAAGTCAGAAGATTCCATCCTGCGGCGGAGGAATGGATCTCACAATTAGGGAACCTGTATAGAAATTATCAACCGAATGCTTTAAAAAAAGGCTGAATATGGCGGGTACAAGCACGGCCTCTATCCTTCTTAACAGGGCTTGCACCCGCTTCATCAACAGAATTTTCACCTTTAAGGCGGCCGCTCATAAGCCTGCGGCCGCATCCCTTTCCGGGGACTGCCATATCGATTCGTCGTCGGGATTCGACTTTTTTCGCGGTATCAAATAAACAACTATGAACGCATCCGCCGGGTCCGGTACCGGCGCTGCAAGACCCCGGTACCGGACGGCGGACATCAGACAAGACTCAAATCTGGTTCAAAAGGGGCTCATTTGCCCTCCACTTTCGCACGGGTATCGGCAAAAGCTTTCTGGGCGGCCGCAATCGCGTCTTCGCTGACTTGCTTTTCTCTGGCCAGGATTTCGTTGCACAGGGTTTCGGCTTCTTTCGCAACCGCTTCGGGCTGGACTTCGCCTTTTTCGCACTTGATCGCCTGCTGGCTCATATTGGAAGAGACATCGCCCCAGCCGGGAACGTCCTTGTACCAGTCGGACCGGAATGTTTCATAAGCGTCGGTGTCCATGTTCTCATACAGCCACATCAGGCCTTCCGGAACGAATCCGAGATCGCGGAACGCTTTGTTGACTTCTTCGTTGCTGGTCACGGGGATATAGAATTCGTTGGCCTTCTCGCCTTCCTCATTGACCTTGTTCTTCAGGTACTCCAGTTTGGAGAGGTTGCCGTCCTTACCGTAGCTGAGGTGCTTGAGCAGGGCAAACGCCGCATCCGGATATTTGGTGGTGGACATCATCATCGTCCAGATGGTGTGCATGGACTGGCGGCTGGGCTGCCCTTCCGGATGAGGCAGGGGCAGATACTGCCAGTCGTTCGCCAGGGAGTGGACCCACTGCCAATCCCAGGACGCCTTGAACATGAACAGGACCTTGCCTTCACGGGCGGCGTCGGCGTTCTCGCCGAATTTCTTCTGATAGTCATCGAGCTGTCCGGCGTTCCGTTTGGCCTGATCCTTCATGGTGTCGGAAAGGAGGCCGGGGATGCTCTTCATGTCTTTGATGAATTTCTGGGCACTGACCCAGGCGCCGTCGGTCAGGGTGACGGTGTTCTTGTCGCGGTTATAGCCGTGGGCGCCCAGCTGATTCTGGGAACCATACACACCCGTCAGCTTCTGTGACCAGTTGCCCAGGGCATTCTGGCCGGAATACTCGGTCGTGGTCGCTTTCTTGAGCAGATCCATGTACTCGTCGAGAGTCCAGTCCATCTCGGGTTTGTCGAGGTTCAGGATGTCGAGCAGGTCCATGTTGATGACAAAAGAATCGAACTGCAGCTCATAGGGCAGGCCGTACAGCTTGCCGCCGTAGGTATACGCTTGCAGGGCGGTCTTGTTGATCTCTTTGAAATCCTCGTCGGCATTCACAAAATCATCGATCGGATAGGCCCAGCCCTGTTCCACGGAATAGCGGACATTGCTATCGGACGAAAAGCCGTAAATCAGGTCAGGCAGATCGCTGATAGCGGCCTGAGCGGTCAGGTAATCGTTGCCCTTGCCTTCAAAGCCGATGACCTCAACCTCCACCTTCGGATAGATCTTATTGAAGTTCTCGACATACGCGGTGAGATCTTCCACATACTTCGGCAGGGTCGCGATCTTAAGCTTGCCCTCCAGGGAGTTGTCACCGCCGGAGCCGGAGGGGGTATTCCCCTCGTCTTTGCTGCATCCGGCCATTGGGAAAGCCATCAGGGCACATGCGAGGGCCGCGCAGAGAATACGGGTAACCTTTTTCATGTGTTGCTTCCTCCTTTTGAATGGTTTATTTGGTGTCCATTCCTTGTACGATATCGAATGCTTTGGTGAGAAATTCCACACGCCAGGGTTCCAGATCCTGTGTAAAGCCGGTGTTCAAAAACGCTTTCACCATTTCCACGCCCATTTCGGGGCCGATGATCCAGCCGCCCATGGTGAGGATGTTGGCGTTGTTGATCGCGCGGCACATTTTCGCGCCGTAAACGCTTTCCACACAAGCGGCGTAGATGCCATCGAACTTGTTCGCCACCAGGGACATGCCCATGCCGGTTCCGCAGATGAGGATGCCGCGGTCGAACTGGCCGGACTGCACCGCTCTGGCCACAATCGGAGCGGCCTCGTAATACGGCTTGCCGTGCTCGAGATCCTGCGTCCCCATGTCTTCGAACTCGATTCCCTGTTCCGTCAGATACTTCTTGATCGCCTCTTTGAGGAGAAATCCGGATTTATCCGAGCCGAGTGCTACTTTCATGCATATACTCCTCCTTTCACCGTTATCCGGCTATTCAGCCGGTTTGGCACTGCCAAATTTCGTCTTCGATTTATAGACGAAAAGGCGGAATTGCCTTTGAAAAATAGGCGCCCAGCCTATTTTTCAATTCCCTCCTTTCTTTTGAATTGCCGTACGGGCGGCCGCCGCGATATCCGCCGCGGTCATGTGATATTTCGCCTTTAAGAAATCCATTTTGCCGACTTCTCCAAAATGGTCGGTCACACCGATCCGGACAACCGGCACCGGGCATTCCTCGGCGGTGACTTCGGCCACAGCCGTCCCGATTGCGCCGATGATATTGTGGTTGTCACAGGTGACGATGGCGCCTGTCTCCTTGGCTGCACGCACCACCGCTTCGCGGTCTAGGGGCTTTACAGTGTGCATGTCGAGCACACGGGCTTTGATGCCCTCGTTCGCCAGAAGATCGGCCGCATCGAGGGATTCCCCGACCATGATGCCGCCCGCGATGATGGTGACGTCGCTGCCCTCGCGGAGAGTGTTCGCCTTGCCGAGGGTAAAGGCGCAGCCTTCGTCGTAAATCTTCCGGGCCTGTTTCCGGAACAGGCGCAGGTACACGGCCTCTTTGCAGGAGAGGATCTGGGGCAGCGCCGCTTTGAGCTGGGCCGCGTCGACCGGCTCCACAATGGTGAGACCCGGCAGGGACCGCATCACCCCGATGTCTTCAAAACTCATATGGGTGCCGCCGTTGAGTTCCGCAGAGATACCGGGGTCGGAGCCCACCATGACGGCCTTGAGGCCGGCATACAGAATCGAAATGGCCACCTGATCGCAGACGCGGCGGCTGGCAAAGGGGGTGAAGGTATGGGTAAAGGGCAGCTTGCCTTCCACCGCGAGGCCGGCGGCCACGCCGATCATGTTGGCCTCGCAGATGCCCACGTCGATCAGGCGCTCGGGATAGGCCGCTTTGAACTTCGGAGAAGACAGAGCCTTGGACAGGTCCGCTTCCACAAGGGTGATGCGGTCGTCGGTTTTCGCATACCGAATGAGTTCTTCAATATATACCGCACGCAGCTCCTGATTATCCAACATGGCGGTCTCCCCCTTCCACGCAGGCCTTCCACATGTCTTCCGTTATCGGCATGTTGTGGGATTCGACCTTGCCTTCTGCAAAATACGCGCCCTTGCCCTTGATGGTCTTGAGAATGATCATGGTCGGGCGGTCGGCGGTTTTGGAGCGTTCGATCGCCTCGTCGATCGCGGCCACGTCGTGTCCGTCGACCACTTCGCAGGCAAATCCGAAGGACTCCCAGCGGGTGGTCACCGGCTGCACGTCGAGCTGGTCGGAGACGAGCCCGTCGATCTGCATGTTGTTGTAATCCATAAAGCCGGTGAAATTCCGGAGCTTATGCTGACCGGCAAACTGCGCGGCCTCCCAGATCTGGCCTTCCTGGCTTTCGCCGTCGCCGATCATCGCATACACCCGATGGGTTTTGCCGTCCATCTGAGCGGCCTTGGCCATGCCGACGGCCACCGAGAAGCCCTGGCCGAGGGAGCCGGCCGTCATATCGATGCCGGGGGTGCGGATCCGGTCGCAGTGGCTGGGCAGACGGGTTTCGGGCTTGTTCAAGGTCCACAGCCATTCCTTATCGAAATATCCTTTGTCCGCGAGAACCGCGTACAGAGCCGGGCCGGCATGGCCCTTCGACAGAACGAAACGGTCGCGGTCCGGCAGGGCCGGGTTCTTTGGATCGATATGCATCTGCTTGTAGTACAGAACGACCAGCGCCTCCACGATGGAGAGGCACCCGCCGATGTGGCCGACGCCCAGCCGGCCGATTTCCTCAATGACGAGGCGGCGGATTTCCGCCGACTTGTCATTCAGCTGCTTGATTTCTGTTGCTTGCATCTTCACAATCTGCCTTTCTCAGCGAATCACGTCCATGCCGTTCATCCGGGCATAGATCTCGAGGGGACGGACATTTTCTCCGTAGGCCAGGGACACGTGATGGGCAATGCCGTTGCGCACCACGGTGTCGAGGACTTCCCGCATGGGTTTGTCGAAGACCACCTTCACATAGGTGCCCTTGAGTTCCTTCGGCACCGAAATCGCGTCGCCGCATTCGATGAAGAGGCGGGATTTGCCACGGGCGAAATCCATCCGCAGAACGTTGACCTTGCCGCTCTTCAGGACAAAGTCCGCAGTGACGCCGCGTCCGCCCGCGTAATAGGAATCGAGGGAGCGGACACAGCACTGATCCCACAGGCCGCAGGGCGCGACGCCGCAGTGCCACATCAGGGCGGAATCGGTGTCGAAGTTCACCTGGGACAAGTCGGCCAGGAAGGGCTGCTCGACGCCCATGGCGGTGTGCATCAGCTGGGACACCACGCCCTGCACGTCGCCTTCGCAGCCGATGACGTAGCCTTCGCTCTGCAGAATGGACATCGCTGCGCAGGGGGAGACACCGTAGCCGGCCGCGAATTCCGGCCAGCACCGCACCGCGAGCCCCGCAAGACCCTGGCGATCCATGAACGCCTTGAAACGCTCGCAGAGCTCCGCCACCTTCTGCACCTGCTCGCCGCTGACGCCGGAGAGATCGAAGATGCCGGCGATCTGCTTCTTCCGTGCCTCCACCTCAGCCTCGTCGACCGGCTGATTCCAGATGTCGGTCAGCTCGTAATGATCGATCAGGACACCGATTTCCTTGTACAGCGTCAGCTCGTCGAACGCGAGGTTGAAGAAGCCGTGGGCGCGGAAGCCGAGGATGCCGATCTTGGCATTTTTCAGCTTGGCGCGGATGCGGACGGCATCCACCCAGTCCATGTCGATATCGTTCGAGATGCAGTAATGGAAATCGTCCCGGCCGGCCTTGTAGAGGTTGGAGGCGTTCAGGTTGACGCCGCAGACCGAGTTCAGGCGGATCTTGCCGCCGTTGTAGGGCAGCTCGGGCAGGCCCCAGAGCAGCAGGGGCGCGTTTGTCCGCTTCGCGATCTCGAGCGCCAGGTGGCCGAGATGGAAGGTGCCGCTGATGATCGCGATGCCGTCGACATTCGCCTTATTGATCTTGTCGATCGGCTCGTCGAGATCGGGAACCTCGAACACCAGGTCGTCCGCGCAGACGAAGGTGGCGTCCGGAATGGCGGCGAGGTTCTTTTTGATGTCGGCATAAAGGCCGCGGGCCGCTTCGAAATCGAAGGTGTTCCGCGCGAGCATGATCACGCCGATGGTCACAGGATGTTTCATATGCTTGATCGTTCCTTTCCAGTTTCGCGGGTTTCCGATCCCGCTTGGCAATGCGTCCGCATGGGATCCGGGCCGGTTTTAGCCGAGGATGTCTCTCTTCTGGGAGAACAGCCAGTCGTACAGGCCCTCGGTATTGGCTGTCAGGGTCCATATGCCGTGTCCCTGCCCCTCAAATACCGTGTATCGGATATCCTCCCGGCCCGCCGCTTTGAGCGCTTCTGCCATCTTGTCCGCGCTTTCCTTGGGCACCGTTTTGTCCGCAGAGCCGTGGAATATCCATATGGCCGTTCCGTCAAAGGTATCGGCCGCGCTCGGATCTCCCGCCCCCGCAACAGGGATGGCCGCCGCGAACATATCCGGATTTCTGGTGAGGATATCCCAAACGGCAAAGCCGCCCATGCTCATGCCGTAGAGATAGAGTCTCTGATCATCGATCGAAAGCGCCTCTCTCGCGGCTGCGAAGAGTTCCATGGTCGCTTTCATGTATTTGGCTGGCCCGGTGTTCACAAAATCGTATGTGATCTGATTCCATGAACTGGCGGGCACCCATTTCTGGCCTTCGGGGCAGCACGGCGCAATCACAATCGCCTCTTTGGCATATGGGCCGCTTTCGAGATTGCGCAGGAACTTCGCTTCGCCCTTGTATATGTGCGAATTGTCATCGCATTTCACCCCGGCGCTGTGCATGTACAAGATGCAGGGGTAAGACTTGTTCGCGTCATAATCCGGGGGCATATAGAGCTGAAACGGGAGGGACGTGCCGTCTTCCGCGGTGTAGATGCGTGCGTTCCAGCTTCGTACAAGATGGTCGAAGGGCGGATTCTCGTTCTCGCTCTGCGTATCGTCAGCCTCGGAAGACGCGGCATCCGGCGGGTCCGCCTTCTCAGATCCGGAAGGGAGCTTCTCCCCTCCGCACGAAACCAGGGAACAAACCATGGCACCAATCAAAAGCGCGCAAACCGTTTTTTTCATCTTCCGGTTTCCTCCATATATGGTGTCGTTCCGTCACCCCTGCGGGCACGCGCCGCGGATCAGCGGCCGCAGAGCCCCGCGATGTAGTTGTAGTTCTCCTGCGCACTGATCTCGGCGCCCTTGGTCGTCTTATCCTGTTCGGCCACCAGCCACAGCGGATCCTTCAGATCGCCGAACGCCTTGAGGACTTCTTCAAACTTCACAACGCCCTGTCCCAGTTCCGTGAAGGAGTTTTCCGCGGTGAATTCCTTGAAGTGCAGCACTTCGATGCGGTCTTTGAACTCTTCCAGGAATTTGACCGGATCGGCACCGCCGCGGGTGACCCAGCCCACATCGGGCACCAGACGGAAATACGCGGGGTCGGTATTCGCCATCAGGGTGCGGAAGCCCATTTCGTCGTTCCAGATCTCCCAGTCATGGTTGTGGAAGCAGAGCTTCAGGCCCTTGTCGTGGCACATTTTGCCCAGACGGTTGTAAACAGCGGCCTCTTCTTTGTAATCCGCCTCGGTCTTGCCCTTCTTATGGAAGCCCGAGATGAAAATGTAGTGGATGCCGAGCTCGCAGGCGAACCGCAGGGTATCGCCGAACTGGTCGATCTGCTTCTGGACCGAATCCGGCTCCAGGAAGTTGCCGCCCACGTGGATGGCGAGAAGCTCGAGCTCGTTCTTCTTCAGCAGATCGCGGTAATAGTCGGGCTTCTCCTTGTCAAAGTGGCGGACGCCGATCTCGACGCCGTCATAGCCCATCTTCTTCACCGCGGGCAGGATGGTTTCGATGTTTTCCTTGATGGTGTCACCGAAAACGATGGTCTGGCAGGCAATTTTATACATGAGGCTCACTCCTTAATGGATGAATGCTGGATTGACTGGTTTCCTTAACAGGCGTTTTTTGCAGGGCTTACTTCCTCTGCAGGGGGATGAAAAACGCCACTCGCGTTTTTCCCGCGGGGGATCACTCCCCCGCGTGCATAGCACTGTAAATACTGGGCTTCTCGCTGTAGATCTCGCTGAGAAGAACCGGACGGCCGAGCTCGGAGGATTTGATCGCCGCGAGGGACACCGCAAACGCCTTGAGCGCGTCGTCGCCCGTAACCTGCACCTTACCCGTGCCGTTTATCTCGTCGAAGAAGTGGCGGACCACGGTTCTCTCGGCGTTTTCGGTCTCGTCCTTGTCCTGGCTGTCCAGTTCGTACTCGACGTTGTTGTCGTCTTCCAGATAGGCCGTCACTTTGTCTCCGGCGACTTCCACCGTCCCGGTCGGACCGTACGCGGTCACCTGCTGTTTCCAGTGTTTATTCTTCGGATACGCCCAGCTGACGGTTATCACACCGACATCACCGGAATCAAAGTTAACGTTAATGTTAACGGTGTCCACGGCCTTGTTGGCAATAGTCGCCAGGGTGGGACTGTTTTCCGCCAGAACCATGCACTGCGCGCTGACACTGACCGGTTCTGCCCCAAAGTACCACCGCATCAGATCGGTGAAGTGGCAGGACATGTCGTTGAGGGGACCGCCGTTGCCGAATTCTGCATCGTGCATCGCAATTTTCGGCCGGACCGGACGGGTATCCTCGCAGCGCATCATGACCGGACGTCCGATCACATTCTCGTCGAAAACTTTTTTCAGCTTGCGGAAATTTTTAAAATTATGATACTGGTGCCCGATTGCCAGTACGCGTCCGTTGCGCTTGGCGCAGGCCACCATCTCGCTCGCTTTTTCAAAAGACAGATCCATCGGCTTTTCACTGATCACGTGTTTCTGATGATTGAGGGCATAAATCGCCATTTCGCTGTGAAAATAAGCCGGCGTGCACACCACGACGACATCGATGTTGTTCTTGGTGATAGCGTCTTTATAATCGTAGAACGTTTCTTCATAGCCAAACTCTTCTTTGGCCTTCTGCGCGCGATCCTCCTGCAGATCGCATATGTTCACCAGCACGCAGTCTTTATCCAACTGCTTGAGGGCTTTGCTGTAAGCCTTGCCGCGGTCGCCCGCGCCGAGTACCGCCACTCGAAATTGACTCATACCGTCTCTCTCCATTTTGCGGGAAGCCGTCCGGGGGACGGAGTCGCCCGTCCCCCGGGGTTCCCATCATTCTTGGCGGCATCCGGCCGCCGGGATATCCGTATCTATGCCGCTTCGATTACTTGGAAGCCTTCTTCTTGCGGAGAACGAGGCCGCAGGCCACCGCCGCCGCGGGCAGGGCGATCAGAACCGGGATGAAGTTCAGGCCGGCGCCGGTGCTGGGGCTGCCGCCGCTGGGCTTGGAATCCGGGGTGGCCGGCGCGGTAACGTCGCCCTTGGTGAAGAGTTCCACGATCTGATTCTGGGTCAGGGCCTTGTCGTAAATGCGGACGTCGGCCATCTTGCCCTTGAACATGCTGTACTTATACTCTTTGTCCTTATTGTAGAACGTGTTGGTACCGTCGGCATCCTTCCAGGTGTAGCAGGCGCCGAGCGCGATGCCGTGGTTGGGGTTGGTAATGTCGGTCAGGCCATAGGGGAGGTTGTAGCTGTAATAGTTTTTGTTCGCCACCAGATCGGCCTTGGAGGAAACGCCGCCGATCTTCTCGATGTAGCAGGTCTGCACGCCGGTGCCTTCGGTGTACTTCTCGTTGTTGGCGTTAGTTTTCTGCTCGCCCTTGGTGCCGTCGCTCAGCTTCACAGTGACGACCACACGGTACCAATCGGTCGCGGTGGGCTTCGTGTAATTTTTCCAGTTCGTTTTGCCGATTTCCCGGTCGTCGTTCTTGAACTGATCGGCACCCCACTTGTTTTGCGGATCCGAGCCATGGGTGGAGTCGCTGGCGCTGCCGTACAGCCGGACTTCGGGATATCCGCCTTCTCCATTCATCAGGACGTTGATGCCCTTCTGACCGAGATTGTTGTTGTCGGACAGACCGGTGGTAAACATGTTGTTGGTCAGCTTACCGTCGCTGTTCGCGGCCACCAGGAAGGTCACCGTAAATTCCTTTTTGCCGTCGAGAACATCTTTCTTATCGGTGGCGAGCGCGTAATCCTGATTGAATTCCAGCGCCTTCAGGCCGTTGGGGCCTTCGACGACCTTGGCCTCTGCCGCGCTCGTGCCGTCCTGCTGCAGGACCTTCATGTCGCCGCTGCCGGCGGAATCCTTGCCGACATTGGCGGCATCGCTGAAATCATAGTGTGCGATCAGCTTCGGAGTCGCGTCGGCGGCCGAAACAGCCGGCACGATACCGAGCATCGCCGACAGCGCGACGGCGGTGCATGCGGAAACGAGCTTCTTCATATTGGAACCTCCTTCGTTTCTTTTGTCTCTCCGGCGGAGCGGGCATCTGGGACCGGGCCGCCGGAGAGGCGTTATGGCTTATAGGGAATCTTATTTGGACGCTTTGCCCTTGCGGCGAACCACGAGAACACCGGCGACACCGGCGGCGGGGATCAGAACCAGCAGGGGCAGCAGGTTGCCGGCCACGCCCGTGGGAGGTGCACTGGCCGTGCTCTGGGGAGCCTTCGATTCGGTGGACGTATTGCTGACGGTCGAAGTGGTGCTCTCGGTGGATTCCTCAGACGTGGTGCCCTCCACATCCGTCGAAAGCTGATTGTTTTGATACAGTTCCACAATCTGATCCTGGGTCAGGGCTTTGTCATAGATGCGGACGTCGGCCATCAGGCCCTGGAACATGCCGTAGTTTTTACCGTTTTCCGCATAAAAAGCGCTCTGATTACCGGTCCATGCGTAACAGGCACCCAGAGAAATCCCGTAATTGTCGTTTTTAACGCTGCTCAGATTGACCGGAAGCTCGCTTTCATAATAGTTCTTATGATCCACGAAATCGGCCTTCTCATCAACGGCGCCGACCTTTTCGATGTAGCAGCTCTGCAATCCTTTGTTCGTGCCGTCGCTCAGCTTCACCGTGATAACCAGACGGTACCACTCGTTCTTCACATACGCCTTCTTTTCACGATCGGCCCAGTTCGCCTTGCCTACGGCGCCGTCGTCGTTTTTAAACTGATCCGTGGCCCACTTGGCACCGTCATTGGCCGTAGGACCTTGTTCGCCGCCGTAAAGCCGCACTTCAGGCCAATAATTCTTGCCGTTGAGATCCATCAGCACGTTTATGCCGCTGTGCTTCGGATCATTGATATTTCCCAGACCCGTCGAGAACATATTGTACTTGAGAACGTCATTCTCGTCAGCCGCGACCAGGAAGGTGACGGTGAACTCTTTGAGGGTATCGGTTACGTCGCTCTTAGCCGTGGCCAGTGCATAGGTCTGGTCAAACTGGAGCGCTTTCATGCCGGATACCGGACCTTCGACCACTTTGGCTTCGGCTTCTGTAACGGCATCTTTCCCATAGACTTTCATGTCTGCGGTGCCGGCGGAATCCTTACCCACATTGTTTTCGTCGGCAAACGTATAGTGCGCGACCAGGTTTGGCCCGGCCGAGGGAGTTTCCGCCATTGCTGCGGCGCCAGCACCCAGCATCAGGCAGGCGGACAAGAGGGCGCAGGGAATGATCTGCTTCTTCATGGCCATTTTTCTCTCCTTTTCTTCGCTCTATTTCTTACGGTTTGATTTACAAGAAACCGCTAAAGCTTGCATGGGAACGTTTATTTATCTTCGCCGTTCGGCTCATCGGGGGTCGTGTCGTCCGTCGGAGCGGCCTTCTTCCGGATCACCAGGAAGTAAACCGCCGCACCCGCTCCAGCCAGAACCACAATCGCAGCAATCACGATGCCGACGATCAGGCCGGTATTGGAACCGCCCTCATCGGCCGGATTCGATGTGTCGGCCGCAGTGGTGGTGGGCGCTTTGGAGGCCGTCGTGGTGGTGCCACCCGCGGCGGTGGTCGTGTCATTGCCTGCGGTCGTCGTGGTGTCGCCGCCTGCGGCGGTGGTCGATTCGTTGTTGGCTGCAGTGGTCGTGGCCGGAGGCTCGCTGCTGCCTTCCTCGCCGGCGATCTTGTTGTTCTTGAAGAGTTCCACGACCTGATCCTGAGTCAGAGCCTTATCATAGAAACGGACATCCGCCATCTTGCCCAGGAACATGCTGAAGTTCTTTCTCTTGTTGAGCTCCGTATTCGTATCGACGGTGAACTGATCCGCCGGTTTGCCGGTTTCCCAGTTATAGCAGGCGCCCAGGGAAATCGGCCGCTGGGTGTTGTTCAGATCGGTCAGGCCAGCCGGAATGGTGTCGGAATAATAATTCTTGCTCCTGACGAGGCTGGCCTTGGAGGTGACCGCGTCCATCTTTTCGATATACAGCTCCTGAGTGCCGCCTTTTACACCATCGGCGAGTTTGACGGTCAGCACCACACGGTACCAGACGCCTTTCTCATATTTATAGGGTTCGGCTTTGGTGCCGCGCTCCGCGAATTTCTCGAGGCCCTTCGCGCCGTCGTCGTTCTTAAATTGATCCTCGGCAAACTTGGTGCCGTCGGCCGCGGTCGGCGTGCCGCCGTAAACACGGACTTCGGGGTTGCCGGCTTCCTTGTTGAACAGAATGATCGCACCCTTGTTGATGGGAGCGTTCCAGTTGGTCTGGCCGGTTGAGAAAGCCGTATACAGCAGGTGGCCCGCATCCGACGGGGATACCAGGAAGGATACGGTATACTCTTTGAGGGGATCCAGCACGTCCTTTTTGTCGGTGATCAGCGCGTAGCTGGCGTCGAACTCCAGGGCACTCATGCCCTTGGGTCCTGAAACGACCTTCGCGTCGGCAGCAGTCTGGCCGTCCTCTTTGACCACCTTCATGTCGCCGCTGCCGGCGGAATCTTTCCCCACGGAACCGTCTTTAAATTCGTAATGGGCAATGAGCTTCGGAGCTGCGTCTGCGGCAGAGACGCTGGGAACTGCGGCCAACATGGCAGTGAGCGCCAGAGCGGCGCATGCGGAAATCACTTTTTTCACAGAATTGTCCCTCCTAATACATACTTGTTTTTGGATAATGGCGTTGTCTCGTCTGGTCAGTTTGAGACACCTCCTTCCTTACCGGAATACAGGTTTTCCGCCAATAATTTGCGTATAATGTCCTCGTCCATCGGTGCAGGCGTCAGCTTGGCGATGGGAGCACTCATGGTTGCGGACGCCAGATGGGCCAGATCGCTTTCCTTCACGCCCACCTCGCTGAGCGAGAGGGGCATCCCGCAGTGGGCCATCAGTTCCTCAAGCGCGCCGATCCATTCCTTCGTGCCGGCGTAGCCGCAGAATCCGGCCATCGCCGCCATTTTTTCCGGAATATACCCGCTGACATACCGCAGGACCGGAATCAGGTTGATGGCACAGGCGCGCCCGTGATCGACGTGGAAATCGCTCGTCAGCGGGAAGCTCGCCGCATGCAGGACGGTGGTACGGGTCTGGGAGAAGGCCATACCGGCCAGCAGGCTGCCGAGCATCATCCCCTCTCTGGCCTCCCGGTCTTCCCCGTTGTCGTAGGCGCGGCGCAGATTTTGGCAGACAAGTTTGGCCGCCTGAAGGCCGAGTGCCTCACTCGCGGGCTGCGTGGAAGTGGCCCAGTACGCCTCTACCGCGTGGATCAGGGCGTCGAATCCGGTCGAGGCGGTCACGCTTTTCGGCGCCGTCACCGTCATCTCGGGAATGACCATCGCCGCATCGGCCCACAGGCTGTGGGAAACGAGCGGCGTCTTTTTATCTTCCTCCGGATCGGAGAGCACCGCGACGTTGGTCACTTCGCTTCCCGTGCCCGCCGTCGTCGGCACAACCAGCAGGCCGACCTTCCGTTTCGGCACCGGAGCACCGCGGTAAAGGCATTCCCGCAGGGGGGTATCCCCCGCCGCCAGAGAGGAGGCCGCCTTGGCCGCATCCATGCTGCTGCCGCCGCCGACGGCGACGACGGTGGCAATGCCTTCGTCCCGGATCACGGCCGCGATCGCTTCCACGGTCGCCAGGGTCGGGTTGGCTTCCACCTGATCGTAAATGGCCGGAGTCCCGCCGCAGGCGGCCGCGACCTTGCCCGTGACACCGAGCTTTGTGAGGATCTCCGTGCTCACAATCAGCACCGGTTCCTTCGCAAGCCCCGCAAACTGGTTCATCGCATCCTGCCCGAAAATCACCTTGACCGGCATGTAAAACTGAAAATCCATCTTCCCATTACTCCTCTTGCAGCGCCGGTTTCGGCGTTTTCTTTTTTAAAAGCAGAACCACGGCTCCGGCCAGAACCAGCACCATACCGCCGAACCGGGACCAGGTCATGCTGGTGGCTCCGGTCGTGATGAGCTCCGTGACGGTTTCAATCACCGTCGTAAAGACCGGCATGAGCAGCAAAAAGACCTTGACCAGCCAAACCGGCTGCCGTCCGAGTGCCGCGTAATAGAACACATATACGAAGCTCTGCCCCAGTCCGGCCGCCAACGCGACGATCCAGACGCCGGGCCCTGCGATCCCGGTCACGAGATCCCCGCCTGTTCCGCTGACGAGGACCGCGATGCCGAACAGGATCATGGCGTAGAAGTTGTTGTAAAACCCGATGGTCATGCCCTTGACCGGCGTTTTCGGGTGGTTCAGCGCCCAGCGGATGACAAACGCGTTCAGGGTGACGAAAAAGGCACTGAGAATGAAGAACAGGTCGTTGACCCCGGACAGCTGCAGGTGAAAGACGTTCATCGTCAGCAGCACGCCGCAGAACATCATCGCGATCGCCCCGATATCCAGGAGCCGGAATTTCTCTTTGAATACCACCGCGCTGATGACGGCGGCCATGAGAACGTCGGTTTTGAGAAGAACCGTGCCGCCCCCCGCGCTCGAATACCGCAGCCCGAGAAACGCGGTGAAATCGAGCAGGAACCCGAGCAGGCCGATGAGCATCATCACGAGCATCATGCGCAGGGGCGGGGGCTTCAGATCCCCCATCCGGCCGCTGACCGCCGCAATGACGATCAGGATGAAAAACGTCAGCACCCGGATCACGAGTCCGGAGGGGAAAGAGGTGACAGCCGCCACCAACTTCTGACTGAATATGTAATAGAGGGCCCACACCAATGACAGGGTCAGCAGCAGCCCCGAAGACTTTTTATCCATAATAAAATCGGGTCACTTCACCTTTACGCTTCATAGAGTTTCAGGACAGCGGGACGCTGATACCCGTATACACTGATCATCGGCCAGCCTCCTCCGGCTGTCAGAACCTCGAGACCGTTTTCCGTCACCAGAACGGTGTCTTCGCATTTGGCGCCCTCGCAGGACGGGTTCCAGGCATATGCTTCACCCAGCCGGACGACATGCTCCGTCGATTTGTCGGCCCGGATCTCCCGGGGCAGATACCCGGTCAGGCCGCCCTGGTGATGCCGGCGCCATTCCTCCGTCATGCCGATTTTGTCATAGGCGGCGCAGATCTTCTGAAAAACCTCGCCCATGCTCTTGCCGGGAGTGGTCTCATTGAAAGCCGTGGCTTCCACTTCAAGCAGCCGCTCATAGTCTGCAGCAAAGCCCTTCTGAAACGCAATTGTCCGGGTCGCGGAGGCCACCAGGCCGCCCCGTCTGGCACAAATCGAACAGATCAGCCCGTTCTGCGCTTTCGCGTCGGTGGGAACATAATGGCGGACCCGCTTGCCGCGGTCGTCCGCGGCGATCAGCATGGTGATCGGTTCCAGGCCCTTCGCCCACATGGCGGCGGACAGGCGCCCGGCCATTTCAAATTCGGAGGTCAACGGCGCCACGCCCCTGGCCGCCTCCATCATGCACTGATCCACATCCCGTCCGAGCTGACGGAACCGTTCGATTTCCTCGCTGCAAAGCCGGGTCCGCTCTTCGGCGAAAAAGGCGCCGAGCTGGCCGTCCTCCCGATACCCGTTTGGGCAAAGCCGGTCGAACACCGCGGGTATCGTGCCGTCTTCCGTCCAGGGAACCGATTCATATGTAAACATCTTCTCGGGAAGTTCCTCTCCCACCAGGCGGCCGCACTCGATGCTGTTGGCCACCAGGATCGCGTCGCCCGGCGTCACGACCAGGCTGCCGCAGGCCGCTTCCGAAGCCAGACCGATGAATCCCCGGCCGCCTCCTGTCAGCCAGGAAAAGTTCGGCTGCTTCCGGACAACCACGGCGGGAATGTCGTTTTGGCTCATAAATTGTCTGAGCCTAGCCAGCTTTTGTTCGGTTTCCATGTCCTGTCCCCCTCAAAATAGAACCGGCAGGGGAGTCCTGCCGGCTCGAACATAACGTTCGAGCTGCCCAGATTCATATTGACAAGATGTCTCCGCTGCTTTACAATGGCAGGCAGGCCGGCGTCCCTAGGCGTTATCGATAACGTTATCGTTAATTTCAATTTGAGTATATACAATATCAAAGGAAATGTCAAGAGGAAAACTTCTTTTTTTGTCTTTTTCCACAAGAATCATAAATATAAGAATCTTCACATATACTCCATTTTTCTGGACAAACCCATGCCGGATAGCCTATTATAAAGGAAAGTTTATCAAATGAATTTTGGAGGGAGCCGCATGCCGTGGGTACATTCTGGTGAAAATAACCAAATCGACGATTTTCCCCTGGGCGGAGTCGAAACCGGCACAGCGTCCCGGATGTCTGCGGTATCCGGCATGCCCTTAACACCATCGGAAAGGATTTGATCCTATGCGCTCCTATTGGGTGGATTCCCTGACGAAAATCGCATATCCGGTACTGGACGCGCTCGCGCGCGGCCGGCTGCGGGAGGATATGCCGGTCGAGAGCATCACCGACATCGAAAACCGGAAAACCTGCACCTATCTCGAGGCGCTCGGCCGCACCCTATGCGGCCTGTCTCCCTGGCTGGAACTGGAGGGGCTCGAGGGAGAAGAACGAGAGACGCAGACGCGTTTCCGTATTCTCGCGCGGCAGGCTATCGCGAACGGCGTGGATCCGGCCTCCCCCGATTATCTGAACTTTGCCTCCGGGGGGCAGCGTCTGGTGGATGCCGCTTTTCTCGCTCACGCGCTGCTCCGCGCCCCCCGCTCGCTGTGGGAGGAGCTGTCCGGGACGACCAAGGAACGGCTGATCAGCGAACTGCGCCGGACTCGGGATCAAAAGCCCTTTGCCAGCAATTGGCTGCTGTTCAGCGCCATGATTGAGGCGTTTTTCTGTGTGGCCGGAGTAGAGGACTGGGACTCCATGCGGATCGATTACGCTCTTCGCCAGCATGACCAGTGGTATAAAGGCGACGGCCTGTACGGCGACGGTGCATCCTTCCACTTCGACTATTACAACAGCTTCGTCATCCAGCCCATGCTGGTGGACATCTTGGATGCCGTCGGCGGCCGTTTCCAGGATTGGCAGAATATGCGGGACCGGATCCTCCGACGGGCATCCCGCTACGCGGCCATCGAAGAGCGCCTGATCGCGCCCGACGGGACCTATCCCATCGTCGGCCGGTCCATCGCCTACCGCTACGGCGCCTTTCAGCACCTCGCCCAGATGGCGCTCGAGCACCGTCTGCCCGAGGGGCTCTCGCCCGCGGCGGTTCGCTGTGCCCTGGATGCCGTAATCCGAAAGGTCCAGAGCTCTCCGGATATGTTCGACGCGCAGGGCTTTCTGACGGTGGGGGTCTGCGGCCACCAGCCGGGCGCCGGGGAGGGCTATATTTCGACCGGCAGCCTGTATCTCTGCACCACGGTCTTCCTGCCCCTCGGCCTCGCCCCGGACGATCCCTTCTGGGACTCGCCCGATACCGACTGGACCTCCAAAGCCGTCTGGTCCGGGCGGGACTTTCCGCCCGATCACGCCATATAACGAAAGGATGATTGCCTATGTCGACGTTTGTCAACCCCATCGCTCCCGCCCCCCATGCCGATCCCTGGGTCCTCTATCACGAGGGCGTCTACTACTACTGCCATTCGAGGCATGGCAACCAGCTCTGTGTATCCAAGGCCGATCGCTTGTGCGACATTGGCAGCGCGGAGCCGGTGTGCGTCTACACCGCTCCGGAGGGGACTCTCTACTCCAAGAGCTACTGGGCTCCCGAACTCCACTGCATCGACGGCACCTGGGTGATCTATGTCGCGGCGGACGACGGCCAGAACGCCCATCATCGACTGTATGCCCTCACCGCGGACGGTCCCCAGGAGCCTTTCCGGATGGTCGGCAAGATTTCGTCTCCCGACGATCACTGGGCGATCGACGGCACCGTTTTCTCCCATATGGGACGGCTCTATTTCGTCTGGTCTGGCTGGGAGGGAGACGTCGACGTTTCCCAGCAGCTCTATATCGCCCCCATGTCCGATCCGTTCACCATCTGCGGCAAACGAGCCTGCATCTCGGTCCCCGAATACGAATGGGAGCGGCATGGCCGTCCCACGGTCAACGAGGGACCCGAGGCGCTTCAGAAGGACGGCACCCTCCACATCGTCTATTCCGCCAGCGGCAGCTGGACGGACGACTACTGCCTCGGCCTGCTCACCCTGACCGGGTCGGATCCGCTGGACCCGGCTGCCTGGACCAAAGCGCAGAAACCCCTTTTCACCAAGACGGAAACCGCCTATGGTCCCGGTCACTGCTCCTTCACCACCTCTCCCGACGGTTCGGAGGACTGGATCGTCTACCATGCGAACGAGGTGTCGGGGAGCGGCTGGCGGGGCCGGAGTGTCAGGGCGCAGCGATTCGGCTGGGACGGCGTCACCCCGGTATTCGGCACGCCTGTGCGGATCGGAACAGAACAAATCATGGAGGACGGAACCTGATAGGGGGAGCCGCAAGCGATGTCTTGCGGCTATTTTTTTATTATACAGGTTGTTTTCTTTGAAAGTTCATGTAAAATTTGTAATATACGGATGATCAGACAGGTTATCCATATAGAGGGGATTTCGGCATAGGGAGGGACGGCCATGTTTCTGCTCGTGATCCTGGCGTCGGAAGAGGATGAGGACGTATTCACCTACCTCTACGCGCATTACAAGGGCCTGATGCTGCAGAAGGCCTACGGGATTCTGCACGACCGCATGCTCGCGGAGGACGCGGTGAGTGAGGCTTTCATACGGATTTACAAAAACCGGCACAAGCTGGACGATCCGGCCTCCAGCCGGAGTTTGGCCTTTGTCATGACCATCGTGCGCAATACGGCCCTGACGGTATATGGCCGGGAACGCCGTCAGCCCGTCCTCCTGGAGGACGAGGAGGAGCCGGAGGGCTCCTTCGATCTCGAGCAAACCGTGCTGTCGGCCATATCGTCCGAACAAATCGCGCAGATTGTCGAAAGCCTGCCCGAAGAGCTACGGAGCGTCTTTCTGCTCAAATACGCCTACGACCTGCCCCATAAGAAAATCGGGCAGCTGCTCGGCATCACCGAGAACAACGTCACCGTCCGGCTTCACCGGGCCAGAAAGCGGCTCGCGGCCATACTGATCAAGGAGGGATATGCCGTTGAAACCGACGCCTGAAACCGACCGGATGTTCAAAGAATTGGCCCGGCGGTACGTAGAAATCGAAGGCGACGCCCTGCGGCAGGAACTCCGGCAGCAGCCTGCAGCGGCGTATACCCCGCAGATGGACCGGAAGGTCCGCCGGCACACCCGCGGAAGGATCCTTCGCTGCGCGGCGGCGGCCGTCTCCTGCGCAGCCGCCTGCCTGCTCGCGGTCATCGCCCTGCCCGCCCTGTTTCATTCCGCTGTCCCGGCGCCGGCGGATTCTCTCTCCAAAGAGGGGTTCCCCTTTTCCCTGCCTGTGAATCTGACGGTCTCCGACGTGCAGCAGGACCAGGGGAAACGGATTGTGTATCTCAAAGACACCCATGCGGACGACGTCGTCCTGACGATGGAAGAGACGGAGAGCCTCCCCTCCGGTACCAATCTGACGGCACAGAGCCTCGGCGGCCAAACTGTCTATACCCGGCAAACCCCCGACTATCAGCTTTTGCTGCTGCAGAAGGACGGCACCCTGTACACCCTGACCTGCCGCTATGAACTCGGCACGCTGACGGCTGTTGGGGAACAAATTTTAAAGGGCCTGTAATGTTTTTCCTTTCTCCCGGGTTTTCCTTTATGAAAGACCCCATATGACGCTTGAGGAGGCAAGACAGATGAACAAACGGATCCGCATAGGCCGGGCCGTCCCGGCCGCCCTGCTTGCAGGCGCCCTGCTGCTGGCGGGCTGCAGCAAAGGGGGCAGTTTTGACTCGGGCCTCAGACCGAACCCGGGTGCCAACATCTACGACTCTCCCTTAGAAAGCCCAGACAACGAGACCTATCTGGGCATTACGGAAAATCCTGTCACCGCAGCCGCGGAGGCTGCGGCCGTCACGTTTTCCCTGAAGGTGGACACCGCCGCCTACAGCAACGTCTCCCGGTATCTGAACAACGGCCAGCTGCCGCCCAAGGATGCCGTACGTACCGAGGAACTGCTGAATTATTTTCGTTATGAAGAACCTCTGACGGCCGCGGACGGTGTGCCCTTTGCCGTATACACCGAGATCGGGCCGTCCCCGCTGCACAAGGAGAAGCAAATGGCCTTCATCCGGGTCAAAACGCCGGAGATCGACAAAAGCCAGCTTCCCCCCTGCAACCTCACCTTTTTGATCGATACGTCGGGGTCAATGAACTCGTACGACAAGCTGCCCCTGCTGAAAACCGCGTTCAGCCTTCTGGTGGAAACCCTTACCGAAAACGACCGGGTTTCCATCGTCACCTATGCCGGCAGCTCTGAAATCGTGCTGGACAGCGCCAGCGGCAGCAACAAAACGGCGATATTGGACGCGATTTACAGCCTCGAAGCTTCGGGTTCCACGGCTGGGGCCAAGGGCATCGAGACTGCCTATGCCCTTGCGGAAAAGAACCGCCGGGAAGGCGGCAACAACCGTGTGATCCTGGCGACCGACGGTGATTTCAACGTCGGCATGTCGAACACCGACGATCTGGCCGCCCTGATCGGGGAAAAGCGGGACAGCGGCGTCTATCTGAGCATTCTGGGCTTCGGGACCGGCAACATCCGGGATGATATCATGGAAACTCTCTCGAAAAACGGCAACGGCAATTACGCATACATCGACACCGTTCAGACCGCCAAAAAAGTTCTGGTGGAAGAGCTCGGCGGCAACCTGTTCACCGTGGCCGACGACGTGAAGGCGCAGGTCGTATTCAATCCCGATGTTGTCAAAACCTACCGCCTGATTGGGTATGAAAACCGGATGATGAAAAACGAGGACTTTGAAGACGATCGGAAAGATGCCGGGGAGATCGGCGCGGGCACCGACGTGGTGGCGCTGTTCGAAATCGAGCTCCACGACCCGGCCAAAGCCGAAAATCCGTTTGAGGTGCATATCCGGTACAAGAACCCGGGCGAAACCGAAAGCCGCCTCTTTACCAAAAGCGGGATCGATTCCGGGCCGGATACCCCGTCCAGCACCGATTTCGGCTTCGCCTGCTCGGTTGCGGCATTCGGGCACCTGCTGCGCGGATCGGAATACAGCGGCAGCGCCACGCCCGCAAGCGTCTTCGCGCTGGCCTCCGATCATATCGGACACGATCCGGGCGGATACCGCCAGGAGTATCTGAATCTGCTCCGAAAGTATCAGAATATAGCGAAATAGCCGCCGTTTCTGACGGAAAACGCACAAAAAGAGAGGGAAATCGAATGATTTCCCTCTCTTTTTCGGATTGATTCGATATCCTACAGGGACAGCGCCGCCCGGCTGAATGTGACGATGCGGGCACCGTTTCCCGACAGCTCCAGCGTATCTCCTCCCGTTTCACCGGATACCGCCGGAAGCAGACGGCCGGAAACCTCTTCGATGATTTCGGCAACAGGACCGTCCCACACGATATCCAGCCGGTAACGGCCGTCCGTTTCCACCGTCACCTGATGCTCCCCGCAGGCGAGCTCACCACGGGTCAGCACCGTTTCGAAACCGCCGAACCGCAGGCGCAGAGCGCCTCCCTCTTCCAGTTCGGTTTCGATCCGGATCCGGCAGGGCGAGGCCGACGGCACGGTGATCGCGCCGTTTTGCAGTTCGATGTCCCGCTGCGTCTCCGGCTCTGCTTCAAGGCCGCTCACTTCCGCGGCGAAGGCCGCCTTCAAGGCGTAGGAACCATCCGCCCCCACTGCCAGCGTCAGCTCATACGGCAGGGTATAGGCCCCATACCAGGGGGCTCCCGGCAATCCGACACTAAAGCGATGCAGCTGGACGCACCGGCCCTTTACGTTGGCAAAGCTCTGCCCGCACTGAATCAGGTGTCCCTCATCGAAAGGACGGGCGGGGGCAAGCTGGGTAAAACGCTCCCCGTCGAAATCCACTGGGGCCCAGTACCCTCTGGCCGACCAAAACACCCGCTGTGTCCGATCTTCCCCTTCCACGGGAACGTCCAGGATATCGGGGCACTCCCAATCCGACCACTGGAAATCCGGGAGCCGTTCCCAATGGAGCAGATCCGCCGAAGCGCACACATAATAGAGGTACTCTTCCCCGGAATAGATGACCAGAATATACCGCCCGCTCTCCTGATGCCGGAACACCTTGGGATCCCGGTTGCCGCGGCAGAAATTGGGCAGAATCGGGTTATGCGCATAGGGATGGAAATGCGCGCCGCCGTCGGTGGACACCATCAGGCGCTGGGTGGCCGCGCCGTCTTTTGTGCGGCGGGACTGACCTCCCGCCGCGGTGTAATAGAGAAGCACCGGCGGCGTTGTGCCGTCACCGAGTCCGGAGGCGTTTTCCACATCCACGAAAGCCGTTCCGGAAAAGGCGGGTCCGTTTTCGTCGGGAATCATAAAAGGAGGGCCGCCCTGCCAATGGCAGAGATCGGTGCTCACCGCGGGCGACCAGCCGAAATTGCAGTACTCCCCCCAGTCCCCGCACTGGGTCCCGTACGGGTTTTGCTGATAGAAGGCGTGATAGACGCCGTCCAGAGCGTACAGGCCGTTCGGATCCCCCATGATGCCGCGCAGGGGCGTGAAATGCACCCGCGGCCGGCCGTCGTCCGGCCGTTTCGTCCAGGTGCGTGGATTCGCCTCACACACGAGCGTTTCGAGCCGTTCGTCCGAGAGCTCGTCGATCCGCAGCCGGAGGGTCTCCCCCATCCAGCGTTCTACATGACAGGGCACGTAATAGTCCGGATCTTCAAAATCCAGCTCTACGTAAAATTCATAGAGCAGGGAGCCGTCCGGCCGTTCCCAGTTCACCCATACAAAGGGGGCCCCCGGCCGGACCGGCAGATTCAGATACGGTTTATCGATTCGCATTTCTTTTTGAGCCATCGATTTTGCCTCTTTTCCTGTTGTTAGCCGACCAGGCCGCTCCGCTCGATGCTTTCCACAAAATACCGCTGGCAGAACAGATACAGAATGACCATCGGCAGAATGAGCAACACAATGCCCGCGTACTTGATCAGGGTAATCGCCATCGGATCGGAAACCCCCATGCCCGTCATATCGTTGACGTGACCTAGCCCGGTCAGCGCCGAGGTCATGGTTTTGATTTCCTGGAAGAACACGGAAGAATACAGACTGTCCAGCCACTGCCACACGCAGGAGAACAAGAACACCGTCACCATCATCGGCACCGCGCCGGGGAGCATGATGGTGACAAAGGTCTTCATCGGTCCGGCCCCGTCCACATAGGCCGCTTCCTCGAGCTCCTTGGGCATCCCGAGAAAGTACTGCCGCAGCAGGAAGACGTACAGGCCGTTTTTCAGTCCCGTGCAGGTCAGCCCCATAAGCACGAACGGCAGAGGCGTATCGATCATGTGCAGACCCTGAAAAATCAGGTAGAGCGGCATCAACATCAGATCGGGGGGAATCACCATGCAGACGATCAGCCCGATAAACAGCGCGTTGCGCCCCCGGAACTTGAACCGGGCAAAGCCATACCCCACCCAGGTGGCCGCTGCCGTCTGGCAGAAGGCCACCAGCAGGGAGATGCCCAGGGTGGTGAAGAGGGTTTTCGGCATATCCATCCACGCCCACATCAGCTGATAATTCTGCATGGTGAAGTGGGCCGGAATATACCGAACGGTCAGGTTATAGAGATCCTCCACCGCCATAAAGGAGCGGGTCACTTTGGAAAACAGAGGAAACAGGACGACAAAGCAGATACCCGCGAGCAGAATACCCCGAATGAGGCTCCAGGCCGCCAGTCCCGTCCGCCTGACGGCAGCCTGCTTCTTATCAGCGGACAGCCGCCTTTTTCTGGCCGTCGCGTCCATAGGCCGCACTCCTTTCTCATTCATGGTAGAAGATAAATCGGGATACCAGCTTGTACACAATGGCCAGCACCACCAGGATGATCAGCATATAACTCCACGCCATGGCCGAACTCAGCCCGAAATTGAGGGAATCGTAGGCCGAGGAATGGATTCGGCTGATGACGGGATTGGAAACGTTTGTGAACGAATCGATGATGCAGTAGATCACCGCCACCAGGATCAAGGGGCTGACCATGGGCAGGCTGATTTTCCAGAAAACCTCCCATTTGGTCGCGCCCTCGATATAGCTCGCCTCGAACAGGGAGGGCGACACCGACTGCAACCCGGCGAGGAAAATGATGATGGGTACCGCCGACATAATGGCAATATCGTAGACGCGCGACACCGTATCGATGATGAAATTGGTGATCTGGGGACTGATGTTGAGCTGCTGCAGGTAGAGAATCAGCTTTTCCGAGAGCTGTTCCCCCACCGCGGCGGTTCCCGCCGCCTGGGATCCCGAAGAGATCATGGAGCTGAAGGCGTCCGCCTTGTCGACGCTTTCCACCACCCCGGACGCGATGATGACGGGCAGAAACAGGATCGCCCGGACCAGGCTCCGGCCATGGAATTTCTGGTTGAGCAGGCTCGCCACGAAAAAGCTGAACAGAATGACAACCGGCACGTTGATCAGCATATCCCGCAGGGACCGGATCACCATGGTACGGAAATCCGGGTCCACGGCGAAGATATACCGGTAATTCTCGATTCCCAGGAAATCCAGTTTATAACCTGTCGCCACCACGTTCAGCTTGCTGAAGCTGAAGAAGAGCGACTGGATCACCGGAAACGCCACGAACGCGAGCATACCCACGATCAGCGGCGCCACGAACACATACCCCATCCGCCGCTGCTTGACCTCGAGCGACCGGTTCCGGCGCCTGGCTGTTTGTTTGGCCATGGGTAGATCCCTCCCTTTCTACAGGACCGCATAGTTTTCGGCGTCCACATGCACGCCGGAACCGGTATAGGCCTGCTTCGTGTAATTGACCACGACCCGGATTCCGTTCGCGAACGTCGTCTGATACACCCCGTCCGCGAGCTTTACGTGGCCGGTCATCTCGACTCCCGCCGTCGCAGCGGCCGCCGAGGCTTCGTCCAGCGTCTTTAGCAGATCGTCCTTCACATCCGACCAGCCGCAGGCGAAATACCGGTCGTAATCCGTCTCCCGCACCCGGTCGCTGCCGGCCGCCGTGACCGTATAGGACAGGCCGGCGCCCGTCTCGACCGCCCGCAGGAAGCTGCGGCGGCTGCCCGCCGCCAGATTGACGGGTTTTCCCGCGTAATTCAGGTAGCCGCTGACGACCAGCTGCAAGAACGGCACGCTCTCGTCGCAGGCGTCGTAGCCGCAGGAATCCATCGGGAGTTCCACCACGTGGGAGGCCAGGGGCAGGGTGTAAGCGTTCCCGTTCTCCACCAGCAGGGAATACTCACGGAATCCCGCCAAGGATTGGTTCAGATACGCGAGAGCCGCCTGCCGGTCGATGACCTTCCCCTCCCGGTAATCCGCCGCGAGATCCCGTCCTGCGCTGCGCAGGGACAGATTGGTGCAGCCGAACGCATCGTACGCGGACTTGAAGGACGCGAACAGGCTCTCATACCGGCGGGGGCTGATCAGATACCGCGGCTCGGCATCGGTATCGAGCGAGAAAGTGGCCGCATTGTACGGATAAACCGCCGCTGTCGTACGGATGAGGAAGCGGGAGGTGTCCCGCCGGATGTTGTAGGAATCGAACAGAGAGTTTTTATAGACATACTGAAGGTCGATGTCCGGGTACAGGCCGGCACCCAGAGCTCCGGCTGTCTCCAGCAGCGAGGACAGCCCCTTGGCGCCTCCCAGCGCGCCCACGACCTTCAGCTTATCGGCGTAGCCCTGGCGCATTCCGCCGTTCCACATCCCGCTGTACCGCGCTACGACGGCGGACGGGTCCACCCCGGCGGCCTGCAGCTCGTTCAGGATCGCCGCAGCCTCCTCAAAGGTGGTCAGCGCCCGGGTTTTTCCCACCGGGAGTCCCACCACGTTCTCGGTGACGTCGATAGCCCCGATGAATTCGAGGTACAGCGGCCGTTTTTCCTGGAGCGGGGCGGTTCCGCCGTCGAACAGGGTAGCCCGATAGGCCTTGGCCATGCCGACGTAGTCCGCGTCGCCGCCGGAGAGGAAGCGATAGCTGACGGTCAACTTCCCTTTATACCGCTCCTGCTGATAGATGTTCTGTACGTTATCGGTGCCGCCGACGCTCTGCACGGCCTTCTCCCGCACCCGGAATTCCGAATACACGGTGTTGTAGCTGGTCGTAGCGCCGGAGGAGCGGGCGTTCACATTGGCGAGAGCCTCGCCCTGCTCGATGACGGCGAGGAACGCGGCGTCCCCGTTTTTGAGGCCGAACACCGGCAGATTCACCCCGTCGGCGTTATAGGGATTTTCCTCGATGTAAAGCGCCTTGTCCCGCCCGTAAACCGGCACGGAATAGGCCGCGAGGGTGTCTTTGCCGTTATCGAAATAGAGAAGGGACCCCGAACCGTCGGGCAGGAGGAGATAGCCGTCGGAGCCTTTGACGGCCGCCCCGAAGTGTTCGAGCAGGGCGACCCGTTCGATCAGGTATTCCTTGGGCATCTCGAGCTCATCGGCCGGCAGGGTCACGAGCAGGCGGCCGTCCTCGATGGTGTAGCGGATGACGAGGTTGAATACCATATCGGCGCCGGAATCCGCCACCTGATTGGCCGCGTTGTCGGCCTCCAGGTCTTCCCTGGTGTAGCCGGTCGTTACGACGACCTCGTGGATTTTATCCTCGATATTCGGGGCGGGCGGGTTGTTCCGCAGAACCCAGACCGGCCCTTTTTTGGCCGCGGGATATTTGACTTCCAACTCCCGGCGGTAATTCTGGTCCTGCATGTTGTCGAGGTCCACCAGCATGTAATACCGCTCGAGGGTCTTTTTCTGCGCAGCGGTGACGCGGTTCAGAATGAGGGTCTCGAACCGCTCCTTTTCCACGATGATGGGGACGAGCTTCTTTTCCTCCACCGCGCCGAGGGTATACCGCACGGTCAGCGCCCCGTCTTCCGACGTGATGCGGTACTGACCCCGGGAGACCGCGTCGGTATAGGTATTCATCGAACGGGTGTTGCCGGTGCTGTCGCTGAAGATAATACGGGCCTGCGCGGCCATATTGCTCTTGTTTTCCTCCGAGGCCACGGGATCGGTGTGCCGTTCCTGGGGATTGGAATACCACATCACCCCCGCTTTGTCCTTCAGCGCGATTTCGGCGGTTTTATCGTTGACATACAGAGTCAGTCCATCCCGGGACAGGACCTCCCGGAAATCCCGCGACGCCGGATCGGCTTCCGTCGTGCCGGCATACACATAATGGTCTTCGTTCAGCCCCTCCACGATGGCGGAGGAAAGTCCGCAGCCCCCGAGAAGGAGGATTCCCGCCGACAGCAGAGCCAGGACGGGAAGCATACGACGTTTCGGTTTCATCGGCATTCCCTCCTTATACGCGGTAAAAGATTTCGTTGATGAAGTCGCTGGCGAAGCCGACCATCTGCTGGAGCAGCACCAGCAGCAGAATGGCGAGGAACACCACCACCGCCATGACCACCACCGTCAAGAAGGTGACGAACAGGGAGCGGCCCAGCGTGTAATCGTGGATCTGCTGGTGCCCGAGCAGGATCAGTCCCAAACTCCAGAGCGCGCCCAGAGCCACGCAGAAGATATAGAAGTCGCCTTCCTTGCTGGTCATCAGGTTGGAGAGGACGATGCCCACCGTGTTCAGCGCCAGCATGGGCAGCAGGGCATAGCCGGTCATGGTGGCGATATCCCGCAGCTTCCCTTCCCCCTGCATCAGGGAGGTGACGCACCAGTTCGAGATGCACCACAGGCCGAAGGGCAACAGAACCTTGGAGATTTCAATGAGGAGGTTCAGTTCTTTGAGATTGGCCGTGTTGAACAGGAAGCCGGTCAGCTGCCGCTGTGCTACCATGACCACGCAGAGCAGGCCGGTAAAGAGCAGGGCCACCCGGAGACTGCCGCGTTTTTCCCGCTTGAGGTCCCAGAAGCCGTCCATGGGATGGAAAATCACATACCGGCTGTAGGCGAGCTTTCCGCGGAAGGAGCGGGGGTCCACATGGGCCGGCCGGTATTTCCGCTTGAGCTTGACGGCGACGATCACGACGGCCAGCGCCGCGAAAAAGGCCGGGACCGCCCACATAAACCCGTCCGCGATGATCTCACGGCGGCGGTACTGAAATGCCTTGGAATAGTTGGTGCGGTCTCCCGCCTTGCGGAAATAGTCCATCGCCTGCTCGTAATCGCCGGTCCGGAAGGCGGCCTTGCCGAGGCCGGTATAGGCGATGTCGGAGTTGCCGTTGAGAGACAAAACGTTCTGCCATTCGGCCGCCTCCAACTCGTATTCGTCCTGATAGTGGTAGGCGGCGGCCTGATCGAAGCTTCTCGCATACGCGGTGGGCGCGTAGGCCGTCACCGTGTTTTTGGATCCGTCCAGAACCAGGAAAAGATCGCCGAGCTTATCGATCGCCCGGGGATTTTTGAGCGCCCCGTCCATATCCCCGTAGGTACCGAAGATATAGAGCAGCATCCCGGTGCTGTCGTAGGTGAATACCCGGCCCCGGTTCGCATCGAGGATGCTGAACATCCCGTTTTTCCCGGCATACACGTCCACGATACGGGAGGGGCCGGCAAACTGGCCCCGGACTGTGTACTGGAGTTCTCCGAGCGGCATGGAATACCGAAGAATATCGCTGCCCGAGGCGTTGAGCTTCCGCACGGCGGTGAGCCCATACCCCTCGATGTTGTATTCCTCATAGATAGAGGTCGACGCATAGACGAATCCGTCCTCGTCCACGGCCAGGTTGTTGTATTCCGTGGGGACGAACTGCTGCATCCGCTCCTGCTGCGCCTTGGTGGAGATCAGGCGCCAGAACAGGTCGAACACCGTAACCTGTACCTTGGCCGCACCCAGAGTCTGGGTGAAGCGGCCCTCCCGGTCGAATTCCAGCAGGCCCATGTTGAAGCTCTGGGACACGACAAAGAGGCGGCCCGCCTTATCGGCTGCGACCTTGATGGGTTTGTACTGAAAATCGCTCGGCAGGATATCGGTTTCGGGCGCCCCGTACACGTCCAGGAACCGGCCTTCACGGTCGGTGACGACCAGCCGGCCGTTGCCCGTATCCGCAACCAGCACCCGGCCGTCTTCGGTGACGAACACCCCTTCGGGGGCTGCAAAGTCCAGCCGGCCGTCCGGGGACTCCGTGCCGTTCCATTCCCGGATCAGATGAAATCCGCTGTCCAGCACTACGATCCGGTTGTTGCCGGTATCCGCTATGTAGATTTCCTCCCCGCTGACAGCCAGGTCGCTCGGCCCCTTCAGCGCCGTCCCGATGACCGAGGCGTCCGCCACCTCGAAGAGATCGTAGGCGCGCGGCGCCCCCACCGGGTCCCCCCACTCATCGTAGGTATAATCGTAAAAAGGGGCCTCGGCCGCCGCAGACAGGGACATGCAAACAAGCAGGGTGAGCGCCGCTGCCGCCAAACGCAGCCATTTCCGATTCATCGCGGTCTCCCCTTTCTTATTCTTTAATTCCGGAGCTGCCCATGGTTTCCAGGACCTTGCTTTCCGAACCGATGAACACAGCGATGGGAATGATCATAATCAGTAGCGCCACCGCGCAGCTGACGCCCGTCCGGGCGATGCCTCCCTGCAGCACCTGGCTGAGCGCCGAAGGCAGGGTTTTCAGCTCCTCGCTGAAAATGAAGTTTCCGCCCGTCATATTCCAGGTGGACTGGAAGGAGAAGATGATCAGGGTCTGCCAGGCGGGCCGGACGATGGGCATGACGATCCGCCAGAAAATTTGCCACTCGCTGGCCCCGTCCAGCTTGGCCGATTCGATCAGGCTGTCGTGCACGATTCCCATAAACTGCTTCATCAAAAACAGCCCGATGGGGGTGGCGAAGGCCGGAACGATAAGCGATAGATAATTGTCGATCCAGTTCAGGCGCGCCATGATCAGATAATTCGGGATCGCGGTGACGGCGCCCGAAAACATCAGGGCGAGCACCACGGTCTGATACATCATTTTGGCGCCGGGGAATTTCCGTTTTTCGAGCATATACGCCGCCATGGAGCAAAACACCACGTTCCCCGCCGTGGCCAGCACCGCGAGCATAACGGTATTGAACATATACCGGGTAAAGGGCACCCAGGAGGAGGACATCAGGCGGAACAGGTCGCTGAAATTGTCCAGAGTGGGGCGGCGGACAAAGAACCGTGGCGGAAACAGGAACAGCTCGTCGAGGGGTTTGAAGGCGCTGCTGACCGCGTATACCATCGGCAGCGCCATGAACACGCCGATCAGAGCCAGAAACAGAAAATTTAGGATGTTTCCGGCCCGGGAGCGCCCGTGCAGGCGGCTGTTTCGCCGGGTTCTGAGAGAGAGGGTCTTGGTTGCCATAGGGTGACCATTCCTTTCATCAAAGCCGGAGACCGGAGGGGTCAACCGATTCCCTTGCAAGGGTATCCGTCGGGTATGGGATCAGGTGCCCACCTTCCGCAGCAGGCGCTGGATGAGCTGATTGCAGCCGATCATCAAGAAAAACAGAAGGGTCGCAATGGCGCAGGCGTAGCCCATCTCAAAGCGGACGTTGCCGTAGTCGTTCAAGTGGTTGATCATGGTGTGGGCCGCGTAGTCGGTGGACGGAAAACCGCACAGGGCGCTGGTGACGTCTCCGGCCGAAAACGCCGAGGTGATGGACATGACCGCGCCGAACAGCAGTTGGGGTTTCATGGACGGCAGGGTGATGTGCCACAGTTCCTGCCAGCGGTTTTTGACCCCCTCGACATACCCCGCCTCATACATCGACCGGTCGACGGTCTGAAGGCCGGCCACAAAGGCCAGGAACCCGGAACCGAGGCTCATCCACAGCATGACGATGATCACGACCGGCAGCATGGTGGTTGGATCGGTCAGCCATTGGACCGGCTTGTGGATGATCCCCATATTGAGCAGAAAGGCGTTGATATAGCCATAGGTGTCCCCGGAAAAGAGGATGGACCAAACCATGTAGACATTGCCCGATATGGATGGGGCATAGAACACCACGATCATGACCGCCCGCAGCTTGGGGTTGAGCTCATTGATGAACCAGGCGAACAAAAACGAGGCCAGATACCCGATGGGGCCGGTGATCACGGCGATCAGCAGGGTGTTCTTGACCGCGATGAGGAAGGTATCGTCGTTGAGAAAGAGGTTGAAATAGTTTTGCAGGCCGACGAAGGACGGTGTCTGCAGAATGTTGTAATAGGTGAAGCTCAGGCCGATGGATATAACCACCGGCAGCACGGTGAAGACGAAAAAGATGATGAAAAACGGGGCGGAAAAGAGATACGCATCCCAGTTTTTCGCCACTTCCCGGCCTTTTCGGCGCAGGAGTCCGTTCCGCTTGGGAGCAGCGGGCGCGGTCACGGTTTTGGTCACGGTGTCTCTCCTCCCCTCGTCTGATCCACGTACGGCAGGCCGAATTCCTTCCGCTTGCCGGTGATTTCCTGGTTGATGGTGTACACGTAATCGGTCAGAGTATCCTTGGGATCCTCCCAATAATAGGTCACGCGGCGGAACGCGTTGTCGATATGGCGGGAGGTGAAATAGCCGCCAGGCACTTCCGGCACCCCCTGCGCGTACGCACGCTGCGCTTCGATGGTGTTATACTCTTTGACGCTCCACGCCAGCTGGGAGAAGGATTCCCGATTGGCCGTGGCATAGCGGGCCGAAGCGCCGAGCAGGCTCTCCATCTCGGAGCCGAACCGGGTCTGGGTCTCGGCGGAGGTCCACCAGTCCAGCACCTCCCACGCGAGATCGGGCTGGGTGCAGGAGGTAAAGAGCATGCAGGCCGTTCCGGAGGAAGCCACGGCGTGGTTGACGGTGCCGTCCTCTTGTCTGGTGCCGGGCACCACGGTGAAATCCCACAGGCCCTTGATCTCCGGCGCGGACACCATCAGATTATTGTAGGCGCTCAGGTCCGCGATGCCGATCGGCGTTTCACCGAGACGGAACCGGTTGACAAAATCATAGGTCAGGGGAAACTCGTAGTTGATGTAGCAGTTGGTCCATTCCTTGAACGCCGCGGAGGCAACGTCGGAATCGAGACCCGAGGCGATGCCGTCTTCCTTGTATACCTCGCCACCGTGCTGGAACAGGAACATATAATACGACCCGGTGCCCGCTCCGGGCGTGGTCGCCGTGGAGACCGGCAGGGTAAACGCCATGTTGTTCTGCGCGAGCACCGACACCATGTTGATGACGTCGTCCCAGGTTTCCGGGATATCCAGCCCCAGATCCCGCAGGATATCCTTGCGGTAAAACATCACCGGGAAGGTCCGGGTGACAGGCAGGGCGTACACGCCGCCGTTATAGCGGTAGGGCGTGACGGCATCGTCGTAAAACCGGGAGATGATCTCGTCGAAATCGTCAAATGTGGTCAAATCGAGCACCGCGCCGCGCAGGGCATAGTTGACCGGCGTGCCGTCGGCGGTGCTCAGCACGATGTCGGGACCCCGTCCCGCCACGGTGGCCGGGAGCATGGCGGTATCCTGCACCAGCTCGATCTTGGTGCGGATACCCGTCCGGGGGGTGAAGGTATCGTCGAGGATGCCCTTGATGATCTGGGCCTGGTCCCGTCCATTCGTGATCCAGATCCGCAGAGGGGTTTCGTTGCGGTAGCTGTCCACTTCGGAGGTATCCGCGACGGTGTTGTAATCCTCCACGAAGGAATAGGCGAACATCTGGATTTCATGCCATACCGACTGGAAAAACGAGGCGTCCGCCCGTGGAAGGGCTGTGCCCTCCGGCTGGACAAGCAGGTAGTCGATCTCCAGAGGCTGAGAGGAACTGTTCATAATCCAGGTGCCGAGCGCGCCCAGGTTGCTTTTGAACACCGAGAAGCCTTTGGCAATGGTTTCGGGTTTGGCGGCAAACTGTGCGCACTGACGGGACAGAGTGGTCACGGACGCCACATTGGCTCCGCGGGAGCCCGTGATGGCCTCCACCCGGTCACAGATCGCATCGAGCGCCTCCACCTGTTCCGCGAGCGCCTCCAGATCGGCGGCGATCAAATTTTCAAAATGATAATCCCGGTTGATGTCGGGGGTGCTGCCGGTGATCATCAGGATCTGACGATAGATGCGGTTGAGCTCGGTCATACTCTCCTGGGCGCGGCGCACGACATCGCCCATCTCACCGAGAGTGGTTTCGAGCGTGATCTCGTGCCATCCCTCATTTAAGTAAAACCGGTAATTCGTCGTCCCGTCTCCGAGGGTATGGATTTTCCAGCCCCCGCCATAGGGGAATTCGACCTGACTGAGTTCCCGACAGGGAACCTCTCCGTCCAGATAGACCCGCCGGACCGAGGTCAGCCCCCGCTGGACGTTCTGCCGCCATTTCAGCGCGATGGTATAGAGCCCCGGCTTCGTGACCTTGAATTTCCAAGTGACGAACTGGCCGGTCTGGCTCCAGCTCTCCCCGCCGATGATGTTCAGGCGGATTTTAGAGGGGCTGCTCGGCACGGTCGCGGGAGAGGAGCGGTCGCTCGCAGGCGCCAGAGTCTGATCCGACTTGACGTCCGCGCTCTCCCCCTGCAGGGTGATAGGCTCCTCGGTCCCGTCGGTGTAGCCTTTGCTTTCGTATTCGGCCGCCAGTTCTGCATAAGACGGCAGTTCCTGCGGCGCCTCCAGCGTGAGCTTGCCAAGGATCAGAGGCTCCCGGACGGCGGAAAACCGCAGGGTATTGGTCCCCTGTTCAAAATAGAAGGTCAGCGGCGAGGCGTGATAGCCCATCGCGTCGGTCAGAAACCGGGTCTGCCATCCCTCTTCCTCCTGCTGGACCGGGCGGATATCGTTGCCGTTGGTATCCTGCCCGATCGGACTGCTGTTGACCCAGCGGCGCTTGAAGGTCACGCCCGCGGCTTCGGAATAGGGCAGGACTCCGTTGACGAGTATATCCCGCTCCGCGGCCGTATGACGGCCGTCCGGCACGCAAAAATCCGCCGAAATGGTGTAGAACCCGGCCTGTTCGGCCACAAAGGTATATTCCACATAGCCGCCTTCTTCGGTGCGGACGGCCTCCCATTCATACCCCAGATAATCGGTAAGCCGTCGGCTGTCCTGCTCTCCACTGATGTCCGCGGCGGTCAGGACGATCCGGCTGGAAGGGCGCACGGTCTCGGAATGGGCCGTCCGATACTCCAGATAATCGGGCGCGTCGCTGACGGAAAGGAGGTCATCCGTCTCCGCGCCCTCCGGATCAGCCGCAGACAGGCAAAGGGGAAATCCGGCGGCCGTGAGGATAAGGGCCGAGGTCATCCCCAGCAGTCTTCGCATCCAGGATTGCATCATGCCAACACGCCTTTCTTTTCACGTATAATCAGGTTTCTGTCGGAATTTGTCTGCAGCCGCACCGCAATGAATCGGCCGGTCAGCGCATGCCTCCGTTTAAAAGACCCGGCGCGGGGTCTCTTAAACCGCGGCATACGGTCCATCGATGAAAACAGATTCGCGATTCTTTAGAAGCCTCCGGGCCGGAAATCCGGCCCGGAGGTTCTCCAACGTTTTAGGGTTACGCTTTCTTTTTCCGGAAGGTCAGGAACGCGCCCGCGGACAGCAGGGCCAGAATCCCGGCTCCGATCGGCAGGGCCGCGCCGGTCTTGGGATTTTCGTCAAGAGCCTGATGAGCCGCTTCCAAGACGGATCCGCCGGGCACCAGTGCTTTCTGCTCGGCTGTCAGCGCGGAATAGGTCTTCCACAGAGCCTCTACGGCCTCTTTATCCGCCGCCGTCACCGTGGCGGGCAGTGCCGCGATATCCTCGCCCAGCTTCAGGACCGTGTCCAGATCGTCGCCGAGGATCTCGGTCCAGCTGTCGGCCAGATCCTTCGCATCGAGGAGGGTTCCGCGGTTGGAGAGCCGTTTTTTGTCGTCAGCGGACAGGGCCGAGTATTCTTCATACAAGGCGTTGATGGTTTTCATGTCCGCCACCGTCAGCTTGTCGGCCTCGGGCAGCTCGTCGATCGCGGCCTTGAGCTTGGTCACCGGATCGTTCGGATCGATCGGCTTTGTTTCCTTGCCGAAGGAGATGTCATCGATATAGAGGGTCAGGGCGTCATAGCCGTCCCGCATGATGTTGATGGCGTTGACAAGACAGACTTCGTTGAAGATCCAGCCCTTGTCGGCGCCGCCGCTGCCGGGGAGATAGGCGCAGTCCTCAAAATAGATGGTATACAGCGCGCCTTCGGTCCCGATCGCGATGGGCGCGGCGGGTGCATATTTGTAATCGTTGTTGTTCAGGCGGAATTCGAATTTAAGGCTCGTCGCGGTTTCGGTCTTGGCCCAGAAGGTCATGGAGGTCGCGTCGGCCGGAATAGATACGCTGTTGCGGGTGATGGTCATCCAGCCCTTGTCAGTGGCGTCGATTTTCATCGCCGTCCCCGCGTGGACATTGCCCGCACCGGTCTCAAGGGTCAGCTTCGCGCTGCATTCGCCGCCGCTGTTGTTCGCCCACAGGCTGTTATAGCCCAGAGAGGCGCTGTTTGCGTAGCCCTCGAAATCGTCCAGCTTGTAGGGATCAGTGGGCAGAGTCGGCTCTTCGGGAACTTCGATAGGCGGATTGTCCCCGCCGCCCAGCTCGGATTCTTTGAGGAAACGGATGTCGTCCACGTTCAGAATATACGCGCCGCCGCTCGATTCAAACTGCACGCCGGTGATACCGGTTTTTCCCGGGAAGGCGGCGTCCGCGCTGCCCCAGCCGCTTTGCCGGGTCCAGAGCGCGGCGTCAAAGCTCAATTTGATCTCGTTGACGCCCTCCGTCAGGGTGACGGGCGTGGAATAGATATGCTCGGACGTGCCATAAACCAGCCGCACTTTCAGGTTGGAGGTGGCGGCCGAACTCTTGATCCACATGCCGATTCCGGCCCCGTCGGCCGGGGCTGCAAGGGCTTCGGATAGACGCTCCATGTAGGTGTTACCCCAGTTGGTGTAGGTGATTTTCAGGGATTTGCCCGCCTTGGCCGTGGTACTGTCGAGATCGAGAGAGGAATTATCCGCGCTCGTCCAGGCGGCCTCCAGCGCAGCTTTATCCGTGTAGCCGTCAAAATTCGCGATGACGTAGGGGTCGGAAACTTCGGACGCTTTCAGGAAGCCGATATTGTCGATCACCAGGGTATTGGTACCGCCGCCGGTCGAGATCATCAGCTGCTTGACACTGCTCAGGGGTTTCATGGGTCCAACGGATCCCCATCCGGCAACTCCGGTCCAGCCGGCATCGTCAAACGGCAGCAGGACCTCGTTATCCCCGGCCTTCAGGTCCAACGTGTACATAAAGCGGTATTCGGCGCCGTTGTTGTACCCCATCTTGACGGATACGTTATCGACAGCCGACGCGCTGTTGATGTTCAGCTTGAGACCGGCCGCATCGGCGGGGGCGGTGCTGAAATCAACCGTCCGGTAAATATCGTTCCAGGCCGTGTATCCAAAAGACAACGCCTTGCCGCCGTCAGTCGAGAGCGCGGACGTGCCGCCATTGGTAGTCGCCCAGGTTCCCTGAAGGGCCGCCGTATCCGCATATCCTTCAAAGTCGTCTATGAGATACGGATCGGGGTCCGCCGACGCGGAAAACACGCACACGCAGGAGAGGAGCAGCGCCAGAGTCAAGAGTATGCTCAGGGGCTTTTTCAACATAGTTGACCACTCATCCTTTCTGATTATCACGAAGCCGGTTTTCCAGCTTATTACGACTCCTGTCCGGGATCACCAGGCGTTCCCGGGGTCTTTTTCCGGATGACGAAGAAGTAAACGGCCGCGCCCGCGCCCGCAAGCACCACGATGGCCGCGATCACGATTCCGACGATGGCGCCGGTGCCAAGTCCGCCGCCCTCATTCTCCGGAACTGAGACGGTCGATTCCCCGGACGCGGTGGTCGTGGTGGTATCCGCAGGCCCCACAGGAGCTTCGGAGGATTCCGAAACGTCGGAAGCGGGGTCGGAGGCATCGCTGCTGTCACCGGTGGCCGGGTCCGAATTCGGGGCTGTGGTATCGCCACCCGACGGCGTACTCGCCGTGGTGGGGGTGCTCGAAGCTGGCGGCGTGGGCGGATCGGTCGGATCCGTCGACGGGCCGTCCCCGATGTAGGAGATGTCGTCGAGTACTACATTCACCGACCTCCAGATTCCGCGGGAATTGGAACTGCCACTCGTTGATATACTGCGGATCGGTGCCATTCGGCACGGTGACGGTGCCGTAATTGAGCTTCATGGAGGAGAAGGGCACCTCATAATATTTGCCGGTCTTGCTGAGCTTGACCGTGGCATCGTATTTCCAGCTCATGTTGTTGTAGACCATGATGACCTGCATCTCCTGGCCTTCCTGATCCGCCTTGGCCCAGAACCGGATGCCCGTGGCCACCTTGCTGCTCATGTCGTCCGCATAGGTACCCCGCAGGGTGCCCCATTTATCTTTGGCCGAGTCGCTGTACTCCACCGCGATCTTGAGGCCCTTGGAGCCGTCGACGCCGCCGGTTTTACTCAGCGTTATGTCGGTGATGAAATCCCCGTAGCCAAACCAGTTCATACTCAGGTCGTCAGTCGAACCGAATTCCTCAAAATTCTCCGACAGCGCGGCCGCACTGGCCGGAAGCGCCGCGGCGCCCACCAGGAGCGTCAGGGATACCAGCACGGCCCCGGTCTTTTTCCATAGACCTTTTTTCATCCAAATCATCCTTTCCCTCTATTTACTGAATACCCGTCAGGGTAATACCGCTCCACTTATCGTCCATCTGTGCCTGGAATTGGCTGCTGTATTCTTGAATGGCCGCGCCGGGGGAGGTGGTGTTCTTCGCCATATTTTCGAACACGACGACCATAGACGGATCCCCCCAGTTCACCGCCACTGCGCCGGTCAGGCTCAGGCGCTGCCGGCCTTCAAAGCCAAGTTTCATCAGATACTCCATGGACTGGTCGTCCCGGACGAGATCGAGATAATTGTCTTTCCAGGCCTCGGCCTTGGTCAGTCCGTCCGGATTTTTGGAAAACTCCTGGTACAGCTGGATCAGGTCCGCCGCCCGGTCCTGATACGTGACCGGGATGAACTGGAAGAAGGAGATCGTACCGGTCGACGTATACCAGTCTCCCTGCGCCTTGGGGCCTTTGGGCGGCGGGATGACGCCGAAGTCATCCTTCATGGCCGCACTCTGGAAGTTGGACAGATAATCGATGGGGCCCTGGATTATGGCATAAGATCCGTTGACGAAATCGGTGGCCGCCTGGGTCCAGGCCTGATTGGACGGGGTGGGCCGGCAGATGTTGTCGGTGGTGCACCACTTGTACATCCGGTTGATGGCTTCGAGCGCTGCCGGATCGTTCCAGGAGAGCACGGGGCGGTTGTTCTCGTCCAGCCGGGTCAGCGAGGCGCCGTTCGCGCTGGCCAGGGAGCCGGACAGATCCTGGGCGGAGCTGGCGCCGATGCCGTAGATGTCGGGCGTGCCGTCGCCGTTCGTGTCCTTGGTCAGGCGTTTGCCGAGCTCTTCCGCCTTGTCCCAGGTCCACTCGCCCTTGTTCACGATGTCGTAGATATCGATGCTCGCCTCCCGGAGCATCCGGAGATTGACGAACCAGAGATCCTTCTGGACCTCGACGCCGTTGGAAAAGCCGACCTGCTTGCCATCGAAATTGCAAAACCGGGTGACGAGCTGGTTATACAACTCCTCATTTTTGAAATCGATGCCGGTTTTCGCCATCGCGTCGTTGAGATTGGCGAAAATGCCCGCCTTGTAATAATCGGCGGCAAACTGATCGTAAGCGATCATGATGTGCCCCATGGGTTTCCCCGACAGGACGGTCGTGACCATGTTGTTGTTGTAATAGGAGCCGTTGATGCTCTTTTCCGTAATGGTCACATGGTACTTCTGATTCAGTTCCTGGATGTACTGGTAATGCCGTTCCGCCGCCGGGCTGCTGTCCGGCGAATTCAGGGACCAAGGATATGCGATGATGATCTCTTCCCCTCCGAAATCCAGGGAGACGGGAGTCTCCTCGTCCTTCCCGGAGGAGCCGCCCGACGAGGACGTCGTTCCTTCTCCGCATCCGCCGAAGATCAGGACCGCGATCGACAGGGCCGCCGCCATACAGGCCAACCGTTTGTACATGTGCTGTCATCCTTTCTGTCTGTTATCATTCAGAAATAGCGCAGTCGGAATTGAGATCAGGATTGGTATGGATATTCTTATCCGTCGCCGCACCGGAGAAGGTGTTGCCCTGTATGACGCAGTTGGTCATCACGTCTCCGATGATGCCGTACCGCGGTGCGCGGACATCGAAATCCGTAGCCGCTTGGAAGGTGTTGCCCGTGATGTTGATCCCCGACGAGGCATTGACCGACACATGGGCATTCACGTTTGTCATGCCCGCGCGGGGGGCCCAGCCGTTGCGGATAAAGAGATTGTCGTGCAGCGCCATGTTGGAGGAGCCGCTGAAGTACACGCCCGGGCAGGCGTTGGAATCGAAGGTGTTGCCCATCATCGAAACACGGCCGAATCCTTCGAACCGGACGCCGCAGCTGTCGTTCCAGGCAACCTGGTTGTAGCAGAAATTCATCGCCGTTCCGCCCGACACCTGTACGCCGTCGCCTTTATTGCCGGCGATGACGTTGCCGTTGATGAAGAGGTCCCAGCCCATCAGCTTGAGACCGGTGCCGCATCCGGTGATGAAGCAGCCGCGGACCGAGGTGATCGCGTTATACGAGGTGTCGAGGCCGATACCCGTACAGTTCAGGATCCGGACGTTTTCCACCCGCATGGAGGTGCCGGTCACCGCGCTCATACCCGGGCAGGCCACACCCGCCACCGCGCTTCCGAGGTTTTGTCCGTCGATGCAGACGTTCATCAGCACGGGATTGGTGTTATGCCCGTCCCCCGTCATGCTCACCACACAGGAGACGGAACCGTCTTTCGGCACCAGCACCGTGTCGCCCTTGCTGTTCTTGTCGTCCGGGTTCCAGGTGCGGTCGCTGTACAGGCAGACGTTCTTTTTGATGTTGACCGCGTTCAGGCGGTAGGTTCCGGCCGGGATATAGACATACCCGCCGCCGTCCGCAAACACCTTGTCGATCGCGGCCTGCACCGCCGCCGTATCGTCGGCCGCTCCGTCCCCTTTAGCGCCGTAGTCCTTGACATTGACGGTGGCCAGGGAGGATTCCTTGCCCGGATCCAGCGGCGGCAGGGTGGGTCCGGTCGTACCGTTGCCCGAAGGCGGGCTGTCCGTGCTGCCGTCAGCGGTCGAGCCGCCCGGCAGCGTCGTGTTCGGATCCATGCCGCTTCCCTCCGTTTCAGATCCAAAAGGGGTGGTCTCCGTCCCGGATTCTCCCGAAACAGGGGTATCCGAGGAGGAGGGGTCTTTGGGCTTGCACCCAGCCGTCAGCAAGAGGCCGCACAGCAGGGCCAGGCTGAGGAGGCTCGTCAGGACACGTCTTTTCATTGTCCGGCTCCTTTCTCTCGAGGGGGTTGCGGCGGCAGCCGGTAAAATCCGTCCACCGCCTCCGGCGGATAGGCCGGATAGGCGTCGTCCGTCCCCGCCTGCTGATACCAATAACACACGACGTCCGCGTAGCAGCAGCCGCGCACGTTCGGATCGACACCGTCGATCCATATATCGTCCGAATACTTCTCGAAATACGCTTCAAACCGGTTCTGAAACGGCACATTGTCCGCGATCCGGAACCGGCAGTGGGAAATATGTCCCCGGCAGGTATAGGCCAGATTGGGCGCCGCGGCAAAGGCGCCGTCCCAGTTGGAAAACGGCGGCTCGGCGCTGAACGCGTACCCGACGTCGTCCTCCGTCCCGGTTCCGAAGGTGCTCGGCTGCTTTTCCCCGTCCACGAAGATCTTTTCCCGTCCCTCGCCCCAGAAATAGGAGACCGTGCAGGTATAATCGGGATGATATTTCCCGTACCACCAGGCCGCGGCCTGCTGTTTCGGTTCGGGGAAATCGTTATAAACATGCATCGACATGCCGCAAAACCGGCCGCAGGCGTTTTCCACCAGCAGGAGCGGCCAGTCAGGATACCGGTCACCGCCCTGCTGGAAACGGGTCTCGTCCCGGCCGAGGAATTCCCGGGGATGCCATTTGGCATGGAAGCGGAGCCGGGAGTCCGGATTGGCCGTGAGCGGTTCGAACGCCGCTTCAAACCGGACCGTCTGCGGATGCCCGGTGCGGTTTTCGAGGACCATCCGCATGCCGTCGCCGTAGGGCATCACCCATTCGCTGTAGCATTCCAGCCGGCTCATACCGGTCGGAACCGTCCGGAACGGATGGAGACCGGGGGCGGTCCCGAAGAAATCCCCGAGGGGCGACCACACGGCCGGCTGTGCCCGGCCGTCCCAGTATATCTGCAGGATCAGTCCCCGCAGAGTCGTTTCCGCCTCTTCGTCCGAACGAAAAGCCGGATAATACCGCAGGCCGTGCAGGTTTCCGGGCCCGGTTTTCTCATATAATACCGCAGTCTCGCCGGATGGGATGGTCACCGTCACGTCCTGCCAGTTCCGGCCGGCATCGTAGGCTCCGCGGTTTTCCAGACGGCGTTCCATCGCCGCGTCGGTAATGGTGTTTTCATTGCGGTAGCGCTCCCGATAGTCCGGCAGCCGGCTGCCTTCCGGAAAACGGGAATAGGTCAGCTGATACATGATCGGCCGATCCATCGTGACCCGGATATGTTTTTGATACGGCAGCGGAAAATAGCTGACCGAGCCGCGGGCCTGGTTGATGTTGTGCAGGAGAGGAAAATTGGATACCGGCAGGTCGTCGTGATACTGCGTGAAGAATTCCAGCAGGGTCGCTTCCACGATCGGTTCGGCATCCCCGTCCAGATAGACCCGGATGACCGTGTCATATTGGCCGTGGGCAACGGTCCAGAACCGCCAGATCACGCCGGGGCCGTCTTCCTCCATGAGGATATAGCGGCCGTGTTCGTCTATCCCTTCATAGGTAATGGCGCCCGGCTCGTTTTTAACGCTCCATTTAACGTAGGTATCGGTTTGCTCGTCGTACCGGCAGGAGCGGCTGCAGCAGGTGACGGCGCCGCTTTGTTCTCCCTCGGTGGGCGGTATGGTCAGCGCGGACAGATCGACGAGGCGTTCCATCAGATCGGCATAGCTGTATACCCGACTATCCATGCCGCAGCCTCCTCAATATTTTGTTCCTACATTGTTGGATACCGTGGTGCCGCTGTGTCCGCCGTAGTCTTTGAGCAGGTCGTGGGTAAAGCCTTTATACGCGGTGTTGTAGACGATCTGGCTGTCCTTCAGATTCCGGATGATCATCGCGGTTTCGGGGGTGACGTTGGTGTCATTGCCGTCTCCCTGGATGGCTTCCATCACGTTGCCGCGGTAGACGGCGCCGCTCACGCCGTTCAGATAGAGATTGCAGGATTCGTCTGTTCCGTGAAGCACCCCGTTGCGCTGGTTGATATTGCCGAGCATCTGGATATTTTTGCCGCCCGTCGCCCGGATGCCGCCGATGCTGCAGCGGTCGAAATAGTTGCCGGCGATCGTCTGCCCGCTGGCTCCATCCAAAAGGACGCCGGTGCCGCACCACTCGATGCGGTTGGCGGTGACGCGGGCACTCGTCACCCCCGACTGGGCAAAGTACCCGGCGGGATGGCAGCTCGTCAGCCAGTTGTCGTACACCAGAATGTCACTTCCGCTGATCGCTCCGACGCCGTAGGCGCTGCCGCACAGCATGCTGCCCCGCACCGTCACCCCTGTGGATTTGTCCACCAGCACGGCCGAACCGTTGCAGGCGTTGATGCGGCAGTTCGCCACCAAAATATTTTTGGCGTTAACCGCCTTGACGCCGTGAACCGTGGACTGCGCGCTCTTGCTCATGCCGTCTATGGAAATACCGTATACGGTGACGTTCTGCGAACCCGTCAGATCCAGGATGCAGGAGGCGTTCGCCTTGTTTCGGACCAGCTGCGTGGCGCCGTTGCCGTCGAAGCCGAACGTGGTCATAGACAGCAGGGTAACGTTCGAAGGCACCTTGATGTCCGCACAGTAGAAGGTCCCCGCGGGAAACAGGATGGTTCCCGCCCCGCCGAGCGCCTGAATGGCTTTCTGGATGGCTTCGGTGTCGCTGGAGCGATCCCCTCCGTTCGCACCGTAATCCGCCACGTTGACGGTTTTGCCGCTGACGGCGGGAATGAGGGCCGTGCTGCCGCCGACAGGAGCCTCCGCCATGTGTTTGGCCGCGTCGGAGAGAGGGATTGAGGTGATATAGCTGTCATAGATACTGCTCGAGGATCTTCCCTGTGCCGCTTCGGCCGTCTGGACACCGGGCATCAGCCCTCCGCAGACCGGCATGGCCATCGCCAAAACAGCGGTCAGAGCCTTGCGCATGGGATGCTTCATCCGAATACCTCCTTCTTCTCTTAACAGTTATCGGCCGCCAGAGAACCGATGTTGTCCGCCATGACAAAATTGGCGTGTCCTCCCCGGTCGAGAATGTTCTGAATGACCGCGGCCTGATACATGATGTTGCCGCTGACCGCCGCGGTATCGAGTCCCTGGAGCTGCATGTCATAATCGGGAGAATGCCGCGCCGCTTCCCCGCCGTCGCCGCCCAGGGAGCGGAAGACGTTCGACTGGATCGAGACGCCGCAGGACTTTTCAATGGTCAGCCCGGCGCTGCATTCCCCGTCCGGAACCCGCCAGCCGTCCCGGGCAAAAACGTTGCCCACGATATTGATGTGCTTCGCGTTATGGAACCGGGCACCTTCCCGGCCGTTTCGGTCGAAATGATTGCCGTTGAGAACCCACGTCACGCCGCCGTTCGACAAAATGCCCTCCCGGCCGTTCCATTCCACCCGGTTGCCCTGGCAGATGATCGCGGTGTTGCAGTAAAGCGCCCCGAATGCGCCGCACTCGCGGTTCGCGGTCAGCCAATTGTCGTAAATGAACAGGTCCCAGCCGTCTATGTACAGGCCATGGCGGGAAGAACTGAGCATATTGTCCCGCACGGTGGCGCACCACACATGGCTCAAATGCAGGGCGTCACCGGAAAACTCCGAAATCCGGCATTTCTCCACCCGGAGAGCATCCTCTTCCTGGCCGTAACCATCGGTTTTGGCAATCTGAATCCCGTGCATGCATTCTCCGCGCTTTTGTCCGTACAGGGACAGCCCGGTCAGGGTGCAGCCGACCGCTCCGGTGATATCAACCAGGCACGCCGCATCATCCCGGGACGGAATCAGGCAGGCCCCGGTTTTCCGATTGTCGCGGTATCCCCAGGTCAAAGTTCCCTGCAGGGTGACATGGGGTTTCATGCGGATATCCGCACAGGCGAACACCCCTTCCGGTACTAAAACCACTCCGCCGGCCGGACAGGCGTCGATCGCCGCCTGTATCGCGGCGCTGTCATCGCGGGCACCGTCTCCAACGGCGCCGAAGTCACGTATATTTATGTTCACCATGCATTTCCCCTCTGCGATAGAGTCGGTAATTCCAACAAACTTGTTGCCTTTCCTCTGGATTTAGTATACAATAGTTCCAGAACCCCTGTCTTTGGCATGACATGATATGCCGGTTAACAGAACTTGCTGCTTTGCAGTACATGCTATTTTATGGCAAATACCCCCGGATTATTGGTCTGTTTTTATGGTATTCATGGTTTTGCGATAAGCCGTTATCAAAATACACCGAGATGAATTTTTATGCATCATGGAGGGTAAAAAAATGTCGTATCTGCAAAATGTAAAGTTTCATTTTGACCACGTCCACAAATGGGCACCCCTGCATTTCGGCCCGATTCTGCTGCACCAGGTGGGGGATCTGATCAGCGATCAGGATTTTGAAAACGGCCTGCATACGCAGGAATGTTACGAGCTGACCTACATGGCGAGCGGGCGGGGCACCTGCTTCACCCGGGGTAAATACTACGATGTACACCAGGGCGATGTGTTCATCCTCCGAACCGGGGATCTCCACAACATCAAATCCGATAACGAGGCCCCTCTCCGATTTTTCTACTGCGGCTTCGATTTCGATGAAGCCGATCCCCGCATGTCCGTCTTCCGTCCGCTTCAGGAGCTTCTCAACACCACAGAAATGCCCCTGGCGTCGGACAAATTCAATATGTATACGATCTTCACCAACATCTTCAACGAATACATGAGCCGGAATGCCATGCGGGAAACCGTCCTGGAAACCCTCCTCATCGAATTGCTGTGCGCCCTCTACCGCGATTTTGTCGAGGTGACGAAGGTGAATTACGCCCCCTCTGAGCGGCGTCCGAGCTCCGAATCCCTGTTTTACAGCATTGTGCAGTATATGGAACAGAATATCATCGGCATCCGCCAGCTCAAAGAGGTCAGCGATCATTTTGGGTATGCGTATTCCTACATTTCGCATATTTTTTCACAAAATCTGAACAAGACCCTCAAAGAATATTATAACGATCTGAAGATCAGCAAGGCGAGGGAATTCCTGGATCACAACATGTCCGTCACTGAAGTATCCGATATGCTCGGGTATACGTCGATTCATTCCTTCAGCCGGTTTTTCCGCCAGCAGTACGGCCTGTCCCCCACCGAATATAAGCAGAAGAGTCAGCGGAAATGGGTGCAGACCTTCTATGACGATTTTGACGGCGACACCCTGGACGGCAGCAAATGGTTTCTCTGCCCGGAATATGAACACGACGACGGCACCCGCTGGCGGTACTCACAGACCCGTTTGGAAGACGGTCTATTGAAACTGTCCATCCATAAAGAAGAGAACAGCTATGGCGCAGGCGCTGTGTATACGGTCAACAACTTCGATCAAAAGGGCGGGTATTTTGAAATCCGCTGCCGGCTCCAGACAGTGCCGGGCTGGTGGCTTTCCTTCGGACTGAAGCACTATCCGGAAAAAGAGCCGGATCCCAATTCGGACGAGCTGCGGGAACTGCGTCTGGAAGTCCTGAACTCGGCCCCCATGAGCAACAGCTCCGTTGCCCACACCATCAGCTGGACCGATACGGGCGGCAATCCCTGCCACGTGAAAAAAATCGTCACCGATCCCGAACTGTTTCAGGGGATGCACACCTACGGTGTGGAATGGACGGAATCTCAGTTCATTTTCTATATCGACCGCAAGGAGACCTGGCGCACGTCGGTCGGGCGGTACACCAAGCCGCTGTTTATGCAGGTGACCACACAAACCGCTCCCTGGGCCGAATTGGACGATTCTCGCCTGCCCGATCATGTCGAGGTGGAATACGTCAAGGCCTATCTTCTGAAATAGCGGCGTTATACGCTTACCGGACATACCGCCCGTGACCCATCCCGGAGCCGTTCCGAATGGGTTGTTTCGTGTTTTCCCGTTAACGGTTATATATAAAAACTATCGCGCGGCTTCATTGTACTAGATATAATATTGTATGTCAATAAAAATTACCTATTTATATTAACGGATATCTGCCAGTCACCCTGTACAATCTATTACAGAGGGGTGACGATTGACATGCAGGAAAACTTTATACCCGAACGGTTGGCGCAACTGCGCATGCAAAAAAACGTATCGGCCCGGGAAATGTCTTTGTCGCTCGGACAGGCCAACAACTATATCAACACCATTGAAAATAAAAAGTCGCTTCCATCGATGCAGGCGTTTCTCGAGATTTGCGACTATCTGGGTGTGACCCCTCAGGAATTCTTCGATGAGGGGAACGCCTATCCCGATCATTTAAAGGATTTTATGGAAGAGGCCCGAAAGCTGGACGCACAGACTCTCGTCTATTTGACCGGGATCATGAAAAAATGCAATCATCATCCATAATACAGGAAGGGCGCCGCAGCGATGTGCGGCGCCCTTTTTTGAAGATTGCTCCCCCGCATGAGGGACCGACGATTCGGAACCTGCGGGGCCATTGTCTTGATCACCTGTTCCCGCTATCGGAACTTCTTTTTCGACCTTGTTTTCCGGATGAAGAAACGCATATGGATCCTTAGCAGCCGGATGTCCCCAAGGCCAGTACATAAAAAAAGGGACGGACAAGCTTCAGCTGTCCGTCCCACTATACGTTTATATTTACCCGTTGCCGGGTGTTGTCCCGCCTTATTCCTGACGTTTCCGGAACAGGCCCAGAATGTCGGTATAATCGTCGTCTTCCGTAGTCGTCACCGACGTCACCTGTCCGGGAGCAACCACCGTACCGTCCTTCGCCTTGTAGGATCCGTCGTTGACAAAGCCGGTCGCGATGACCGTCACACAAATTTCATCGTCCATCGACTCGTCGAACGCCGCGCCCCAGATGATGGTCGCGTCGGGATGCGCCGCACGTGAAATCATGGACGACGCCGTTTCCACATCCTCGAGATCGATGTCGGGGGAGGAGGTGATATTGATGATGACGCCGCGGGCGCCGTCGATCGTGGTCTCCAGCAGCGGGCTCGCGATCGCCGCTTCGGCAGCGGCTTCCGCTTTTTCCTTGCCCCCCGCGCGGCCGAGACCCATGTGTGCGTAGCCCGCGTCTTTCATGACGGCGGTCACATCGGCAAAGTCCAGGTTGACCAGGCCGGGAATTTTGATCAGCTGGGAGATGGACTGCACGCCCTGGCGCAGCACATCATCCGCCACTTCAAAGGCGTTGGCCAGCGTGATGCGCTGTTCCGACACCATTTTCAGACGCTCGTTCGGGATGACCACCAGGCTGTCGACATGCTCACGCAGGGCGGCGATGCCGGTTTCGGCCTGCTCCATCCGACGGCGGCCTTCAAAGGAAAACGGCTTGGTCACGATTCCGACGGTGAGGATGCCGAGATCGCGGGCAATTTCCGCGACCACAGGGGCCGCGCCCGTTCCCGTTCCGCCGCCCATACCGGCCGTGATGAAGACCATATCCGTGCCCTTGAGAGCGGCCGTGATTTCCTCCCGGCTTTCTTCGGCGGCGCGCTGGCCCTTTTCGGGATTGGCGCCCGCCCCCATGCCGTGGGTGAGCTTTTCGCCGATCTGGATTTTCTGCGTAGCCTGGGAGCGGTAGAGCGCCTGCCGGTCGGTGTTGATGGAGACGAACTCCACCCCCTGCACCCCGGCAACCACCATACGGTTGACGGCGTTGCCGCCGCCGCCGCCGACACCGACCACCTTTATTTGAACACCGTCGACAAACTCATTATCGAACTGAAAGCTCATGAAACTTCCTCCCACGCTTTTATATTCCTTGCGGTGCCGCCCGTGCCGGCTTCCGCGAAATTCTCATAGGACAAACGCACATAATATGTAATAAGTATACCTTTTTTATTCTATCACGGCCATCTCCGAAATTCAACCGATATTTTCAATTTTTGATCGGATAAATTCCGCGCAAAGTCAGGAAATTCCTGGTAATTCGTGCCTGTTTTACAAGACCCCGCCGTTTATGCAGCGGGATCGGAGACAGGATCGTCTCCGGATGAGATTTCAGATTTGAAAATGGTCATAGGACTTGTCACACTGGGATCGGCATACATCCGGATATCCAGTTCCCCCCTGACCGTAGCGCCGCGCCGCAGAACAACCGGAAGGGATGTTACCGCCACCCGGACTTCATAGGTCAAATTGGAGTCATTTCCCAATGCGATGGTAATCTGATTTTTCCAATCCAGCCGGATGTCGGTTTTGTCGGTCAGATCGATCACGCCCACCCCGTCGAGTCCCGCGCTTTCAAACGCCTCGCAAAGCTCCAGGACAATGGCGAGGCTCCGCTCATCCAGGACCGTTTTGCCTAGTTCCGCCGTCAGCGGCGTCACGCCCTTGATATACAGATACCGGAATGGGCGCTCGCTTTCGACCGGCAGCGCCTCCAGCCCGCGGCCATCCCGGCCCACCACAACCCAGCTTCCCCCGGCGTATATCGCGCCGATCGGTTCGGTTTCAGTGATTTTGATCCGGATATCGTCAAAGGACGCGCTGGAAATCTCGACCGTATCGAGATACGGAAACGCGGCTTTGACCTTTTCCGCTGCTGACCGTTTGTTGACCGAAAAAATACTCTGTCCGACCCGGATGCCGCTGATCCCCGCGATCGCCTCTTTGGAATAGCGGGTCTCTCCCTCGACAGTCACGGATTTGACGCCGAAGACGGCGCTTTTACTTTCCGCGGCCTCCGCCGTTCCGCCCTGCTTGAAATTGAGATTGACGATGATCATCACCACCAGGGCGATCGAAACCGCGACGATGGACAGAAACAGCGCCATCACCACATGGAAACGGCTTTTTCTCTTTTTCACCCGGCCGGGTATGGGGGCCAGCTCCGGGCTTCTATGTACATCCTGTTTCATCTTGTTCCTCGCTTTGCATGCAGCTATATCAATTCTCGCGCCGGATCACGGCCCCGGTTCCCGCCAGGCCCTCCACCAGTGACTCATAGCCCCGGTCGATATGGTGCAGGGCCGTCACAGTCGTTTCCCCCTCGGCCGCCAATCCGGCCAGGACCAGGGCGGCCCCGCCGCGCAGATCCGTGCATTCCACAGGCGCTCCGGACAATACCGGCACCCCTTCGACCACCGCGACACGGCCTTCCACTTTGACTTTAGCGCCCAGACGCATCAGCTCACCTGCGTGTTTATACCGGCTTTCGAATATGTTTTCAATAAATACGCTGGTACCGTCCGCCACGCACGCCATGGCCATGAGCAAAGCCTGGGAATCGGTTGGGAATCCCAGATACGGCATGGTCCGGATGGT
>CABUNG010000013.1 GCA_902492895.1 uncultured Oscillospiraceae bacterium | reverse complement strand
CCGCTCTTGCCTGCATACCCGATGAACATGACAGCGGAAAAATACGCCGTTCCATAGGAAAACGCCGACATCCAGGCGCCGGCGTTGCGGCCTCCAACCGTGAAATCTGTGATGGTTTTTGAGGAACGCCGCCCCCAAAGCCCCACCGCCAGAATAAACACGGCATATACGGCGATGGTCAGCCAGATCACCAGTTCTTTTGACATACCGTTCACCCTCCGTTCGCTTTATTGGTTTAAAGCGTTGCGATTTAAAGCGAATATGTATATCATATAGGAAAAAAGGCGGAAAAGCAAGAGCCGGACAGAAAAAAGTCACGCAGGCGGCCCATATCTCTGCCGTTCCGTCTGCGGAGCGGGGATACACTCCCTCATTCCCCCGATTCGACGGAACATGGTTGACCTGCCGCCGTGAAAGCTGTATAATAAGTCGTCATAGAGTTTTTCTCCGCGATCACCGCAAGAAAGGCGGCAAGGACGATGAAGACCTTGAGTAAAAAGGGCCTCAGCGGCGTCATTGAAATCGGCCTGCTTTTGATGATGCTTTTGGATCTGGGCCTCATGATTTCCCTGCCTTGGAGCGTCACCTGGACCACAAAGAGCTATCCGGGAGAAGAGGGGCTCTGGTACGAAAAATACCTGGTCGTTCTGTTGATTTCCGGCTTTGTCGCGGAATTCATCCTGTGGCAGGCGCGCGGTATCATGCACAATGTCAACCAAAATCGGCCGTTCTGCCGGGATACGGTCAGGCGCCTGCGTCTGCTCGGCATCCTGTGCCTGATTCTCGCATTTTTCTATTTTGTGTCGATTTTTTGGGTGGCGCGCTTCTTTATGGCACTGGTTTGTATGGTTTTCGGGCTGCTCGGCCTCATTCTCTTTGTTTTTGCCGAGCTGTTCCGGCAGGCCACCCGGTTCAAAGAAGAAAACGACATGACGATATGACGATGACCCGCGGAAAGGCGTGTAGCGCATGGCGATACTGGTGAATTTGGACGTCATGATGGCCAAACGAAAAATGGGGCTGACGGAGCTGTCCGACAAGGTCGGCATCACGCTGGCCAACCTTTCCATACTCAAAAACAACAAGGCGCGGGCGATCCGGTTTTCGACGCTGGATGCGATCTGTAAAGTCCTCGACTGCCAGCCGGGAGACATTCTGGAATTCACGGACGATCCGGAGGATTGACGCGCATGTTTATCGGAAATGTGGAAATCCGCGGCCGGGCGGCGCTCGCCCCTATGGCCGGGGTGGCGGACCGGGCGTTCCGCCGTATCTGTGTCGATTACGGCGCCGCTTATGTGGTCGGGGAGATGGTCAGCTGCAAGGGGCTGTGCTTCGGGGATGCGAAAAGCGCAGATCTCCTCGCGCTGGATGAAGAGGAACGCCCCGCGGCTGTGCAGCTGTTCGGGGATGATCCGGAACGGATGGCGCAGGCGGCAGCGCTCGCCATGAAGGTCCGTCCCGATGTCATCGATATCAACATGGGCTGTCCCGCTCCTAAAATCGCGGGAAACGCGTGCGGCAGCGCGCTGATGCGGAATCCCGATCTCTGTTTCCGTATCGTCAAGGTGGTGACGGACGCAGTTCCTGTGCCGGTGACGGCGAAAATCCGCAAGGGATACGCCAAGGATCAGGTAAGCGCCGTCGAGGTCGCGCTGGCCTGTGAGGCGGGCGGGGCCGCGGCCGTGACCGTCCATGGCCGCACGAGAGACCAGATGTATGCCCCGCCGGTCGATTGGGACATCATCCGCCAGGTCAAGGAGGCGCTGCATATCCCCGTGATCGGGAACGGGGACGTCACCTCCCCGCAGGCGGCTGCCGCTCTATACGAACAGACGGGCTGTGATCTCGTCATGGTCGGGCGGGGGGCACTGGGGGCCCCCTGGCTGTTCTCTCAAATCGAGGCGTATCTGACCCACGGAACCCTCCTTCCCGAACCGCCCGCCGCCAAGCGGATGGCGGTACTCTGCCGGCAGGCGGAACTGGCTGTGGCCTACAAAGGGGAGCGCCTGGCTCTCCTGCAGGCGCGCAAGCACGCCGCCTGGTATATGCGGGGTATGCGGGGGGCCGCGGAATTCCGACGGGCGGCGGGGACCTTGGAAACCATGGACGACCTGCGGACCTTATGCCGCCGGGTCATCGAGGAATCGGCGGATATCTCCGAATAAAAGAGCCCGGGGCACGCAGGCGCCCCGGGCTCTTGTTGAAGAGGACGGAAGCTACCCTCGTCCCATTGCAAATCGCATGAAACAGCACCCCGGACTTGGGTCCGGGGTGCTGTTTGGCTTGGTATTACGCGGCGCTGGCACCGTCAGCGGATGTGCCGCCCGCCTGTCTCAGAGTCATGTTCACCGTCACCTGACGGAGGCCCCGCCGCACCACCACAGGAATGGTGTCCCCGACCTGATGGGCATCGAGTACGGCGTTGTAGTCATTCATGGAGGAGATGGCCGTGCCATCCATCGTGAGGATCTGATCCCCGGCCTGAAAACCGTCGATACTGTTCACCGAGAGAATATAGATGCCGGTCCGGCTGACGCCGTACCGCATCGCCTGCTCCTGCGAGGTCAGGTCCACGGGGGTGATGCCCGCGTCCACCCGGCCCGACACATATCCGTTTTCAATCAGTTCCTCCACCACGGATTTCACGGTGTTGCCGGGAATGGCGAATCCCAGCCCCTCAATGCCGGTCCCGGAGGATTTCGCGTTGACCACGCCGATCAATTCCCCCGCGCTGTTGAAGAGGCCCCCGCCTGAATTGCCCGGATTGATCGCCGCGTTGGTCTGGAGCAGGGTCATGCTCTGACCGTCGATGGTTACCTCACGGCTGAGAGCGCTGATAATGCCGCTCGTAACGGTGCCGCCCAGCTCGCCGAGCGGATTGCCGATGGCGACCGCCGTTTCCCCAACCACCAGTCCGTCGGAATCTCCGAATACCGCCGGTGTCAGCCCGGCGGCGTCGATTTTGAGCACGGCCAGGTCGGTTTTGGTGTCCACACCGATCAGCTTCGCGGCATAGCTCTCCCCGTTCCGGGTGCGGACGGTGTAGGAACTCGCCCCCTCCACCACGTGATTGTTTGTGACGATATAGCCGTCGGTCGAGAGGATGACGCCGCTGCCGGCGCCCGTCTGCACCAATTGTCCGGCATAGGAAACCGAACCGGTGGTGATTTCCACCACCGAATCCGCGGCTTTGGCCGCGACGTCCGCCACCGACAGCTCGCCGGTGCCGGTCTTGTTGGATACCGACTGATACAGTACGGTATTCCCTTCGGAGGAGGCCGGCGATCCGTTCGCCGCCGGGAGGCGTGTTCCCAGATAGCCACCGCCCACTCCGGCGAGCAGGGCCACGGCCGCGCAGCTCGCGATAAGTCCGGCCGCCCGGGCTTTGGGGTGGGGTTTCTTTTCTTTTTTGGGGGGCATCGGCGCATAGCCGCCCCACACAGGCGGTACAGCGGACGCGGCCGGTTCGGGTGCGGGAGGGGTGTCGGGAGAGGCGGTATGATCGCTATAACGGGAATCAACCGGATCATAAGGTGTGTACGACGTCATATGAATTCCTCCTTATATAGAAAAGGTGTATGTCTGTTTCGTTCTAATTACAGTATGCATCCGGAATGTGTCTTTTTGTTGTTGAAACCGTTTGACGGATGTAAATAAGCTGTGAAAGAATTGTGTATCCAACCCCCGTCGATCCATTTTTTTGAACCGGCCGCAGAGCCCGCGGCCTCTTTCGTCAATATGACGGAAAGTGGGGTCCAATTGTTTTGGGATTTCGGCCGAATGGGGCTATCTTTTTTGGGACAGATCAGTATAATGGGGGATATTCCAAACAAGGACGCGGCCGCGGCGGAGAGGGACGTCCTTTCGGCGGCGCTTCGGCTAGGAGAAGAGGGGGAATCCGCATGTTCCAGATACGATGGATTTGGCGAAACATGGACCGACGATACCACGCGGGGATGATTGCCGCACTGATCATTTCCGCCGCAACCAGCGTCATGCTCTTAATCAACCCGGCCCTGACGGCAACGCTGATCGACAACGTCATTATCGGGCAGAACACGGGGCCGCTCATCCCGCTGCTGATGATCATGCTCGGGGCCAAGGTCCTGCGGGAGGGCCTGCGGTATCTCATGGTCATCTGTCTGGAGAAATCTTCGCAGAACACGGTGTTCAATCTCCGTCGGCGCCTGTTCACGGTGCTCCAGTACCAGGAGATGAAGTTTTTTGACCGCAACCGCACCGGCGATCTGATGACGCGGCTGTCCGCGGACCTCGACTGGTGCCGTCATTTCACCTCATATCTCGTCTACCAGGTGGTCGACGCCGTGGTGATGTTCCTCTCCACCCTGGTCTATTTCTTTTTCGTCAGCTGGAAGCTGACGCTGGCGATGCTCGCTGCTCTCCCTTTGCTCATGCTGATCACCAAACTCTATTCGTCCAAGGTTCACCCGAAGTTCGTGGGCATGCGGGAACGCCTGTCCGATATGAACACGGCCGCACAGGAAAACATTGCGGGCAATCGGGTCGTCAAAGCGTTCGCGCGGGAGGATTTCGAAAAGGACCGGTTCCGGGAAAAGAACGAGGCTTTCCGGGACGCCAACCTCGAAATCAACAAATTGTGGCTCACATTTTATCCCTTTATCGAACTGCTGGCGAACGCGATGACCCTCATCACCATTTTCCTGGGCGGCTTTTTTATCATCATCGGGGAAATCACCCCCGGCGAACTCACCATTTTCACGGGTCTGGCCTGGGCGCTCGCCAACCCGATGCGCAACCTCGGCACGCTGATCAACGATCTGCAGCGCTTCGTCACCTCCGCCAATAAGATCATCGAGGTCTATTACTCCCGTCCCCTGATCGTGGACCGGGAGGACGCGGCAGACCACGAGACCATGGAGGGCAAAATCGAATTCCGCGACGTCTCCTTCTCTTTTGGAAAGGTGAAGGTGCTCGACCATGTCAGTTTTACGGTCGAGCCGGGGCAGACCCTCGCCATCATGGGACCGACGGGGTCCGGCAAAACCACGCTCATCCACCTGCTTTCGCGGTTCTACGACGTGGACGGCGGAGAAATCCTCGTGGACGGCTGCGGCGTGCGGATGTGGAAGCTCCAGCAGCTGCGCCGCCATATCGGCACCGCCACGCAGGAAGTCTTCCTCTTTTCCGACACGGTTGAGGGAAACATCGTGTTCGGCAATCAGGCGCTGTCCGAAGAAGAAGCCCGGGAATTTGCCCGCATGGCCGATGCGGACGGCTTCATCAGCCGGATGCCGGAAGGGTATGACACCATCGTAGGCGAACGAGGCGTCGGTCTGTCCGGCGGCCAGAAGCAGCGCATCGCCCTCGCGCGTGCCCTGGCGATGCGCCCGTCGGTGCTCGTTCTCGATGACACCACATCGGCGGTGGATATGGAAACCGAAACCTACATACAGGGGCAGCTCCGGAATCTGCCCTTCCCCTGCACCAAAATCATCATCGCCCAGCGCATCTCATCGGTCAAGGACGCGGATCTGATTCTGGTCCTGCAGGACGGCCGGGTCGCCGAGCGGGGCACCCATGAGGAGCTGCTCCGCCAGCGGGGATATTACTGGGAAACCTATGCCCTCCAAAACGACATTCCGGACGATCAGCCGGAGGAGGCCGCTGTGAAAGGGGGTGCGTTCTGATGGCACGCAATACCTTTGAAGTCGATGAAAATCTCGAATCCCCATTCAGTTTCGGTCATCTGAAACGCGCCATGAAGTATATCGGAAGACACAAAGTCAAGATGGGGCTCGCCCTGCTTCTCAGCGCGGTCGCCAGCGTCGTGGCGCTGTTCCAGCCCAAAATTATGGAATGGGTGCTCGACGACGCCGTCCCGAACAAAAACGTTATGCTGCTCATCCAGCTCGCGTTCCTGTTTGTGCTCATCATCATCATCAGTATCGTGTTCAATACCATCCGATCCCGCATCATGGCCCATGTCAGCCAGGAGATCATCTTCGATATCCGGCGGGACCTTTTTGCCCATCTGCAAAAGCTCCCCTTCAGTTATTACGACAGCCGGCCGGCCGGAAAAATTCTGGTGCGTGTCATCAACTATGTCAATTCCGTTTCGGATATGCTCTCAAACGGGATCATCAACAGCATTCTGGAGATTCTCAACGTCCTGTTCATCGTGGTGTTCATGTACGCCACCAATGCGGTGCTCGCCACCGTGATCGTCGCGGGGCTGCCGGTCTTCGCCGGGGTCATCTGGTTCTTAAAGCCCCGGCAGAGGCGGGCCTGGCAGCGCCAGTCCAACAAAAATTCCAACTACAACGCCTATCTCGCGGAGAGCATCGACGGGGTGAAGGTCTCCCAGCTCTTCACCCGGCAGGAAGAAAACATCACCATCATGGAACGCCTGGCCACCGCCTGCCGCAAAGCCTGGATGGGCGCAATCTACATCAGCAACTCGGTCTGGCTGAGCTCGGAGCTCATCACCCAGGTGGTGTTCACGCTGCTCTATATCGCGGGCGTATACTGGATGGGCGGCACCATCGTCTCCTTCGGCGTCATCCTGGCTATGGGACAATATGTCAGCCGCTTCTGGCAGCCGATCACCAACCTGGCGAACATCTACAATTCCTTTGTCAACAACATCGCCTATCTGGAGCGAATCTTTGAAACCATGGATGAACCTGTGGTGGTGGACGACGCGCCTGATGCCGTGGTTCTGCCGCCCCTCACGGGTGAAGTGGAATTCCGCGACGTGACCTTTGCCTACGATCCGGGCGTCAATATCCTGGAAAATCTGAATCTGCATGTAAAGGCCGGGGAAAGCGTCGCGCTGGTGGGACCCACGGGCGCGGGCAAAACCACCGTGGTCAACCTGATCAGCCGGTTCTACAACCTGACCGGAGGCGAAGTGCTCCTGTACGGCCGGTCCGAAGAGGACGGTGCGGTCGCCTGGAGCGAAGGCTACGACATCTCGAAGGCTACGCTCCACTCCCTGCGGACCCAGATGGGCATTATGCTGCAGGACAGCTTCATTTTCAGCGGCACTATCCGGGATAACATCCGATACGGCCGTCTGGATGCAACCGACGCGGAGATCGAAGAGGCGGCCAAAATCGTCCGGGCCCACGATTTCATCATGGAGATGGAAAAAGGCTACGATACAGAGGTCAACGAACGGGGAAGCCGCTTGTCACAGGGACAGAAGCAGCTCATCGCCTTCGCCCGCACCCTGCTCTCCGATCCGAAAATCCTGATTCTCGACGAGGCCACCTCCTCCATCGACACCAAAACCGAACGCCTGCTGCAGGAGGGGATCCAGGCCCTGCTCAAGGGCCGCACCTCCTTCATCATCGCTCACCGGCTCTCGACAATCAAAACCTGTGACCGCATTCTCTACATCGGCAATAAGGGTATCCTCGAACAGGGCAGCCATGACGAACTGATCGAACGGCACGGACTGTATTACGACTTGTATACCGCCCAGGCCAGGGAACAGGGCGTACTTGGGGCCTCTTGACAGTCGGCCGTCCTCACCCGAATGGCCACGAAAGATGTGCAAAATACAGAAAGTGAACAAAAACCACATTTTTCACGGTGCGACGAATGCAATATGGATTTTTACAGCAAAAAGGAGATGGCTTCGGCCATCTCCTTTTTGTATCGTCTAACAGAAGTTTTGCGTGTCTCTTTTTCGTCCTGTCCGCATCAGAGACGAAGAATGGCACGCCGGATAGCTTCCGCCCGCGTAACCGCCCACTTTTTACAGTAGGCATCCAGGGCGTCCGCCACCTTGGAATCAATCCGCACCGTGATGCGGATATCCTTTCGGCTGTCGGTGGGCCGTCCCCTCTTTCCGGCCAAAACCTGCACCCCTCTCTTCAGTTTTTACCAGAGTACTCGGTTTTTCTTCGGAAATCAAGCCCAACGCCCTGCTGATGAGTGGTTGTTTTTCACATTCCTTTTGGAATATAGACCTATCTGCCGAAAGCTCGCCTCCTTTTTTTGTCGAATCCGCCCGTTCGGATGGTCGTTGCCCGCATGGAAAAGCTATGTTATAATATGCTTTATGAGTATCCGCACAGATGAACATATCCTTCACCCGCAACAACCGGGCGTCTTTGCGGCACTTTCTTATTGGGTTCCAAAGGCGAATCCGGCTCTTTTTTACTTTATTTTTATGGAGCGTGAGAGGACGATGCAACGAGACGATTCTCCTCTGTCCCAGAAGGCGATCCGGTTCACAATGGTCGGGGCGGCAGCGCTGCTCGGCGGCCTGCTGGTGCTGGTGCTGCTTTGGTACGACAAGGACGGCATTTCATCGGACAGCCTGCTGCGCAAAGCGGTCTATTGCATCGGCACCGCCCTGCTTCTGGGGCTGCTGTTCGCCGCTTTTCTCAATGAGGCGATGCGTGGACGGCGGGAACGCCGGGTGAAATGGGGCGTCTGGTTTTATCCGGTTCTGTCCGGCGTTCTGGCCCTGGCCTGTATGTGCCTGGCCTACACATTCCTCGGCATGTGGCCTCTCGGCGGAAAAACCGGCATGATCGTCGATATGCATCACCAGTACGCGCCCCTGCTCGCCCGTCTCCGGGATATGCTCCTAAACGGCGGCAGTCCCGTTTACTCCTTTGAAGTCGGCCTGGGCATCAATTTCGTTTCCCTGTTCGGCTATTACCTCGCCAGTCCCTTCAATCTGCTGCTCGTCTTTTTCCCGGAGCACCTCCTTGCCGAAGGAATTTTAGTGATCACGCTGCTGAAAAACGCCCTGTCCGCGGCCTTCTTCGCGGCCTGTGTACAAAGCGTGTACCGCCGCCGGAATATGACCATTCCAATGGTGTCCGTCATGTATGCACTGATGATGTACATGATCGCCTATTCCTGGAACATCATGTGGCTGGATGTCGTGATGGTACTTCCGCTCGTGGTGCTCGGTTTTGAAAAGATGATGCGGACCGGCCGGTATCTCTGGTATATCCTGCCCTTGGCCTACGCGCTGATCGCCAATTACTACATCGGCTTTATGCTCTGCATCTTCCTGGTCTTGTATTATCTGGTATATGCGCTGCGGAAAAGGCGCCGGGCGGAGCAGCAGGCGTGGGGGATCGCCCGGTTTGCCCTCGGCTCCCTCCTCGGCGGGGGGCTCGCGATGTTTATGCTCGTGCCGGTATTTTTGGCCCTCGGGCACACCTCGGCCGCCGGCCAAAAGCCGCCTGACCTGAATTCTATGTTCGATATGTTCGGCCTGCTCGGCCGTCATCTGTACGGCACCACGCCGACCATCCGCTCCGGGAATCTGCCCAATATTTACTGTGGGATGCTGGCCGTTCTCCTGCTGCCGATCTTTGCCACCCTGAAAGCGATCCCTCTGCGCCGCCGGGTATCTTACGTCGGACTGTGCGGGGTCCTCGGCCTGAGCTTTACGGTCAATCTTGCAAACCTCTTCTGGCACGGCATGCATTTCCCGAACGACCTGCCCTATCGTTTCTCCTTCCTGTACAGCTTTGTCCTGCTGCTCATCGCGTTTGAAACGCTGCAGCATCTGCGGGCGATCACCTTTAAACAGATCGGCTTTTCCCTGACCGCCCTGGTCGCTTATCTCGTCATTGAAGAACGCTTCGGGGACAAAGCCTACGGATTTGAAGCCATCTACATCAGTCTGCTCCTGCTGGGGATATACGCGGCGGTGCTGGCTCTCGTGTCCTGGAAAAAAATCCGGCGTATCCGCATCGCTTACGCGTTGCTCTGCCTGGTGGCTACAGGTGAGATGCTCTTCCACGCAGGCAGCGCCTTTGTCAAACTGGATTCCCAGGAGCATTACACCTCGCACGACGCCTACGTCGACAACGACACGACCCGTGCGATCCGCCAGGCTGTCGACAAGGCGGAGTCCATCGGCGACGAGGAATTGGGGACCGCCTTTTACCGTATGGAGCTCCTTCCCCGCCGCACGTGTGTGGATACCGCCCTGTTCGGTTATCGGGGAATCACCGTTTTCTCTTCCAGCAATTACTATACCACCACCCGGACCATGGGCGCGCTCGGCTATGCCATCAACGGAGTCAACTCCCACCTGTACCGCTCCTTCGTTCCAACCGTCGATTCCCTGCTCGGCATCCGGTATCTCGTGATGAATACGCAGCTTGCCTCCCATGAGCAGCTGGTGTACCGGGACAGCGTCAGCTGTAATGGGACCCAGTATTACATCTACGAAAATCCCGACGCTCTTCCGCTCGGATTCGTGGCCGAAAACGCGATTAAAGAGTGGCAGTATACGCTCTATCATCCCTTCACCTCTCAAAACACCCTCTTTAAAGCCCTGACTGGGGATGAACGCGATCTCTTCACCCTGCATCCGGTCGGCGACGTCATATCCAATGTCTCTCCGACCGCCATCAATCTGTATGCGTCGGACGGCAAAGCCAACGGCACGTTCAGTGTCAAGCTAAAAAGCGGCGGCCAGACCTTCATATACGCGGACTGCGGAGCGGCCAAAAGCATCCAGGTATCCGCAGGCAGCGCCTCCTGGTCGGTCAGTCCCCGGGAAGCGTACATCATCGATGCCGGCCAGCTGGAGGCCGGGGATGAACTGACCATGACGGTGTCGGCCGAGATGTCCTGTACAGGCAATTTCTTTGTTGCAACGCTCAACAGCGACGTTTACCGGGAGGCCATAGACAAACTCGCAGCCGGCGGCCTTGCCGTCACCTCTTTTTCAGACGATCACATCCAAGGGACCGTTCAGTCGGAGGGCGGCGCACTCTTTACCTCCATCCCATACGACGCGGGCTGGAAAGTCTGGGTGGACGGCCAACCGGTGGAGACCTACGGCGTATCCAAAGCGTTTCTGGCCTTCGACATGCCGGCCGGTGAACACACCGTGGAAATGCGCTACAGGCCGCAGGGACTCCTAATCGGACTGATCCTCAGCGCTTTCAGCCTGTGTCTCGTGGTCTTCCTGGCCATTCTGACCCATATCCGTCTGCAGCGGAAGCGGGACGCCCGTCTGTTGGCGCGATACGGGATCGTGCCCCCCGCCGCGTTCCAGACCGCAGAGGCCCCGAATTCCGTCCTTTCTCCGGAAGCCGGTCCGGCGGCGGATTCGGCACTTCCCGAGGAGGGTCCGCCGGAAAAATCCTCCGGCGACTCGGAACCCGGCCCTTCGCCGGAGCCCTCGTCTTCAAATGAATAGCCCATCTTTCTTGAGCGGCGGCCGATGCATCGGCCGCCGCTGTTTTGTAGGAAATTGCTGAATTTACAAAAAACGTTGTCAAAAGTTCAATGTTTTTCTGCGGGTTCCGCGATAAAATGAATATAAATATCCCGCATTGCGGCGGATAATAGCGGCTTCACGCGGTTTGCGGAACAGAAAATGGGGGAGTTTTGACATGAAGAAAAATTGGATGGCGGTTCCGCTCGTGGCCGCCCTGCTTATGACCGGCTGCGGCCAGAAGAGTACATGGACCAAAACCATGGCCACACCCATGCCCGCCGACGCTTATCGGGATCAGGCGGTATCCAAAAAACTCGATACCTTTTCCATGAGCAATGTGTGCTCCTATCTGAACGACGACCATACCTGGTCGGTCTATGTGTATTCCGCACATGTGGAAGAAACGGCCGTTTTTGAAAAGACCGAGGACGGTTTCGAGCACACGGGACAGTATATCCGGGAAACCCTCCCGGATACCTGGAGCGCGGAAGGCGCCATGACGGTCTCTGGAAATGGACAGTATATCCGCATTACCCCGGCCGACCCTGTCTCGTCGGCCGGAAAAGCCGGAAAGGAAATCGACGCCTTCGGCCGTGAGCGTGCCTGCGTCGTGTATCCGGATGCTTTCGGTCCCGGGATCGACTACGTCTGCACCCCGACCGCCTATGGCCTGAACACCGAAATCATCCTGCGGAAGCCGGGGGACAAAACCACGTTCGACATCCAGGTGCAGCTTCCTGCTCTCGTTCCGGATACCCAATCGCCCGATTACATCGCCTTCCGCCAGGACAAGGACACGAACGATGTGCAGTCCATACTCTACACGCCGATGGCCGTGGACAAGCGGGGCAGCTGGTCCTATCAGAACGATATCAAACTCATAGACAAGGACAGCAGCACCAACACCTATCGTCTGTCCTACGTCATCGACGCCGAGTTCCTCAAAAACGCCTCCTATCCGGTTCGGCTGAATCAATCGCTGCATCTCTACAAAGCGAAGCAGCCCGATACATCGGCGTATTCGGATACCGGAGATGTTGCCGGCCATTACCTGTCTCCCTACATGCTGATGGGCGACAGCACGCCAAAAGGCGAGGGCTGGACCTATATCCGCTATGAAACGCTGAACAAGCTGACGATCGATCCGGATGACGTGATCGCCGCCCGGTATGTTTTCCACAATCTCCTGGACCTGAAAAATCCCATGACAGTGGGAGCCTACGCCGTGACGGCAGACTGGTGCAGCATCAACACCCGCTGGTACAACCGTCCCGAATACGACACCCGTCCCATGAGCCAGGTCGATGTGCAGAAAAAAGGCGATTACGCGCTCGATGTTACCACCCTGGTCAAGGAAATGCTGAAAAACAAAGGCCAGAAGGATGCGCTCTATTCGGTCAACAACAGCTTTATGATCCGCAGTGATACGCCCGACAGCAGCGCCTTGTTCGCCAGCGGGGACGGCGGGCTGTTTTCTCCCATGCTCGAGATCGTACTGAAAATGTAGCCGTTCGTCTGCAGAGCACTTGCCGATAGAGATGCGATCATCTATAATTAAAATCGGAGGAGGATTACTCTCGCATGAGTTTTACTATTAAATGGAAATCTTTCGCACTGCGGTATACGTCAGCCGCCTTGTGTATCAGCCTGCTGACGGGGATGTTCGGGGGGCTGGATATACGGGCCGTCTCCCCTGCTCCATCCGCGCAAATCGGGGCCGCGGGGAATGAGGGGTGGACACCGTCGAAACAGCCCGGGGTCCTGGGCCGTCACGAAGGGGATCTTAGCCTGGCGGCCCTTCCGTATGCTCAACTGTCCGACCAGGACGTCCCGGAATGCGTTGGGACTGCACAGGCTGAAGAAAAGGACCACGTAAAGCGTTTATACAAACAAGAGACCGATTTGCACACGGTGATCTTTCAAAACCGCGACGGCTCCAAAACCATGTACTATTACAATATTCCTGTCAAGTATGTGGATGAAAAAGGGGTCGTTCGAGATAAGTCCAACGCTCTCGAGGTTCCCGCGTCTCGCGCTTTGACAGAGTATGGTTTTGAAAACAAAGCCAACGATGTTAAAACCTATTTTCCGCAGAAATTGGATACCGGCAGCGGCGTCTTGCTCGAACATACGGACATTCGGATTGAAATGGCGCCGGAGCGCGCGGTTAAATACGCCGGGGTTAACGATAATCTAGAGCAGGAAAAAGGGAGGCTCCCGCAGGATCTCCTAACGGCCGGTATGGATGCGGCCGACAATGGACTGGCACCGGGCCTGCAGCGCAAAGTGAACCTGGACGCTGTTCCCGCCCCGGGCGTCAAACAGATCATAGCCGACGAGGAATCCTCCGCAGAAATGGTCGCCTACGACGACGTATTCGGAGACGGCACGACTCTGCGCTACGCACCCACTTATACCGGATTTAAAGAAGACATCGTGCTGGACTCGTACACCGGAATGCATGAATTCAGCTTTATTGTTAAAACTCACGGTCTGGCTCTGGTACCGCATGAAACAAGCGCTTACTTTGTCGACCCGCTGACCGGTGAACAGAAAGCCTGGCTGGGTGAGATCCTGGTACATGACAGCGCCGGCGTATTCTCCGATTCCTCGTCCTACTCCCATCAATATAAAATCGAAAAAATACGGCAGGACGAGGAATACAGGGTAACGCTCATCGTGGACCCGGCCTATCTGCGCGCACCGGAGCGCGTCTATCCCGTGACGATCGACCCCAGCATCACGATCAATTTCAGGGGCATTCAGGACGCGACGATCTATTCCAATTACCAATCGAGCGAAGGTCTGAGCGGCTCCATCTTCGTTGGAAATTACAGCAGCCGTTACGGCGGAAGCAAAGGCGTGGCGCGCACACTGGTCCAGTTTCCGGGCTTTTTGGACAACAGCACATATGTGAGCCTGTGGTCTAACCAAATACAAAACGTTACCTATTACATCCGGGACCTGATGTGCGAATCGGATACCGTGCAGATCGATTACTACCGCGCCACCAAGCATTGGGAAGAGCTGGATGTGAAGTGCAGCTGCGAGATGTGGTACGCGTACAAGGATTATCTCGGCAGCATCAACGTGGGATACAACAAGGGGGTGTCCAGTCCTGGCGGCAGTGGGTCTGGGCAGTGGTACGGCCTGGATCTGACGGATATCGCAAAAGAGTGGAAAAAGGGGACCATCGACCGGTACGGCATCATGATGCGGGCGGAAAACGAACTCCGCGGCGCCCGCACCTTCGCCTCCGCCGACCGCGGCAGCAACCTCCCCGTCGTCATTGTCGAATACAACGAGAATACAATACCTGTTTCTCAGGTTTGTGTGTCTCCTACTTACAAAGGCATGTATGTTGGAGAAACCGCTTATTTGACGGCAACGGTACTGCCAAGTAATGCATCGAACAAAGGCGTATATTACCTGTCAAGCGACTCTAATATAGTTGGAGTAGGATATGATTCCGGTCTTATCTGTGCTCGGCGTTCCGGAACTGCAACTATAACCGTTTATTCCTCTGAAGACCCGTCAATTCATGCATCCTGTACGGTAAAAGTCGTTATGCGGTATTGTGGCGGCGATTCTTATCGGGACGTGACAAAGCATGATCTAATCATGCAAAACGATGGCAGTTATAAATGCTGGATATGCAATTATAAAGTGAAGTCTCCTATATTGCAGGATAAAGACATTCTCTCCCAAGAAGACTATTTACGTGTCGTTTCTTGTGAGCAAGCATATATATATTATTCATATCTCGCCGAAAATCAATTGTGTAGTATAACCGGCCTATATGCTCCGTATGGTTTACTAAAATTGATTGATGACATTCGGAGTTCGCCAGAATATGCACAAAAATATGATTATCAGGATGGGTCCGGAAAATATTATCGAAGTATGGAGGACAAATACACCACATTCATACCCGAGAAAGGCGAAGGGCCTCTTCCAAATTACTTGACCACTCTAAGAGTTTCCGCGACTAAAATTACCAATGCTAATATTCTGCTGTATAATGGGGTTTTAGAAGGTATTGGTGAAATAGCTCTAGGATTAGCATCTTTTTATTTCGGTGTTCCATCGGAGATGGTATCTGCAATAATGATTTCTTTGTCGGATAAAGATATTATCAATTCAAGTAACAATATCCTACAAATACTCATCGGACAAATTAAAGACGATACCCTATCTATCCCTTTGTCTATACTTCTTGATATGATTGTACTCGGTAGTGACTATAAAGATATGGAAGTTGGAGATTGGTATATACGTATGGAGATGAAGCATGGCGTCGAAGGCTATACGACGTACATAACCTATTCCAGTGAAGGCAATCTCAAGAAAATAGAAAACGATTATACCGTGAATGGTTTCTGAAATAATGGAAAAGGAGTTTTTCTAATGCGGTGTCCATGGTGCGGAATAACGGAAAAGTCCGAGAACCATATTCATTATCGACCATATATCGCCCACATGAAATGTGTCTACTGTCATCAAACCTATGCACGCAAGCCACATGTCGTTGGTCTTGTCGTAACCATCCTGTCATTACTGCTGGCATTTATTCACTCAGCGTTCATCATTTTGACTTTTGCTTCCTTAGCTTACCTGTTCGTTTCCATCTTCCGCGCTCCCTATATCCGAATGGTCCAAAATCGCAGCAACGGAATGAACCTGTTTCAGCCTTTGCCATATGAGGCTGTCCGCTATACGGCCAGGGCACGGAACGCGGACGGTTTTCAAAAAATAAAAATAGGGCAAATCTATCCCTTGATCGAGGACTTCGATCATCATCGCACGTTTTCTTGTGTGTCTCCGATTGTCATTCTTAAGAAGTCGGATGCGGATTTTGTTTTTACATTTATTTATGAGCATGCCGATAACGATCCGAAAATCCATGAAAACAATCTGAATTTGTATGATGAGCAGGGGGAGGCGGTCTCCTTTACTGTCATAGACTGAAAGATTTTGTACGGCTCTGTTCGTCCGGACAAGGGATGTGGGGGCGGCGAACCCGCCGATAGATTGCTGGCTGTGTCACCGGATTCGTGCCCTTATCGCGATTTATCGATTTCCTTGGGCCGGATCTGCCCGGATGCCTATGCAACTGCTCGAAATTTATGACGGTTGCTTCGATGACAATCGAATTCCCAAAAGATACGGCGGGTGAAATGCTCTGCACTTTTCCGGTTTATGAACATGTTTTATGTTGACATTGTGGCTACATTGGTATATGCTGGAAACAGGCCGGTGACGGATGCCCTCTTTCGGAATCGACGTATCCACCGGTTTAGGGAGGTGAGGCCATGTTTCCGGTTCTCGAGCTGTTATTGATGCTTTGGCTCAACGTGGTGGCGACCATGGAATTCCTGTATCGCCTGGCTCGGGACAAAAAAGGGCCGCCATGCGTGTGAAGCCTCGCGAGCGTTCACGCATGACGGCGGCGGCAGGGGGAAAGGAGCTTCGCTCCGAGTACCCCAGCCTGCTCCCATTATACAAAAAAGAAACAGACGGGTCAACCGCGAATTCGACCGGGGGGTGATGAGTTGGGAGTTAAAATTCAATCGAAGAGCCCAAAAGAGAATGAAGGATACTCCACCTTTTCCATCCGTATCAAATCGGAGGTTTCCAATAAGCTGGACCAGCTGGTCCAGAAAAGCAACCGCTCCCGCAACTATATTATTACCAAAATTCTGGAGTCTTCTATCGACAAAGTGTTTGTGGTCGATTCCGATTCCCCGGCATCCGATCCGTCCGAAAACGAAGACGTCTGATCCGGTCTTCGATGCACCGTTCCCGATGTTTTGAATTTGCCGTCCAATCTCCCTTTTTGCATGTATATCCCACGGAATAAACGCACACAATAAGGCGTAAATTCTGCAAAAGGGGTGCCGGTATGGACTGGTGGATGTTGCTCAAAGCCTTTGTTGTTGGCGGACTGATATGCGTGGTGGGTCAGCTGTTGATCGATCTGACCAAGCTGACGCCCGCCCGGATCCTGGTGCTGTTTGTCACGCTGGGCGTTGTGCTGACGGCGGTGGGGCTGTATGAACCGCTGGTCAAATTTGCGGGCGGCGGTGCGACGGTTCCGCTGACCGGTTTCGGGTATTCCCTGGCCAAAGGTGTAGAGGAAGCCGTGAAAGAAAAAGGCTGGATCGGAATTTTCACCGGCGGCGTCACCGGGACATCCGGCGGTATCGCCGCGGCGATATCGATCGGTTTTGTGTGTGCCCTGCTCGCCAAATCTAAAGACAAATCCTGAAAACAGGCCCCGGCGGATTCGCCAGGGCCTGTTTATATCGATTATGAGCGGCTCATGAGATCGCAGAGACGGGAGGAAAACGCCACCGGATCCTCGATGGACATCCCCTCAATCAGGAGCGCCTGATCGTACAGCAGCTCGCTGTACTCTTTCAGTTTCTCCGGATCCCGCTCCCGCAGCCCGGACAGGGTGGCGAAAATCGGATGGTTCTCGTTGATTTCGAGCACGCGGCGGGCTTTGACCTTGTTGTCAGCGGGCATGGCATTGAGTACCTTTTCCATCTCGAGAGAAACCTCTCCCTCGCTCGCGAGGCAAACCGGATGGGACTTGAGGCGTTTGGACAGCCGGACGGCGTCCACCTTGTCCCCGAGCGCTTCTTTCATGGCGTCGAACAGCGGCTTGTTTTCCTCCGCCTGCTTTTTCGCCTCTTCCTTTTCCTCGGGGGTATCGAGGTCGAGATCCCCCGCAGACACCGACTGGAAAGGTTTTCCGTCCCAATCACGGAGCATTTTCAAGGCAAACTCATCGATATCGTCGGTCAGATAGAGCAGCTCATACCCTTTATCCAGCACGGCCTCCGCCTGGGGCAGCCGTTTGATCTTTTCGACGCTTTCCCCACAGGCGTAGTAAATGGCCTTTTGCTCATCCTTCATCCGGCCGGCATATTCCGCGAGCGTCACCGGTTTGTCCTCATGAGAGGAGACGAACAACAGCAGGTCTTTCAGGAGATCCTTGTGCTGGCCGTAATCGCTGTAGACACCGTATTTGAGCTGAAGCCCAAAGTTCTTGAAAAATGCCTCGTACGCTTCCCGGTCGCCGTCCAGCATGGATTTGAGTTCGGCGTGAATCTTCTTTTCCAGCCGGGAAGCGATCACCTGGAGCTGCCGGTCGTGCTGCAGCATTTCACGGGAAATGTTCAGGGAGAGATCCTGCGAATCGACCAGGCCTTTGACGAAGCTGAAGTAATCGGGCAGAAGGTCGGCGCATTTATCCATGATGAGCACGCCGCTCGCATAGAGCTGCAGGCCCTTTTCATATTCCCGTGTATAGTAATTGAACGGGGCGCGGGCTGGAATGAAGAGCAGGGCGTTGTAAGTCGCCGCACCCTCGGTGTTCGAATGGATGACCCGGGCCGGATTCTCAAAGTCGTAGAATTTTTCTTTATAAAATTGGTGGTATTCCTCCGGCGTGATTTCGCTGCGGTTCTTCCGCCACAGGGGGACCATGCTGTTGAGCGTCACGTTTTCGGTATAGGATTCGTATTCTTTGTCGCTGCCTTCCTTAAGACGGCTGCGCTCCATATCCATCCGGATCGGGTAGCGGATATAGTCGGAATATTTCTTGACAATCCCCTGGATGCGGTAGGGTTCCAGATATTCGTCAGTATCCTCTTCTTCCGTCTTCGGCTTGATATGCAGGGTGATCGCGGTGCCCCGCTCCGCTTTCTCACAGGGATCGATGGTATAGCCGTCGGCCCCTTCCGATTCCCAGCGCCAAGCCTCGTCCGCCCCATAGGCGCGGCTCTCCACTGTCACCTTGTCGCTGACCATGAACGCCGAATAGAAGCCGACACCGAATTGGCCGATGATGTCCACGTCGCCTTCGGTCTTGTCTTCGGTCATATCCTGCCGGAAGGCCCGTGACCCGCTGCGGGCAATGACGCCCAGGTTGTTTTCCAAGTCCTCTTTGCTCATGCCGATGCCGTTATCCCGGATTACGATTGTCCGGGCCTCTTTATCCAGCACCAGATCGATTCCGAGATCCTCCCGGGATATGTCCGACAGATGCTCGGTCAACGCCCGGTAATAGAGCTTGTCCAGCGCGTCGCTGGCGTTAGAAATCAGCTCCCGCAGGAAAATTTCCCGATGGGTGTAAATGGAATTGATCATCAGGTCGAGCAGCCGCTTGGACTCCGCTTTGAATTGTTTGCGTCCCATATCGTCGCCTCCAATGGTTGATCCGAAACTCATTTTAGCACTCGCAACTCTTGAGTGCTAAAATGAGTATAGCCCCATTTGGACCGAAAGGCAAGGGTGCAATTGTAAAAATTTTGTTACAAGGCGGAAAATGGGGGATTTTCTCGGAAAACCTCTTTCTAAAGAGGGCGCAATGCGTTATAATAAGATACAGCCATTGTGAATGAAAGTGGAAACGGCCCAAAACCGCATCCCATTCGCGAAAGGAGTCCTCCGTATGCCGTCAGTCAACAAGGTCAAACTCAATATCTGTGGTTCGGAATATGCGATCACCTCCGACGAGACGGAGGAATATGTCCGGGAACTCGCCGGACAGGTGGACCGGGACATGCGCGCCCTTCTGCATGCCGATGACCGCATCTCCACCACCATGGCGGCGGTGCTGGTGGCGATCACCAACGCCGATTCCGCCAAAAAGGCCGAGGATGCCGCCGACAATCTGCGGGCGCAGATGAAGGGGTATCTCGACGACAACGCCCGCTCCAGGCAGGAGACGGAAAATGCCCGCCGGGAAGCGGAGCGTCTGCGCCGCGAATTGGAAGAGCTGCGCCGCGGCCGTCCCCAGTCCCACGGATGATGCAGACGCACAACCGGCCGGAGGTCCTCGCCCCGGCCGGATCTATGGAGGCCCTCCGCGCCGCCGTATGCTGCGGCGCGGATGCGGTGTATCTCGGAGCCAGCCGCTTCAGCGCCCGGCAGAACGCCGTGAATTTTACAGCCGGTAAAGAGTCCGGCGAAGGCACCGCTTCTTTGCGTGAAGCGGTGGCTTTTTGTCATGTCCGGGGGGTCAAGGTGTACCTGGCCCTCAATACCCTCATCCGGGACGAGGAAATGGACGACGCCCTCGCCCTTGCCAAAGAAGCCTGCGATCTGGGGATTGACGCCCTGATCGTACAGGACCGGGGATTCGCCCGGCGGATGCGTGCGTGTGCTCCGGACATGCCTCTCCACGCCTCCACCCAGCTGTCCTGCCACACGCCTGAAGGGGTGCGGATGCTGCAGGAGGCGGGGTTTTCCCGGGTGGTCCTGGCCAGGGAGATGACCGAAAGGGAAATCGCCGCTTGTGCATCTCAAGCCTGTGAGCTGGAGGTCTTCGTGCACGGGGCGCTCTGCCGGAGCGTGTCCGGCCAATGCTATCTGTCGGCGCTGCTCGGCGGGCGCAGCGGCAACCGCGGGCTCTGCGCCCAGCCATGCCGCCTGCCTTTTGCCGCCGGTCATGCCCCCTCTCCCGGTGACACCGCCCTGAGTCTCAAGGATCTGTGCCTGCGGGACCACGTGGTCTCTCTGGCCGGGCTGGGGGTGAACTCCCTGAAAATCGAGGGACGGATGAAACGGCCCGAGTATGTCGCGGCCGCCACGGCGGTATTCGCCGCCCTGTCTCGGGGAGAAACTCCGGATGACACCCTTTTGGACGATTTACAGCGGGTATTCTCCCGTTCCGGATTTACAGATGGGTATATCACCGGCCGCCGGGGCCGGGAGCTGCTCGGGACCCGTCGCAAGGAAGACGTCACGGCGGCCGACACGGCGGTGCTCTCCCGTCTCGCCTGTTTATATGACAAAGAAACCCCGAGGGTGGCCGTCGACTGGTGTTTGCGGATCGGGTCCGGATCTCCTGCCGCGCTGACCGTTTCGGACGGATCTCAGGTGATCGAGGTGACCGGCGATGTTCCGGAACCGGCACAAACCCGGCCGCTCGATGCGGAACGGGCGGCCGCGCAGCTGCAGAAAACCGGCGGCACCCCTTTCTTTTCCCGGGCAATCGACTGCCGGATCGAGGAGGGGCTCTCTCTGCCCCTGTCCTCCCTGAACGCCCTGCGCCGGGAGGCGCTCTCCCGCCTGGAAGCTCTGCGGGGCAAGGCCTGCCCCGTACCGTTCGATCCATCCGCCCGTCCGGCGGCCCCATGTCCGCGACAGGCGCCCTGGCCGGTTTCCCAAAAGCCGGTCATACTGGCGCGGGCGGCACGGATGGACCAGATAGTGCCGGGTGCGGATGCCTGGGTGCTGCCGCTTCAAGCCTGGGAATCCCCGCCGGACCTGCCGACGACCACGGCGGGCATCGAAGTGCCCCGGGCTCTCTTCGGACAGGAAGAGGCGGTGCTGAAAAAGCTTCAAACAGCTCGGACAAACGGCGCCGCCTTCGCCCTGTGCGGCTCTGTCGGAGCCGTCGGCCTGGCCCGGAAGGCGGGATTGCCGCCGGTGGGAGGATTCGGCCTGAACCTGTCGAACCGGGACGCCCTGGACGCGATGGCCGATGAGGGGGTCACGGCCGCGACGCTCTCGATGGAACTCTCCCTGCGGCAGATGGCGTTCGCCGCGGCGGCGCCTATGCCGGTCGGCCTGTTCGCCTATGGGCGCCAGTCCCTGATGCTTCTGCGCGACTGTCCGCGGACCATGACGGCCGGCTGCGCCAACGGTTCCAACTGTTCCCTGACCGACCGGAAAGGGGTCGTGTTTCCCCTGGCCTGTACGTCCGGCGGCACCGAACTGCTAAACGCGGTCCCCCTGTTTCTTGCAGACCGGCTGGACGAGCTGCCGCCGGTGGATTTTCTCTATCTCCATTTTACCGACGAGGCACCGGGTGACGCGGCCCGGATTCTCCAGAACTACCGCGAAGGGACAGCGGACAAGCCCGCCGCTTTCACGCGCGGCCTCTATTACCGGGGATGTATATGAAAAGGGGGCACCGCCATGCGAACCGAACAGGAGATGATGGCCCTGATCCTCAGCACGGCCGAACGGGATGACCGGGTCCGGGCCGTCTATCTGAACGGCTCCCGTGCCAATCCGCACGTGGAAAAGGATATCTACCGCGATTACGATATCGTCTATGCCGTGACCGAAACGGCTTCCTTCCTCGCGGATAAAACCTGGATCAGCGTGTTCGGCGATCTGGCGATGGTGCAGGAACCCGACGCCAACGATCTGGGATGGGGGATGGACCACGATTTCAGCCGCTCCTATACCTGGCTGATGCTGTTTCAGGACGGGAACCGCATCGATCTGCACATCGAAACCGTGGAAACGGTCCTGGAAACCTACGGGAGCGACACCTTAACGGTGCCGCTGCTGGACAAGGACGGTATCCTCCGTCCCCTGCCTCCGCCCGATGACAGCGTCTACCGGGTGACAAAACCCGGAAAACCTCCGTACGACGGCTGCTGCAACGAGTTCTGGTGGTGTCTTAACAACGTTGCCAAGGGACTTGTACGCGGCCAGCTGCCCTATGCCATGCGGATGTACACAGGCGTGGTGCACCCCGAACTGGAACGCATGACGGCCTGGTATATCGGGACCGAGACGGATTTTGGCGTCTCGGTGGGGATGTGGGGAAAATACTTTCAGAAACTCCTCCCGCCTCCGCTATACACACGATATGCCGCCACCTATGCCGCCGGGGACGGCCGCGGTTTGTGGAACGCGGTTTTTGAGGCCTGTGCGCTCTTCCGGGAACTGGCGCGGGCAGTCGGCGGCCGCCTTGGATACCCGTATCCGGAAGAGGACGACAGACATATGACCCGCTATCTGCTCCATATGCAGGCGGAATACATAAACAAGATAAGGCAGGAGAAAACCTATGACACTGAAAATCCGTAAAACCGACCCCCGCGCGCAGCTGCCTGTCCGGAGCACCTCCGGCAGTGCGGGGATGGATCTGCACGCGCTTCTGGACGCCCCGCTGACCATCCATCCGGGTGAACTCGTCAGCGTGCCGACCGGCATCGCCATCGGCCTGCCTTCTCCGGAGACGGTGGGCCTGGTATTCGCCCGCAGCGGCTTGGCCGTCAAGCACGGCATCGCCCTTTCGAACGGGGTGGGGGTCATCGACAGCGATTACACCGGCGAGATCCGGGTGGGGCTTGTCAACCAGTCAGCGGTGGACTATGAGCTGCATCCCGGCGAACGGATCGCCCAGCTGGCGGTTCTGCCGGTCTGCCTGCCCGACATTGCCGTGGTCGATGCGCTCGAGGAAACCGAGCGGGGCGCCGGGGGATTCGGTTCCACCGGGCGGCTGTAAACCGGCGCCGTCCGGTTCGGCGCAGCTTTCTGTACTGACGCGGGGCGTACCCCCGCGTTAAGGCAAATGCAATAGGGAACCATAAGAGGAGACGATATGGCTGTGAAAACCAAAAACACCCTGATTCTGATTTTTCTCGTGCTGGCGGCGCTGGTGCTGTCCGCTCTCATCACCACCCTGACACAGGAGGTGTCTTGGCTCAAATGGCTGACTTGGGGAGACTCCATCGGCTTTGATGTCGGCCGGCTTGATCTCGCCATCATCGATATGAGCTTTTCCTTCCATATGCAGGTCAATGTCCTGCAGGTGCTGCTCATCGGCGGCGCGCTGCTGCTTTACAAAAAAGTGCGCTGAGGAGGATGGGCATGGACCGGCTGATTCTGGCTTCCGCCTCCCCCCGCCGGAAAGAAATCTGTGAAAAACTCGGCCTTTCGTTCGACGTGGTGCCGGCCGCAGGGGAAGAGCCGCTCGATCCCGCACGGCCCCTGGCCGATGCGGTTCTGGCCGTGGCCAAGGCCAAGGCGGGGGAAGTCTCCGCTCGCTATCCCGGACGCCTGGTGCTGGGGGCGGATACGGTCGTCGCCGCCCCGGACGGCACGGTGCTGGGCAAGCCCCGGGACAGCGCAGATGCCGAGCGGATGCTTTCCCGTCTGTCCGGAAGGCAGCACCGGGTCATAACCGGCGTCTGGCTGTGCGGCCCCGGCGCCGACGACGGATTCGCGGACGAGGCACTGGTGGAATTCATGCCTCTCGCCGCGGACGAGATACAGGCGTATGTGGAAACCGGCGAGCCGCTCGACAAAGCCGGGGCGTATGCCATCCAGGGGCGGGGGATGCGGTTCGTCCGCGGGATTACGGGCGATTTTTATACCGTCATGGGGCTGCCCGGGGCCAGGTTATGGGCGTTTTTAAAACCCTATCTCTTAAATCTTTCATAAGATTTCCGGAATTTCTTTCTTTTAAAGGGAAATTTTGAAAAAAGTGCCTTTTTTCGGTTGAGAATTTTTCTGGCCGCGTATATAATATAGTATCGGCAGTCAAGGCTATTATCGAAGTTTGTTCCTTTCTTAATAAGGAACGCAAAACGCCGCAGGCGTTTATAGACGGAGGCGCGCCTCCGCGTCCGCCGGGCAGCGGCTGTGTAATAAAGATCCGGGATAGGCCAGCGGGCCAAAACGAAAGGAAGAGATGTATGTTGTTCAGCCGGGATATTGGGATCGATCTGGGAACCGCGAACACCCTCGTGTATATGAAGGGCAAGGGCATCGTCATGCGGGAGCCGTCGGTCGTGGCGATGGATGTCAAAGAAAATATGGTCATGGCGGTGGGACGCGAGGCCAAGGAAATGATCGGCCGCACCCCCGGCTCGATTTCCGCAGTCCGGCCGCTGAAGGACGGCGTAATCGCCGATTTTGACGTGACTTCGGAAATGCTCAAATATTTCATCCGCACAGCGGTGCATTCCACCGTTTTCAGCCGTCCCCGCGTCGTCATCTGCATTCCCTCCGGCGTGACCGAGGTGGAACGCCGCGCGGTGGAAGAGGCGGCCCGCAATGCGGGGGCCAAGGCAGTCGAACTCGTTGAGGAACCGATGGCCGCAGCGATCGGCGCTGGGCTGCAGGTCAACGAGGCGGCCGGCTGCATGGTCGTGGACATCGGCGGCGGTACGTCCGAGGTAGCCGTGATTTCGCTCGGCGACATCGTGACAAAATGCTCGGTCCGCACGGCGGGCGACGATTTCGACGAAGCCATCATTTCCTATATTAAGAAAAAATACAATCTCCTCATCGGGGAGCGGACGGCCGAGGATATCAAAATCCGGATCGGTTCGGCTTTCCCCTATGAAGATGAAACCACTATGGATGTCAAGGGCCGCAACTTGGTGGACGGTCTGCCGAAAAACATCACCATCTCGTCCGAGGAGGTCAGAGAAGCTCTGGCCGATCCGGTTTCCGCGATTGTGGACGCGATCCGTTCCACCCTCGAAAGCACGCCCCCCGAGCTTTCCGCCGATATCATCGACAACGGCATCATGCTCACCGGCGGCGGCGCCATGCTCCGCGGTCTCGACGTGCTTGTCAGCCGCGAGACCGGCATGCCGGTCCATGTGGCCGAGAATCCCCTTGACTGTGTGGCAGTGGGCACGGGCAAATGCCTCGATATCGGTATGGTCAGCAATTTCCGTTCCGGCCGTATCCGGTAACGATCTGGTTCAAATACTCGGATAGGAGGACGCTGTGAAGGACTTCCTGAAAAGCCTGGCATTCAAAGTGCTGGCGGGAATCGCCTTGTTTCTGGTGGGCATCATGATCTACGCAGCGTCCACCGGCGGGTTTTCCACCATTCCCGCCACCATTACGGGGGCTATCATCACCCCCATTCAAACCGCTTTTGCCGCCGTGACGGACGGCGTCAAAAATTTCTTCGGGGGGGTTGCGAGCGCGGGACCCCTGCGCGAAGAAATCGCCGATAAACAGGCGGAAATCGATGAACTCCGCGGCCAGCTCGTCGAGCTGGATGAGCTGCGCCGTCTCAACGAACAATACCGCCAGTATCTCGAGCTCAAAGAGGCGAACAACGACTATCAGTTCGCCGACGGACGGGTCATTGCGGTGGATCCTCTCGACAAGTATGGAAACTTCACCATCAACACTGGTTCCCTGGAAGGCGTGGAGCCGAACGATCCGGTCATCACCCCCTCTGGTCTCGTCGGGGTGGTGTATGAAGTGGGGCCCACGTGGGCCAAGGTCCGCTCCCTGCTGGATCCGGCCACCCAGGCCAGCGCGTATATCAGCCGCAACAGCGACACCTGCATCACAAGCGGCAGCGCGCCGCTCGCACAAGAGGGATTGCTGCGTCTCGATCTGCTGCCCCGCGACACGGGAACCGCCGTGGGCGATATCGCCGTCACGTCGGGCGTGGGCGGCGTGTTCCCGAAAGGGCTGCTGATCGGCACCGTGCAGGAAGTTTCCCCTTCCTCCGACGGCTTGTCGGTCTACGCGGTGGTGCAGCCGTTCGTGGATGTGCGGGAGATCACCTCGGTTTTTGTCATTACATCGTTTACCGGACAGGGCACCGACGCGGGCAGCGGCGGATGACCCTGTCCGTCCTGTCTGGACCCCTATATGGCAGAAAGGAGGAAACGGCCTGGAACGGAAAATCGCAGAGAAGGAACCGATGCGGCGGCTCAGCGACCGTTACCTCAAATGGACGGCCTATGGGCTGCTCATCCTTCTTGTCACGCTTCTGCAGGCGACCAAAGGCCTGATCCCGCCGATTTTCGGCGTACGGCCTCTGCTGGTCGTGCCCCTGACCGTTTGCATTGCCATGTTCGTCGGCCCCACCGGCGGCGCTGCGGCAGGGATTGCCTGCGGCATTTTATGGGATTTGTACGGAGCCAGGCTGCTTGGCTTCAATGCCCTGCTGCTGCTGGTGACCGGCTGTCTGTGCGGCCTCCTCATTACCCTGCTGATGCGGAACAACCTGCTGACCGCCCTTCTCCTGTCAGCGGCGGCCCTTCTGTTTGTGGGTATGATGAACTGGCTGTGCTACACCGTGCTGCTCGCGGAACCCGAACCGGGCTTTATCCTGGTGCGTCGGATTCTGCCGAGTCTCGCCTATTCATTTGCTCTCACGCCCCTTTTATACGGCGGGACGTTTCTGACCGCGCGCATTCTAAAGCGCCGCGAATGATCGTTTACTCATCCCTTCCGATCAGCTCTCTTTGGATTCGGAATGCTTTCAGAAAGGACGGATCTTGTATATGGCGGACAATAATCCCCACAATCGTTCCAGCCGGCGGCGGTTATCCATTCTGGCCGGCGCGCTTGTCGTGGTCTTCGGCATTTACTGCGTCCGCCTGTTCCAGATTCAGATCGTGGAGGGGGAGTATTACGCGAGCCAGGCCAACCGCTTGACGGAAACCAAGGTGCCCATCGCCGCTTCCCGAGGAGAAATCCTCGACCGCTATTTGCGTCCGATGGCGGTCAACCGCACCAGTTTCTCGCTGGTTATCGACGGGGCATTCTTTCCGCGCGGGACCGGCAGCGAAGCCCGCAGCGAACAGAATGCGATCCTGCTCAAGCTCACCGAGCTCCTCAGCAGCCGGGGAGAGGAATGGAACGATACCCTGCCGATTTCCAAAACCGAACCTTTCGTCTTCCTGGAGGATCAGGAAAGCAGCATCGCCACCCTGCGGAAGAAACTGGAGCTCGCCGACTATGCCACGGTGGAAAACTGCATGGCTGCGATGATAAAACTGTTCGGTCTCGAAGGGTTTACGCCTGCCGAACAGCGGCTGCTGGCCGGGATTCAATATGAAATGGTCATCCGGGGATTCAGCTTGAAAAATCCCTTTGTGTTCTGTAACGATATCTCCAGGGAAACGGCCTATATCATCAAAGAAAACAATACCGCCTATCCCGGTGTCACCCCGCAGGCCACGCCTGTGCGGGAATATGTCAGCGGCACCATCGCCCCCCATCTGATCGGAACCCTCGGCCCCATCTATCCGGAGGAATACGATTCCCTTAAAGAACAAGGCTATCAGCTCAACGATATCCTTGGAAAAAGCGGAATCGAGCAGGCGATGGAATCCTCTCTGCGGGGCACCACCGGCACCCGTGTGCTCGTCAAGGACGCGTCCGGCGCCATTGTGAACGAATATGAGAGTGCCCCCGCCGTGGCCGGCAACTCCGTAGTTTTGACGCTGGATAAAAATCTTCAAAAGACGGCCGAGGACGCCCTTCTCGCAAAAATGGCGGAACTGAAGGAGAAAAAACCGACCTCAACAAAGCCGTGGGTCGGGCAGGACGTCAAAAGCGGCTCGGTGGTGCTGCTGGATGTCAAAACCGGCGGCGTGCTGGTGAGCGCGAGCGTGCCGGGATATGATCTGTCCACTTATTCGAGCAACTATTCCGCTCTGCTGAACGATCCGGCGAAACCTCTGTTCAACCGGGCGCTGTACGGCACCTTTGCCTGCGGTTCGACCATTAAGCCAGCTGTGGCCACCGCTGCTTTGATGGAAGGGATCATCACCCCTGAACAGAAGGGCCCCAATTGCGACCGCGTATATCACTATTACGAGGATGTCGGTTTCGCTCCGAAATGCACAGGCTGGCACGGTTCCCTCAACGTGGTGGGTGCCCTGCAGAAATCCTGCAACGTCTTTTTCTTCGAGATGGGACGACTGCTCCAGATCGGCCGGCTGGACGCCTATCTGACCCGTTTCGGCTTTGGCGTCAAGACCGGCATCGAAATCGGGGAGGCGTCCGGTGTTCTCGCCAGCCCGGAGAACAAGAGTGACTGGGTGGCCGGCGACACCATCCAGGTGGCTATCGGCCAGCTGAACAACCGCTTCACCCCCATTCAGCTCGCGGCTTACACGATGATGCTCGCGAACGACGGCGTGCGGTACAAAACCCACCTCGTTCACAGCGTGCGCAGCTACGACGGATCGGTGGAAACTGTCGTACAGCCCGAGATCGCCGACCGCCTCGACATCGACGCCACCACTCTCAAAACCGTGAAAGACGGCATGATCGCCGTCGCATCGGTTTCTGGAGGAACGGCTTACAATTCCTTCCGGGATGCCCCTTATACTGTGGCCGCCAAGACCGGTACGGCCCAGAACGGCAACAGCGACCGCTCCGACCATGGTGTCTTCATCGCCTATGCCCCGGCGGAAAATCCCGAGGTGGCCATCTCGGTCGTGATGGAAAACGGCACGTCGGGTCCGGCCCATCAGGTGGCCCGAACCGTTTTGGACGCGTACTTTGCCTCCAAAGCGGCCGGCTCCGCCCCGACTCCCGAGCAGGAACTCCTGCCCTGACCCACCTCAGAATGTGCGGCTCCACAAAGTCGAAGCGGTGCCGTTTCCGGATAATCGATCGCCCCGGGCCATTCCGCCATAGCGGAATGAGCGGTGGCCGGCCCAGAACATCGTCCGCAGCTGTCTCGCCCACGGGCCGCCGTGCGGCTGCACAAAGTCGAAGCGGTGCCGTTTTCGGGATAATCGACTACCCCGGGCCATTCCGCCATAGCGGAATGAGCGGTGGCCGGCCCAAAACATCGTTAGTAGCTGTTTCGCTCGGTGGCCGCCATGTGCGGCTCCACAAAGTCGAAGCGGCGCCGTTTCCGGATAATCGATCGCCCCGGGCCATTCCGCTTTGGCGGAATGAGCGGTGGCCGGCCCAAAACATCGTCCGCAGCTGTCTCGCTCGGTGGCCGGCCCGGTTGTCGCAGATGTACGAAGCGGTATTCGAAACTTTGGCGGGACAGGCCGTAAAAACGGGTTTACAACCGAAATAAAAATATGGTATACTGATCATGGTTATATGCCGCCGTATGTCGGCGGCGGGAGGTTCCATATGGGCTTGATTTCGGTTGTGACATCGGGAAAAGGAGGCGCCGGCAAATCCACGGTAACGGCCGGTCTCGGCTGTGCCCTGGCGCGCCAGGGGCGGCGGGTGCTGCTTATCGACGGAGATGCCGGTCTGCGCAGCCTGGATCTGATGCTCGGAATCGGCTCCGCCGTGTACGATATGGCAGACATTTTCGCCAGCCGCTGCGAACCCATCCGGGCGATTTATCCGTCCCCCGTCTGTCCGAACGTTTCGGTGGTGCCCGCGCCCGTGGGACTCGAACAGCTGGCATCCCCCGACGATATGGCGCGCTTGTGCCGCGGCTTTGCCCGGTATTACGACGATGTGATCATCGACAGCCCGGCCGGCATCGGTGCCGGATTCGAAACGGCTGCCGCGGGGGCTTCGCAGGCCTTTGTCGTCTCTACGCCCGATATGGTCTGCGCCCGCGATGCGCAGATTATCGGCCGTCTGCTTGAGAAGCGGGGGCTTCCGGCCCGCCTGATCATCAATCGGCTGCGTCCGGCCCTCGTCATGGCCGGCAAGATGCCGGACGTGGACGAAATCATGGACACCGCTGCTCTTCCGCTTGTCGGCATACTTCCTGAAGACGAAGATGTGGCGGTGGCGGGCGCCAACGGGCGGCCCCTGCCGGGACATTGTCCGGCGGCCGCCTGCTTCGGCAACATAGCCCGGCGGTATCTGGGGGAAGAGGTCCGCCTGGCACGCCTTGAAAAAATGTAACCCACTAAAATGTGAATTGTAAAGGAGCTGACGGTATGAACATCGCCCTGATCGCCCATGACGCCAAGAAGGAACTCATGGTCCAGTTCTGCATCGCCTATTGCGGCATCCTCAGCCGACATAATATTTGCGCCACCGGCACCACGGGGAAAATGGTGTCGGAGGCCACCGGCCTCAATATCACCCGCTATATGAGCGGTTCTCAGGGCGGTGATCAGCAGATCTCAGCCCGCATCGCCTGCGACGAGATCGACCTGCTGCTCTTTTTCCGCGATCCGATGACCGTCAAGGCCCATGAACCGAACGAAAGCGACATGTTCCGTCTGTGCGATATGCGGAATATCCCCGTCGCGACCAATATCGCGACGGCGGAGGTCCTCATTCACGGATTGGAGCGGGGCGATCTCGACTGGCGGAATATCGTCAACCCCGGCAATCCGTAAAGAGCGCCTGCAACGGGAGAATGGTTCAGGGAACGGCAGCTGCACGGCCAAGAGGCGGATGCGCTTCTGACGGGACCGGCAGGGGCGGTTCCCTGTGTTATGTCCGGGTGAAAATCCGTATCGTCGGCGAAAGGAAGGAAAAATATGGCTTTGATTACCAAGGCTCCCCGGGGCACCATGGATGTGCTTCCGGCGGACAGTTATAAATGGCAGCACATGGAACAGACTGCCCTGTCGATCGCGCGGGATTTCGGTTTCCGGGAAATGCGCACCCCGGTTTTTGAACACACCGAGCTCTTCCAGCGGTCGGTCGGGGAGACCACCGACGTGGTCCAGAAGGAAATGTACACCTTCACGGACAAGAAAGACCGGTCCGTCACCCTGCGTCCGGAAGGTACGGCGGGAATGGCCCGCGCCATGCTCGAGCACGGCCTCAACAACGAAACCCTGCCGGCCAAGGTGGCCTATGTCACCTCCTGCTACCGGTATGAAAAACCGCAGGCAGGCCGGCTGCGTGAATTTCATCAGTTCGGCGTGGAGTGTTTCGGCGCGGGCGCGCCGCAGGCGGATGCCGAGATCATCTCTCTTGCCCACACGATTCTGGAGACTCTCGGGGTTACGGGCGTGTCTCTGCACATCAACTCCATCGGCTGTCCTTCCTGTCGCGCTCGTTATCACGAGGCCCTGAAAACGTATTTTGAGGGGTACAAAGCCGACCTCTGCGGCACCTGTCAGGAACGTCTGGAGCGCAACCCCATGCGGATTCTCGACTGCAAATCCCCGGTCTGTTCCCGGATCGCCCAGGAGGCGCCGGTGATGCTCGACTATCTGTGTGAGGACTGTGCCGCCCATTTCGAAGAGGTCAAAGCCTGCCTGAATGCGGCGGAAATCCCCTTTTCCATCGATACCCGGATCGTGCGGGGCCTGGATTATTATACCCGGACCGTGTTCGAGTTCATTTCGGATGCGCTGGGATCCCAGTCCACTGTCTGCGGCGGCGGGCGGTATGACGGCCTGACCCAAGAACTCGGCGGCCCCGCACTGCCGTCCCTGGGCTTTGGCATGGGCCTCGAGCGCCTGCTGATGATCCTGGAGGCTAAGGGTGCCTCCATGCCGGCTCCGCCCCGTCCGGAGCTCTATCTCGCTCCCATGGGGGCGGCCGCGGTGCGGGAATGCTTCGCCATCGCTTCCCGTCTCCGGGAAGGCGGCGTATCGGTGGAATTCGATGTGGCCGGCCGGGGACTCAAGGCCCAGATGAAATACGCCGATAAGCTCGGCGCCCGCTACGTCATCGTCGTGGGAGACAACGAATTGGCCGAAAAGCAGGGCAAACTCAAGGACATGGAATCCGGAACCGAGGAACCCATCGCCCTGGACGACAGCCTCTACACCACCCTGTATCAAAAATCGCTCGATCGCCAGCTGGCCGGTATGGCCGACCTCTTCGGTGAGGAGCTGGCGGAAGGCATCGAGAAATAAAGGACAACGGAAGGGACGAATACTCATGGCAGAGAGCATCAAGGGCCTCAGACGCACACGCTACTGCGGAGAATTCCGGCAGGAACACGCGGGAGAGGAAGCGACGGTATTCGGCTGGGTCCAGCGGCAAAGGGACCTCGGGCAGCTGATTTTTGTGGATCTCCGGGACCGGACCGGCATCGTTCAGCTCGCCTTTGATGCGGCCACGCCGTCCGACGTCTTTGAAAAAGCCGGAAGCGTGCGGGGGGAATACGTCCTCGCCGCCAGAGGCCGGGTGCGGGTGCGCTCCTCCATCAATTCCGAGCTGCCCACCGGCGACGTGGAAATCGCCGTGGAGGAACTTCGGATCCTTGGCCGGTCGGAGACCCCGCCGTTTGAAATCGTGGAGAACTCCAACACGGCCGAGGCGACACGCCTGAAATACCGCTATCTCGACCTGAGGCGTCCCGAGCTGCAGCGGAATCTGCGGATGCGGCACGAGATCGCCAAAACCGCACGGGATTACTTCGACAGCCAGGGCTTCCTCGAAATCGAAACCCCCATGCTGATCAAATCCACCCCCGAGGGGGCCCGGGACTTTCTGGTGCCTTCCCGCCTGCATAAGGGCGAATTCTATGCCCTTCCTCAATCCCCCCAGATCTATAAGCAGCTGACCATGGTGGCAGGCTTCGACCGCACCATGCAGCTCGCCCGCTGCTTCCGGGACGAGGATTTGCGGGCCGACCGCCAGCCCGAATTCACCCAAATTGACCTCGAAATGTCCTTTGTGGACGTGGAGGACGTGCTGGAGATCGGAGAGGGCTTCATGGCCGAGGTCTTCCGCCGGGTGCTCGGACGGGAGCTGTCCCTCCCGCTGCCCCGCCTGACCTACAACGAGTCCATGCGGCGCTACGGCTCGGATAAACCCGACACCCGCTTCGGCATGGAACTGATCGACTTGACCGACACCGTGCGGGACTGCGGTTTCGGTGTTTTCTCCGCCGCGGTCCAGGGCGGCGGCGCGGTCGGCTGCATCACTGCCAAGGATGCGGTGTCTGTGCTGACCCGCAAGGAAGTGGACAAACTGACCGAATATGTCAAGGGCATCGGCGCCAAGGGGCTCGCCTGGGTCCGCTGGACGGCGGAGGGGCTTTCCTCCTCCTTCGGCAAATTCTTTTCCGAAGAGGAGATGTCCTCCCTGCTGCAAAAGGCCGGAGCCGCGCAGGGCGACGTGGTCCTGATCGTGGCAGGCCCGGTTAAAAAGGGCGTGCTGACCACGCTCGGCTCCCTTCGCCTGGAGGTGGCCGATCGCCTGCAGATTCCCCGGGAAGGGTTCAATCTGCTTTGGATTACCGAAATGCCTTTCTTCGAATGGGACGAGGAGCTGGACGAGTGGGTGGCCATGCACCATCCCTTCACCGCACCTCTCGACGAATGCGTCCCCTATCTCGACAGCGATCCGGGCCGGGTATACGCAAAAGCGTACGACCTCGTGCTCAACGGCATCGAGCTTTCGAGCGGATCCATCCGGATCACCAACCCAGAGCTGCAGCAGCACATCTTCCGGGCTTTGCATCTGACGGAGGACGAGGCCAAGATGAAATTCGGCCATCTGCTGGAGGCGTTCCGTTACGGCGCACCGCCCCACGGCGGCATGGGCATCGGTCTAGACCGGCTCGCCATGCAGCTGATCGGCGCCGCAAGCCTGCGGGATGTGCTCGCATTCCCGAAAGTGCAGAACATGACCGAGCTGATGACCTCCTGTCCGTCTCCGGCCGACCCGGCCCAGCTCGCCGAGCTAGGGCTGCAGGTTCTGGACGAGGCGAAAGACTAAACGTTCCCGCTATGGAAAGGGAGGGCGTATCGCGGATACGCCCTCCCTTTTTTGTATCAGCCGGTTTAGCCGTCCATACTCCAATAAACATCCGTCAAAGGATATCCCGGGACCTGCGTCCCTGAGACAGCAGGAACGTGTCCGCCATCCTCCGGGCGCCGAGCCAGGAAGCTTTCGATAAAACGGTCGAGCTCATCGCACGCGGCAATCTCCTGGCGCGCCTCAAAAGCTGGGTAAAGAGCCGCCGCTCCTCATCGGCTCCGGTTATCGTCTCCAAAAAAGCCGTCAGCTTCCGTTGTCCACGAGTATGCACTGGAAGGCCGCGTATTCCAACCGGGGATGGACATCTCTGTCCTGCGGGTGAAGATCCGCGCGATATAGATTTTTTGAATTATTAATAGCCAAGGAAATGAGCACTCGCAGGGGTCACATCATCGGCGTAGCCGCACGTGAAAAAAATGAGAAAATCCGAAGGGCACATAGACATAAGGCCGATCGAGCGCATCTGCGCTGCGTTCCACTGCCAGCCGGGCGGCATCATGGAATATATACCGGAAGACGAAGAGGCGGGTCACTCGAATGAGTGCCCCGCCTTTGCTTATCGCCGCCGTCTCAATTCCCGAGCTGATTGTAGGCAGTTCTGCGCTTGTTATACGGCAACCCTATACATGCTCTTCCAGCGCCTCCTGATAGGTGCTGAGCACCAAAATATCGCCTTCGCTCACCAAACTGTCCCCGCGGGGGATCTCCACGTTTCCGTCCGCTTTTCGGATCAGGATGACCAGGGAGCGGCGGGGAAAGACGATCTCCCGCAGCGTCTTTCCCACGTATCGGTGGCCTTTTTCAATGGACAGTTCTTCCAGCGCCACATCGTCCCCGCCGCGATATACCTGTCCGCTGAGCACCAGCGTATCCCCGGCCAGGATCGTGGTGTCCCCCTTCGGGATCAGAGCGGCTCCGTCCCGCCGGACGAGAACGATCAGGGTATCGGCCACGAGGTTCAATTCCCCGATCGTCTTGCCCGCCCAGGGATGATCCTCCGGAATCCGGGTCTGGATCAGACGCATTTCGGCCTCATCCTGATAGTCGTTGAAGGTTTTGAGCACCTGATTGCCGTCGGCCTCCACCATATGCAGACGGCGGGCGAAGAAGGGAAGGAGGGTGCCCTGAAAGGCGACCGACAGCAGGCAGACACAAAACACGATGTGGAACACATCGTTTTTCAGTGCGGCATTGCTGACCGTTGCGAGAATGGCAAACACGATGGAAGAAGCCCCACGGAGCCCTGCCCAGGAAACGAGCAGCTGCTGACGCAGAGGCGCGCGCGTGGGCGAAAGGAGCGCGAACACCACAACCGGGCGGGAAACAAAGGTAAGGAAGAGGGCAATGGCGATCGACGGCAGCAGAATCGAAGGCATCTGGGACGGAAACGCCAGCAAGCCGAGCAGAAAGAAGATCACGATCTGTGACAGGCCGGTGATCCCGTCGAAGAAATGCACCAGCGAGCTTTTATTCGGAATGCGGCTGTTGCCGAGGAGGATCCCCGCCAGATAGGCGGCGAGATAGCCATTTCCGCCGACCACCGAAGCGAGAGCGTAGGACAGCACCGCCGCCGCAACGACGAACAGGGCATCGAATCCGTCCGCGCTGAACCGCACATTCTTCAGGACGAAAGACGCCAGCAGGGCAACCAGCCCCCCCGCCAGCAAACCGAAAACAATCTGCGCAAACAGCAGCCAGGCAACCGACCCCAGCCCATTCCCTTGCATCAGGCCGAGCGCCGTTACGGTGAGCATATACGAAATGGGATCGTTGCTGCCGCTTTCCACTTCCAGCAGGGAGTCGGTCCCGCCTTTTAAGCTGAGTTTTTTCGACCGGAGAATGGAGAACACCGAAGCGGCGTCGGTGGAGCTGATGACCGAGCCGATCAAAAAGCTCTCCAGAGGTCCGAACCGGAGCACAAAATAACAGAACACGCCGGTCAGCGCCGCCGTGAAAATGACGCCGAGCGTCGAAAGACAGATCGCCTTGGCCGCAACGGGCCGGGCCGCTTTCCAATTTGTGCCAAAGCCGCCGTAAAACAGAATGAAAATGAGCGCAAAGGAACAAATCTGCTCGGCGAAATGAAAATCGTCGAAGGCAATTTTGAACAGGCCGTCCGACCCGAACAGCATGCCGAGAGCAATAAACACCAACAGCATGGGGACGCCAAACCGGCCGGAAAACCGGCTGGCGGCGATGCAGACAAGCAGAATTGCCGCGCCGATAAGCAGAAATAAAGTCAAAACATTCTCCTTTCTGTTCGCAGCCGCCGAGGGACGGCACGGGTGGCGTTCCGAAAACGATATACAAGATCCGCCGGCGGCGAAAAGAGACGCGAACCGCCCGATCCCCCTCCACATACACTGGAACAAAGGAGGTGACAAGCATGTTTTCCTTTGGTTCCAAAAGCCGCGCTTATCTGAATGAACTGCTGGGCCGCCGTCCGGCGGCACGGGCTCAAATCCGCGGAGACGCCAACCACCCTTCTCTTTCCGGGGATGTATCCTTCTACCCTGTCAACGGCGGGGTGCTGGTTCTGGCGGATGTACACGGCCTGCCAACGACCGGCGCCAACGGCCCGGGGCGGTTTTTCGGTTTTCATATTCATGAAGGCGGCGCCTGTACCGGAACGGATCAGGATCCTTTCGCCGATGCGAAAGGGCATTTCAATCCCCAGAATGCCCCCCATCCGCAGCACGCAGGCGATCTGCCGCCCCTTTATGCGGGCCGGGGCTATGCGTGGAGCGCATTCCTCGCCGACCGTTTCACCGTGGACGACATCATCGGCCGCACCGTCGTAATCCACAGCGATCCGGACGATTTTACATCCCAGCCTGCGGGCAATTCCGGCAGCCGGATCGCCTGCGGGGTCATTCGCAAAGTTTAACACAAACCGAATCGGCCACAAGGACAGGCGGACGGGATTCTTCCCGCTCCGCCTGCCGGCGTTTACGGGATGGCCGTCCCTCTTAGGGAATCCTCCAGCCGCAGGGACAGGCCATAAAATATGCAGGAGCTCCCGTTCCTTACTTTCTCCAATACGTCCGGCAGTCCCGCGTCCGCTCCAAAAACCCATATTCGATCAGGTAGCGGCGCAGCGTGACATAATCGTCAAAAATGGCCTTCAAAATCTGATTGACTTCCTTTTCTGTATACGACCGCTCCCGCTCAAATTCCTCCACGATCCTGGTCAGGGCGACGACCTTTCGTTTTTCCTTGGCGGAAAAGACCCGGAGCTTCAGCGGATCCAGACTTTCAAATACGGCGGACAAAATTTTGTCCCGTTCCTTGTCTGTGACGTCAAATCGTTCGTCGAGAATCCGCACGGGAGGAGGCGAAATCAGCGCGGCATCTTCCTGCGGCGATCTCCAGCCGATGGCCTGTTCGTACAGGACCAGATAGAGCCGCGCCTGCTTGGCCCGTTCTCGAAAGACAAACTTCTGATGGCGGATGGTCGAAGGGGAGACCCCCAATTTTTCCGCTATCTCCGAGTCGGACAAGCCTTGACGGAACAGTGTAAACAGGTCTTTTTGATTGGCGGTGAGGGTGTTGTATTTGCTGTCCTGCCGCAAAAGCTCATCAAACCGGTCGGGATGCGCCCGTTCCAAATGCATCCGGACGGCGCGGGCCGCTTCGAAAAAACGGCCCTCGAACTCGAAGACCTCTCCAGGCTCAAAGGCCTTGCCGCAGCAGACGCAGATCATGGTTCCCGTCGCCGGGTCCACACGGTATCCCTGGCGGAGTTCTTCATATGTCAAATTTTCATACGGTCGGGAAGCCTCGGACATAACGCCCATCTCGTTTCCTTATTCTATAAACATAATGGTATATCAGTTTACGGATTTTGTCAATCTGTTTTTCTCACTTGCGCACATGCCATTCTTTGATTTCACGGCAGTTCGATCTCGTACAGCACATTGGTATTTCCGCTTTTTTCTGGACATGCTATAGCAGTAGCCCGCCGGACCGCTGTCCGGCATGGATTCCAGTATGTCCATGGGAGGTGACAGGGTGAAAAACATGGATAAACCCGGCGGCAAGGGAATCGGCGGTGTCCTGCTGTCCAGGGAAGCGTATCGGCTGGCTTTTTTATTTGTAACCACAGGATACTCAGTCGGCTTTTTTACCAAGGTCAGCACCCTATGCAATACCATTCTCCTGATATGGGGCGGCGTGCTGTTTCTTGCGGATCTGTTTACCAAGCGAATCTCGTTCCAGTCAAAGCGCTGCATCCCCCTGATCGTCTTCATGCTTTTATACATGGTGACGCTTTTTATCAACCGGCATATGCAGCCCTTTGAAAATGGAAAGGTGTTGTTGGTCACCGGGATCGAGCTCTTTCTCCTTCTTCCGTTGGACAGGAGTCTGCCCGCGAGCAGCGTCGAGTGTCAAATGATCCGTTTCAATCGGATTGTCGTTTGGTTTTCCTTGATTTTCTCCGGTGCCGCCATTTTGATGTATCTGTTTTGGATCAATGGAACGGCTGGCGGCATCGCCTTTGGCAGCAGCGGAGGTATGCTGTACGGACTTTACTCGGGACCCAATACGGGTGCCGCGCTGGCGAGTGCATCCCTGGCCCTGGCCCTGGTCTCCTGCCATCTGACACCCCGATGTCCGACGCCGCTGATGGTCGTCAACGGCGCAATCCAGCTGCTGTATCTCTACCTGTCGAATTCCCGCGCGTCGCTGTATGCTTTCGTCTTCTTTTTGATCCTGTACAGCCTGTTTTTTCTGAAAAGCCGACGTGCCAAAGTGGGAGGGATTGTCTCCGCAGGTGCCGTTTACCTTCTGGCCGAGCCCGTCAAGGCCCTGCTGCACGGACTGCAAAAGGGGGTACTCTGGGTTTCGTCTGTCGTGCGCTTCCTCATCGGAGAGGTCGTTTTCCTGTTTGATCGCTGGTTTGGCGGGTCGTCCGAAGGAGCTGCCCCCGCACCTCCTCATCTTAGCGAACCGGTCAAACCCACCCCGCCGGATAAAGACATCGCGATGGGCTTTTTGAACGGACGTGCTGAACTGTGGGCGTGCGGAGGAGACATCCTGCGGGATCATCTGTTGTTCGGCGTGGGGTCCCGCAATATACCGGAGGTCGCCCGCCGCTATCGGCCGGCGGACGCATTGCCCGGCATCGACGGCGGAGGCCTGCACAATATTGTGATGCAGCTTCTCGTATCCAACGGCGTACTGGGCTTCGCCGCGTTGGCCGCGTATGCCGTGATCTGCTTAATCCAGCTGATCGGGTATTTCAAAATTAGCCGGCTATCTACCCGAACGAGCCGGACCGTGCTTCTGTGCGTGTGCGTTCTTCTGCTGCTTCTGGTACAAAATATGGTGGAAAACACCATTCTATTCGGCGCATCTTTTCATGCGGCGATCTTTTGGTCGTATTTGGGATTCGGCTTTTTCTTCGTCGATAAAAGCCGGACAGCGGAACGGGGAGACGGCAGGACTCGCCAGTCTGATGGAGGGGAATGATATGGTCAGCGTTATTATGCCGTGCTACAACGTGGCGCCTTATGTGAGACGGTCCATCGATTCGGTTTTGGGTCAGACTTTCACGGACTGGGAGCTGATCGTGGTCGACGACGGATCCACGGACGGAACCGGCTCCGTGCTAAAAGCATACGCCGAGCGGGATCCGCGCATCCGGCTGATCACACAGCCGAACGGCGGGGTTTCGAAAGCCCGTAACACCGCGATGGCTGCGGCAGCCGGTGAGTTCCTGTTCCCACTCGACGGGGACGATTGGCTCGAACCCGCCTGCCTTGAAAGCAGCGTTGCGTGCTTGGAGCAAAGCGGAGCCGACGCCTGTATATATCATGTGCGCTGTGTAAATGAGGAGGGAGATGGATCCCGCGTCTTCGAATGTCCGCCTTTTTGTTTTCATCATCAGACCATGAGCAGCCGTGAGGTGCTCTATCATAAAGGGTTGCGTGAAATTCTGATTTTTCACGGCGGCATCCTGTTCCGCTCGAGCATCATCCGGGACCATCATTTGTGTTATCCGGAAGGTTTCCGCTTTGGAGAAGACAACCATTTTATCAATTCCTATCTGCGCTACGCCGATTCCGTAGCCTTTGTCCGGCAGATTCTCATGAATGTCCTGGTGCGCAGCGGATCGGCCACACACAGCGGCATGTCCCCGTCCTATATGGACGCCGTGCATCTCAACCGGCAGTTCCAGCAGTCCATTCGGCAGCATGAAGCGGATCTGGAACTGCTGACCGCCTGCGATCTGGATTATGTCCAGCTTTTGACGGCCAGCGCCAAAAACGTCATCGATCATTTGCCGGTTTTCGGATATGTCAAGGCCAAGCGGCTCATGAAGCAATTTGGGATTCTGTCCGCCCGGCAGGCGATATGTCCGGAGGCCTTCTCGGCTCTCTCTCCTTCCAAACAGGCGGAATGGCGATGGTTCTGCCGGCACCCGCTCCTCTTTTTTCTGGGCGTGAAGATCCACCGGCTGCTTGAAAAATCTCCCGCCCCTTCCTGCGCGAATGATGCCGCTAAAGGAGATCCGCTATATGGCGCCCAAATCGATTTTCCGCAACACGGTCTTTAAGCTTCTGCTGAATATCTGCAACATCATCGTCCCTATTCTGGTCGGTCCCTATATCACGCGGGTGCTCGACAAGGAGGTTTACGGCACATACAACGCCGCAAACGCCGCCTTCGCCATCTTTCTCTCCATCGGTTCTCTGGGGCTTTACAACTATGGGATGCGGGAAATCAGCCGGGTACGGGACAATAAAGCCGCTGCGGATAAGCTTTTCAGCGAGCTGCTGGTCATCAGCCTGATCAGCAATGTCGTCGTGTCCGCCGTTTACATCGCCTACGCCCTGCTGACCACCACGGGAACCACCACACTCCTGTATGTCCTGTTTGCCATTCAGTTTATCGGCAACGCCGTGTATATCGAGTGGGTCAACGAAGCCATGGAGAATTATCGGTTCATCACCGTGAAAACGGTGGTCATCCGGGCGCTGTATGTCGCCGCCATGTTCCTGTTTGTCCGCAAAGGGTCGGATCTGCTGCCATACACCCTGATTTTGTCCCTGACGTATACCGTCAACTGCCTGGCGAGTTTTTTCTATGTCTCCCGGAAAATCCGCATCTCATTTCGAGGTCTCCGCCTGCTGCCCCATCTCCGGCCGCTCCTGATCGTGTTCATCATCATGAACGTCAGCGTTCTGTTCACGCAGATCGACAAGATCATGCTCGGCTATTTCGTCGGCGAAGTGGCGGTTTCCGTTTACCAGATCCCGCATTACATCATGAGCATGATCTACTCGCTCGCCGTCGCTGTCGCGGCGGTATCGATGCCCCGCCTGTCCAACGTTCTGCACGCCGAGGGGCCGGACGCTTTTCTAAGGCTCCACCGGAACGTCTCGCGCTCTTTTCTGTTTCTTCTTTTTCCCGCCTGCGTGGGTGTGTTTGTGCTGGCCAGAGAAATCATCCTGCTGTATGGGTCCGCGAAATATCTGGAGTGTGTCCTGCCCATTGCGCTCTTCGCCATCGCCTATATCCCGATCGCGTATACCTATCTCTTCGGGGATGTGTTTCTGTATATCGCTGGGTACGAACGCATCCTGGCCCTTTTTCATCTGGGCGGCGGGGTCACCAACGTCGCTCTCAATTTTCTGCTGATCGGTCTCGGAAAATTCACCGTCGAAACGGCCATTGCCACCCTGGCCGTCGCATTTGGAGTCGTGACAGCGGCCTGCACTCTCTTTATTCGGTTCCGTTTGAAGGTCCCCTGCCGTCTGCTGGACCGTTATACCGTCCGGTATCTCCTGTTGTCTCTGACATTTCTGCCCCTGGCCTTATTGATTAAACAGCTGCACTGGGGGACGGCCGGCACGGCCGCGCTGACCGTCGCGGTGTGTGCGGGCGTCTATATCGGCACGCTGATCCTGCTCAAAGACCAAACGGTTATGGCCTTGCTCGGCCGATGCAGAGGGCCGGTCACCCGTCTGCTGCGCAAAAAATGACCGGATGTGAATGTCGGCAACCTCACTGGCTGGCGCCCGGCCTCTCCGTCTCATAAAAAACGCGCCGATGTGCGCCCGTTACGGAACATCGGCGCGCCAAAAAAGCGAAGGGTCCCGCCCCTTCTGGACGAGGCTCTTCGCTTTCGAGCATCGGCGCTTTTCTTTTCAGACGAGGATGAATTCTCTTATCCGTGTGTTTTGTCAATCAACCCCGTTTTTGAATCGGGACACAGATGTCCATGCAGCATTTCCCGTCATGCAGCCAGGCATGATCCCGTTCATCGTAGTATTCGTAGGCCTCTCTTGTTCCGTCAAACTCGTACGGAGAATGCGGAAGCCAATTTTCAAGAAGGTCTTTCCACGCTTCTTGTATCGTTTTGGTATACACGGCTTCCTCCGCCCAAGGCGTTGTCAGTACGGCATATAAACCGCCCGGTATCACATGATGATAAACGCCCGGAAGCTGTGGGGTTTCACTATCCGCTTCCCCCACCCCCACACCGACCATATAGGTGAAGCAGTCCCGCTCGTCCTCCAAATCAAAGCAAACACCGGCTTCGAAATGCGGACCTTTGGTGTAGTATTCGTGCAATGCCGAAAGTCCTTCGGCGACCTCCATCTGCCGTTTGTCCCAAAAAGCCGGAATATCGGAAATACCGCCGACTCCTGGGAGACAATGCCTCGATGGATATCCGGCCATGGTGAATGGGGCTTTTTCCTTGATCTCGACCTGCATGCATGTTCCTCCTCTTTTTATACTTTCGATTGTCGCGCGGGTGGGCGGACTCGCCATAACGTGCAGCCGGTAAAGCGACGGCGGACAGCCGAACCGTTTTTTGAACGCTTTGGTGAATCCGGCATGGGTTTCAAATCCGTAACGCATCGCCACATCCAGGATTTTTTCGCCCCGCATCAAATCATACAGCGCAAACTCAAGTTTTCGCCGGAGGATATACCCTTTCACCGGCATCCCGGTCAGGTTCATAAATATCCGGCAAAAATGATACAAGGAATACCCCGCCGTTCTTGCCAAATCCTCCGCACAAATAGTTTCTGTGATCCTACGGTCAATCTCCTCGAGGACCGTCTGCACGATGGCTTCGTATTCCACTGCCGTCATCTCCCTTGCGCTTTAACAGTATTCTAGCAGAAAAGAAACACACACTGCTTTTCCTTCTTTGCTATCTGAAGGTATTCTAGTGTATGCATATAACAGCCCTCAATCCGTCCGAGCGTTTATCAACAAAACAGGGTGTACGCCGGCTTTCTGCGGGATAAAGCCCCGTGGAAACCGGATATTTCAGGCCTCGCCGGTATATTCCAGAGTAAACGCCGTTATTCGGAATATCTCATGAAGTGCCGTTTGTCAGCCATTCGCTCGTTGCAAGACTTTTGGCGTAAAAAAGACCTTGCGGATGTTACTCCGCAAGGTCTTTTTTTCTACTGGCGATTTGCTATCGGGTGTTGCACAACAGTACCTGTCTTACTTGCCTTCCTTGATGGCAGCCTGCGCGGCGGCCAGACGGGCGATCGGCACCCGGAAGGGAGAACAAGAGACGTAGTTCAGGCCGATGTTGTGGCAGAATTCGACGGAAGACGGATCGCCGCCGTGCTCGCCGCAGATGCCCAGCTTGATGTCGGGGCGGGTGGCGCGGCCTTTTTCCGCGGCCATCTTCACAAGCTCGCCCACGCCGGTCTGATCCAGGCGGGCAAAAGGATCGGACTCATAGATCTTGGCATCGTAGTAGGCATCGAGGAATTTGCCCGCATCGTCACGGCTGAAGCCGAAGGTCATCTGGGTCAGGTCGTTGGTGCCGAAGGAGAAGAACTCGGCTTCGGTGGCGATCTGATCGGCGGTGACGGCCGCACGCGGGATTTCGATCATGGTGCCCACATGGTATTCCATCTTCACGCCGGCTTCCGCGATCAGGCGGTCGGCGGTGGAGGTGACGATGTCTTTGACAAATTTGAGCTCTTTGACCTCGCCGACCAGCGGGATCATGATCTCCGGCACGATGTTCCAATCCGGATGCTTTTTGCTGACGTTGATCGCGGCGTTGATGACGGCCGTGGTCTGCATCTCGGCAATTTCCGGATAGGTGACGGCCAGGCGGCAGCCGCGGTGGCCCATCATGGGGTTGAACTCATGCAGGGACGCGATGACGCCCTTGAGATCCGCCACCGTGATGGACAGCTCGTCCGCGATGGCGGCGATATCCTCTTCCTTGGTGGGGAGGAACTCGTGCAGCGGGGGATCGAGATACCGCACGGTCATGGGCCGGCCCTCGAGGACCTCGTACATATCTTCAAAATCTTTCTGCTGATAGGGCAGCAATTTGCCGAGCGCCTTTTTCCGGGACTCCACGTCCTTAGCCACGATCATTTCACGCATGGCCTTGATGCGGTCGGCCTCGAAGAACATGTGCTCGGTACGGCAGAGGCCGATGCCCTCGGCGCCGAACTTGACGGCCTGAGCCGCATCGCGGGGATTGTCAGCGTTGGTACGGACATTCAGGCGGCGCGCCTTGTCAGCCCAGCCCATATAGCGGCCGAAATCGCCCGAGATGGACGCTTCCACTGTGGCGATGGCTTCACCGTAGATGTTGCCGGTGGAGCCGTCGAGGGAGATATAGTCACCCTCTTTGATGGTCTTGCCGCCGAGGGTGAAGACGCCCGCTTCCTCATCGATCTTGATCTCGCCGCAACCCGAGACGCAGCAGGTGCCCATGCCGCGGGCCACGACGGCCGCATGGGAGGTCATGCCGCCCCGGACGGTCAGGATGCCCTGGGACACGTCCATACCCTCGATATCCTCAGGAGAGGTTTCCAGACGCACGAGAATGACTTTCTCGCCGCGGTCCGCCCACGCCTTGGCGTCGCCGGCGGTGAAGACCACCCGGCCGCAGGCAGCGCCGGGGGAAGCCGGCAGACCTTTGCCGATGGGAGTGGCCTTCTTCAGCGCATCGGCATCGAACTGCGGATGGAGCAGGGAGTCGAGCTGCTTCGGCTCGACGCGCAGCACCGCAGTCCTCTCGTCGATCATGCCTTCGTCCACCAGATCGACCGCGATCTTGAGAGCGGCGGCGGCGGTACGCTTGCCGTTCCGGGTCTGGAGCATGAAGAGTTTGCCGTCTTCAATGGTGAACTCCATGTCCTGCATGTCTTTGTAGTGATTTTCGAGGCGGGTCGCCACTTCCACAAACTGCTTATACACCGCAGGCATATCCTGCTCCAGGGTCGCAATGGGGGACGGGGTGCGGATGCCCGCGACGACGTCTTCGCCCTGGGCGTTGATCAGGTATTCACCGAACAGCTTTTTCTCGCCCGTGGCAGCGTTGCGGGTGAAGGCCACGCCGGTGCCGGAATTGGGGCCGGTGTTGCCGAACACCATCATCTGCACGTTGACGGCGGTCCCCCAGCTGTAGGGGATGTCGTTCATGCGGCGGTAGTAGTTGGCGCGGGGGTTGTCCCAGGAACGGAACACGGCTTTGACGGCCTCCATGAGCTGAACCTTCGGATCGCTGGGGAAATCCACGCCCTTCTTCTCTTTGTAATAGGCTTTGAAGCGCTCGGCCATCTTCTTCATATCGTCGGCGTCGAATTCGGTGTCGAGCTTGATGCCCTTTTCCTCTTTCATTTCGTCGATGATCTTCTCAAAGTCCTTCTTGGACAGCTCCATGACGACATCCGAGAACATCTGGACAAAACGGCGGTAGGAATCGTAGGCAAACCGGGGGTTGCCGGTTTTCTGCGCAAGACCTTCCACCACGGTATCGTTGAGGCCGAGGTTCAGAATGGTGTCCATCATGCCGGGCATGGACGCTCGGGCGCCCGAGCGGACCGACACGAGCAGGGGATTGTCGAAATCTCCGAATTTCTTGCCGGCCTGTTTTTCCAGCTCCGCGAGCCCGGCATAGATCTGCTCCTCAATATCGGCGCCGATCTTCTTGCCGTCGTCATAATACCGGGTGCAGGCTTCGGTGGACACGGTGAATCCATAGGGAACCGGCATTCCCAGATTGGTCATCTCCGCGAGGTTTGCGCCTTTTCCGCCGAGCAGCTCCCGCATGGAGCCGTTGCCCTCTTTGAACAGATAGACGTACTTGTGACTCATGTTTGTAGCAACCTCCTACATTTTTTACTGCCGTCCCACATAGACGAACGATTGCCCATTTGGCAACAGGGGTTAGACCCCGCTTTCCACGTCCGGCAGAGTCATCTTGTATTATAACAAAGTTTACCCCATTTTTCCAGAAGTTTGCAAAGTTTTTTACAGGTTTGGCCCTTTATACAGAGAAGCGGGCGGTTTAACCGGATACTCTGGTAAATTTCATGCAGGCTGCCCCTTGAAAAGCCCCCGAAACTTTGCCATAATAAAGAGAGACCTTTTTCCGAATTCCAGGAGCCGCAACAGACGGGACGCCGCCCGCCGTCAGGACGTTTTTGACCCGGGCGGGACTATGAAAGGATGAACGGATTTTTATGAACTTTCATGGGAAGGATATCAAGGTTTTTGCCGCCAATTCCCACCCGGTCCTGGCCCGCCAGATCGCGGAGAGCCTGGGGCTGCCGGTCGGGAAATCCGAAGTGACCACCTTCAGCGACGGCGAAATCGCGGTGTCGCTCCAGGAATCGGTCCGGGGTTCCGATGTGTTCGTGGTGCAGTCCACGAGCGCGCCGGTCAATAACCATCTCATGGAACTGCTGATTATGATGGATGCCTTTAAACGCGCGTCGGCGGCCTCCATCACGGCGGTCATCCCCTACATGGGATATGCCAGACAGGACCGCAAGGCCAAAGCCCGCGATCCGATTTCGGCCAAGCTGGTCGCCGACCTGATCACGACGGCCGGGGCCGACCGGGTTCTGACCATGGACCTGCACGCACCGCAAATCCAGGGGTTTTTCGATATTCCGGTCGACAATCTGTTGGGTGCGCCGCTGCTGGCGAACTACTTCCGCGGCGTGATCGGCGAGCGGAAGGACGAGTATATCGTGGTCTCGCCCGATCTCGGTTCCGTCACCCGCGCGCGCAACTTTGCCGCCCGCCTGAACTGTCCGCTCGCCATCGTCGATAAACGCCGCGCCCGCGCCAACGAGTGTGAAGTGATGAACATCATCGGGGATGTCCGCGGCCGTTCCGTCATCTTGGTGGACGACATGATCGACACCGCCGGTACCCTGTGCAACGCCGCCGCTGCGGTGCTTGAAAAAGGCGGGGCTACCCGGGTCATTGCCGCAGCCACCCACGGCGTCCTCTCCGGACCCGCTCTCGAACGATTGGAAAAAAGTCCGATCGAGCAGGTCATCCTGCTCGACACCATCTGCCAGTCCCCTCAGAAACGGTTGGATAAAATCAAAATACTGCCCGTCGCCCCGGTTTTCTCGGAGGCTATCGAACGGATCTATGCCGACCGTCCTGTGTCCATTATGTTTAAATAGGCCGTGTATATACAATTAGTATTGCATTTTCGCTGTATATATCCAGACAGAAAGGCCTGACACCATGTTTTTTCGCAAAAGCTCTGCGGCGGTTCCCGGACCAGTCGACTTTATCATTGCCGGTCTGGGGAATCCGGGGAAACAATATGAAGGCACCCGCCACAACGCCGGTTTCGCGGCGCTCGAAGCCCTGGCCGACAAGCTCGATGTCCGGGTGGACCGGGTGCGCTTCAAATCCTATTGCGGGGAAGCCCGCATCGGCGGCACCAAAGTTCTCCTTCTGATGCCCCAAACGTTCATGAATCTGAGCGGTGAGGCGGTACGGGATGCGATGCAGTTTTACAAAATCCCGCCCGAACGCTGCTTGATTCTATTCGACGACATTTCTTTGCCGGTAGGCACCATCCGGGTGCGGCGCAAAGGAAGCGACGGCGGGCAGCGGGGTATGCGAAGCATCATCACCTTGACCGGCAGCGATCAGTTTCCCCGGGTTAAAATTGGCATTGGCGGAAAGCCCCACCCCGATTATGATCTCGCCGCCTGGGTGCTCTCCCATTTTTCGAAAGAGGAAGCCCCTCTGCTGCTGGAAGCGGCGCGAAATGCGGCGGAAGCCGCCTGTCTGATCGTCCGCGGCCAGACCGACGAAGCCATGAACCGTTATTCCCAATAATCCTGCGGAAAGGAGTATCCGGGCATGTCCGACATCACGCCGCGCGATCCCAAAACCCCGGAGGAGATCCATGCGCGCCAGACGAAAATCCGCCATCTCGCTCTCGATATGTTCGTTCCCGTCGTCGCCGCGCTGTTTTTGATCCTCAGCATATTGTGGCCCCACACCATCTTCACCTGCCTGGCCGGCGTCTGTATGGGGATCGTTCTTATCCGCTTCGCCAACTCCCAGTATGACGGCGACCAGGGCCGTACCATGGCGGAGCGTCTGGCCATGGCGGGCGGCATCGTCCTCATTCTCCTGGCCGTTGTCCGCCTGGTCTTTATGATCCTGGAAGCGGTTCATGTCCTATCCTGGCCCTTCGCATAATGCAGCCTTCCTTCAGCCGGTCTTAGACGGAACGCCTCCTGCGGCCTGTCTAAGGCGGGTGTTTGTGTACGTTTACCGTTTAGTCGTATTGTATAAATATATAAGTATATAACAAGAGGTATACAATGGGTGTGATTGAAAAGGGCCTGTCCGGCCTTCCGGTCTTGGCATCCCTGCTGGGGGACATCCGGGCGGGCCGTCTTCCAGGCATGCTGACCGGCTTGGGCCATATCCACAAAGCTATGTTGATCCATACGCTCCGCGCCGCTTTGAACCGGCGCGTTTTTGTGTTGGTTTCGGACGAAGCGGAGGGCAGCCGCCTGTGTGAGGATCTTGCAGCGCTCGGAGACGAGGCGTTGTTCCTGCCGGCCAGGGATCTGGCGCTGCGAAGGGTGGAGTCCACCTCCCGCGATTATGAGCAGATGCGGCTGGGCATCCTGGCCCGGATGGCGGCGGGAGAGGGCGAGGTTGTGGTCGCCTGCGTGGACGCTGCGGCGGGCTATACCCTTCCGCCCGATGTGCTGCTGAGCCGGACCCTGCGCCTGAAGACCGGCCGGCCGCTGCCTGTATCCGATCTGGCAGCGGCGTTGGCCGCCTCCGGCTATGAACGCTGTGAACAGATCGAAGGCCCCGGCCAATATGCTGTCCGGGGCGGCATCTTCGATGTATATGCGGCCCAGTGCTCCTTTCCCATCCGTATCGAGCTGTGGGGCGATACGGTGGATACCCTGTCGTATTTTGATCTGCTCACCCAGCGGCGGACCGATCCGCTGGACAGTGCAGACATTCCGCCGGCAGCTGAAATTCTCTACGACGACGCTGGGACTCTGGCTGGCCGCATCGAGGAACTGGCCGCCTCCCTGCGCGGCAAAACGGCGGCCCTGCAGCGGGAAAATCTGCTGGCCGATGCCGACCGCCTCCGGGGAGGCGGATTTCCCGCCTCGCTGGACAAATACATTTCGCTGATTTATCCTAAGCCCGCCACGGCCCTCGATTATGCGGGTGGCGCGCTTCTGCTGGTATCCGAAGGGGTCAAGGTGCGGGAACGGCTGCGCACGGCACAGTGGCAGCTGCAGGAAGACATCAAGACCCTGTTGGAAGAGGGGCAGCTCTGCCGCGGCCTTTCGGAATATATGCTGGACTGGGATGCTCTTTCCGCTGTTCTGGAACAGCGGGACACGGTGTTTCTCGAGGCGTTTGCCCGCACCAGCCCCGATATCAAGATACACTCTTTGTATAATGTGACCGCCCGTCAACTGCCGGTATGGTCCGGGGGCCTGGAGCTCCTCTGCGACGATCTGCGGGATATGCTGCATCGGAACATGGCCTGCGTGGTGCTGGCAGGCGCCGAAGAAAAAAACGCGGAGACTCTGGCGGGCGATCTACAGAAACAAGGGCTGCCCGCCCTGTATGCGCCCTCTCCCGACAAGCCGCTCAAAGGCCGGATCTTGGTCATCCGGGGCGGACTATCGGCCGGGGCGGATTTTCCGGAAGCCGGATTCGCCGTCATTACCCACGGACGCGTCTCGTCTTACCGTCGGAAAACGCGGCGCAGCAAAAACAAGGGCGCCGAAATCCACAGCCTGGCCGAGCTGTCGCCGGGCGATTACATCGTTCACGCCGCCCACGGCATCGGCCTGTATGAAGGCATCCATCAGCTGGATGTGCAGGGGGTTGTCAAGGATTATATCAAGCTGCAGTACGACAAAGGCGATACCCTTTATGTCCCTGTCACCCAGCTCGACCTGGTTTCGAAATACATCGGCACCAAGGATGAGGTCAAAGTCCGGCTCCACCGCCTGGGCGGCCAGGAATGGCAGAAGGCCAAAACCCGCGTGCGGGCGGCCGTCAAGGATATTGCGAAAGAGCTGATCCAGCTGTATTCCAAACGGATGGCGACACCCGGTTACGCCTTTGGCCCCGATACCGAATGGCAGTACGATTTCGAACGGCATTTCGAATACGAGGAGACCGAGGACCAGCTCCGCTGCATAGACGAGATCAAGGGCGATATGGAACGCCCCGTCTCCATGGACCGCCTCCTGTGCGGAGACGTGGGATTCGGCAAAACCGAAGTGGCGCTCCGCGCGGCCTTCAAATGCGTCTCGGAAAGCAGGCAGTGCGTCATTCTCGTGCCGACCACTATCCTCGCCTTTCAGCACTACAATACCATTGTCCGCCGTTTTGAGGGGTTCCCCGTCCAGGTGGAAATGCTGTCCCGTTTCCGCACGCCTAAAGAGCAGGAATCCATCCTCCGCCGGGCCGCCAGCGGCGAGCTCGATATTCTGGTGGGGACCCACCGGATGCTCTCCAAAGATGTCAAATTCCGCAATCTCGGCCTCTTTATCGTGGATGAGGAGCAGCGCTTCGGCGTCTCCCAAAAGGAACGGATAAAGGAGCTTGCGCCCAATATCGATGTGCTCACCCTGTCCGCGACGCCGATTCCCCGTACCCTCAATATGGCCATGAGCGGCATCCGGGACATGTCGGTCATTGAAGAGGCGCCGCAGGACCGGCGCCCGGTCCAGACCTATGTGCTCGAGCACGACAATGCTATCATCACCGACGCGATCCGGCGGGAGCTCCGCCGGGGAGGGCAGGTATATTACCTCCACAACCGGGTGGAAACCATCGAGCGGTGCGCCGCCGGCATCCAGATGCGGATCCCGGAAGCCCGGGTGGCGTTCGCTCACGGCAAAATGAGCGAGGACGAGATGTCGGAAATCTGGCGTCAGGTTCTCGAACATGAAATCGACGTGCTTGTCTGCACCACCATCATCGAAACCGGTGTCGATGTCCCGAACGTCAACACCCTCATCATCGAAAACGCCGACCGGTTCGGCCTTTCCCAGCTGCATCAGCTGCGTGGCCGGGTGGGCCGCTCCTCCCGCCGCGCCTTCGCGTTCCTGACCTTCGTGCGGGGCAAGGTGCTTTCGGATGTCGCCTCAAAGCGCCTGGAAGCCATCCGGGAATTCACCGAATTCGGGGCCGGGTTCAAAATCGCGATGCGGGATATGGAAATCCGCGGGGCCGGGAATCTGCTCGGCTCCCAGCAGCATGGCCATATGGAAGCGGTCGGATATGAAATGTACCTGAAACTTCTGGCCGACGCCGTCAATGAGGAAAAAGGGCTTCCCTCCCGCACCGAGGAGGCGGAATGCCTCATCGATCTGCCCGTCGCGGCCCATATTCCCGAGGCCTATATATCCTCCAACGCCCAGCGGCTGGATGTCTACCGCCGGATCGCGGATATCCGGACCGAGGAGGATTCCCTGGATGTTTACGACGAACTCATCGACCGCTTCGGCGAGCCGCCGGAAGCCGTGCAGGGACTCATCGACGTGGCCCTGCTGCGGAACATGGCGGCGGAGCTCGGCATTTATGAAATCAAGCAGCAGGCCGACACGCTGCTGCTCTTCCAGAGGAAACTCGACCTGGCGGCGGGATCCCGCATGTCCGCCGCGCTCAAGGGCCGGGTGATGATCAATGCCGGGCCCAAGCCTTACCTGGCCGTCAAAGTGAAGCCTGGTCTGACCTCCCTGGACACCCTGCGGGAAGCGCTTCAGGCGGCCCAAGAGACCTCTTCGGAGCCGTCCTCCTGATTCAGAATCAAAAGTCCGAAGCCCATGTGATGCCGCGTCACATGGGCTTTTGTTCTTCTGTATCCGTTTTTAGGCGCGTGGGCGGAATCCCCAGTCATTTCCAAATCGGAAGATCGGATCCGGCTTGCTTATGACGCTGCGTCATGTGTTATGATAAGCTTGTGCAGCGAAAGGAGAGTGCGTATGGAATCCTATACCGCAATTCCCAAAGGATATATGACGGTGGGGGAACTGGCGAAAAAAATGGGAACAACGGTCCGCACCCTGCAGTATTACGATGCCGAAGGGCTGCTGGCGCCTTCGGCGATGAGCGACGGCGGGCGCAGGCTCTATACCGACAAGGATAGGATCAAACTCCACCAGATCCTCTCCCTGAAGGCTCTGGGCTTTTCTCTCAAGGATATCAAAACCCGCCTGATTGCTCTCGATACGCCCGCCGATGTCGCCGCCGCCCTGTCTGAACAAGCCGACGACATCCGCAAAAAGATGGAAAGCCTGGCGGAATCCCTGCAGGCCATCGACGCCCTTCGGACGGAAGTGCTGCAGATGCAGACGGTGGATTTTAAGAAGGTTGCGGATATCCTGGTCAATCTGCAGATGAAAAATGAGTTTTACTGGATGATCAAGCATTTCGATGACCAGACGCTGCAATACTGCCGGACCCATTTCGACAAAGAGAGCGGCCGCGTGATGATGGAACGGTTCCAGAACTTGTCCGACGAGGCCATCCGCCTGCAGAAGACAGGCGTGCCGCCGGAAAGCGAACCGGGGCAGGACTTTGCCAAGGCATTCTGGGACATGATCCTGGACTTTACGGGTGGGGATCTGCGGCTGCTGCCGAATCTGCTCGAAACAGGCGGGCGGCCAGGCCCGGACCCGGAGTGGAACCAGCAACAGGCGGCGGCCAATTCCTATATCAAACAGGCCCTGGACGTGTATTTTACGGCAACAGGCTACGACCCGCTGAAGGGAGACGCGCATGAGTTACGCGATACAGATTGACGGCCTGAAAAAAAGCTACGGCGATCACGCCGTGCTTAAGGGGCTGCAGTTCGATGTACGGAAGGGCGAGATATTGGCCCTGCTCGGCGTAAACGGCGCGGGTAAAACCACCGCCCTCGAATGCATCGAGGGTCTGCGCAAAACGGACGGCGGCCGCATACGGATCAACGGCCGGATGGGCATCCAGCTGCAGTCGGCGTCTCTGCCGTCCCATATCAAGCCCATGGAAGCGGTCCGGCTGTTTGCCAAATGGAACAAAACCCGTGTCGACCCGGCTATGCTGGAGTCCCTGGGAATTGCCGAACTGGAGCGCACGCCGTATCACAATCTTTCAACGGGACAAAAACGGCGTTTGCATCTGGCTTTGGCCCTGGTCCGTGACCCGGATATTGTGATTTTGGACGAACCCACCGCCGGTTTGGATGTGGAGGGGCGTCTGGCGCTTCACGAACAAATCCGCAGACTGAAGGCGCAGGGAAAGACGATCCTGCTCGCCAGCCACGACATGGCGGAAGTCGAAAGCCTCTGTGACCGCTTGGTAATTCTGCGGCACGGCCAGGCGGTTTTCTGCGGGACGGCCGCCGAGCTGAGCGCCAAAACCGGCAAACGCTATACCGTACACGTCGAAACCGAGCAGGGTGTCGACTCTGCGGAAACGGACGCCGTCGCCGATACCTTGCTGACATGGCTGGAGGATTACAAACGAAAAGGCCTCACCGTCCTGGACATCCGAATAGAGCGGGGGACGCTGGAAGAGCATTTTCTCGACATGGCAAGGGGGGACGGGACATGAGCGCTTTTTTGTACGGGGTCGCCCTGCAGTGGAAGCTCGATATCCGCAGCAAATCGCTGCTGATTACCTGCTATGTGGTGCCCCTTTTGTTTTTCCTCCTTATGGGTGGAATCTTCACGACGGTCATGCCGGAATCCCGCCAGACCCTGATACAGTCCATGACGGTATTCGGCGTGTCCATGGGGGCTTTGGTCGGCCTCCCCCCCACCCTCGTAGAAACGTACGCCGGCGATATCAAAAACGTATACAGAGCCAACGGCGTACCGCTTTCCCTCGGCCTGGTCACGATGTTTCTGTCCGCGTTTATCCATCTGTCGATGATGTGCGGGGTGCTCTATCTCTTGGCCCGCTTGATTTACGATGCCGCGCCTCCGGCAAATTTACCGGTATACGCTGCCTCGCTTGCGGCCGTTATCGCGGTATCCCTAGGAATCGGGAGCGTGATGGGGCTGCTGGTCAAAAGCCAGGCCAAGCTCACCATGGTGACGCAGTTGGTGTTTCTGCCCTCCATCATGCTGTCGGGGATCATGTTCCCCTCCGATCTGCTGCCGGCCCCTCTCGCCTATGCGGGGAATATCCTGCCCGCCTCCTGGGGCTATCGGCTGATGACCGGCGCATCCTTTGATCCCGCCCACTTTATCCCTTTGGCCGGTATGCTCCTGGCCTCGGTTGTCCTCTGCAGCATACTGCTGCCAAAAAAAGCGGCGTGACTCCTTGTCACGCCGCTTTTGGCGGTTACGATGGCCGCCCTCATAAAGATCCGTCTTTCGGAAATACGTTTGTCAGATACTTCGGCCCGTTTTTCCCCTTCTCCACATAATAAACCGGGCCATAGACGCGCCCCACCTCCAGCAGATGGCACGTACCGACCGAACAGCGAAGCTCAAAGCTCTGCGATATATTGCCGATTTGCGCTTCCATTACGACGTAGTCCCCTATCCGGTCGCTGCCTTTTGCGGTCACGGTCGCGGAATACAGCCCGCCGTCCTGATAGGTCAGGGCATCCCCGAAACCGAAGAGCGCGCCCGCGCCAAGAAGGACGCAGACCACGGCGGACAGCATTTTTCGTCCGAGTCCCGGACCGGTGCGTAAACAGCGAACCAGGTGATACAGGGCCAGCCCCAGCAGGAGCAGACCGCCCCCGGCACAGAGAAACCAGATCCACTGAAACACCGTGCCGAGTACCAGCCGCGTGAAGCCCGCCGTTTTATAGAGCTCCATGGCCAGAACCTGCAGCAGAAGCAGGGGACACGCGATCAGTACCGGCCAGGCGATCCGCCCCCAGCCCGGACGTGAACCGTTCATAGAGCGCCTTCTTTCTTTAGGAGATACTTTCTTATCAGACCTCCACGGTTTATGCGGATCCGTTACGGGACCACACCCAGTTCCTGACAGGTTCCGGACAGGCTTGCCTGGGGATTCTAACCCCAAACCCGATTGACGGCGTTCAGACGGAATGGATTGACCTCGTACCCGTACACCCCATTCAGCCGACTATGGTTTCCGCCTCTCCTGTACATCGCATAACGCGGCGGCGATTCATGCCCCCCGTACGCCCGCACGGATTCAGCCGGGGACATTCCCCACGTTTATGCAGCAGGAGAACCCGCTGCATAACGATATATTATTTATTGTATGTCAGAAAATGCATTAGAATCTATCTATATGGTATGACAGACCGCCGCGTTTTGTCAAGTTTTATAGGTCATTAAATGCCGATAAAATAAAAAGCGGAACCTTTCGGTTCCGCTTTTTGGATTGAACAGACTTATTTCACCAGTTCGATGATCGCCATCTCGGCGGCGTCGCCGCGGCGGGCGCCGGTCTTGATGATGCGGGTATAGCCGCCGTTGCGGTCGGCATACTTGGGCGCGATTTCGTCGAACAGCTTCTTGGAAACGCTCTCTTTGGTGACGAAGGAAAACACCAGGCGCTTATTCGCGAGGGTCGGGTCCTTCGCAATGGTGATCATTTTTTCGGTCATAGACCGGACTTCTTTGGCACGGGTAACCGTGGTTTCGATCCGGCCTTTTTCCAGCAGGAAGGTCACCATGGCTCTGAGCATCGCCAGACGAGAGGCCGTCGGCCTGCCGAGCTTTCTGGTACCGGGCATATGATTCACTCCTTTTCCATCGGTTTGCAGTCCCGGATAGGGGACCGCCTATGCCCTTTCAGCGGGCGTTCGCGTTATTCCTCTTCGTCGTACAGGCTGAAGCCCAGCGACGCCAGTTTGTTGATGACCTCTTCCAGGGACTTGCGGCCCAGGTTGCGCACCTTCATCATATCGTCTTCCGACTTGCTGATCAGGTCTTCGACGGTATTGATACCGGCCCGCTTGAGGCAGTTAAAGGACCGGACCGACAAATCGAGTTCCTCGATCGTCATTTCCAAAACCTTTTCCTTGCCCTTGTCATCTTTTTCCACCATGATGGAATCGCCGGCATACGCTTCGCCGGACAGATCCACAAACAGGTTCAGATGCTCCGTGAGCACCTTGGCTCCCAGGGAGACCGCCTCTTTTGCAGAGATCGTGCCGTTGGTCCAGACCTCAAGCGTCAGCTTGTCGTAGTCGGTGATCTGGCCGACTCGGGTGTTTTCGACGGTGTAATTCACCTTCTGGACCGGTGTATAGATCGAATCGACCGGAATCAGGCCGATCACCGGCTGCATCTGCTGTTTGTTCCGCTCGGCCGGGACATACCCGCGCCCTTTATCGAGCGTGATTTCCATATACAGCTTGGCGCCGTCACCGAGCGTGGCAATGTGCATGTCCGGCTCGAGGATTTCGACTTCACTGTCGCATTTGATGGAGCCCGCCGTGACTTCGCCGGGTCCTTCGGCCTCGACATACACCACCTTCGGGCCGTCGCCGTTGATCCGCGCAGTCAGCCCTTTGATGTTGAGGATGATCTCGGTGACATCTTCCTTGACGCCTTCAATGGTGGAAAACTCGTGCAGGATCCCGTCGATCTTCACCGATGTGACAGCCACGCCGGGCAGGGAGGACAGCAGCACGCGGCGCAGACTGTTTCCCAGGGTGGTGCCATAGCCTCTTTCGAGCGGCTCTACCACGAACTTGCCGTACGTGCCGTTCGGAGCGAGGTCCTGCGCTTCGATTCTGGGCTTCTCAATCTCAATCATGCAAAACCCTCCTTGTAGAAACGGACCATTCCACTCTCAGGCGGCGCCGGAGAGTGGCGTCCGGTTGTATAATCGGAAAAAGGGGCAGAGGATGCCCGGCGTTAATACCGGGCCATGCCTCTTACTTCGAGTACAACTCGACGATGAGGGTTTCTTCGATCGGGAGCTCGATGTCGGCGCGCTCGGGAGCCGCCGCAATCTTGGCCTCCAGGGTTTCACGATTGAGATCCAGCCATTTCGGAACCGGACGAGAGCTGTTCGCTTCCACAATGCTCTTCATGCTGCCGAGGGAACGGCTGCCGTCTTTGACCGCGACCACCTGGCCCGGACGGGTCAGGTAGGACGGAATATTGACTTTCCGGCCGTTGACAGTGAAATGGCCCTGAGTGACGAGCTGGCGGGCCTGCGCGCGGGAGCTCGCGAAGCCCAGCCGATAGACGACGTTGTCCAGGCGGGATTCGAGCAGACGGAGCAGGTTTTCACCGGTGACACCCGGCATTTTGGTGGCCAGTTCAAAATAATGATGGAACTGGCTCTCCAGCACGCCGTAGTAACGCTTGGCATACTGCTTGGTGCGCAGCTGACGGCCGTATTCGGACGCCTTCTTGTTGCGCGCCTGACCATGCTGGCCAGGAGCATAGGAGCGGCGGTCGACGGAGCACTTCTTGGTATAGCAGCGCTCGCCCTTCAGAAACAATTTTTGACCTTCACGGCGGCAAAGACTGCACACCGGGCCGGTATATCTAGCCATGTTGGTTGCACCTCCTGTAGTCGAT
>CABUNG010000012.1 GCA_902492895.1 uncultured Oscillospiraceae bacterium | reverse complement strand
TGACCGATTCATAAACCCCACGATTATAGGCCGGCCGCCGCTCATTTCAGCTATAACTGCACATTCAGATGAAGCTGCACATTCAGCTATAGCTGAAAGGCCCGGGGCAGAGTAAGGTTCAGGGGGGATACCCCCTGACGTTTCTTTTCCACTTTTAATTCTATCAGCCCCGGGCAAATGTGGAAGCATTTGCGTAGGCCGGGGAAGATGGTGGCATTTGTGTTTGCGTTTGGCCCGGCCTTCTTGGCGTCAACAAAGGGGTGGCCTTCAACGGTTGTTGAAGGCCACCCCGGTATAACGTCGTTGTTTTAAATATGGTAAAGGTTATGAGGGCCCCCATCCTGGGGCCGCAGCCCCTGCTTGTATGGGTTGGTTCAGGTGATAACATCGGGGAGGTTCTCCTCAAAAGAGAACCGACAGGATTACCTGGGGGTTCAGGGGGGGGATACCCCCTGACGCTTCTTTTCCCTCTTTCTTGGCGTCAAGAAAGAGGGTGGCCCGCAGGCCAACCCTGTTTATGCACATAGCCGTTTAAAGGCCATATGCCTTCGGCAGGGTGGCGGCCCTGGATTTTGGCCGGTCATAATCCTGGGCCGCCCTTTCAAAAGGCGTCAAATGGTTTTCCCGGTTTCTTTATCGGTAAAAACGATGTCGCACTCATAGTTCAAAACGTCCGCGATCTTTTTCAGGTCCTTCTCTGAAAAATTGTCGCGGCTCATTTTTCCGCTCATCGTGGATAAGCTCTTATTTAATCGTTTGGACAGGTCTGTTAATGTCATATCCCGTTCAATTAGGAGTATTTTGATTTTTTTGGCAGCGGACATACCCTCTCCTCCCTCATCCTTCACTTATTTGATTTCTTTGCCTGTATCCTGAAGGATAAAACGGCCTGAAAAGGTGGCGTTGCAGGCTTCTGCGATTTCCTGCAGTTCTTTCTCGGAAAGGTTGTCACGGCGCAGCTTTGCACTGACGTTTTGAACGGTTTTTCCTAATTTGTTGGCCAAATCGGTCATGGACATATCCCGTTCCAGTAAAAGTATCTTGACTATTTTTGCCATGCTCATTAGATTCACTTCCTATTTCTCCTAGCTGTTTGGACAACTACGCTTGTTCACAAAAAATTTACACATTTTAATTTTACGCCTATAAAGAAATTTATTTTTATATGCACGTAATCATACGTTAAAAAGCGTATAATGTCAAGACTATATTTCGCTTATAAGCGAATATTATCCATTTTTTATTTGATATTATTTGTATAATATCGTATAATAACGAGAAATTGGAGTGACGGCATGTCAGCTCCAAAAAATCCGGATTCTTCTGATTGAATAGGATATGACACTGACTGCACGAATCCAAGATGAAGAATCCAAAAAGGAGTGGCTGGAATGGTTATCCGACGGATTCGGGAACGGGATTGGGAATCTGTGTACAGACAGATCACGACATACGGCAGAGGCGCCCCCCTGTCCCCGCAGTACGATCTCGACATCACCTGCAACGGCGTGGACTATATTCTGAAGGTGCAGCCGGCGGAGCCGCGGCAAATCGCGGTTCTGCAGGCCCTGCAGACCGCTGCGGGCGACAGGAGAACCGGAGAAAAAGACTACCTCCTGATCGAAAACAACGCCCTGCTGTCCGCCTTCCTCGACATTCTGCTCTTCCAGGGCTTACAGAAGCGCCGGACATAACGAAAAGCCACCTGTACAGGTGGCTTTCGTCCTATTTCCGGATATCCTCCAGCTCTGTCTGGGCCGGATCGTTGAGCAGACGGCCGGCAATGTCGAAACGGGACCCGTGGCAGGGACAGTCCCAGGACTTTTCGTCCCGGTTCCACTGCAGGACACAGCCCATGTGAGGACAGATCGGCCGGACGGTGTGGAGCACGTCCTGCTCGTCCTTGTATACCCCGACCCGCTTGCCGTCGACCGTGATGATCTTGCCCTCGCCCTTTCGTATCGAGGCCGAGGTGGCGGCGGGCAGATGGGTGTAAGGCCCGATCAGGTTCCCCACCATGTCGGTGGTTTCCACAAAAAAGCTTTTGGCCTTGAGTCCGGGATCGAACCGGGTGGGGGAGAAGACCTCCTGACAGGGATGGTCCCGGCCGAGAACGGCCTCGCTGAGGATGTCGGCCGCGGCCATGCTGGTGGTCATCCCCCATTTGTTGAAGCCCACGGCCAGATAGACCCGGTTCGCCAGCTTGCCGTCCAGCTGACGGTAACGGCCGATGTAGGGGATGCCGTCGTGGGTCATGCCGTCCTGAGCCGACCAGCGCCCGGCCACCCGCATCGCGGGATACCAGCCTTTTGCGGCCATCCGCAGGGCTTCGTAATGGTAGCGGGTTCCCTCGTGCCCGGTTTTGTGGCTTTTTCCGCCGAGCAGCACCCCCTGGACCTCTTTTTCGCCGTTCGGGCTTGTCCAGGAGGCCGGGCGGAAGGAAAAGCCGTTTTCTCCCGGGGCCCAATAGAGATTTTCCATCGGCGGCACCTGCGTCAGGGCCAGCACATAGGAGCGTTCCTGCCAGATGCGGGCGAAATACATGCCGTTTTTGTCCATGAACGGGTAGTGGGTGGCCAGGATCACGGTGTCCGCGTGCAGGGTGCCCCGGTTGGTCCGGATCTCCCCGGGGGTCTGGTCCGCCTCGGGCGGATACGCGCGGGTGTGGGTGTACAGCCGGACGCCGTGGTCCACGAGATAACGGGCGAGCGCATCCGCGAAACGGAGCGGATGGATGCGGGCCTGCTGCTCCATTCCCACGGCGGTCAGGACGGGAAACGGCAGCTCGGTTTTCACCGTGACCGATACGGAAAAATCCAGGAGGCGGCAGGCTTCCGCCTCCTGCTCGAGGGTATCGACATAAGCCGGGTCGTCGGTATAGAGATACGAGGTGCAGCGGCGCAGCTCCTCCGGCAGGCCGAGCAGATCCATGACGCGGGCGTATTCCCCGATGGCGTCCTGGTTGGCCTTGGCATACTGCGCGGCCTTTTCTTCGCCGAGCCCCTTGCGCAGCCGGGCATAGAGCAGCCCGTGCTGCGCGGTCACCTTGGCGGTGGTGTGGGCGCTGGTGCCTCCGGCGATCTCCCCGGCCTCGATGAGGGCCAGCGAGCGGACGCCTTTTTCATATAAACGGAAGGCGGTCAGCAGACCGCACAGCCCGCCGCCCATCACCAGGACTTCGACCGGGGCCGCGTCCAGGCGGTTTTCGGGAGCGGGTACGGCGGAGGTGCGCCCCGCCATCCAGACAGACGGATGATCCATTGGTATTCTCCTTTATGATGAACGGCGGGTCAGCTGGTGTAGTCCTCCAGCCAGCTCGCGAGTTCTTCCTCACTTTGTACGGCAATGCCCTGCTGCAGGCGCGCCTGCTCCTCTTCGGGCAGGGTTTGGATATAGACGTCGTAGACCTCGTCCGGATTGTCCCGGCCCTCGGTAAAAAGGGCGAGCTTGCCGTCCCAGACACCGAGCAGCCGCCGGCCGAATCCCGGGAGGCTTTCGCTCACCGGTTCGGGGAGCGCGGACGAGACAGGGCGGTTGTTGGCGGGCGGGGCGGAGGCCGGATCCGGGCTGGAGGAACGCAGCAGGGTGCTGCCCCAGAGCAGCAGTCCGGACAGGAGCAGCATGGTGACGGCGAATCCGAAAAAAACCGGACTGAATGGCCTTTTTTTCGCGGATTCCGGCTGTTCCGGCGCCGGATCTTCGGGCGGCGCGGAGAGGGGATTTTCCTGCATAAACACCCTTCTTTCGGTCAACGATAGTTTCAAAGGAATGGGGTTCGGCCTATTTTCGACAAGTCCTTTGTTCCCGTGTTAGTATGGGAGATATCGGCGGCGTTTATGCGCCGTTCCGGGTTCGGGGATCCGGGGACGGTTACAAAGCCTTAAGAAAGTCTTACAGTTTTGACATTTGACTTTTTCCCCATCGTGCTATAAGATAGGAACGGATATTTTCCGGCAGGAAGACGCAACCCACTTGAGAGTAAGGAGGCGAATGACGGGATGGCCAAAAAACCGGCATGGGTGAAAAAGCCCGCGGTGAAAATGACCTTGAAAGTCATGTCCGCCATATCCAAATGCCTGCTGACCATCGTTCTCATCGGCGCGATTACGGGCAGCATCGTCGGATGTGTCCTCGCCGTATATGTGGTGACGAAATTTGATGGTACGACCGGGATCCCGGATCTGGAACAGATCAGTTCCCATCAGACCAGCATCGTGATGGTGAAAGATGCCGAAACGGGGAAATATGTGGAGGGCCAGCGGCTGCAGGGCGTCAAGCAGATCTGGAAAGATTTGAACGAGATGCCCCAGTATATGCAGAAAGCGGTCATTGCGATCGAGGACGAACGGTTCGAAACCCACTACGGCGTGGACTGGAAGCGGACCATCGCGGCTTTCGCCAACCTGATTCTGCACTTTTCCTCGAACGAGTTCGGCGGCTCCACCATTACGCAGCAGCTGATCAAGGTGCTCACGGAAGAGGACGACCACCGCATCGAGCGGAAAATCACCGAAATCCTGCGCGCCATCGAAATGGAGAAGCAGTACAGCAAGGATCAGATCATCCAGGCGTATCTGAATGTTCTGCCGCTGAGCAGCGGCATCAAGGGCGTCGGCGCGGCGGCCAACTACTATTTTGGCGTGGACGCCAAGGACCTGACCCTCGCGCAGTGCGCGGTCATCGCCAGCATCACCCAAAACCCGGGCAAATACGATCCCTACCGGCATCCGGAGAATGTGCGGAGCCGTCAGCGGGTCGTGCTGCAGAAAATGTATCAGCTCGGCTTTATCACCGGGGACGAATACGTCCAGGCTTGCGGCGAGGAACTCATTTTCAAAAGCAGCGCCAAGGTGGTTGATGTCCAGGATTACTATATGGACACCCTGATCGACGACGTGATCCACGATTTGATGGACACCTACGGCTATGCCGAGAATTACGCGGAAAACCTGGTGTATTACGGGGGCCTGACCATCTATTCCTGTGAAGACAAGGAGATGCAGGCCGCCGTCGAGGCGATTTACGCCGACGACAGCAACTTCCCCGCCGCCCGGGGCAGCGATGAAAAGCCGCTTCAGGCCGCGCTGTATGTGACCGATTACAACGGCAAAATGGTCGCCGTGGTCGGCGGCCGGGGCGAGAAGACCGCCAACCGGATCCAGAACCGCGCGACGGCGTCCAAGCGGCAGCCGGGCTCGTCCATCAAGCCGATAAGCGTGTATGCCCAGGCGATCCAGTACAACGTGGTCCATTTTTCCTCCCAGGTGGAAGACTGCTACATCACCCTGCCGAACGGCACCAACTGGCCGAAAAACTTCGGACAGAGCCGGCCGACCGACAGCGGTACCACGCTGATCGACAAGGCGCTGCAGCAATCCATGAACACCGTCGCCGCCAGATTGGCCCAGCAGCTCACGGCGCAGCGCTGCTTCGATTTCCTGACCAACCAGCTGCACTTTACCACCCTGGTCAAATCGGACGGCAAGGGGCATACCGATATCGACCTGTCTCCTATGGCCCTGGGCGGGTTGACAAACGGCGTTTACGCGCGCGAAATGGCGACCGCTTATCAGATTTTCGGCAACGGCGGCGTCTACAATGAGCCGTATTCCTACGAGTACGTCGAAATGGGCGGGGAAACGATCCTCCCGAAACACCAGCGGATGTCCAACAAAGCCCTGGATGAGGATTCCGCCTACGTGATGAACCGGCTGCTCCAGCATGTCATCACGGGCCGGGCCGGCGCCACGGGCGCCAACGGCGCGGCCGGCCGCCAGCTCAAAAAGGACTGGGAGGCCTGGGAAGTCTTCGCGAAGACCGGTACCACCCAGAACAACAACGACTCCTATTTCGTGGGCGGCACGCCCTATTATGTGGCCGCGAGCTGGATCGGCTACGATTACAACAAATCGCTCACCGATACGCAGAAGGCCTATTCCAAGAGCCTTTGGAACCAGGCGATGAAGGTGATCCATAAGGGCTTGACCCCGACCGGTTTCTCGAAAAAGGGGAACACGGTGGAGAAGTATTACTGCATGTCGACCGGGCTGATTGCGACCGACGCCTGTCCGGACAAGGAACTGGGGGTCTATAAGCCGGACAACGTTCCGGGGACCTGTACCGCGCACGGCGTTCCGGCGCCTCCGCCCACGACGCCGAGCGAGGATCCGGGCAGCACCACCGGGACCGATCCGTCCGCCGGGGAAAGCTCCCTGGACCCGGCCGCCTGAAGCGGCTTCCGGCTGTCTTAAAACGGGAACGGCCTCGAGAGAGGCCGTTCCCGTTTCTTTATTTCCACAGATGGATTTTTCCGTCATCCTGCAGTTGCTTGAGCACCATGACCAGGGCCGGGAACAGCAGCATGCCGAGCAGCCCCAGGGTCTGGAGACCGATATACATGAAAAACAGGGTGGCGAGAGGATGCAGGCCGATCTGCCGGCTGACCAGACGAGGCTCGAGGATGTTGCGCACCAGGGCGATGACCGCGTACATGACGAGCAGGCCGATAAACAGGCGGATATTCCCCTGTATCAGAACGATGACCGCCCAGGGCAGGACGACGGTGCCGGTTCCGAGGACCGGCAGGATATCCACCACCGCGATCAGCGCGGCCACGAGGATGGCGTTCGGAACCCGCAGCAGAAGCAGCCCGACCGACAGCTCCGCGAAGGTCAGGAGCATGAGCAGACCATAGGCCCGCAGGAGCTTTCGTCCGGTTCCGCCGCATAAGTCCCTCACATCCCGCAGCAGTCCCTGAAAACGGTCGGGCACCTGCCGCACCAGAAAGGCTTTCACCCCTTGATAGTGGATGGACAGCAGGATCGAGGCGACGACCCAGATGATAAAGGCGATGGCGATGCGGGGCAGAGACTGGGTGGCAAACCGCATGACCCAGCCGGCCGCTCCCGCAAAGAAGCTGGACAGCGCCTCGCTGATCTTGGACGAAATGCCGGCTATGGCGTTGTTCGCGGTTTCCAGAGCGGCCGGGGACAGGCGGTCGGATAGGTTTTCCAGCAGTCCCTGGACCGTCGAGGTTATGCTGCCGATCCAGGACTCGATGGCCTGCACGTTTTCCGGATTGGAGACGAAATTGGTGATCCGCACGGCCAGCGTCCACCCCAGGAAAAGGAGCAGGCCCGCGAGCAGCAGAATCATCAGGATCAGAAGGGCGACCGAGAAAAACTGGCGTTTGACCCCGGTCTTTTTCACCAGCCAACGGATGGGCCGCTGAAATATGGCGGCCACGGCAAAGGCCAGTATAAATGGCATCGCCCATTTGACCGCGCAGAAGATCACGAGGAGAAGCAGCGCAAGGAAGACTCCTGCATATACTAGATCGATGAGAAACCGCCGGCGCTCCTCTGTCCGGGCGGCCGATTCCTGATTGGGCAGTATAGACATGCCGGAGGCCTCCTGTATCCTGCATCATTTGTTTTAGTATGTCCCGCAAATCGCGGAAACGCACCTGCCTGGTGATAAAAACATCCGAAGATGCAGGGACGGCGGAAAGGAACTTCGTACAAACTGTGGAAAAACGAAATCGGGAGATATCGGAAGCAATGGCGCGGATAAGGTAGATAACTTCAAAATACGGCCATATTTCGGCGGAATTTCGGATCACGATTTCTTGAATCGCGCGTACAGTAATGGTATAGTGTATCTCACAGCAACACAGACGTGCATGGGTGGTGGACAGATGGACGAACAGGAAAGCCGCAACCTCGTGCTGGTGGACCAGCAGGTGCTGCCGGACGTTTTTGTGCGTGTGCTCGAGGCCAAGCGGAGTCTGCTCTCCGGCGAAGCGGCCTCGGCGGCGGAGGCCGCGAGGCGGGCCGGGCTGTCCCGCAGCGCGTTTTATAAGTATAAAGACGCGGTGTTTCCCTATGATGCCGCCCGTTCCGGCTACATTCTGACCGTCCATTCCGTTCTGCGGGACCGGCCGGGCGTGCTGTCCAGCATGCTGGCCGCTTTTGCCGATGCGGGGGCCAATATCCTCACCGTCAATCAAAACATTCCGGCCGGAGGAAAAGCGGCGGTGTCCATCTCCGCCAGGACCGACCGGATGGAGATGCCGGTGGACGCATTCGTCCGTTCCCTGGGCGATCTGCCGGGCGTGGAGCGGATTACCCGGGTATCCAATGAACTGATCAAATAGAGGACTTACAGGAGGTTGTCATGATCCAGGTAGCGATTTTAGGCCACGGCGTGGTAGGTTCGGGTGTGGCGGAGGTGCTGCGCAAAAATGCGGCCAGCATTGCCCATAAGGCGGGCGAAGCCATTGAAATAAAACGGATTTTGGACCTGCGGGAATTCCCGGACAGCCCCTATGCGGAGCTGTTCACCAAAAATTTCGAGGATATTCTGCACGATCCGGAGATCCGGATCGTGGTGGAGACGATGGGGGGGCTCCGCCCGGCTTATGATTTCGTCAAAAGCTGCCTGCTCGCGGACAAGAGCGTCGTCACCTCGAATAAAGAGCTGGTCGCGGCCAAGGGCGACGAGCTGCTGGAAATCGCCAAGGACCGCAACCTTAATTTTCTGTTTGAAGCGAGCGTGGGCGGCGGCATCCCGATCCTGCGTCCCATCGACCAGTGCCTCGCGGCCAACGAAGTATATGAGATCGCCGGCATCCTCAACGGCACCACCAACTTCATGCTCACCAAGATGATCGAGGAAGGCATGAGCTTCGAGGATGCGCTGCACCTGGCCCAAAAGCTCGGCTATGCCGAGCGGGATCCCTCCGCGGATATCGACGGCCACGATGCCTGCCGCAAGATCTGCATCCTCGCCTCTCTGGCGTTCGGCCGGCATGTTTATCCCGATCAGGTCCATACCGAGGGGATTTCCCGCGTATCCGCCGAGGACGTCCAATACGCGGCGGCCTGGGACGGCGCGATCAAGCTGATCGGCCGGGCGGTCAAGCAGCCGGACGGCAGGCTCTATGCCGTTGTCTCGCCCATGCTGCTTCCCCGGAGCAGCTTGCTCGCAGAGGTCAGCGGCGTATTCAACGGCATCATGGTGCGGGGTGACGCGATCGGGGACGTGGTGTTTTACGGCCAGGGCGCGGGCAAGCTGCCCACCGCCTCCGCCGTGGTGGCCGACGTCATCGACGAGGTCAAGCACATCGGCGCCCGCAAGTATCTGTTCTGGGAGCGGGGCTCGGCCGATTATGTGGTGGATTACCGCGGGGAAGAGTCGGCGCTCTTCCTGCGCCTGGCCTCTTCCTCCCCCCAGGCCGTGCGCAATCAGGTGCACGCGGCGTTCGGGCCGATCACCTATATCACCTATCCCACGGCGCCGGAGGACGAGGTGGCGTTTCTGTCGCCCCGCATGAAGGAAAAGGATCTCGATGCGGCACTCGAGGCGATGCAGGGCGTCACGGTGCGCAGCCGCATCCGGGTGGCGGATTTGTAAAAATCAAGATCGATAAAACCCGCGGAAAGGCGGATGACCATGCTGAAAATCACCGTGCCGGCGTCGAGCGCCAACCTGGGCGCCGGATTCGACGCCCTGGGGCTGGCGCTGACCCTCTATAACCGGGTCTGGATGGAAGAAGCGGACGGCTGCCGCATCGAATCGGCCGACGGCGTTCCCATCCCGACGGATGAATCCAATCTGGTCTATCACACGGCCCGGGTGCTCTATGGGCGGTGCGGGCGGCCCTTCCGCGGCCTGCATATCCGGCAGGAGAACAACATCCCGATGGCCAGGGGCCTCGGCAGCTCCTCGGCCTGTTTGGTGGCGGGGCTGCTGGGCGCGAACACCCTGCTCGGCAGTCCTCTCGGACCCGAGGATGTGGCGGATCTCGCCGCCGAACTGGAAGGACACCCCGACAACGTGGCGCCCGCCCTGTTCGGGGGGCTGGTCACGGCCGTGATGGACGGCGGCCGGGTCCACACCGTCAGCGTGCCGGTGGCGCATGCGATCCGGTTCGCGGTTTTCATCCCGGATTTTGAGCTCAAAACGGAAGTGGCCCGGGCGGCGCTGCCGTCGGAAGTGACGAGACAGGACGCGGTTTACAATCTTTCCCGCGCCGCGCTGATGACGGCCTCCCTGTTTTCGGGGAGCCTGCAGAACCTGCGGGTGGCGGTTCAGGACCGGCTGCATCAGCCCTACCGTTTTCCGATGATTCCGGGTGCGGAAACGGTTTTTTACACCGCCTATGAACTGGGGGCCTACGCCGTGGCCATCAGCGGGGCGGGGCCGTCCATCCTGGCTGTCCTGGACCGGGACAACACCGCTTTCCCGCAGCTCGCCAAAGAAAAACTGGACCGCGCGGGGCTGATCGGCTGGACGGTGCAGGTGTTCGACTGCGCGGACAAGGGCGCCGAGGTGGCGTTCGACGGAACGGTCCATTCAAATCCATGAATCGGAGGAAAAGGGTATGCTGGTAGTGCAGAAATTCGGCGGCAGCTCGGTCGCCGACGCCGCGCGGGTGAGGAACGTGGCGAAAATCGTGACCGATACATACAAAGCGGGCAACGACGTGGTGGTGGTGGTGTCCGGCCCGGCAGGGAAATCAGGTCGTCGTGGTGGTTTCCGCTCAGGGGGATACCACCGACGACCTGATCGAAAAGGCGAAAGAGATCAATCCGCGCGCGAGCAAGCGGGAAATGGATATGCTGCTCTCGGCCGGGGAACAGATCTCGATTTCCCTTCTCGCCATGGCGATCGAAAGCATCGGGTGCCCGGTTATCTCCCTGCTCGGCTGGCAGGCCGGGTTCCGCACCAATTCCACCTACGCCTCGGCCCGCATCAAACGGGTGGATCCGGAACGCATCCGCGCCGCGCTCGATAAGCGGAAAATCGTGGTGGTGGCCGGATTCCAGGGCCTCAACAAGTTTGACGACATCACGACTCTCGGCCGGGGCGGCTCGGATACGAGCGCGGTAGCCATCGCGGCGTCCATGCACGCGGATCTCTGCCAGATTTATACCGATGTCGAGGGCGTGTATACCGCCGATCCCCGCAAGGTGCCCGGCGCCCGCAAGCTCAAGGAAATCACCTACGACGAGATGCTCGAGCTCGCCACCCTCGGCGCGCAGGTTCTCAATAACCGGTCGGTGGAAATGGCGAAAAAATACAACGTAGAGCTGGAAGTGCTCTCCAGCCTGAACCCGGTTCCGGGCACCAAAGTCAAGGAGGTCGCGAAAATGGAAGAAATGCTGATTAAGGGCGTTGCCAAGGATACCAATGTGGCGCGGGTGATGATCGTCGGGGTGCCGGATGAACCCGGCATCGCGTTCAAAATTTTCTCCCGGGTCGCCAAGGCGCACGTCAATGTCGATATCATCCTGCAGTCGATCGGGCGGGACGGCACCAAGGATATCACCTTCACCGTCCCGGAGGATAAGGGGGACGACGCCGTCGCCGCCCTGCAGGAATACTGCGATATGGTAGGGGCCAAGAGCCTGACCTACGACACCGGTGTTGCCAAAATCTCGGTCGTCGGCGCGGGCATGGAGACCCATGAGGGGACCGCCGCCCTGATGTTCGAAGCCCTGGCCGCCGCCAACGTCAATATCCAGATGATCTCGACGAGCGAGATCAAGGTCTCGGTCCTGATCGGGGAAGAGGACGCCGACCGCGCGGTCGCCGCCGTCCACAAGGCCTTTTTTGAGGAATAAGCGCGCCGCAACACCAGCCGCCGCGGGGTTTGCCCCCCGGCGGCTGTGGTTTTTGGAAAGGAGGGGCCGCCTTGCCGGTCGGACTGTATATTCATGTGCCGTTCTGCGTGTCGAAATGCCCCTATTGCGACTTTTATTCCCTGCCGCTGCAAGCGCACGATGACCGCCTCGATCGCTATACGGCGGCGGTGGAGCGGGCGCTCGCCCATTGGGCGGATCGGCTTCGCACCTCCGCCGATACCCTGTATTTCGGAGGCGGGACGCCCTCCCTGCTCGGCGGGGCTCGTCTGGCGCGGCTGATCGAAACGGCTGCGCGCCTCTTTTCGCTCGACGGGGCGGAGATCACGCTGGAGGCCAATCCGGCCGACGCGGAACCCGGCGGTGCCGCGCCGCTCCATGACACGCTGCGGGACTTTGCCGCGGCCGGAGGCAACCGCCTCTCTCTCGGTATGCAGTCCGCCTCGGGGGAGGAGCTGCGGCTATTGGGGCGGCGTCACGGACCGGAGGCCGTGCTCCATACCGTGGAGGCCGCCCGAAAGGCGGGGATTGACAACATCTCCCTCGATCTGATGCTGGGCATCGAGGGACAGGACGAGGCTTCGCTCCTGCGCTCGGTGGAACGCTGCGCGGCGCTCGGCGCCGCCCACGTGTCGGCCTACCTGCTGAAAATCGAGGAAGGCACCCCCTTCGGTCAGCGGTGGGACTCCCTGCACCTGCCCGGCGAGGACGAAACGGCCGCCCTGTATCTCACGGCCTGTGCGGCGCTCGAGGAGAGGGGATATCGGCAGTACGAAATCTCGAATTTCGCCAGACCCGGTCGGGAAAGCCGCCATAACCTCAAATATTGGGACGCTCGGCCCTATCTCGGTGTCGGACCGGCGGCCCATTCCTGCATCGGGGGGCGGCGGTTCGCCTACCCACGGGATCTCGCGGCTTTTCTGGAGGGACAGAATCCGGAACTCGAGGATGCGGGGACCATCCGGGACGATTCTCCGGAAGAGTATCTCCTGCTCCGTCTGCGGCTGACGCAGGGGCTGGACCACAAAGCTTTTGAAGACCGTTTCGGGCGTCCGGTTCCAAATGCCTGGAGGGAACGCGCGGCGGCTATGCCGGACCGGCTGATCGTCTGCGATGAAAACGGCCTGCGGCTGACCCGGGAGGGCTTCCTGGTTTCGAATGCGGTCCTGGCCGAACTGCTGCGGGATGCTTAATACGGTGCTCCATACGTAGGCGGCGCCGTCCGGATCGAACGCAAAAGCCCGGAAACGTGTCACGTTTCCGGGCTTTTTCGCATACGGTTTTGTCTTCTCATCCCGGGACTAGATGGGCGGCGGCAGCGGGATACTTGACAAACAGCTGCACACAGGGTATACTTTGTATTATAATTTATACAAATCATACTTTTCATACAGGAGGGCGCGTTATGGATAAGCCGGTGGGAAAATACGCCTGGACCGCCAAGGTGGGGGAAAAGGGGCAGATCGTCATTCCGAAAGAGGCCCGCGAGGTGTTCGGCATCCACCCGGGGGACACGCTGCTCGTGCTCGGGGACATCGAGCGGGGACTCGCGCTGGTGAAAAACGACGCGTTCATGACCTTCGCTCAAGCGATTTTCGACGCACAGAAGCCGGGGGAGGACACCGAATGAACGCCATCGAGATCACGGGACTGACCAAGACGTTTGGAACCCGGACGGCGGTGGACGCTTTGACCCTGTCGATTCCGCAGGGGGAGCTGTTCGCCCTGCTGGGACAGAACGGGGCGGGGAAGACCACCACGATCCGGATGCTGTCGGGGACCATGCCGCCGTCGGGCGGATCGGCCCTGCTGATGGGGCGGGACATCGGAAAAGAGCCCCGGGCCGTCAAGTCCTGCCTCAACGTTTCCCCGCAGGAGACGGCCGTGGCGCCGAAGCTCTCGGTGCGGGAAAATCTGGAGCTGATGGCCCGCCTGTACGGCTGCGGACGGCGGCAGGCCGCCGAGAAGGCGGAGAAGCAGCTCCAGGCGTTTCATCTGACCGACCGGGCGAAGGAACGGGCCAAATCCCTGTCGGGCGGTATGCAGCGGAAGCTCAGCATCGCCATGGCCCTGATTTCGGAACCGCAGATCCTGTTTCTGGATGAGCCGACTCTGGGACTGGATGTCCGGCGAGACGGGACCTCTGGAAATGGATCGAAGGGCTGAAAGGCCGGATCACCGTCATTCTGACCACCCACTATCTGGAGGAAGCCGAGGCGCTGGCCGACCGGATCGGCATCATGAGCCGGGGACGGATGCTGGCGCTGGGTACGGCGGACGATATCAAACGGGAAACCGGGGCGGCTGCGCTGGAAGACGCCTTTCTGCGCCTGACCGACGAGGAGGTGCCGGCATGAGGAGTCTGGCCTTTGCGTCCCGCAACGGACGGGAGATCCGGCGGGATCCCCTCAGCGCCCTGTTCGGCATCGGATTTCCGGTGGTGCTGATTCTGCTGATTTCCGTGATGAAGCGCAGCGTTCCGGATATGCCGGGCGAGATGTTCGGCATCACGGCTTTCACCCCCGGCATGGCGGTGTTCGGGCTGTCCTTTCTCTCCCTGTTTCTCGGCATGCTGATCGCGAACGACCGGTCCAGTGCGTTTCTGACACGTCTGTTCGCCTGCCCGATGACGGGCACCGAGTACATTCTCGGGTATTCCCTGCCCATGCTGCCCCTGGCGCTGCTGCAGGGAATCGCGTGCTATGTCACGGCGTTTTTCTTCGGCCTGCCTCTGAACGCGCGTCTGCTGCTGGGGCTCGTCACCCTGCTGCTGCCGGCGCTGCTGTTCATCGCCCTCGGATTGCTCTTCGGCAGCCTGTTTACAGCCACCCAGGTGGGGGGCTTTGCCTCCATTCTCGTGAATGTGGCGGCGTGGCTGAGCGGCACCTGGTTCGATCTGGACATGATCGGGGGCGCTTTCAAAACCATCTGCCATCTCCTGCCCTTCGCCCATGCGGTGGAGGCGGTGAAAGCGGCGATGAACGGCGACTATGGCGCGATGCCCGTCCATCTGCTGTGGGTGATCGGTTACGCCGCCGTGTTTTTTGCGCTGGCGGTCTGGATTTTCCGCCGGAGGATGCGGGGCGCATAAAGCGGAAAAGGGACCGGAACGGATATCGTTCCGGTCCCTTTTTATGCAAGCGTCTGCCGCAGCCGTTCCCTGGCCCGTTTCAGGCGGGCGGACACCGCGTTTTCGGACAGGGACAGCACACACGCGATCTCTTTGACCGCGAGCCCCGTATAATACCGCAGCAGGAGGACTTCCCGGTCTCGGTCCGGCAGGGAACACACCGCCTCCAGCAGCTCCCGCCGTTCCCGGCTGGCGTCCTCCTGATTCTCCGCCGCCGAGAGGGGGAGCCCCTGCCGTTCCCGCCTATAATCCGGACGGCGGAGCCGGTCGCGGCATACATTGACGGCGATGCGGGTCAGCCAGGTCTGTTCGCTGCTGCCGCCCCGGAATTTGGCATAGCCCCGGTAACCCCGGTACAGGGTATCCTGCACCGCCTCTTCCGCCATTTGCCGGTCTCTCAGAATCATGGTGCACAGCCGCAGCAGCGGAGTGGCATATTCCTCCATCCAGTGGTCGAGATCCGCGGTCTTTTCAGAGACCGGAAGGGTCAAGGTCCAAAGCATCTCCATCCCCCCGTTTCGCATTAAACTGCGGGATTCCGCAGCACACCGATAAAAAGCGGCAGGCCGGTGTCCGCGTGGACGATGGCGTAGACAAACGGCCGGTCCAGGCGGACTTCCTGTGCCGGCGGAGCAGCACCGCCGTCTTTCAAGCCGAAAAAGTGGATGGCCGCCGCCTTGGTGCCGTTTTCGTCGAGTTCCACACGCGCCTGCAAAAACGCCTCGGAAATCCGGACATCGTTGGGGCTGTCTGTCAGGCGGCTGAAATCGGCCCCCGTATCAAAGGCGGAAAGGAGCCCCATGGCGCGCAGCGGCGCTTGCAGATCCAGCCGGACGTCGGTGGAAAATTTGGGGATGTAGGCCTCGACCAATCCCCCGGCGTTTTGAAGCGCGGAGAGCCACGCCGCCCCGTCGAGCGAGGCGAGCAGTTTCTCGGGCGAGGATCCCTCGTCCGGCAGCAGGGCGGCGAATTGATACGTCCCGCCCTGATACGCTTTGATGAATCCGGTAAATCCCTCGCCCTGCAGGAAGGTGTTTTCGGTGGAGGAGAGATAATCCGCCCGGGTTTCCCTCTCCGGCGCGTAAAAGGGCAGCCCCTGCAGGATCTGTGCCTTTTTATAGGGGGTCTCCCATTTCTGATCGAAAAGCACCGCGCCGATGAGCGCCATGGACAGGCTTCCGGATCCGTCGGAAGCCTGCAGCGAGTCGATCAGGTGAGGGATCATGCCGTCGGTGTGGAACTTTCCCCAGCGGTTGATGTCCCGGACGGTATCGGATGAGGAAAAATCCCCCCGGTAGGCGTCGGCCGAAAAGATGTCGGCGTTTGTCTGCAAAAAGGCGGGGCTGACCGGAAACGTCTCGTCGAACCAGATCGAATGGGCGAAGGTCACCCGGCCCTGTTCCGTTTTCTGCGTGAGCCGGTCCAGGAGGGTGCGGCATTGGGCATTACGCGCCGCCGTGTCCGGAAAACCAAGAAGAGCCTCCAATTCCGCCTGTGTCTGCCCGGCGGCGCCGTTCGACAGCATGCAAAGCGTCAGATAGAGGGAGAGCGGTGAGACGAGCGCGTTGCCCTCGGAGCCCTGCGCGGCGGCGAGCCGCAGGCTGAAATCGGCGGCCGCCGCTTTGAAATCGTCCGACAGCGGCTCGCCGGCCGCAGCGGCCGGCTGGATGCCTTTCATCAGGTTCTCCGCCTTGACCGACAGAGACGGCGGATAAAGCAGCACCACCGCCGCGACAGCCGCCGCGGCCGCTCCGCCGATCACCGCGGGCAGCCACCGCCGGCGGCTTTTCCGGTCCGCGCCCTGCCCAAGACGCTGCCGCACCCGCTCTCCGGCTTCGGGGGTGAAAACGACATCCCGCAGTTCTCGGGCGGCCGCTTCCGGCAAAAGGGCCAGCCGCTCCTCTGTTTCACGATCCGCTTTCATCTGTGTGCCTCCTCTCAAAATGGGGTCCCATCCATTAGACGAAGGAGAGAGGGGAAATCTGACGGCGAAAAAACAAAACCCAACACGATATCCGGAGAAACCGGGGGTGTTCAAAAAGAGCAGACCCCCGGTTCCTCCGCTTCACACTGCCGCCGCCACCGTTCCAGCCAATCGAGCTGGCGGTCCAAAAACGCCTCGTCCACGAAATCGGGGCCGAACATTTCCAGAAGGGTGGCTTGCAGGGCGAAATGGTAAAGGGCGATGAGGTCGGGAAAGGCGGCGATCTCCTTCTGGGTCAGATCGCTGTACTTCAAATAGGATGGAAGAAAACGTGTCAACACCTTCCGGGACTGAAAGTAGCCGTCCTTTTTAAAATGGAAATAGTCGGTCATATTGCAGATCAGCGCCGGGTCGTACATGGGGAAGCCCTCGCAGGAGGTGTCGAAATGCAGGACATACAGCCGCCCGTCCGCCGCTTTATGGAGATTGCCTCTATACATATCCCCATGGCAGTAGCCGCGCGGCAGATCCTCAACCCTTTTCCATAGGGCCTCTCCGTACGCGGCCAAGGCCTCCGCCTTCGGATACGCCTTTTTTCGCAGGATGTCGATATAGCGTCCGATGTAAAAATGCCGATCCCGCTTGACGAGCGGATGGGGGTAGGTCTTCATCGCGCGGTGAAACCGTCCCAGCAGGGCGCCGATGTCCTCGGCGTCCGTTTCCGGGTCGCACTAGTCCCCCTCGATGTAGTCGTACAGAATGCCGAAACGCCTGCCGTCCGCGCCGCCGATCGGCACACAAGGGGACAAATCCTTGGTAAATACAATCGGCGGCACCGAAAATCCTTGCCTGAGCAAGAATACATGGATGTCCAGGGACGGCTTGACCGTATCATAAAAAGCGGGTTTTGTGACCCTCAGGAAATAGGGTTTTCCCCCCGCGCAAGCCATATAAGCCGTGCTGCCGCTGTCCCGCACCAATTTGAGGGAGTCGACATGCAGGGGATACCGGTCGTTCAAAACGGCGCATAGATCCGGCTGTTCCATCGGCGCTCCTCCTGTCCATCCGCTGTTTTCTGCCATAGAAAAAGCGGCCATGGCTGCCCATGACCGCCTGCTTTTATACCCGGATATCCACGGACACGCCCAGATCGTCCCGGTACTTGTCCAGAACCGGCGCGACCTCTTCCCGCAGGAATTCCGCGGTCTGTTCGGGCGCGCGGCCGACATAGCGGGAAGGCTCAAGGACCGCCTCGAGCTCGGGCAGCGTCACGCCGAAGGCCGGATCGCCCGCGATCCGCTCGAGCAGATCGTTGACCCCGTCCTCCTGCTTGACCCGCCTGGCGGCGTCCATGGAATGGGTGCGGATCCGCTCGTGCAGCTCCTGCCGGTCCCCGCCCCGCTTGACGCAGTCCATCATGATATTTTCCGTGGCCATGAAGGGCAGCTCCCGCCGCAGATCCCGGTCGATGACGGCGGTGTTGACCACCAGGCCGTCCACGACGTTGATGACGAGGGAGAGCACCGCGTCGGCGGCCAGGAAGCCCTCCGCGACGCTGATCCGCTTGTTGGCGCTGTCGTCGAGGGTCCGCTCGAACCACTGGGTGGCGGCCGTCATAGCCGGGTTGAGAGCGTCCGCGACGATATACCGGGACAGGGAGGCGATCCGCTCGCTGCGCATGGGATTGCGCTTGTACGCCATGGCGGACGAGCCGATCTGGTGCTTTTCAAACGGCTCCTCCACCTCCTTGAGGTGCTGGAGCAGCCGGATGTCGTTCGAGAATTTCGAGGCGCTCTGCGCGATGCCCGAAAGGGTGGAGAGGATCATGGCGTCGAGCTTGCGGGGATAGGTCTGGCCCGAAACCGGGAAACAGGCGGCATAGCCCATTTTTTGGGCGATCCGCCGGTCGAGCTCGCGGCATTTTTCGTGGTCGCCTTCGAACAGCTCGAGAAAGCTCGCCTGCGTGCCGGTGGTCCCCTTGGATCCGAGCAGGCGGGCGCCGGAGAGGCGGTATTCCACCTCATCGAGATCCATCAGGAATTCCTGCGCCCAAAGGGTGGCGCGCTTGCCCACGGTGGTGGGCTGGGCGGGCTGGAAATGGGTAAAGGCCAGGGTGGGAACCGCCTTGTATTCATCCGCGAACCGGGCGAGCAGGGCGATGGCGCTGACCAGCTTTTTCCGGATCAGGCGGAGCGCGTCGTAAAGGATCATCAGATCGGTGTTGTCCCCGACATAGCAGCTCGTCGCGCCCAGATGGATGATGCCCTTGGCCTTCGGACACTGCTGGCCATAGGCGTAGACGTGGGCCATGACGTCGTGCCGGACCTCTTTTTCCCTGATAGCGGCGACATCGTAGTTGATATCGTCCGCGTGCGCCCGCAGCTCGTCGAGCTGTTCGTCGGTAATGGGAAGCCCCAATTCCTGTTCGGTTTCGGCTAAAGCGATCCACAGCCGCCGCCAGGTCTGGAATTTATGATCGGAGGAAAAGAGAAACTGCATCTCTTCGCTGGCGTAGCGGGAGGAAAAAGGGGTTTCATAAGCGTCATGCATGGGCGTTGACTTCCTTTCTTTGGGCCTTGGCACACGGCCGGTGCCGTCTGTTGATGCCATATGCGTTTTATTGTATCATATCAGCCGCCGTTCTTCAAGAAAATCCCGGCATATCGGGGCGTTTTTGAAGAAAGCGTTGTACTTTTTTCCCGGTTGGAGTACAATAAAGAAAAGACTGTGTACGAAGGAGGTCCGGGCATGAGAAATTGGCTGACCGGGTTTGCGGCGGCGGGACTGTCCGCGCTGCAGCCCTTGGGGGCGGCAGCGGAGTCCCCCGCAACCGGGGAGGCGGCGAGGTCTCCCATTCCCTTTATATTGGCCGCCGTCGGCCTGGCGCTGGTGATTGCGATGGTGGTGCTCACCGTCATGGGCAAGAAAAAGAACGAGGCCCCTCCGCCCGAAGGCCCGCAGGGGCCGGAAACGGGGACGGCTGCGGATGTTCCGCCGGTGCCTGCGGACCCGGCAGAGGAAACGCCGCCTTTCGGGGAGTCTGTCCCGGAACCCCCTTCTGAACCGGAAGACCGGCCGTAAACCGTCCGCTTTCTGGAGCCGCTGAGAGGCCGGATGCGCAGCATCCGGCCTTTATTCCCGAAAAACGCCTCCCGCTACTCTGCGGGAGGCGTTTTCTGCGGGAACACCAGGACGTTGATCAGCAGGGAGATGAAGATGCCGATCAGGGTGTCGATCACGCGGTTGAGCGCGAACAGATAGGGCACGGTGTCCAGCCCGTGGGACACCACGACGCTCAGGAAAACCACCGTGGTGATATAGGTGGCGGCCGTCTTTTTGACCAGGACCGTCAGGTACATCAGGGGGATGACGGCGGCGGAGATGATGGCGTAAACGAGCAGGGGATGGGCCGCGACCGCCTCGATGCGGAGCACCAGCAGGATGAGCAGGCCGTAGACGCCGCCGATCAGGGTGCCGATGGTGCGGTTGAGGGCCGCGGCAAAGCTGTGGCGGACGCTCTGCTGCATGCAGAGGATGGCCGCGATGGCGGAATAGAACGGCATCCCGTCCTTCCGGAACAGATACACCACAAAACACAGAAACACCGCGAGAGCGGATTTGAGAATACGCAGGCCGAGCTTGGGCATCGGGGCCCACTCCTTTATTGGGGGTTTTTCACCTTCCCATACTACGCGGCCGCGGCCGGCTTGTCAAGATGGAGCGGCCGTAGCCGCGGAAATTCCCTGTGCGGGCGGTATCATGAACCGTCCCCTTCCCGCATATGTTTGTAGGGATAGAGGGATCGGGGGGCGGTTTGGCGGCGGCGCCTGCAAAGGGCGGCCGCGCCGTTCCCGCGGTTTCTCCGATACCGGAGGAAGGAAGGGGCATTCGCATGAAACATGGCAAACGCCTGCTGGGAATCCTGCTCGGAGGGCTGCTCGCCCTGATGCTCCCGCTCGGGGCCTTGGCGGAACAGGCACCGGCGGTGATCATCGATACCGAATCGGGAGAAACGGCAGAGGCGCTGATGGCGGAGGACGCGAATGAGGTATGGGAGCCGGTCGGCGCGGTGCCCGTCGATACCGCGGCGCTGGATATCGGCGGTAAATCGGCTGTGCTGATGGAACAGTCGAGCGGGAAAATCCTGTTTGAAAAAAACGCGCATGAGAAAATGCCGATCGCCTCGGTGACCAAAATCATGACGCTGCTGCTGGTGATGGAGGCGCTCGACGAGGGGCTGATCACGCTTGACGAAACCGTGACCTGTTCCCCGACGGCCGCCTCGATGGGCGGCTCCCAGATCTGGCTGGAGGTCGGGGAGGTCATGACGGTCAGCGATCTGGTCAAGGCCGCGGCCGTGGTGTCCGCAAACGATGCGTGCGCGGCGCTCGCCGAGCACCTGGCGGGATCGATCGAGGAATTTGTGGCCCGGATGAATCAGCGGGCGGCCGAACTCGGCATGAACGATACCCTGTTCCTCGACTGCAGCGGCCTGAACGACGAGGCGCATTCCTGCGCCTATGACGTGGCCGTGATGTCGAGGGAGCTGATGAAACACCCCAAAATCCAGGAGTACACCACCATCTGGATGGACAGTCTGCGCAACGGCGAGTCTCAGCTTGTCAATACGAATAAACTCGTCCGCCACTATGCCGGGGCAACCGGCCTGAAAACCGGCACGACCAGCAAGGCGGGGCACAACCTCTCCGCGACGGCCGAGCGGAACGGCCTCGCGTTCGTCGCGGTCATCCTGGGCTGCGCCACCACCGACGAGCGGTTCGGCGGCGCCCGGAAGATGCTCGACTATGGGTTTGCGAATTACAGCGTCTTTACCCCGCAGGTGGACGTGGACGCCTTCCCGCCGGTGCCGGTTCTGCACGGCGTCACCGAGCAGGTGATTCCGGTGGCCGATGTTCTCCAGCCGGTTCTTTTGAAGAAGGGGCAGGAAAAACAGGTGGCCTGCACCACGGAATTGGCGGCCGATCTGGAGGCCCCGGTCTATGAAGGGCAGGTGATCGGCCAGATCACGGTGACGCTCGACGGGGAAAAGATCGCCGAATACCCGATCCGCGCTTCGGAAGGCGTCGATCGCCTCGGCTTCGGCGGCGCGTTCTGGAAGCTGTTGTCCGCGCTGCTGGGATAACCGCGCATGCGATGAACGGCCCGCCTCCTTTGGGAGGCGGGCCGTCTGCGTGCGTGCTGGTTTGACACCGCCGCCGTCCGCATGGTAAAATAACCTCACGGCGTAGTCCGAAGCCTTGCGCACCAAGCCTTCGGACGCCTGTGAGAACATGGTTCCCGTCATTTGGGGCTGCCGTCCCGGCGGCTTCGCCGTTCCTGCGCTCCGCACAGGAACATGGCGGTATCGTGGACGTAGAGGGGCGGGCTGCGGCTGACCGCTTTAGAAAAGGGAGGGGTGCCCGGTGTTGCTGGTCGTTGCGTTGCTGCTGATGGGGGTTCTCGGCGTCTGCAAGCGACGGTCCCGGAAAGCGTTTTTTATCCTGCAGGTATTGGCCTGCCTGGTTTGGGCGGCCGTGCAATACGGAACCGGTTTTCAGAGTTTTGTTGCCAGTCTTTTGCCCTTGTGGGTTCTGGCTTCGCTGGCGGCGCTGGCCGTTCCCACGCGCAGGCGGGGCGAGGAACCGGAATGGACATACGACGCGGGACCGCCTGCGGCCGCCCGGCGGGGGAGCCGGCCGTTTTCGGGATTCCCTTTCCGCGGCGGGCGGAATGGATAGACACGGCGCTTGATTTTTGAAAAAGGACCTCCCGCGAAAGAGCACGCCCGAGAGGACATGGCGTTTGGATGCCGAAGCACGCGGGTGTGCAGCCATACATGTAAACAGCCCCTCACACTTCGCGTGTGAGGGGCTGCCCTGTTGTGAGGGTGGGACAAAAGGGCGCCGCAAGGCGCAACCCCGCCAAAAGCTGGCAGCGCGGCGGAGGCGTCATGCCCGCGTTTACAAGGGCATATCCGCGGCCGGCGTGACGTTTTGCGCAGAGGAACGACGGCGTGGGTGAGCCGGTAACGTTTCAAAAAGAAAAGCCGTCGCGGACTGTGTATGTCCGCGACGGCGTGGAGCGGCTTACGAGGCTCGAACTCGCTACCTCCACCTTGGCAAGGTGGCGCTCTACCAGATGAGCTAAAGCCGCCTGTCTCTGGCGCGTGTGCTAGTATACCACATCGGTTCCGTTCTTGTCAAGAGGCGTTCGGGCGGAAATTCGCGCGAAAAACGGGGACCGGATTGGATACGGCCCAATGAAAAGGCCGGTTTTGCAGCCCGAACGTGTCAATTGGATTTTCTGACCGGAGAAATCATTTTGGAAAATGGTCAAACATCTTCGCCTGGTTGGGCGTATTTTTTTAAAAACAAAATTTATTGGTTTTTAGTTGTAAATTAAAGGAAACTGTGATATTCTAATCGTTGAAGATAGGAATTCAGATTATTTACATAAAAGGTCTTGATTTTTATGAAATCGCAGAGCATAATTTTAACAGACAGACAGACAGACAGACAGACAGACAGACAGACAGACAGACAGACAGACAGAATAGTTCTGTCTTTTTTTCGGTATAACTGCAAATGGCATAGGAACATAAAGACATATTCTGCCCGTTTAACAGCGGACGGCGTATGTCTTTTTTGTTAAAAATATCTTTTCAGGAGGAAAAAACAATGAAAGTAAAACGAAAACCCTTAAGCGTTCTGCTGGCCCTTTGCATGGTGCTGGCCCTCATGCCGATGGCCGCGCTGGCCGAAAGCGGCAATGCGGTGTCTATCGCCACAGTTGAACAGCTGGAAGCGGCTATTGAAAACCAGGCGGATGACCAAGTTTGGGAGCTCGCGGCGGGTACATATGAGCTTTCCAAGACCTTTACTACAAGCGAGCCTGTAAACGGCGAAACCGGTCCGTTTATCTTCCCCATCACAGCTGACAATCTCAAAATTGTCGGTAAGGGCGATGTCGTCATTACCAGTTCCGTTACCCCGGACGCGGCTACGGGCGGTGTCTGGCATAACCAGAACTTTTTAACGGTTATCGGCAGCGGCGTGACGATTGAAAACGTCGATTTAAAGGCCAATAAAAACCTGTATTATGCTGAGACAGATCCCATCGGCGGCGTCAATAAAGCTGTTGAGGTATTGGGCAAAGACTTTGCGCTTAAAGACGTTGAGCTTTTGCCGGTAGAAGGGCAGTCTGAAGATGCGGTCAACAGCGGTTCCATCTATTTCAGCACCGCCGACGCAGGCAACGCTGTTTTGGAAAATGTGACGGTGCGTTCGTGGGTTACCGCCAGAACCGATACCGTTAAAAACGGCACTATCACGCTTAAAAACACGACCATTGACATTTCCAATTTCATTGACAATACGACATATGCCACCAGCGCGAGCAACGATATTTTCGTAAGCGACGGTCTTTCGGTTTTGGTGGACAGCCGTATAAACCTTTCCGGCGAGATATTTAATAAGGTTCCGGCCGGCACCACCGTTAAGCTGACCGAAGATTATCTGGTTAACGGCGACTGTGGCCTCCAGATTGACCCTGCCAATAAGAATATTACCTTTGATTTGAACGGCTTTGCCCTAAAACCCGGCGACGATTTTACTCCCAATACGGAAAACGGCGTCAACAACTGGAGAGCCAACCTGGTGAGCATCAATGGAGCGGACGGCTTTACCCTGACCGGCGGCAAACTGACTGCCGACGGCAAAGAGGCTGTCAGAAATGTGCTGAACGTACAGGGCTCCAAGGGCGTAGTGATCGACGATGTTGTCCTGAACCACGAAGGTTCTGCGGCCGGTGCCCCGCTGATTGTCAATGCGTCTGAGGTCACCGTGACCGGCAAGCTGGATGTTGTAACCGGCCAAGGCTCCTGGTATGGTATAAACGTAGACAATAAGGGTAAAGAAGCCTCGCTTGTATTTGCCGAAGAGAGCACCCTTACCTATACCGACAACAGCGAAAAAGAGCTTCCGCTTATCCAGGTTTCCGAGGGCGAGGACGCTCCGAAGGTCGAGAATAAATCCGACAACTTTACGTTGGACATAGGCGAGGATGGCAAAATCGACATGCACAAGCATACGGTGAAGCATGTCGAGGCTAAATCCGCCACCACGGAGGCCGAAGGCAACATCGAATACTGGTACTGCGAGGTCTGCGGCAAGTATTTCAGCGATGCGGCTATGACGAAGGAAATCACCGAGAAGGACACCGTCGTGGCGAAGCTTACCCCGGAAGTTCCTCCGACAGGCGACAGCAGCAATGTTGTATGGATGCTGATGCTGATCGGCATTTCCTGTATGGCGCTGGTTGGCACAACCGTTTCTGTGAGAAAGAAAACATACAGCAAATAAGATCTTCCCAAGAAAGCTCTGCAACGATTGTTGCAGAGCTTTCTTTAGCTTCATTCGTCAAACAGCAATTTCTCTGCCGCAGGGACCGGACAAGGCGGTTCATCGTTATACAAAATGGAAAATACAACGTGGCGTTCTTCCGTTTTGCTGTATTGCCGCAGCGTGCAGACTTCTTGACTCTCTCTAACGCCACACATAAAAGTAAAACTCGTTCGGCATAATCCTAAACCATAGCATCGGTTGACAAGGGCCAACATGCCTGCCGGCGGTCAAAAAGGCGGCCAGCGGCATTTTTGGTTTTGGCGGGGCCGCCCGGCCACGAGGACAACGCCGCCAGCACCCGTTTTCACGCCGAAAACCCTGTTACCCTTGTCCATCGATGCATTTCTTTGTGAGCATAAAAAAGACAGCGTAAAAAGCATCGCTGCTTTCTGCGCTGTCTTTTGCCTGCATGTTTAAGTATTTGCCGCGTCAGGCGTTCGCCGCTTTTTCAAAATTCTGGGGTTTGCAGGCCTTGATGGCCCGGTCGACATAGGTGACCTCCAGGGTTTTGATATACTCGGTGACTTCCTTGTCGAATTCTTCGTATTTGGCACCATAAATGATGTCGTTGCGTTTCTCGGCGAAGTAATCCTTGCCGTCTTTCCGGTCCTTTTCGGGATCCATGCGGAAGATCAGGGCGATGGTATCGGAGGTACCGCCCTTTTTGTATTCCTGGATAGACGCTTTGCCGACTTCCACTTTTTTGACCGCGTTGGTGAAATCCTCGTCTCCGTAGATGTTGGCGTCGATATCCTTGCGGTTGGGATCGGTGTTCTCGTCTTCTTTATCCTCGTCGTCCCCATCCCCGTTGTCCCCGTCGGGATTCGAGGCGTCGCTGCTGGGGTTGGAGGAGGCATTGCTGCTCGGATTCGACGACGCGTCGCTGCTGGGGTTGGAGGAAGCGTCGCTGCTCGGATTCGACGACGCATCGCTGCTGGGGTTGGAGGAAGCGTCACTGCTGGGATTCGACGACGTATCGTCTTTGCCGTCCCCTTTGGCGGCCTCGTCGTCGGCCGCGCTCATCTTGATGATGTTGTCGAAATCCTCGCTGGTCATACCCGTTTTTTCAAACTCGGCCAGGTACTTGTTCAGCCGGTCGCGGTATTCCTGGATCGCGTCGTCGTCCAGCGGTTTGTTGGAGCTGTCGACGAGTTTGAATTCGATGATTTTATAGCTGAGGAAATTGTCCACGAAGTATTGGCGGATTTCCTCTTCGCTCATCGCCTTGGCGCCGCCCTTGTCATAGGTGCCGTAGAACAGGGACCATTCGTTGAGCTGGGTGGCCTTGAGCATCTTGGCGAAGCTCTCGTTGTTGAATCCATACACGATGTAGGCGTCGGTTTTCAAATCTTTGAGCGTTTTTTCCACTTCGGCGAGCTTTTCCTCATCCAGCGGAACGTTTTTCTCTTTGAGCATATTTTCCAGCGCTTTCTGCCGGATAATGGTATCCTGCGCTGTGCGCTTGATGAATTCGGCGGTGGACAGGTTCTCGGCGTCGTCCCCCTCCCCGTAAGGAACGGTCTGCGCCCACGGATCCATGCCGTACATCTGGTACATGGCCATGTTCTGAGCCATGGAATAATAGACGTTGTACAGATAGGCGAGATATTCGCCCGTGGTATATTGCTGGCCGTCCACCGTCATGGCATATTCCGGAGTGGAACAGCCCGCAAGCGTCATGGAAAACGCGAAACACGCCGCTACGACAGCGCAGGCCATGCTTTTGATCTTCCTCATATATGTACCTCCATTCGTTGTGCCGCACGATTCTTATATTATACATGCCGCAAGGGGATTTGTCCACTGCTTTTCCCGTCGAAAATTTTCCGGAATTTTGTGGACATCCGCCTGAAACGGCCCGGCGGCGTTTTCTCGGCAAAATGCCCGAATCCGGACGTCCGGAAAGCCCCAACTTTTTCCTGGTGTCCGCTGGTGTTTTTTGCCGTACTGTGGTATACTACCATCTGTATGCTGTTATGGCCGCAGGCTGTTCCAGGCAGGCGGCCGGGAAAGGAAGGAATACGGATGGATGCTTTAAAGAAAAAACAGCTCGCCGCGGCGGCTACCCGCATCCGCATGGAGGTCATCGAAGGGACGTTCCACGCCAAAAGCGGGCATCCCGGCGGTTCCCTGTCGGTAGCGGATACGCTCGCGTATCTCTACTTTTCGGAACTGAACGTGGATCCTGCGCGTCCCAAGTGGGAGGGGCGCGACCGGTTTGTCCTCTCGAAGGGCCACTGTGCGCCCGCTCTGTACGGCGCGCTGGCGCTCCGGGGCTTTTTCCCGGAGGAGGAAATCAAAAAACTGCGCCACGCGGGCGCGATGCTCCAGGGACATCCCGATATGAAGGGGACCCCGGGCGTGGATATGTCGACCGGCTCCCTCGGCCAGGGCATCTCGGCCGCGGTGGGCATGGCGCTCGCCGCCAAGCTGGACGGCGCGTCCTACCGGACCTATGCGGTGCTGGGCGACGGCGAAATCGAGGAAGGCCAAGTGTGGGAGGCCGCGATGTTCGCTGCCCATAAGAAGCTCGACAACCTCTGTGTCATCGTGGACAACAACAACCTGCAGATCGACGGAACGGTGGAGGAGGTCAATTCCCCCTATCCCATCCCGGAAAAATTCGAGGCTTTCGGTTTCCATGTCGAACAGATCGACGGCCACGATTTCGACCAGATCGAGCGGGCGTTCGAGGCCGCGAAAGCCTGTAAGGATAAGCCCACCGCCATCATTCAGAAATCTCACAAGGGCCGCGGCGTCTCCTTCATGGAGGATCAGGTGAGCTGGCACGGTTCGGCTCCCAACGCGGAACAATACGAACAGGCCATGACGGAACTCAAAGCCGTCCTGGCCGAGCTGGAGGAGGCGTAAACGATGGCGGACGTGATCAAAAAAGCAACTCGTGACTCCTATGGCGCGGCGCTGGTCGAGCTGGCGGAGGTGTATCCCGATCTGGTGGTGCTGGACGCGGATCTCGCGGCCGCGACCAAGACCGGCGGTTTCAAGAAAGCCTATCCCGACCGTTTCTTCGACTGCGGCATCGCGGAGGGCAACATGATGGGCATCGCGGCGGGACTCGCCGCGGCGGGCAAAAAGGTTTTTGCGTCGTCTTTTGCGATGTTCGCGGCGGGCCGCGCTTTTGAGCAGGTGCGCAATTCCATCGGCTACCCGCATCTCAACGTCAAGATCGGCGCGACCCATGCGGGCATCTCGGTCGGCGAGGACGGCGCCACTCATCAGTGCTGCGAGGACATCGCCCTGATGCGGACCATCCCCGGCATGACCATACTCAATCCCGCCGACGATACCGAGGCCAAGCAGGCGGTCCGCGCCGCCCTGGAGTTGGACGGCCCGGTGTATCTGCGGTTCGGCCGTCTGCCGGTTCCCGTGCTGTTTGGGGACGATTACCGCTTTGAAATCGGCAAAGCCGTTGAGATGACCGAGGGCGGCGACGTCGCGATCATCGCGACCGGCCTGCTCGTCGGCGAAGCGCTGGCCGCGGCGGAAACCCTGAAAAACGAGGGGATCCGCGCCCGCGTGATCAACATGGCGACCATCAAGCCGATCGACCGGGACTGCATCGTCCGGGCGGCAAAAGAAACCGGAGCCATCGTCACGGCCGAGGAACACAACATCATCGGCGGACTCGGCGGAGCCGTGGCCGAGGTGGTCTGTGAGACGGTTCCCGTCCCGGTCCTGCGGGGGGGCGTGAACGACACCTTCGGCAAGTCCGGTCCGGCTCTCGAACTGCTGAATCTGTATGGCCTGAACGCTGCCCATATCGTGGAAGCGGCCAAAGAGGCCATCCGGCGCAAAGCGTAAGGGCTGAAATTCGATAGCAACAATGGATTCCGGCGCGGCGGTTTTCCCTGACCGGGAAGCCGCCGCGCGTTTCCTTTGACAACCCGCATCGTTAGGAGAGGATTCCCACGGCTTTTTCACTTCGGAACCGCGCATCCGCCGATCTGCGGAACGACAGCGTGGGCCGGCTGATGTTTCGGCTGGCGATTCCGGCCATCACGGCACAGCTGATCAACGCCCTGTACAATATGGTCGACCGCATGTATATCGGCAATCTGCCGGGGGACGAGGGGGTCCGTTCCCTGGGGGCTTTGGGGGTGTGCCTGCCGCTGATTATGATCGTGTCCGCGTTCGGCACCATGGTCGGCGCGGGCGGAGCGGCCCTGGCCGCGATTAAAATGGGCGGGAACGACCGGGACGGCGCGGAGGATATCCTCGGAAACTGCATCCCCCTTCTGGTCGGTTTTTCCGCGGTGATCATGGCGGTATGCCTGATTTTCTGCCGGGACCTGCTCTATCTCGTCGGGGCGACGGACAGCATCATCGATTACGCGGTTTCGTATTTCCGCATGTATATCCTGGGCACCCTGCCCGTGCTGCTGGTGCTGGGACTCAATGCCTTTATCAACACCCAGGGCCTGGCCATGATGAGCATGCTCACCGTCCTGCTCGGCGCCGTGACGAACATCGTTCTCGATCCGATTCTGATCTACGGCTTCGGCATGGGGGTGCAGGGCGCCGCCATCGCGACGGTGGTATCCCAGTGCCTGTCCGCGCTCTGGGTGCTGGGCTTCCTCTGCGGCAAACGGACCCGCCTGAGAATCCGCTTGTCCCGCATGAGGCCCCGCTGGAGCTTGATCGGTCCGGTTCTGGCGCTGGGTGTCTCCCCCTTTATCATGAACGCGACCGAAAGCCTCGTGGGCATCGTCATCAATATGAGCTTAAAAGCGGTAAGCCCCGACATGGTGTCCGCGGAACGATACATAGGGGCCTATTCCATTCTCGCGAGTGTGATGCAGCTGCTGTTGCTGCCCATGGTGGGCCTCGGGCAGAGCGTACAGCCCATCATCAGCTTCAATTACGGCGCGAAGCAGTTTGACCGGGTAAAAAAAGCCTTTCAACTGTTTCTGCTCTCCTCGGCAGGGTTTACCACCGCTTTGTGGGCGTTCGTCATGCTGTTCCCGGGCCTGTTCGTCCGTTTGTTCAGCAGCGACGCGGATCTGTTTGCCGTTGCGGTGCCCGCCCTGCGGGTGTATATGCTCATGAGTCTGCTGCTCGGCGTTCAAATGGCCTGCCAGCAGACCTTTGTCGCCACCGGGCGCGCGGGCATTTCCCTGTTTCTGGCCCTGCTGCGGAAAGTGCTGCTGCTCATCCCGCTGGTTCTCGTTTTTTCCCGCCTGTGGGGTGTCTCGGGTGTGTTTACAGCCGAACCGGTGGCCGATTTCCTCGCCGTCGCCGTGACGGCCCTGATGTTTTACCGATACCGGCGTGTGGTTTTTTCGGACGCCGGTGCCATAAAAACGCCTCCTCCGGACACTATAGTATAAGAGGGGCGCGGCCAAATCTTAAGATTGTCGAAAGATCGGAAGTTTTGCCAACTTTTTTGGAAAGAAAAAACTCCATATATACAGGAGGGTAAACAGCCATGGAAAGGTTGTCCGACATTGAGATCGCCCAGAGCGTCACGCCCCTGCCGGTAGAGCAGATTGCCGCCGAACTCGGTCTGACTCCGGAGGAGATCGAGCTTTACGGACGATACAAAGCGAAAGTGGATCTGTCGGTCTTCGACCGCCTGCGTGATCGTCCCGACGGCAAGCTGGTACTGGTGACGGCCATCACCCCCACCCCGGCTGGGGAGGGGAAGACCACAACGACGGTGGGGCTGGGCGACGCGCTGCGCCGCCGGGGCCAGAAGGCCGTCCTCGCCCTGCGGGAACCGTCGCTGGGCCCCGTGTTCGGCATCAAGGGCGGCGCGGCCGGCGGCGGATGGGCGCAGGTCATCCCCATGGAAGATATCAACCTCCATTTCACCGGCGATATGCATGCCATCGGCGCGGCCAACAACCTGCTGGCCGCCATGCTGGATAACCACATCCATCAGGGCAACGAGCTTGGAATCGACGTGCGCCGCATCACGTGGAAACGCTGTGTGGACATGAACGACCGCCAGCTCCGCAGCGTGGTGGACGGTCTGGGCGGCAGGATGTGCGGGGTCCCGCGGGAAGATGGGTTCGATATCACCGTCGCGTCCGAGATCATGGCGATTCTCTGCCTCTCGTCCGGGATCCGGGATCTCAAGGAGCGGCTCGCCGCCATCGTGGTGGGCTATACCCGGGACGATCGGCCGGTGACGGCGGGGGATCTGAAGGCCCAGGGTGCCATGGCCGCCCTGTTAAAGGACGCCATCAAACCCAACCTGGTCCAGACCCTCGAGCATACCCCGGCGTTTGTACACGGCGGCCCCTTTGCGAACATCGCCCACGGCTGCAACAGCATCACGGCCACCCGCATGGCGCTGAAACTCGGGGATATCGTGGTGACGGAAGCCGGTTTCGGCGCCGATCTCGGCGCCGAGAAATTCCTCGATATCAAATGCCGCAAAGCCGGGCTCCGGCCCGATGCCGTGGTCGTGGTAGCGACGGTGCGGGCGCTCAAGCATCACGGCGGCGCGGCCAAGGGGACCCTGGAACAGGAGGATCTGGCGGCGCTCGAGCGCGGACTGCCCAATCTGCTCGCCCATCTCGAAAACATCACGGTCCGGTTCGGGCTGCCCGCGGTGGTCGCGATCAACCGCTTCCCGGCCGATACCGAGGCGGAGCTCCGTCTGGTGCGGGAGAAATGCGCGGCGCTCGGCGTGCGGGTCGCGCTGTCCGAGGTGTGGGGGAAGGGCGGCGAAGGCGGGCTCGAGCTGGCGGATGAGGTGCTGAGCCTGACCGAACAGCCTTCTTCCTTCCGTTTCCTCTATGAGGATGCGCTGCCTCTGCGGGACAAAATCGAGTCCGTCGTGCGGAAGGTCTACGGCGGGGACGGGGTGGATTTCCTGCCCGCTGCCGCGAAAGAACTGGACCGGCTGCATGCCCTCGGTTTCGGCCATCTGCCGGTCTGCATTGCCAAAACGCAGTATTCCCTGTCGGACAATCCCGCGCTGCTCGGCCGGCCCGACCATTTCCGCGTTACGGTCAAGAATGTGAAGCTTTCGGCCGGGGCGGGGTTTGTCGTGGTGCTGACAGGCGATATCATGACCATGCCGGGCCTGCCGAAAGTGCCGGCGGCCGAAAGCATCGACGTGGACGACCAAGGGCGCATCCAGGGGCTGTTTTGACGGGGATCGGCACACATGGAACGCCTCGGCCGGGACCAAGATAAAACCCAGGAATAGGCTGTACAGAAGTGGCAGTATCCGGCCGAAAGACGGCGAAAAGCCTCCGTTTTCGGCCGTAATCCGACGAGATTTTGCCATTTCCCCGTAATTCCCGCTTGAGAAAATAGACGCTATAGGATAGGATTCAGAAATCGTACAAAAGCCGCTGACGTGCAGCGGACGATGGGAAAGGCCGGACAAGACAATGGACAATAAAAAGAAAAAAGCGCCGGTTCATGCAGCGGCGAAACAGAAAAAACGGAAACGCTATTCCAAAAAAGTACGCATCACCACCATTGCCGGCGTCAGCGTGATGGGTATTATTGCTGTCCTGTGCATCGGGGTCGGCGCGCTCGTCTGGAACATGCTCAGCGGGGTGGGCTTTGTGCCGGGAGACACCTCGATCGACCCGGACTTTTCCCTGGAGGAGGAATCCGGAGACGAGGATCCCAATTTGGATGCGGCCTATCAAAACGCCAAGGCCCTTTCCGAACTGCCGGTCCGGAAGAACACCAAATATATCAAGAATTACCTCCTGCTCGGCTATGACGGGACAAAGAACAAAGGGGTGCGCTCGGATACCAACATCATCCTTTCCGTCAACGACAAGAAGAAGACGATCAAGCTGATTTCCCTTCTGCGGGACACGTACGTGTCCCTGCCCGGGCGGGACGCCAATAAGGACGGCAAGGACGACTGGGGCAAGCTCAATTCGGCCTATGCCTATGGCGGACACACCATGCAGTCGGCTATGATCCGGGATAATTTCCGGCTGGAGATCGATCAGTATATCGGGGTGAACTTCACCAGTATGCCGATCGTTGTCGACGCCATGGGCGGCCTGGACATCGAGCTGACAAAGGCAGAGATGGGTCAGATCCCGGCAAACGGCGTCAAGGCCGTGCCGGGCGATCCGGGCTGGAAACCGATGACGGGGAGCGCGGGCGTTCACCATCTCGACGGCTTCCAGACGCTGCAGTACGCCCGGATCCGCCATACCGACAGCGACTTTCAGCGGACGGCCCGCCAGCGCAACGTCGTGACCCTGATGATGCAGAAGGCCAAGACGATGAACGTCGGGCAGATTCTCGATGTGGCCAAGAAAGCTCTGAGCTGCGTGGATACCAATATGTCGCCGGATGAACTGCTCGGCTTTGCCGGCAACGCGCTGAAGTATATGGATTACACGATCGTCAACGATTACTATCTGCCCCAGCCGGGCGATTATCTCAACAAGAGTTACAAAGGGCCCGGGGCCGTTCTGGAATTCAAGGATCAGAAGAAGTCGGTCGAGGCGCTTCACCATTATATTTACGATGATTAATAAAAAAGCGGGGGATGCCGTTCGGCGTCTCCCGCTTTGCCTGTATTCCGGAAAGAGTAGAAAAGCCTGCCGGAATCCGTCCCCTGAGGAGGACTTTCGATCCCATTCTTCGCATCCCGTGAACGGCAGCCGGTCCGCCGCCGACGCTCCGGCCGAAAGGCGCCCCGCGGGATGCCCCGTGTTCATATACGCTGCAGCCGCAACAGACAAAAGCCGCCCCGGGATCTTCCGATCCCGGGGCGGCTTGTTGACATCGAAAAATCAGTCTTCCTGATTCCAGCTGTACAGCTTGCGGAGTTCCCGGCCCACGGTCTCGAGCTCGTGTTCGCTCTCGATCCGGCGGCAGGCGTTGAAGTGGGAACGGCCCACCTTGTTCTCGTTGATCCACTTGGAGGCGAAGGTGCCGTCCTGGATTTCGGTGAGAATCTTCTTCATTTCCTTCTTGGTCTCGTCGGTGATCAGGCGTTTGCCGGTCTCGTAGTCACCGAACTCGGCCGTATCGGAGATGGAATACCGCATCATGGAGAAGCCGCCCTTGTAGATCAGGTCGACGATCAGCTTCATCTCATGGATGCACTCGAAATACGCGTTGCGGGGATCGTACCCGGCCTCGACCAGGGTTTCGAATCCCGCCTTCATCAAAGCGGTGACGCCGCCGCACAGCACGGCCTGCTCGCCGAACAGATCGGTTTCGGTTTCCACTTTGAAGGTGGTTTCGAGCACGCCGGCGCGGGCGCCGCCGATGCCCGCGGCATAGGCGAGGGCCACATCGAGCGCGCGGCCGGTGGCATCCTGATGGATGGCGACGAGGCAGGGCACGCCCTTGCCCTCGACATATTCGCTGCGGACGGTATGACCCGGGCCTTTCGGCGCGATCATGAACACGTCGACGTCGGCGGGGGGCACGATCTGGCCGAAATGGATGTTGAAGCCGTGGGCGAAGGCCAGAGCCTTGCCGGCGGTCAGGTGGGGCTCGATGTCCTTCTTGTACATATCGGCCTGGCGCTCGTCGTTGATGAGGATCATGATGACGTCGGCCGCTTCGGCGGCGTCCGCGGCGGTCATGACCTTGAGGCCGGCCGCTTCCGCTTTCGCCCAGCTTTTGGAGCCGTTATACAGCCCGACGACCACGTCCACGCCGCTTTCATGCAGGTTGAGCGCATGGGCGTGCCCCTGGGAGCCATACCCGATGATGGCGACGGTTTTCCCTTTGAGAACGCTCAGGTTGCAGTCGCTTTGATAGTAGATTTTTGCCATGATACCATTACCTCCTGTGCCGGGTTTCGGCAAATTTATGGGTTTGAACCCGTTGTGTCCGGTTCGGCCGGAAACGCAGGGTAAGCTCATCCGGGATCCGACGGCGGGTCTGTCCGGGGTTTGTCCTTCCGGGTGGGATCGGCGCCTTTTTCAATGGCGATGATGCCGGTGCGCACGATTTCCCGGATACCATAGGGACGCAGCAGCGCCTCGAGCGTTTCGGTCCGTTCGGCGGTGTCCGCGTATTCGAGGGTGAGGGTGGAGCGGGTGGCATCCGCCACCTTCGCCCCCATCAGCTCGGCGGCGCGGATGATCTCGGCCCGCTGGCCGGGGGCGACGGCGACCTTGATCAGGGATAAGGTGCGCGCGATGGTGTCGCCGGGCTTCAGGGTTTTGACCTTGATGACCGGAATGACCTTGTTGAGCTGCTTTTCCAGCTGCTCGACCACGTATTCGTCCCCGTCCACCACGATGGTCATGCGGGAGACGGTGGGATCTTCCGTAATGCCGACCGCCAGGGAATCGATGTTGAAGCCGCGGCGGGAAAACAGGCCGGAAACCTTGGAAAGCGTGCCGGGGTGGTTTTCCACCAGCACGGACATGGTGTATTTCATCGGTGTTCCCACCCCTTTCCGGTTACAGTGACGGATAGTCGGGCCGGACGCGGCATTCCAGCAGGTAAGGCCGGTCATCGCTCAGCATTTCGCCGATGGCGGCCTCGGCGTCTTCGTTGGAAGAAACGGCCCGGGCGCGGATGCCGTAGGCCTCCGCGATTTTGACGAAGTCGGGGCTCACCGTCAGATCGATGCCGCTGTGCACCCCGCCGTATTGATTGTCCTGCAGTTCCCGCACCATGCCGAGGCGGGCGTTGCGCATGACGACGATTTTGACCCCGAGGTTTTCCTGGCAGATGGTCGCCAGTTCCATGAGGCTCATTTGGAAAGAGCCGTCTCCGCAGACCGCGCAGACCTGACGGTCCGCGGCCGCGCTCTTGGCGCCCACGGCGCAGGGGATGGAATACCCCATGGTGCCCATGCCGCCCGAGGTGAGAAACCGTCCGTCCCGCACGGCGAAGTTGTTGGCGGACCAGATCTGGTTCTGCCCGACGTCGGCGCAGAGAACGCAGTTCCCCTCCATCCGGGAGGACAGGGTGCGCAGGAAGGTCTTGGGTTCCACGAAACCGTCCACCGGGGGAATCGGCTTCGCGGCGTAGCGCTGACGGCGGTCAACGACGGTCTTGACCCATTCCTCCGGAGCGCGGACGCCTTCGGTCCGCTGGGTCAGTTCGGAGAGAACCTGGCGCAGATCGCCTACGATCGGAATATGTACCGGGAGATTCTTGCCGATCTCCGCGGGATCGATGTCGATATGGATCACCTTGGCGCGGGTGGCGATCTGTCCGGGGGCGGCGACCGCCCGGTCCCCGACCCTGGCCCCCGCCATGATGACGAGGTCGGCGTCCCGCACGGCTTTGTTGGCCGGGGCGCCTCCGTGAGAACCGAGCATGCCGAGGTTGAGAGGATGGGCGGTCGGCAGGGCGCCGATCCCCATCATGGTGGAGACGGTGGGGAGGTTCACCTGCTCGACGAAAGCCCGCAGAGCCTGTTCGGCTCCGGCGGAAAACACGCCGCCGCCCGCACAGAGAACCGGGCGTTTGCAGGCGCCGAGCGCCTCCGCCGCTTTGCGGATCTGGAGAGAATGCCCCTGGGTGCGGGGCTTGTAACCGAGGATATCGACCGGGTGGGAGTAATCGAACTCCCCGATCATCTTCTGCTGCATGTCGATGGGCACGTCGATGAGGACCGGGCCCGGCCGTCCGGTGGAGGCAATGTGGAACGCCTCTTTGAATACCCGGGGAAGGTCGGCGGCCTTTTTGACGATGTAGCTGTGTTTGGTGAACGGCTCGGCGGCGCCGGTGATGTCGGCCTCCTGAAACACATCCCGGCCCAGCAGATCGCTGCGGACCTGGCCGGTGATGACCACCAGAGGGATGGAATCCATATAGGCGGAGGCGATGCCGGTGAGCAGATTGGTGGCGCCGGGGCCGGAGGTGGCCACACAGACGCCGACCCGGCCCGAAACCCGGGCATATCCGGACGCGGCGTGGGCGGCGTTTTGCTCGGTCCGCACCAGCACATGGTGGAGAGAACTGCCGACGAGCGCGTCGTAAAACGGGCAGATCGCCGCCCCGGGATACCCAAACAGGGTGTGGACTCCCTCCAGCTCCAGGCACTTGACCATAGCCGCAGCTCCCGACATCATGGCGAACGTCCCCCTTTCCGCGAAAACACGTCATTGAACATTGCGGCCATTATACACCCGTGAAAGGAGAAAAGTCAAGACATTTTTATTTGCTAAAGTGAAAAAGCGTGAGCGAATTTCTGCGTTTGGCGGCAGCGCGGCCCGGCAGAACCGCCAAGCTCATGCAGGCTGGTGCAGACACCGAACGGCCTTGCCCGGATTTCCGCGGCGGAAAAGCCCGCGCACAGCCGGTTTTTCGTCAGAAGGAAGCGATACAGCGGCTGTCCGTGTGTCGAATTTATGGATGCACGAGCCGAACCCCCGTCGGAGCCGCGGCTGACGGTGAAAGCGGATTCATCCTTCATTCCGCCCCGCCGTCCGGCGACAGAAAACAAATGTCCAGCCCCTGCTTTTCCGCCATCCGGACGGTGTGGGCGGTACCGCCCGGCGAACCGTCGAAAATGGCGATCAGGCGGGAGGCGTGCTCCACCATCCAGCGGTTGCGCAGATGCATGGCATAGGGCGTGTATACGGGCGAAGCGGTATACGTCCAGTCGGCCAGCCGGAGCAGGCGGCGATACCGCATCCGGTCCGGCTGGCGCCAGCGGTCCGCCTGTTCGGGGCAGGGGACGGCCGCGATCAGGCGGATCCCCTCGAGGCGCTCGCGCAGCCCCAGCACCTCTTCGGCGGCCAGCGTATCGGCGCCGAGGGCCATGCCGCAGATAAAATCCCGGTACCCGTCCGCCGCCGCCTCTTCCACAGCCCGGCGGATCCAGGGACGCAGCGGGGAAGCGGGGGAATCCCAGGCGGCATACCCGCCCGGCAGGCGCTCCGGACGATGGCCGGTAAAACTGCAGGCGATTTCCCGCCGGATCTCCGCGTTTTCCATGCCGGCCTCTCCTGCCTTTCCTTTTAATACATACGTGTATAGTCAGTATAATCCGTCCGGTTGGCCTTGACAAGGCCCCCAAGTTGACAGATTCTCACAAACGGGGTAAAATGCGAAAGAAATCCCGGCATATGGCCGGATCAGCAGAAAGGGAGCCTTTCGAATGTCAGAATCCGCATCCGTTCGCCGTCTGTATGAAAATCTCGTGTCGCTGTCGGTTTACCGCGGTGTGCTTCACCGGCCGGTGACGGCCGCGTTTTTGTCTTTATTGGAGGCCGCCTGCGGCGGGGATCCGGACTCCCTGTGCAGCCGGTGGGGGGAGTTCTGCGGGATCCTCCTGCGGCAGGGCGGGCTCGACAGTCTGCCCGCCGCGATGGCAGCGGAGGCGGCAGCAGATGAAAATCCCTTTACCATCCGGCTGACCAAAGGGGAGACCGGCGCGGCGGAAGCCGGGGCTCCCGACCGGCTGACGCAGGCGGCTTTGCGGGATCTCACCGTTTTATATGAAGCCGCGGCCATCCCGCCGGACAAGCTGCTGTCGCCGCTGGATCCGGCCGTGGCCGCCCGCCTGCCGGACTGGGGAACAAACGCCGCCCCGGCCCCGTTCGACGTCCCCTGGGGAGAGGCGCTGCCGGGTCTCGCGGCCTATCACGCGGCCAACGGCTGCGGCCGGTTCGCCGCTCATCGGGCTTTTCTGTGGAGGGACGGCGCGCTGCAGCCGGTCGAGCATCCGGATCCCATCCGCCTGTCCGATTTGAAGGATTACACCGCCCAGCGGCAGATCGCGATCGACAATACCCTGGCCTTCCTCGATGGATTCGAGGCAAACAATATGCTGCTTTACGGCGACCGGGGCACCGGCAAATCCTCGACGGTCAAGGCCCTGCTCAACGAATACGCCGGCCGCGGCCTGCGGATGATCGAAATGCCAAAGGAAGCGCTCTGCGAGCTGCCGGATCTCACCGGATTCTTGGCCGGGCTGCCGATGAAATTCATCCTGTTTATCGACGATCTCTCCTTCTCGGGCAACGACGATTCGTTTGCCGCGCTCAAGGCGGTGCTGGAGGGAGGGCTCGCCTCCCGTCCGGCGAACGTGCTGGTCTACGCCACCTCCAACCGGCGCCATCTGCTGCGGGAGAGCTTCCGGGACCGGGACGGGGACGAGGTGCATGCCGCCGATACCGTGCAGGAGGCGGTATCCCTTTCCGACCGGTTCGGCATCAGCCTGACCTTCCTGATGCCGGATAAACGGCGGTTTCTCGACATCGTCGAGCAGATGGCCGCCGACCGCGGGCTGCGGGCGGACCGGGATACCCTGCTGGCCGCCGCGGAGAGGTGGGCCATCGAGCGGGGCGCCCGGTCGCCGCGCTACGCCCGCCAGTTTGTGGCGGATGCCGAGGCCCGGATAGCCCGGGGCGACGCTCTTTTATAAGCGGACACGGCAGCCGGCGGATTCTCCGCCGGCTGCTTTTCTGCGGAAAGCCGCCCTCCCGATTGACAGTCTCGGACGAAACGGGTACAATATCCGTATATTGGAAACGAGAGAGGGGGCCCGGTCATGGGATGGTTTCGCCGCGGTTCTAAAAAAAGCGACAGCATGGCGGATGAAACGCTGCGGCGGCTGGACGGCAAGCTCTTAAAATACGCGGCCCGGCGGGAACTGGATGAGAACGGCAGCCCGGTGGAAGTGATTTTGGGGAAAGACGGCCGGCTGATGGTGCTCGAGGACCGGGTGATTGTCATGGCCGGCGGAAAAGAGGCCTTTTCCGCCCCACTCGCGTCGGTCAAAAGCGGTGAACTCATGAGCCTGGACGGGGTGGTGATCTCGGGAGATGACGAGGTGACCGGGACCCATGCCACCGTGGTGGGATTTTATATCTGACCCCGTATTCAGGCGGGCGGATAGGAATATAAGATGTGATTATCTGACCGGATTCGACAGATTGTAAAGCCTTGGGAGGGCGGAAAACATGAAGATTTGCCGGAAATGCGGAGCCCGGCAGAGAGACAGCCGGCTGTACTGCGTCGACTGCGGTACACGGTTGGGAAGAAGGCTGACAGCGGAGGAGGAAGCGCAGGAGCAGGAGAACCTGGACCAAACGATGGAGAAGCTTTACAACCGGCGGGATCCGCTGTTTGTGAGCCTTCTGGATCGGATCTGCGGCTGGATCGATCTGGCGGGTTTCGTCGTTCTTCTGGTGCTGCTGGTGCTGGCCGGCGCCGGGGTTTTTCCGGCAGGAAAGCCGTCCTCGGATGCGGTAGCCGTGGTGTTTATCGGGGCCTTCTTTTTTCTGATCGGCGCGCTGGAGGCGTTTTTTCCTCGCGTGACCTGGGCGATCGAACAATTCCGGATGAGCTTCTGGATCAACGGCGCGGAGGACGCCGAACCGTCCGACTTTTATTTTGCCGCCCGGCGAGTGACCGTCCTCTTGTCGGTCGCGGCGGGTCTGATGGCCATTGCGCTTCTGCTTTACGGACTCTTGCAGACGCCCGAGCCGGTTCCGGATGCGGCCGAGCTTTTCAGACAGATGACGGAATCCCGCAAAGCGGATGGGCGGATAGCCTCACAGTGCCGTTTTTTCATGCTCTGAGCCGTTTTTCGCATTGACAAGAGGCGCGAAGCGGGTTAAACTTAACAGATGGATGCCCATTTCCCGAAAGGGAGATTTGAGTTTGGCTGCGAAAGGAATATGCCGCTATGAACAACCGTGAGAAAACCATGGACCAGGTCGTCGCCCTGTGCAAAAACCGCGGATTTGTCTATCCCGGTTCGGATATTTACGGGGGTCTTGCCAATACCTGGGATTACGGCCCTCTGGGCGTGGAGCTGAAAAACAACGTCAAACGGGCGTGGTGGAAAAAGTTTGTCCAGGAATGTCCCTACAACGTGGGACTCGACAGCGCCATCCTGATGAATCCCCAGGTGTGGGTGGCGTCCGGCCATGTCGGCAACTTCTCCGATCCGCTGATGGACTGCAAGAGCTGCAAAACCCGCCACCGGGCCGATAAGCTCATCGAGGAGTCCGGCGTCATTCCCGCGGGCTGGAGCTTCGAAAAGATGAAGGCCTATATCGACGAGCAGGATATCCGCTGCCCGCAGTGCGGCGAGCGGAATTTCACCGATATCCGGACCTTCAACCTGATGTTCAAAACCTTCCAGGGCGTGACCGAGGATGCGAAAAACGAGCTCTATCTCCGTCCCGAAACGGCCCAGGGGATTTTCGTCAACTTCGCGAACATCCAGCGCACCTCCCGCAAGAAGGTGCCGTTCGGCGTCGCCCAGATCGGCAAATCCTTCCGCAACGAGATCACGCCCGGCAACTTCACCTTCCGTACCCGGGAATTCGAGCAGATGGAGCTCGAGTTCTTCTGCAAGCCCGGCACCGACCTCGAATGGTTCGATTATTGGAAGAACGCCTGTCATCAGTGGCTGCTCGCCCTGGGGATGCGGGACGAAAATCTCAAGCTGCGGGATCACGAAAAAGAAGAGCTGTCCCACTATTCCAAAGCGACCACCGATTTTGAGTTCCTGTTCCCCTTCGGCTGGGGCGAACTGTGGGGCGTGGCCGACCGGACCGATTACGATCTGACCCAGCACATCAAGCAGTCGGGCCAGAAACTCGAATATTTCGATCCCGAGTCGGGTGAGCATTATGTGCCCTATGTCATCGAGCCGTCTCTCGGGGCCGACCGGGTGGTGCTCGCGTTTCTGTGCGACGCGTACGACGAGGAAGTGGTGGACGCGGAGAAGAACGACACCCGCGTGGTGCTTCGCCTGCATCCGGCTCTGGCGCCCTTCAAGGCGGCGGTGCTCCCCCTGTCCAAGAAGCTCAGCGACGGGGCCCGGCAGGTTTACGAAACGCTCGCGCGGGACTTCATGGTCGATTTCGACGACGCGGGGTCCATCGGCAAACGGTACCGCCGGCAGGACGAGATCGGTACGCCGTACTGCATCACGTTCGATTTCGATTCCCTCGAGGATGGCTGCGTAACCGTCCGCGACCGGGATTCCATGGGCCAGGAGCGGGTGGCCGTGGCCGAGCTGACTGCCTATCTGCGGGAGAAAACCGCGTTTTAAACGCTGTGAATAAGCGGTCCCCATCCGGGGACGGCCCGCTTTGCTTGTCAAAAAAGTCGTTCATGCACAAAACGTTTAAGCCCGCCTTTTTCAAAAGGCGGTGGGGTCGAGGGGCCAAGCCCCTGTCCTCCTCCGCGGAGGACGGCCGTTCTTCCGGAAAAGAGCAGCCCGGCCTTCTTTACGCGGCCATGAGCGAATAAAAAGTTTGGCCTGCGGGCCACTTCCTTTTGTTCGTGCTTTTGACCTGGGCAAAAGCACTGGGCCACTAAAAGGATCGTTCGGAAAGCCGAACGAGGCAAAAACGCCGCCGGGGATACCCCGGACCTATATTTACGCAATCCAATAGCCGAAGGATATTGGTGGTGGCCGGGCCTAGATACCGTTGCTCGTTCGTTCACGTGACCGGCCTGGCCTAGGATTCTTTTGAGGGAAACCGGCGGGGACTGTTTCACCCAAACCGACCCATACAAGCAGGGTTGCGGCCCAGGAGTTTGGGTGGCCACACACCTATAAGATATATAACCGGCCCATCTTCTGATCAGACACCGTCTATCGCATGGTAGACTCTCCTGTGTCCGGCGGCGATTCAGCCCACTTTGCCGCCGCCCTTGGCACCGCCCAGATGGACGGAGGAGAGGAGATTGGTGTCCACGCTGAAGGTGAGGGCCTCCCGTTCCCGGGCACGCTTGAAGGCCAGGGAGAGCATCTCGTCGAGCAGTTTGCCGAACGGGGTGCCGGCCTCTTCCCACAGGTAGAAGGCCAGGGAGCCGGGAATGGTGTTGATTTCATTGACCCATAGCTCTCCGGTCTCGGGATTGTTCAGAAAATCGATCCGGGAGCAGCCCGAACAGCCGAGCGCCTGGAAGGTACGCACCGCGAGCGTCTGCACCCTTTTGGCGAGTTCCTCCGGAATATCGGCCGGGCAGCGGCGCTTCAGGCTGGACATGCCGCCCGATTTGGGGCCGGCCTCCTTGCCGCCGCGCAGGTATTTGTCCTGATAGCTGAGGATTTCATCGCATCCGGCGGGTTCTTCACAGACCGAGGCGCGGGCGGCGTCCCGATCCCCCAGGACCGCGCAGTTGATCTCCCGCAGGGGGGAGACGGCCTGCTCGATGAGGACTTGGGCGGAAAAGCTCAGCGCCAGGTCCAGCGCCCGGCCGAGCGCTTCCCGGTCGGCCGCTTTGGAGATGCCGACCGAGGAACCGAGGTTGACGGGCTTGACGATGACCGGATAGGGAAGGGCGGCTTCGATTTTATCGAGGACGGCGTCGCCGGCTGTGGCCACTTCCCGTCCGGTAAAGAGCAGGGCGTCGAGCAGGGGCAGCTCCGCCTGCCGCAGCACGGCCTTCATTTTATATTTATCCATGCCCAGGGCGGAAGCGGTGACGTCACAGGAGGCGTAAGGGACACCAAGCATCTCGAGGAAGCCCATGAGCGTGCCGTCCTCGGTGTTGGTGCCGTGCACGACCGGCAGGGCGGCGTCAAAGGTGTCCACGATGTTGCTGCCGAATTTCTTAAAGGGATAGCGGATCAGATCCACCCGGCCCTTTTCGCCCGGGACAGGCAGCACGCGGGTGGCCGCCGCCAGACAGGCGGGCATATCCCGGTAGGAGGCGATATCCCCCATGTGGGGGCCGGTGTAGAACCGGTTGTCTTTGGTGATGTACAAAGGAATGGGCGCGTATTTGGAGCGGTCGAGCGCGGCGAAAGCCTGCAGCCCCGATATGATGGATACCTCGTGTTCCACACTCTGTCCTCCGAACAGGACGGCGACGCGTGTCTGCATGACAAAAACTCCTCTCCGCTTGAGCGGTGTGATACGGAATCAGAAATTATCCGGCAGATCGTTTTCGAGAAGGGTGATCCGCGGGCCTGGGGCGGGCCTGTCGCGCAGATGGGCGAGGCCGGCCTGCAGCGTGGGGGCCACGAAGATACGCTCTTCCGGGAAGCCGCCCGCGAGCAGCCCTTCCATGAGGGGCGGGGCCTGTTTTTCCCCGACGAGAACCGCAAAATCGCAGCGGGAGGCGGCGTATTCACCGAGTTCCCGGTTGAGGGCTTCCTGCTTGTCGCCGAGCTCCACCATGCCGGGGGTGACGAGAATCCGCTCCGCCTCGAAACCGGACAGAACGTCCAGGGCGCTGCGGAATCCTGCCGGATTGGCGTTGTACGCATCGTCGATGATGCCGCCGGGCAGAAGCTGGAGCCGATGCTCCACGGGTTTCAGCATCCGCACGGGGTAGACGAGATCCTCGAGCGGGATGCCGAGAGCCAGGGCGGCGGCGATGCAGCCGGTGATGTTCTGTACGTTGTGCAGACCGAGCAGGCGGGTGGTGAAGCGGCGGCTTTCATCCCCGGCCGTGATGGTGAAGCTGGTTCCCGCCCCGTCCACCTGGATGTCGGACGCGGTGACATCGCTGTGTCCGAGCCCGTAGGTGGTCAGAGTGACGGCAAACCCGCCCTCGCCCAGCCGTTCCCGGATGTAGGCGTTGTCCGCGTTTACAAAACCGCGCCCGTCCGCGGGCAGGGAATCGATGAGTTCAAATTTGGTTTTCACGATGTTCTCCACCGTGTGAAACGTCTCCAAATGCTGTTCCCCGATCGAGGTGAGAATGCCGTAGCGGGGATGCACCAGATCGCAGATCTCCCGGATGTCGCCGGGATTTTTGGCCCCCATTTCGGCAATCAGGATCTGATGGGTGGGGCGGAGCTGTTCCCGGATGGTGCGCACCACGCCCAGGGTGGTGTTGTAGCTTTCCGGGGTCATGAGCACGTTGTATTTCACGGATAGCAGAGCGTGGAGAAAATTCTTGGTGCTGGTCTTGCCGTAGCTGCCGGTGATGCCGATCACCGTGAGCTCCGGCATGGCCTGAAGACGTTGCCGGGCGTCCTTGACATAGCGGTTCGACAAAGCCTTTTCCAGCGGCTTGTTCACGAAATTCGCCGCCAGGGTCCAAACCCAGACCACCAGAGAATAGAGCGCCATCATGCCGATGCTCCGCATGCGGTCGACGAAAAAGGCCCCCGTGAGAACGAGCAGGAGCATCAGCAGCTGGGTGCCGAGAAGCCGCCAGACCCGATGGGTGTATACGAGCGGTTTCTTGGCCTTTTTCGGGATATTGAGAAAGGCCGTGAGCAGCAGAACAGCCGCCGCGGCGTAATAGGAATACACGCCGGGCAGCCACATGATGGGGAGCAGCAGCGCGGGCGCCATACGGCGCAGGCACACCAGCCGTTCCTCGTGATCCTTGCACCATTTCCGATACCGCTCGTTCCGGTAGGAATTGAGCTGCATCATATGGGTAAAGTAGATGGTCTGGGTCAGCACACAGACGGCGCAGGCCGCCAGCATGGCGATTTTCGCAATGAGTTCCACCCCGGATGCCTCCTGTCCGATTGGATTTCCGGGCGGGTTCCCGGAGAAAGCGGGCGTCAGCCCAGAAAGGAATCGAGAACCCGGGCGCAGGTGCCGAAGCTCTCCGCAAAAGCGTAGTGGCCGCCCGGCAGCTCGACAAGCCCCGCGTCGGGCAGCAGCGCCTCCATCCGTTTGCCGTCCGACAGCGGGGTGGCGGTATCGTCCCGGCCCCAGATCAGCAGGGTGGGCGTGGCGATGCGGGGGAGCAGATGGGTGAGATCTTCGCCCAGGGCGAGCACCATGCATTGCCGCATGAGCGGGCTGGCTTGGGCATAGTCGGCGGAACCGAACCGCTTTTGGGCGTTTTCGACCGCGTGAGGAAACAGCGACCGGATGCCGGGCAGGCGCAAAAAGGTTTTGACCGTTTTATAGGTGTATACCTTCGCATAGTATTGCGGACCGTGCCGGGGCTTGACTCCGGCGGAATCGAGGAGGACCGCCTTGCGGATTTTCAAAGGGGAATCCGGACGGGACAGGAGCTTGATGAGAATGCGCCCGCCGTTGGAATGCCCCAGACCGATGACGTCGTGCAGCCCCAGAGCAGCGGCGAACCGTTCCACAAAATCCGCATAATCGTCGAGCGTCCAGGGGCACGGCGGCTCCTGCGATCCGCCGAAGCCGGGCAGATCGGGGACGACGACGCGGAAACGGTCGGACAGATGATCGGTGATGAGGTGATAAATACGGCCGTCCACCCCCCAGCCGTGCAGCAGGAGAACCGTGGCGCGCGGATCGGCCGGTCCTTGATCGATATATTGCGTATGAAGGCCGCCGATCTCGATATCCATAAGGGGGCTCCTTTCGGAAAAATGGACACAGCCGGGCACGCACGATCCGCCAAACGGAAGGGCGGCTGTCAAAAAATGCGCCTGTATGGACGGCCCCCGGCAAAAGCACGCGGACAGGGCCGGATGTCTTGAGCGCGTTATACTTTCGTTTCGCTATTTACGATGCGGTCAAGACACTAGTATACCATAAATGGCGCAAGGGTGCAATCGGGATTCCCACTTTCCCATACTATGCAGGCGCGGGGCTGTCCCATGCGTGCGGCGGCGATTCTCCGGGGATTCGCCCCGGATATGCAGACGTTGCCAGGTATAGTATAGCCCAGGATCACGCGAAAAATCGCGCAGGCACCCGGATTTCGGGCACCTGCGCGACGCGTATGCCGGTCAGCCCCCGTACGGGACCAGTTCGATGCTGTCGATCGTGACGTTTTTGACCGGTTTGTTGTTGTCGTCGGTGGAGACCGCGGCGATCGCCTCGACGACGTCCATACCCTCGATCACCTGGGCGAAGACGGTGTGGCCGCCGGTTTTGCGCCAGGCGCCGTCCAGGCTGATGTTGCCGCCGTGTTTCTCGTAGAGCGCCCACACCTCGTCCGGAATCCAGTCGTAGATATAGGTTTCGGTATATTGGCTGTCGTAATACGATTTCCAATTCTTGAACTGATTGGTGAACTGGCTGCCGTACATCTTGGACAGCTGCTCGTAAGCGTCCTTATACTGCTGCTGCATCGCCTTGTCCGTATAATCGTCCCGCTTACCGAAGGCGGAGGCGTTGCTCTGATTGATGAAGAACTGGCTGCCGTTGGTGTTCGGGCCGGAGTTGGCCATCGAGACCGCGCCGTTCAGATTGAGCAGCTTCTGATCGAATTCATCCTCAAACTTGTCTCCGAAGATGCTTTCGCCGCCGGTGCCGTTGCCCTTGGGATCGCCGCCCTGGATCATGAAGTTTTCGATGACCCGGTGGAAGGTCAGGCCGTCGTAGTAGCCGGATTTGGCGTGTTCCTTGAAGTTCTGCACCGTTTTAGGCGCGGCTTCGGGGAAGAACCGCATGGTGATGTCGCCTTTGGACGTATGCATCACGGCGACTTCCTCCCCGGCGGTGGGGGCTTCGAGCTGGAAACCGTACTCTTTATCGGCGTAGGCCGTCTCGACGTTGTTCGACGGCGTTTTGGATGAACATCCGGCCAGCGAGACCAGCACCAGCGCCGACAGGGCGGCGGATATCCTGCGAATGGACTGTTTCATGCTTGTACATCCTCCTAAATCAAAGACGCGGCCGGATTTCCCGGCGGCAGATGGGTGGGCGGACAGAATCCAACCGGAGAAACCGGTTGACCTCGTCAATTTCGCGCGATTGGCTGTCCAGAAAGGCGCGGCATCCGTCGTCCGCCGCCAGAATCCGGCCGGCCTGCCGCACCAGACGGACAAACTCCCGCCTGAGCGGCACATGCGCCGCCTGCCGCACCAGCGGACAAATCCGGTAAGCGCGGGGATCGTAGACGGCGCGGACCCGTCCGTCTGTCCCGTAATAGGGAAACAGCGGGAAGATCCGGCAGCTCAAGGGGCGGATATACCGCCGGCACCGGCCGCTGCAGACGAGCAGGTCTCCGGGATAAAAGGCAAACCCCTCGAGGGCCGCCGCTTTCCGTTCCTCCTTGGGATATTCCCCCGGGAACAGCCGCATGCCGCAGGGCGTCCCATCCTCCGGGGCCGCACAGCACCGTCCGCCGCAGACCTGGCCGCAGTCCCCGGCAAGCGGGGTGACGGAGGCCAGCAGGGCGCGGGCTTCGGCGACGGCGGGATTCACGCGAATTCCCGAATGTCGATGGATTCGATCACGACATCCTGCCGGGGTTTATCCTGGGGTCCGGTTTCCACGGCCGCGATCGCGTCCACCACGTCCAGGCCGTCGTAGACCTGGCCGAAGACCGTGTGGCGGAAATCGAGATGGGGCGTGCCGCCGACCCGTTCGTAAGAGGCGACGACCTCTTCGGGAGCCCTGCTCGGTCAGGCCCTTCATCTGCTGGATCAGGCGGGAATCCACACTGCCGCACTGGACGATGAAAAATTGGCTGCCGTTGGTGCCCGGACCGGCGTTGGCCATGGAAAGGGCGCCGCGGTAGTTGCGCAGCTCGATATCGGGTTCATCCTCGAAGCTGTCGCCCCAAATGCTCTCGCCGCCGCAGCCGGTACCGGTGGGGTCGCCGCCCTGGATCATGAAGTCCCGGATGACGCGGTGAAAGATCAGGCCGTTGTAGTAGCCGTTCTTCGCATGTGTCATGAAGTTCTCACAGGTTTTCGGGGTCTTCTCCGGAAAGAGACGGATGGCAATATCCCCCATATTGGTGTGCATGACCGCAACGGTCTCGCCTTTTTGAGGCCGATCGAGCTGATTCATAGAATTCTCCTTTTCATAGTGATGTTCATCGTGTTTATGGCGATGCTCATCGTGTCTGTGATGAAGCTCGCCTTGTTCATGTCGATACTCATCGGGTCCGTGGCGATCTTCGCCGCGTTCGTGACGACGACCGCCGTGCTTATGAGGATACTCGTCGTGCTCATTGATGAAGCTCACCGCGTCCGTGTCGATGCTCATTGGGTCCGTGGCGATGAACGCCGTGTTTGGGATGATGCTCATCGTTATGGATTGACGAGATCCGCATGAGGCGGCCGGTGGGCGACTTTCATGCGGCAGATTCGAAGCAAATATGCGGCAAATCCGAGGCAAATAGAGGCAAACTCGAGGCAAATATAGAGCAAAAGTAAGGCGTATATGTGGCAAAAATGAGTAAAACCAGGACGGATGCGAGGTGAAACACAAAGGGGAAACGAGGTTGAGACGAGGCAAAAATGAGGTAAAAAAACTAAGCAAAAGTTAGGCAAACACGAGGCGGACACGAAGTAAAAATCCGGATCCATACGAGCGGACGGCCCGACAATGTCCGGCGCCGCCCGTGGAGGAAGGCGCTTGGCGCCGAAGGGGATTCTTCCCTATTAAATCCCGCCGGGAATTAATAGGCTTTACCCCAGACGACCATCTTATCCGCATGGCGGCCGCAGCATACGCAGGTGTCGGCCAGATGCTCCTGCTCGAACGGCATGCAGCGGCTGGTCACGCCCGCCTCGTCCTTGAGCTTCTGCTCGCAGGCTTCATCGCCGCACCACATGGCCTTGATCAGCCCCGGACGGGTTTGGGCGATATCCTTCAGTTCGTCGAAGGAGGCGGCCGTGTAGGTCATGCTTTCGCGGCGGGCGAGGGCTTTTTGATACAGGCCGTCGTGAACCGCTTTCAGGAGATCGGGGATCGCGGTTTCCAGCTCGTCGAGAGAGACGAACGTCTTTTCCCGGTTGTCGCGGCGAACCAGCACGCACTGGTTGTTCTCGATATCTTTCGGGCCGATTTCGAGGCGCAGGGGCACGCCCTTCATTTCGTATTCCGCAAATTTCCAGCCCGCGGAATTGTCGGAGTCGTCCACCTTCACCCGGGCGATTTTGGACAGGCGCACCCGCAGCTCCTCCGCCTTTTCGAGCACGCCCGGCTTATGCTGGGCAATGGGGAGGATGACGACCTGAATGGGCGCCACCGCCGGGGGCAGCACCAGCCCGTTGTCGTCCCCGTGGGTCATGATGATGGCCCCGATGATGCGGGAGGACATGCCCCAGGAGGTCTGATGCGGATACTGAAGGGTGTTGTTCCGATCGGTGAACTGGATGCCGAAAGCGCGGGAGAAGCCGTCACCGAAATAATGGCTGGTACCGCTCTGCAGGGCCTTGCCGTCGTGCATCATGGCCTCGATGGTGTAGGTAGCCTCGGCCCCGGCGAATTTTTCCTTATCGGTCTTGCGGCCCTTGATGACTGGGATGGCGAGGGATTCTTCACAGAAATCGGCGTATACGCCGAGCATGCGCTCGGTTTCGGCCAGCGCCTCCTCGGCCGTCTCGTGCATGGTGTGGCCTTCCTGCCAGAAAAATTCCATGGTGCGCAGGAAGGGGCGGGTAGTTTTTTCCCACCGCACGACGGAGCACCACTGGTTATAAAGTTTCGGCAGATCCCGCCAGGAATGGATGATGTTCGCGTAATGATCGCAGAACAGGGTTTCGGAGGTGGGGCGGACGCACAAACGCTCGGGGAGTTCGTCCTCACCGCCGTGGGTGACCCAGGCCACTTCGGGAGCGAAGCCCTCGACATGGTCCTTTTCCTTCTGCAGCAGGCTTTCCGGAATGAAGAGGGGCATCATGACGTTCTCATGGCCGAGCGCCTTGAAACGCGCGTCGAGATCGTTGCGGATGTTTTCCCACAGAGCGGTGCCGTAGGGCCGCACGATCATACAGCCCCGCACCCCGGCATAATCCGAGAGCTCCGCTTTTTTGACGACATCGGTGTACCATTGGGCGAAGTCCACGTCCATAGACGTGATGGCCTCCACCATTTTCTTGTTATCCGCCACAGCTATCCCTCATTTACACATTGATACTTATTTTTTATCGTTTTCGTCGGTTTTCTTGTCTTTGGCAAAGCGGTTGAGCAGGGTGACGGCCAGCATGATGACGCCCATCACCACAAAAATTCCCACCATGCCCAGCAGCATCAGCAGCAGGGCACTGGACAGGTTGTTGGTTTGAAATACGATATCCATACATGATCCTCCTTATCCGGTCAGCCGCCGATCAGGCGGGGAACCACTGTCAGGATGATGCCGCCGGCCACCACGGAGCCGATCTGTCCGGCCACATTGGCACCCACGGCGTGCATGAGCAGATGGTTCTGGTTATCTTCCTTGAGGGCCATTTTCTGGATGACCCGGGCGGACATGGGGAAGGCCGAGATGCCGGCGCCGCCCACCATGGGATTGATTTTCTTATCCTTCGGCAGGAAGACGTTCATCAGTTTCGCAAACATCACGCCGCCGATGGTGTCGAACACAAAGGCCACCAGACCCAGGCCCATGATGACCACCGTACCCACCGTCAGGAAAGCGCCGGCTTTCATGCTGGCGGCGATGGTCAGCCCCAGCACAATGGTGATCAGGTTGGCCAAGGTGGTCTGCGCGGTCTGGGACAGGCTGTCCAGCTTCAGACATTCCCGCAGCAGGTTGCCGAACATCAGCATGCCCACCAGGGAGACCGAGGCCGGCGCCACCAGTCCGGCGATGACGATGACGATGATCGGGAACAGGATGCGGGTTCTCCGGGACACCGACTGCGGATTATACGGCATCCGGATCATCCGCTCTTTTTTGGTGGTCACGGCCTTGATGGCGACCGGCTGAATGATGGGAACCAGCGCCATATAGGAATAAGCCGCTACCGCGATGGCTCCCATATAATTGGATTTGAAAATCTGGGAAACCAGAATAGCCGTGGGGCCGTCGGCAGCGCCGATGACGCCGATGGCCGCGGCGTCCTTGAAATCCGGGAACATGAAGGAGGCGACCAGCACCGTGAGGAAAATGCCGAACTGGGCCGCCGCGCCGAACAGGAACATTTTCGGATTCGAGAGCAAGGGGCCGAAATCGATCATGGCGCCGATGCCGATAAACAAGAGCAGGGGCAAGGCCTCCGAGGCTTCGATGCCGACTTTGAATAGCCAGTCGATGATGCCGGGGACCTCATGGCCCAGGGCTTCATTCATCTGATCGATGGCGCCGGACACGGGCAGGTTGACCAGTATGGCGCCGATGCCCATCGGCATGAGCAGGGCCGGTTCAAAATCCTTGGCCAGGGCCAGATAAATCAGCAGGCCGCCGATTAAGATCATGACAAAATGCTTCCAGCCGGGAACCATCCACACCTCACCGTTGATGATTTCCTCGTGAGTCGAGAAAAAATACGCGACTCCGTCATACAGAAACCGGAAATGTTCTAAAAACTCCAACGCAGACTCTCCTCTTTTTTGGTTTCAAATGGTCAGTTTTCTATTATATAGGATATTGTTATGATTTTCAACCGGATTCTGCGGGAAGGAGGTTCTTTTTCCGAATCTTTTATCCTTTCTTACATTTTGCGTCCAAACCGGCACCTGGGTGCAGGAAACTCGGAAATTCTCGAAAAGGGCTTGACTATGAGGCGGGTGTCGGTGCATAGTATAGAAAGAAATGGGTTTGGACGGGGTGACGGGATGAAAAAAACGGTCAATTGGCGGGCTTTTTATGTCGCAGCGGTGATCCTGTATGCGCTCGGAGGCGTTGCGATCGGCCTCTATACGGCGTTCATGCCGGGCGAAACGAGGGGATTCATGGGATTTGCGGGGCTGCTGTTTCTGCCGATTCCCTGGCTGATCCGCGTCGTGTTCCGGCTGAAACCGGCGTATCTGGCCGATATTTGCCTGCTGGCCTTTATATTTGCGGCGTTTGAGCTGGGGGTGGCCTTCAGCTGGTACAGCAAATACGCGTATTACGATCTCCTCGCTCACGGCGTCAGCGGGGTGATCTTTACCGCCGTCGGGCTGTGTGCCTACTACCTTTTCCGGGAGGATAAGCACGCGCCGATGGGAAAGGACCGCCTGGTGTCGGTTTCCTTCGCGGCGTTCTTTTCCATGACCGCCGCGGGCATGTGGGAGATCGTCGAATATGTGATCTATCTGGTGTTCGGAAACGATTCCCAGTACGCCGTCGCGCCGTATGCCGGATTCAACGGCGTGGCCGATACGATGGAGGATATGATGATCTGCCTGGCGGGAACGGCGGTCATGTGCCTCTTTTTGTGGATCCATCTGGGAGGACGGCGCTTGTCCGTCTTGGCGCCGATCGATCAGTTCGTCCGGGTGAACTGGGGCGATGAGGCGGAAGACCGGGCATCGGAGCCGACCGCGGCCGTCCCGGAATAATGGAACGATAAAGCAGCGAGGCGGACCATTTTATGGTCCGCCTCGTTTTCTATGGGAGCTTTATGCGTGCCGGCGTTTCCGCCCCGCGGCGACGGCAGCGCAGCCGGCCGACGCGATCAGGAGCGGGAGAAGCCCCGACAGGGCCGGTACCCCGGTGTCCACACCCGAGACCGGCGGCTGCGATGCCCCGCTCTCGGTTTCGGAAGAGGTCCCGCCGGAGATTTCAACCCGGACCGGAGACGAATAAAGGGTATACTTGAGCCCGCTTGTCCGGATGGCGTACTTGAAGAGGACGACGGCTGTTCCGGATGCGGATCCGTAATACCGGCCATCCTGTTCGACAAGCTGCGCGGTGCCGCCGATCACCACAGGCGCGGCGGTTACGGTCTGGGTGCCGGTCTTGGTCCGGACCTCGATTTCGAACGGTTTGGCCTGGCCGGGATCCGCGGACAGGGTGCAGACGGCCGGGGGGACGAGCTGCACCGCGAAGTCGGAGGCCCAGTGGGCGTCGTCGGTGGTCAGCCCGTAGAAGCCGTTTTCATACGCATACCGGAATTGGGCCCGGTCGTAATAGGTCCAGGGATAGAAGGTCATGCCCCTGGCAGCCATGACCGGCTGCAGATTGAGCAGGAACTGCTGGGTCTTGTCGGCGCTGTCGTATTGGGGGTGGTACGTCAGCGTATAGGGGGTCACCAGGGAAGAGATTTGCTCAAACGCCGTATCCGCGGCCGGAGCCGCCAGATAACCGGCCGAAATTTCCGGCATGACTTCCCGGGCCCGCTGGAGCTGGCTGAGGGTGAAGGAGATAAAGGACACCTGATCCGCCACGCCGTATTCGTCGATCAAATCCTTGAGTTTGTCGATGATGGCGGCCTGGCCGCTTTTGATCTCGATAATATGCTGGATGTCCTTGCCCTTAAAAGCGGCGAAATACTCGGCAAGGGTGGGGATCTTCTGGGTGGGGAGCTTTTTGTTCTGGTCGATGTTCAGCGCTTTGATCTGCGCGAGCGTCATATCCTCGATGGAGCCCGTTCCGTCGGTGGCTTCGTCCACGGTATTGTTGTGGAGGATGACGATATGGCCGTCTTTGGACAGATAGACGTCGCATTCGATGGCGTTGGCCCCCGCCTCATAGGCCGCCATGGCGCTGGCGAGGGAGTTCTCCTGCGCGGCAGAAGGGAGGCCCCGGTGGCCGATGATCAGCACCTGGCGCAGCAGGGTGCCGGGATCGAAGCTGTCCAGGCATTCCCGCGCCCCGGCCGGGTTGCCTGTGACGACGCCGTTTGCGCCGGCAGTCATGGCGCCATAGAGGGAAACCGTGTCATCGCCGGACCGAACCCAGACCGACATCAGGCGTTTTTGAAGGTACAGGATATCGTCGGACGAAGCGGTTGCGGGCAGGACAGCGACCTTGCTCTGATGGGCGTTGGTGACGTTCCGGACCTGAAGCCGCTTGGCGTCGGTGCCCACATCCTCTTCGCCAAAGACGACCGCGCCGTGGATGCGGGGGCAGGCGGAGCGGGCCTGGTCGACCAGATCCGGATCGGCGGAGAGAATGAAGCAATCGTGGATATCCCGGTCGTTCAGCAGAGAGGTCAGGGCCGTGACCGCGGCGGCATCCGATACGGAAAAGGCGGGAACGATGCGCCCTGCGAGAAAGTCGAGCGCATCGGCGGCGCTGGTGATCGGCGTGCCGTCTTTGGCGGTCACCTGAAGAGAGGCGCCGACCGTGAGGATGGCGACATCGGGACGGACATCGCCGGACAGGGACCGGTACGCCGCCTCGTCCGTAATGTCCGCGACGATCACGGGCGCCCCCGAAACGCCGCCCGAAACCTCGTCCCCGGGATCGTCCGTATCCTCGAGCGTGCGGGGGGTATCGGTCAAGAGCATGGCGTCGACATAGAAGGACGCGTCAAACGAGGCGCCCGGCTTCTGATCGCTGCTCTTGATGCGGAAATAAAATCCCCGGATCGAACTGGTATAGGTACAGCCGGAAATGTCGACGTTGACCATCTGGATCCCCTGACGGATTTCCGCCGTTGTGTCGAAATCGGTGCCCCAATGCGGATCGAACAGCTGGATCCGGACGGTGAAATCGGTTTCGGATTCGCACCAGAACGAGAGATACCGCGGCACCCGCCCGTCGGGCAGCAGACAGCCTTCGTCCAGTTTGTATCCGGTGTGCTGACTGCCGTCTTTTTCATACGCGCGCAGTTTCATGCTGCGGCTTCCGGTGAAGACATGCTCGGTATCCACCGCGGCGAGACCGTCGGGATCACCGGTGGTCAGGAGCGCCTCTCCCTCCTCGAATCCGGTGAGAGGGATATTTCGGGCTGTGGAGTCCGGCACCGAACTGTCCGGAGACGAACTGTCCGGAGACGAGGCGTCCCCGGACGAGACCGGACCCGAGCTGTCCGCGCCCGACAGCTCGCGGGGGGTATCGGTGATGATGACGGAATCGAGATAGGCATTTCCGGAATACGGCGTCTGGGGCGGGATCGTGACGCTTTTGCCCACGGCCCAGTTGTTGAGGATGATGCCGCGGATTCCCGCGAAGGCGCAGTCCGAAATGTCGATGTTGTACATGTGTTCACCTTCGAGAATCTCCACCAGGTAAAAACTGTCGCCGTTCCAGTTTTTGTCGGGAAGCTGGATTTCAAGATACGCATGGACGTCCGATTTCATCCAGAAGGACAGATATTTCGGCTGCATTCCCTCCGCGAATGAGATTGTTTCGCCGACGGCATAGGTGATTTTGCTGTATGAGTTTTCATAGCGCAGCAGCAGTTTGGCGCTCTTCGAGCCCTCGTATACGGGGGAAGACACGGCTTCTGCACTCACGCTGCCGTCGTTCGGGTAGTTGACCTTGACGCCGAGGTTGTCACCCTCAAAATCCGCGATCTTGACGATGGCGGGGGCGTCCGCCGCTCCCGCGCTGATCAGCAGGCCGGATAGGGCGCTGATGAGGAGTGCGACACAGAGGAAAATCGCCACGTGTTTCTTCATGGTATGACCCATCCTTTCTTGCGGCCGCGCCGCCGATATGGTGTCCGGGATCCTCTCCGCGGGTATTCCGCAAGTATGATTATAAAAGACCGGACGCCGAACGGGGAATCAAAATTTGATATTGACATGATGGAATTTGATCTTTATGCTAGAAATAACGAACAGGCCTACGCCCGGCGAAGGAGGGAACGGCACTTGATGGAAGTCGGAGAAAACCGCAGGATATCCGCCATGACTCCGGCGCATCCGCCTGTGGACTGCGGACCCTACCGCATCCACAGCCTGCAGGAGGCGGCATGCGGGACGGCGTATCCAAAACCCCCGGCCAGGACAGGCCGCCCGGTGGACATTTTGTATGTGACGGCATCCGGCGGCCGCTTGGTTTGCGGGGACCGCACGGACACCCTGAAACTGGGAACAGCGGTCATATGCACGGCGGGGGAATACAGCCTGCAGCCGGAAAATGCCGCCTGTCCGCTGCGCTTTTTTCATCTGCGCCTGTCGTTTCATCCCGTGTCCCCCCAGGATGAAACCGCGCAGATGGCGGAAGCCCTGACCCGGGAGCCGGTTCGGATTCTGCATGATCTCTACCGCCTGCACGGCGTGTTCACCGCCCTGTTTGACGAACTGGAAACCGAGGAGATGTACCGGTCCCGTCTCATCGAAAGCCTGCTGCATCAGCTGGCGGTGTATCTGTACCGGGGGAGCCTGCCGGAATCCCCGGTCCGTTCCGGTCCCGAGATTCCCGATCTCGTGGCCGCCATCCGGGATTGCCTTGGACGCCATATCCTGTATATGCGGCATGTCGGGGAGCTTGAGGAGCGGCTTTGCTACAGCTATCCCCATTTGTCCCGCCGGTACCGCCGGGAAACCGGCCGCTCCCTGAAAGAGGATTTCGATCTGCGGCGGATGGAGCGGGCGGCGGAGCTGCTGCTGGACGGCGTATCGGTGAGCGAGGCGGCGGAGGTGCTGGGCTATCAGTCGGCGGCCGCTTTTTCCCGCGCATTCCGTGCCCGCATGGGCCTGCCGCCGGGGACATACAAAGACAGACACAAAGCGGCACCGGCCAAGGAGCCGGTTCAGCTGGTGTTCGAAGATTTCGAAGGTCCGGTATTCGAATGGCGGACCGACCGGGTGCACGGGTCGGCGCAGAACGCCGCTTTTACCGATGAATGGCGGTATCAGGGAACCCGGGCCGGTTTTTTCGATTTCAACGTCAGCTCCGACTGGCGGGTGGACCGATACACCCGCATGCGGAACACGCTGCATGTGGGCGGCATGACCCATCTGACTTTCTGGTCCAAGGCCACCAAGCCGGTGAGGGTTCAAATGCTGCTTTACGGCAGCGACGGCAGCGAATTCGGGTGTGTGGTGTCCCTGGGCTGCGAGGCGGCCATCATCAGCATCCCGCTTTCCCAGTTCCGCTATACCGGCGAGGCGGATCCGCCTCCGCCCCTGATTCTCGGCACCGGAACGGGGGTGGCGCTGCTGTTTCGCGGACTGGACAACCTGGATCAGCCGGGATCCGGGCGGGTGTATATGGACCGGATTTCGTTCACCGACACCGACTGTTCCGAAATGCTGGAGACGCCGGTGGGATCGAATCTTGTGGATGTCCGCGAGCCGGACACCGGGATCATCCAGTCCCCGACCGTGGTGTTCCGCCCCGAGTCCATGGAGGATATCAACGCCGGCTGCTCGTCGGCTGTTCCTCCGGCGGCCGTGTATGTGCGCCTGCATGAGGACCGGACCGTTCACAGCTTCAAAGGCTGCCCGCTGGGCACGCTGACCTCTTTTTACATCAAAATCTACCGCCGGATGATGCCGGTTTTTGCCCTGTCCTCCAAGCAGGCGGCGGATCAGCTGATCCAGTATCTGAAAGAACGGGGGGAGCGGGATGTGTTTGTGGCGTCGGCGGATGCCGAGATTGTCCGCTATGTCCGCAGACAGTATTATCTGGTGCATGGGATACTGGACCGCACCGGGGGAGACGCCGATCCGGCGGCATGCGGGGCGGAAGCCAACAGCTGTCTCTCCCGGATCGTCCTGCTCGACGAAGACACGCCGCAGGAGTCGATCGACCGCCTGCGGCTGCAGTCCATGACCGTCTGGATGATGCAGGGAACCGGAAGCGGAGGAGAGACGGTTCGGTATCACCGGATGCTGACGTCCGGAGCCAACGGGCTGGTGGTGGAGCGGCCGTCCGGTTTGATGGAAGCCATGCGCCGCTATCCGTCCCATACCCTGCTGCGTGCGCCGCACATAGCGGCCCAATCGGCCGGAGGCTGGATCCGGGGGGAAAACACCCTGGAATCGGCGGAACGCTCGATCCGGGGCGGGGCGGAGGCCATGTCTCTCGACGTGTATATGACGAGGGACAGGCGGGTGGTGGCGACCCAGTTCCGCCGGCTTGCGGATATCACCTCCTACGCCAAGGGGGATATCGAGCAGATGGACTGGGACGAGGTGCGAAAAATCGTCATCGACCGGTATAACGGCGAACCGGTGCCGTTTGCCCTTCAGCGGCCCCTCCAGCTGCTGGAGACCTTTTTTGAACGGTTCGCCGACAGGGTGCCTCATTTTTTCGTCAAGATCAAAAGTCCGCAGTTCGGCATTCTGCCGGTGGTAAAAAAGCTGGCGGAGGCGTATCAGGTCGCGGACAGGCTGTCGTATGTATCCCATACGCCGCAGCATTTTCTCCGGCTGCGCCGGATGAGTCCGGGGGCCTCTCTGCACAACCGGGATTTCGCCAGGGAGGAGACCTTCCGGCTGGAGTTTCCGTCCGTGCTGTCCGATGTCCAGATGTTCGACACGGTATTCAGCCCCCGGTATCACGACAACCCGGCCTTGTTTGATCTGATCCGGCGGCTGCGACACCGGGGTATTCCGTCCTGGCCCTATGAGGTGTCCGGTTACGACGAGTATGTCGAGGTGTTTCAAAGCGGCGTGGACGGCTTTTTCTCCTACGCGCCCGACCGGAGCGCCTCCTGGATGAAGCGGCTGACGGGACCGGCCGGCCCTCTGCAGCTGCGTGTGGGGGTCCCGGCCGCTCTGCGGGCGGATATGCATACCTACGACGGGCAGATCCACTCCGTTGACCCGGTCATTTTGGTTCTGGAGGGCGCTCTGAAGGCGGAGGGCTCCAGGCTGACGGCGTCCTCACCGACAGAGGGATCCGTTGTGCTTTGTTACTCCTGGACGATTCAGCCTGGGGCTGCGTACACCATGGCGACGCCGCCGATTCCGGTGATAGCCGCGGAATGAGTACGCCGATGCGGTGCTGTTTGATGATGCTGCACACAGAAAATCCCTGCACGGGCGAAAAAGGCCCGTGCAGGGATTTGTCGTTTGGGGGGAACAGTCAGGAATGCGCTGGGATATTCCTTGGAATTGACGGCGGAGAAATGGGGGCCCTATATCCGGTAACGGAAGTTCACGCCGGCGATGGACGTGCCGGGGAGATATCCGCGTTTTTTGTACGAGGCTGACAGGCACAAAACCTCTTTTTCTGACATATATATAAGAGTCATGAAACGGAGGGGAAGGCTATGCTGCTGGAATTGCTCCAATCTTTGTCCAACATTTTTTACATGGCCCTGCATGTGGTCAATTCGGGGTCGTTTCCCAAACCGCTGAGTGCGGAAGAGGAGCGGGAATGCCTCGAGGCGTTCCGTGAAAGGGGAGATATCGCGGCGCGCAACCGCCTGGTCGAGCACAATCTGCGGCTGGTGGCCCATATCATCAAGAAGTATTACAGCTCGGTCCGGGACCAGGACGACCTGATATCCATCGGGACCATCGGGCTTATGAAAGCGGTGAGCACCTTTGATTATTCCAAGGGCATCCGTCTGGCCACCTATGCGTCCCGCTGCATTGAAAACGAAATCCTCATGCAGTTCCGGGCCAATAAGAAAACCGCGCAGGACGTGTCCATCATGGAGCCGATCGATACCGACAAGGACGGGCATCCGCTCACGCTCATGGATGTCATCGCGCAGGACGACACCATCATTGACGATCTCGACCTGAAAATCAACGCGGAAAAATTGTACCGCTATATGGAAGAGATGCTCGACGACCGGGAAAAGGAAATCATTCGGTGGCGTTACGGCCTCATCGGAGACGGACTGACCCAGCGCGAGGTGGCGAAGAAGCTGAATATATCCCGCTCCTATGTCTCCCGCATTGAGAAAAAAGCGCTGGAAAAACTGAAAAAACGGTTTGACATGGGAGATAAACGATCTTTATCCCGGACAAACCGAGCTCCCTGAGAATTTTTGAGAGTGTTCAATTTTATATATTTTATTAATATTTTTAAACAACTGGCGATTTCGGGTTGACATGAGAAACGATATGTGATACAACAATAATCAAATATTAATCCTTTTTCGACGGTTGGACTGGATGTTCATTATTTTCTTGGAATTTCAAAATATTGAATCTGGAGGTTATGCTGGCTTGAAGGTATTCACAGTAGGGCCGGTGGCGATGTATCCTCATACGCTGGAAGTGGCGGCAAGGCCGCTCCCGTATTTTCGCACCCTGGAATTTTCGGCCATGATGCTGGATTCGGAACAGATGCTCCGAAGGCTGCTGGACGCTCCGGCGGACAGCTATATGGTCTTTCTCACCGCGTCGGGTACGGCGGCGATGGAGGCCACCGTGCTGAATTGCTTGACGGAGGAAGACCGCGTTCTCCTGATCGACGGCGGCACGTTCGGACACCGTTTCGCCGAGATATGCGGGCTGCATGGCATCCCGTTCGACGCGGTCCGTCTGCCGTTCGGCACACCGCTGACCGAGGCGGACCTGATACCGTTCGAGGGGCGGGGCTATACGGCTCTCCTGGTGAATATACACGAGACCTCGACCGGGCAGCTGTATGACGCGGGTATGCTGTCGGCTTTCTGCAGGCGGAACGGCCTGTACTTCATTGTGGACGCCATCAGTTCCTTTTTGGCGGATGCCTATTCCGTCCAACAGATCGGGGCCGACGCCACGATTCTGAGCACGCAAAAGGGTTTGGCGCTGTCCCCCGGCATGAGCTTTGTCCATCTCAGCAGCCGTCTGTATACCGAGAGGGTGGCGCGGAATCCCCGCCGGACGATGTATCTGGATTTTCAGGAGCACGTGGAGAATATGAAACGGGGGCAGACGCCGTTTACTCCGGCCGTCGGAGTGGCGCTGGAACTGCACGACATGCTGCTCCATCTGAAGAAGGAGGGGCTCGACCGCCGTTTGATGCACATCCGCCGTCTGGCAGAAGATTTTCGCGGCCGCATCGACGCACTGGGGCTGCGCCTTCCGCCCACGCCTCTTTCAAATGCCATCACCCCGGTGGTCTTTCCGGATGGAAACGCACAGATGGTCTATGAACGCCTGAAGCTCGATTACGACACCGTTGTCACCCCCTGCGGCGGAGCCCTGAAGGACCGCGTGCTGCGGGTGGCTCATATCGGCAACCATTCACCGGAAGATCATCGCGAGTTGGCGGACCACATCCAAACCATACTCGGCAGACGTTGAAAACAGGTAAAGGAGCATGAGAATCGATGACGTACATTTTTATGATCGCCGGCAAGGGAAGCCGGCTGCAGCCCTTGACGCTGGCCTGCCCCAAATCGATGTATATGCTGGATGAAAACACCACCGTGTTTCAGAGAATGGTGAACCTGATCCGCCGCTACGATTCCGATGCGCGGATCGTCGCCGTGACGGGGTTTATGCATCACATGATCGAAGAGCGGGTTCCGGATGTGGAATATGTCTATAATCCGTTTTACGCCGTGACCAATTCGATGGGTTCCCTTTGGTGCGCGCGGGAGTTTTTGGAGGCCGACAACGCCGTGCTTTTGAACGGCGATATCGTCGTGTCGGAGAGTTTGATCCGGGACGTGATCTGCCGGAAGACCGACAAACCGCTGGTGCTTTTGGACAGCTCGATCAAAGAGGGCGGCGACTACAATGCGCAGGTGGACGGCGACAAGATCGTGATTATGAGCAAGGAGCTCGATACCTATTTCGGCGAGTATGTCGGGATCACCAAGCTCGATGCGGATACCCTGAAGCTCTACAAAGAAGAACTGCAGGGAATGGTCGAAAACGGCTTGTATAGCCAATGGTTTGAAGATGTCCTGGTTCAGATGATTTTCAAGGATCGCTTTTCACTCTATTATCGGGATGTAGCCGGGTATCCCTGGACCGAAATCGACTGTGTCAGCGACTTGAGGGTCGCGCAAAATATCCATCAGGAAATTCCCGATGTCACCGAGAAAGTCTGCTAACCATCCAAAAAGAGAGAAGTCATGCGGATGACTTCTCTCTTTTGTATTGGCCGGTGGGTCTTCTGCGCGCTGCTATGCCCCCTTATGCGATGGTGACGCCGGTGTAGTAATGGGAGAGGATTTCATCCCATTTGAATCCCTGCCTGGCCATATAATCGGCCCCGTATTGGCTCATACCCGATCCATGGCCATAGCCCTGAACGGAAAAGGTAAAGGTGCCGTCCGCGAAAGCGGCGGTGAAACAGGCGGAACGCAGCCCCAGCGCTTCCCGGATCTGCCGTCCCGTCAGCGTCTGCCCGCCGACGGTCAGCGCGGTGACGGTTCCGGCCGGAGAGCAGGCGGGTTCGCCCGCCATCCAGGCGGCTGCGTCCCCTTCGAGCGTCAAGCCCGCGACGGCGGCCGTCAGCTTGGCGGAAAATTCCTCGGCGGTAAAGGCCGCATTCGATTGATAATCGGGCGACAGCTTATCGCCCGGGCTCGGAACCGACTGCAGATAGGGATAGTCTTTTCCCCATACGACCTCCGCCGTCTCGGTCGTGCCGGAATTGATGGCGTGATAGGCCGCGAAGATCAGGCGGCCGTCGTAAAGCAGCCGGCGGCCTATCACCTCGTCGACCGCGGCGGCGAGTTTTTGATAATAGGTGTCGAATTTGTCGCCCCACCGCTCCCGCAGCCCTTCCGGGGAATAGATGGCGGGAAAGGTCTGGGGCATGTTCCCGGAAAAATCCGCCCCCTGCAGGGCCGGGTCGGGGTTGGCGGCGTTTTGTTCCCGCCGGTAACTGTAATAGGTATAAGAGGCCACGGCCTGGGCTTTGAGGGCCTCGGACTGGTAAGAGGCAGGCATTTCGCTTGCCACGGTGTACAGAACGAAATCCCGCTCCGAATAGGTATAGACCGTGCCGCTGGCCGGATCCAACACCTTGAAGACCGCACTCTCCGGCGGTGCCGTGGAGGTGTCCGCGGAAGAGGGAGAGGACGGCGGCGACGAGGCGGCCGGCAGCCGGCCGGTTCCGAGAACCCCCAGAGCGGGCAGGGGAAGGAGCAGCAAAACGACATAACAGCACAGAATCAGGAGGGCGTATCGTTTCATCGGGGGTCATCCTTTCCAGGTCATCGTGGAGGTTTGTGATGGATTACGCTTTTCACATTTCAAATCGGACGGATACCGACGGGATATTTCAGCCAACTTTGGATGAAAATGAATGATTGAAAGTCCAAAACTGCATTTTGCGCAGAATATCTCTTGACTTCACCACACGGACCGACTATAATAGGTCTATTACGCAGGATATCAAGGAAGGGAGCACCCGCCATGAACAAGGACGGCAGGTTGTCCAACGCTACATTCACATCTCTATGCGAGGAATTTCAAAAAAATAACCGGATCGATCCGGCAAAATTTGAACAGTACGACGTCAAGCGGGGGCTGCGCAACGCGGACGGCAGCGGCGTCATGGCGGGGTTGACCCTGATCTGCAACGTGCACGGCTATGTGCTCAGCGAAGGGGAAAAGGCCCCGGTGGAAGGGCATTTGAACTATCGCGGCGTGGATGTCGGGGAGCTCGTCCGGGGCTGTGTGTCGGAAAACCGCTTCGGGTTCGAGGAGACGATCTGGCTGCTGCTGTTCGGCACCCTGCCCACCCGCAAGCAGCTGGATGCCTTTACCGCGCTGCTGTCCGAGTGCCGGGAGCTGCCGGAGTATTTCGCGGAGGATATGATCATCAAGGCGCCCTCGCCGAACATCATGAACAAGCTGGCCCGATCGGTTCTCGCGCTCTATTCCTACGACGACAATCCGGACGATTTGTCGATGGAGAATGTGCTGCGGCAGTCCATCCAGCTCATCGCCATGCTGCCGACGATCATGGGGTATTCCTATCAGGTCAAGCGCCGGCATTACGACCGGGAGAGTATGTATGTCCATCCCCTCGAGCCGGGGCTGTCCACATCCGAGACGATTCTGCGCACCATCCGGGCCGACGCCTCCTATACCGATGACGAGGCCAAGCTGCTGGATCTCTGCCTGATGCTTCACGCCGAACACGGCGGCGGCAACAACTCGACCTTTGCCGCCCGGGTGCTCTCGTCCTCCGGCACCGACACCTATTCCGCCATCGCGGCGGCGATCGGCGCACTCAAGGGGCCGCTCCACGGCGGCGCGAACATCAAGGTCATGGGGATGCTCGAGGCGATCAAAGCCGGGGTGCAGAACTGGGAAAACGACGACGAAGTGGCGGCGTTCCTCGAAAAACTCATCCGCCGGGAGGCGGGCGACCGCTCCGGCAAGATCTACGGGATGGGCCACGCGGTCTACACCCTGTCCGATCCCCGCGCGGTTATCCTGAAGCATTACGCCCGCGACCTCGCCGAACGGAAGGGATACGGTGCCGAGTTCCGCCTTCTCGAATCGGTGGAACGGCTGACGCCGGAGGTCTTCGCCCGCCTCAAGGGAAACGACAAGGCGCTGTGCGCGAACGTCGATATGTATTCGGGGCTGGTTTACCGGTCCCTCGGGATTCACCCCGACCTGTTCACCCCGCTGTTCGCCGTGGCGCGGATGCCCGGCTGGTGCGCTCACCGGATCGAGGAAAACCTCACCGGCGGCCGGATCATCCGGCCGGCCTACAAGTCGCTCGCCAAGCGGCAGACCTATGTTCCGCTGGACGAGCGGAACCGCGGATAAGAAAGAATGCGCGGATTCCCCTTTTCATCCGGGGAAAAATATGCTATGATGATCCGGTGGAAGGACGCCTGTCCCTCCACCGGATGGTTATATTCCGGGAAAATGACGGGAAATCGGGTGTTCTCATGCAGAAACAATATAAAAACGCGGCGTTTCTGACGACGGCGATGATCGTCGTTGTGCTGGCGCTGCGCGCTTGGATTACGCCGCACATGCTGAGCCGTCAGGACGGACTGTTCCGCCTGAGCTATGTCGTGATTGCCGTGATGCTGCTGACCATGCTCGGCGTGCTCGTCTGGACAGGGCTTCGCCGCCAGGAGCCGCTGCAGGTTTCGGGCGTGTGGCTGAAGCCCACAGCCGCCCTCGGGATGCTGGCGGGCGCGGCGCTGGTGGTGTCCTGCCTGTTTGACGCGTGGAACTGGCTCTTTAACCGCAAGGCTCCCGCGCCCACGGTCGAATCGATGGGGATTGCCGATCATCTGGTGCTGTCTCTCTCGATCCTTTTCGGCATCGCGGGAGGGGCCTTCCTGTTCCGGATCGGCCTGCTCTGGCTGCAGGAGGACGGCAGCCGCCCGGGCGTCTACCGCCTGTGGGCGCTCTGCCCGGTTTTGTGGATCTGGATGCGGCTGGCCCGGTATGAAATGTCCTATATCAGCGCCGTCGATGTCTATCGCAGCTTCTATGATTTCATTATGCTGATTTTTATCATGCTGTTTTTCCTGTTCTTTGCCCGGTACGCGTCGGGTATCGGAAACGGCAGGCCCCGGTTTCTGGTGGGGGTTTCGCTCGCCGCCGCCCTGTGCGCGCTGACCGGTCCGGCGACCCATTTCATCATGGTTGCCATGGGCCATCTGGAAGCGGCCGAAGCCTGCGTCCTCGCGACGCCGGTGGATTTCTGCATCGGCCTTTTTGCGCTGGCCTTTGCGTTTGCCCAGGCGTATGGGCGGCCGTACGCTCCGGAACCCGCAGAGCCGGAACCCGCGGATCCGTCCGGACCGGAGGAGATGCGGGCGGAAACCCCGGAGCCCGACCCGCAGCCGGCCGCGGAAGAGGGCTGGATCCGCACCGAAACCCCGGCCGCTCCCGCACCGTCCCAGCCGAATGTGGACGACATCCTGAAAGATTACTCCTCCAAAACCGAATAAAGCCCGGTATACAGAGGCGACAGAGGATTGGCAAGCAACTCTTCCGCCGAAGGGGAGGCGAATCCGGCCGCGGAAAGGTCCGGATTCGCGGAAAATCCCAGAGCCGAAACAAAAACCGGAAACGGATGGAGAGGGTCCGCCGTGCCGCAGGGGCGCAGAAAAGCGCCGCCGTGCCGCGCGGCGGTTTCTTTTGCCAGCTGTGCCGCGGGCGGATAGGCCCCGGCCCGGTCGGACGTGCACAGCAGGCGCAGGGTGTGGGGGCCCGCTTCGACCGAAACGTGGATCGTATCCGCCCCGGAAAGACAGGCGTCCCGCAGCAGGGAAATGAGGGCGAGCTGCACCATGCGGGGCTGAAACACACTGAGAAAAGGGCGGGACGGAAGGGTGAAGCGCACCGATACGGCCTCCCTCAAAATGGCCTTGGCCCCGTGGAGAGTGGCCGCCAGAAAACGGCCCAGATCGCCTGCTAAAAGAGGCCGGCCGGCCGCACGGTAAACGAGCAGAGCCGCCATGTCCAAATCCCAGCAGGCGTTCAGGGCGCGGCGGGTCTGGCGCCGCTGGCTGCTATTCTGTTCATCGAGAGGCGGCATGGTCAAAAAATAGGCGGCCAGCCGTTCCCGCAGTTCCCCTTCCCGCCGCAGCAGGGCGGCAGGATCGTCTATATGAAACGCGTCAGATGCGGTAATCATGCGTATTCTCCGTTATTTTAAAAGTTGCTTTGGCGTTATTATACCCCTTTTTCGCCGATTAATCGGCGGATTTGTGGAACCTCACAAAAGTATGAACGGGCGGTTAATTTATTGACGAACTTCTTGAAAATTTGAAAAGAAACGGGTAGAATGGTACAAGAATAATGTGATGGAGGTAATAGAAGTATGGCAGTTAAAGTAGCGATCAATGGGTTCGGCCGCATCGGCCGTCTGGCTTTCCGGCAGATGTTTGGGGCTCCCGGCTATGAAATCGTGGCGATCAACGATCTGACCGATCCCAAAATGCTGGCCCACCTGCTCAAGTACGATTCCGCTCAGGGCCGCTATGCCAAGGCTGACACCGTCGTGGCGAAAGAGGCTTCCATTGTCGTGGACGGCAAGGAAATCCAGATTTATTCCGAGAAAAACGCGGCCGATCTGCCCTGGGGCAAAATCGGCGTGGACGTTGTGCTTGAGTGCACGGGCTTCTATTGCTCCAAGGATAAGGCCCAGGCCCACATCAACGCGGGCGCCAAGAAGGTCGTCATCTCCGCTCCGGCCGGCAACGATCTGCCCACCGTCGTCTTCAGCGTCAACGAGAAGACCCTGAAGAAGGAAGACACCATCATTTCCGCCGCTTCCTGCACCACCAACTGCCTCGCCCCCATGGCGAACACCCTCAACAAACTGGCCCCGATCGTCAAGGGCTATATGACCACCATCCATGCCTACACCGGTGATCAGATGGTGCTGGACGGCCCGCACCGCAAGGGCGACCTGCGCCGGGCTCGTGCCGCCGCTGTGAACATTGTCCCGAACTCCACGGGTGCCGCCAAGGCCATCGGCCTGGTCATTCCGGAGCTCGCGGGCAAGCTGGACGGCGCCGCGCAGCGCGTGCCGGTCTGCACGGGTTCCACCACCGAGCTGATCGCCATTGTCGACGGCAAAGTGACGGCTGACGATGTCAATGCCGCCATGAAGGCTGCGGCTTCCGCCTCCTTCGGCTACAACGAGGACGAAATCGTTTCCTCCGACGTCATCGGCATCACCTACGGTTCCCTGTTCGATGCCACCCAGACCAAGGTCATGGATATGCCGAACGGCCAGACCCTCGTCAAGGTGGTCTCCTGGTACGACAACGAGAACTCCTACACCAGCCAGATGGTCCGCACCATCAAGTACTTCGCCGAGCTGGGCTGAGTTTTCCCTTCGGTACGATTATGAAACGGCGCCCGCTCAAGCGGGCGCCGTTTTCGTATAGAATAAAAGCCAGACTGTAGGGAGGCAATCCTGGGCCGCAGCCCGGCTTGTATGGGTCGGTTTGGGTGAAACAGTCCCCGCCGGTTTCCCTCAAAAGAAT
>CABUNG010000011.1 GCA_902492895.1 uncultured Oscillospiraceae bacterium | reverse complement strand
CCGCCGGGGCCAAACCGGTTTTGGTCAAGATCAGGGTCAGCACATAGCCGGAGGCCAGGGCGATGACAATGGAAGACATCTTGACCATGCCCTTGCCATAGCTGGAGAGGACGATCGCCAGCAGACAGACGAAGATCGCAATTCCCCAGCTCCAGTAATACTGGGCGGAAAACAGCTCCACCCCGTTGCCCTGTATGTTGTTTATGGCCGCGCTGGCCAGATTCAGACCGATGATGGCGATGCCGACACCCCGCACAACGGGTGGAAACAGCTTGTCCATGAACCGGCTGCCGAACAGCCGGATCAGCAGAGCTAAAATCACGTAGAAGAGACCGGCGACGATGATGCCGCCCATGGCTTTCGGGATATTCTGTGCCTTGGTTTCCGGATCGTTGCCGATAACCGCCTGCAGCGCCGCGATAAAGGCAAACGAGCTGCCCAGGAAGGTGGGCATCCGGCCGCGGGTGCACAGATGGAAGATCAGGGTGCCGACACCGGCCGCGAACAGGGCTACGCTGACATCCAATCCCGTCAAAAGCGGCACCAGGATCGTCGCGCAGGACATGGCAAACGCGTGCTGGAGGCCCAGCAGGGTCATCTTCCCAGCGCCGACTTTAGGATACTCCTTCGATCCGGGGAAGAGCAGCTGGTTGAGCTTGGAAAAGACGTTCATTCCACTTCCTCCTCATTCTTTACCGCGGCTCCGCATCGGCGGACGCACACGGCCATCTATAAAAATTTACCGGTTTTGGCTCCATCTGTCAAGACATAAACCGACATTTCCCGCTAAAAATCTTCCTCTTTTCTTCACAAAAAGATTGTCGAGATTCGCTCTATCTTTTTTTCGGAATTTATGATAGAGTAAAGATGAGTTTTTCTTTCCGGAGGCTTCTATGACACACGACGCGTTTTCCGCCGGGGTCGAACCGGGCGGGCTTTATTCCAGTAAAGATATCCGCATTTTAATATGCTATATGCTTGCCGGGGCCGGGGAACCCATGCCCCGGCAGGCTGTGCTGGACATCATCGCCGGAAACGGCATGGCCAATTTCTTCGAAGCGAGCGCCGCAATCGACGATCTGATCCGGCTGAAGAATCTGGAAGAGATACCCGAAGGGCGCCTGGCGGTGACCCAGGCCGGAGCAGAGGCAGCCGCCACCCTATCCCGTTCGATCCCCTACACCCTGCGGGACCGGTCGGTCAAAGCTTCGCTGCAGCTGCTCACCCGCATTCGACGGGAACGGGAAAACGAAGTGGAAACCGAAAAGACCGACACCGGCTGCCGGGTCACCTGCCGCATCGGGGACGGCGAGACTCCGCTGATGACGCTTTCGCTGGGCGTGGCCGACGATCTTCAGGCCAAGATGATCCGGGACCAGTTTCTCGATCAGCCGGAACTGCTTTACCGAAGCGTCCTGGCCATCCTCACAGGGGACGCAGGGATGCGCCGCTCCGACACGCAGATCGTGATCGACCTGAAATAAGCAAAAGGAGGAGGGATGATCCCTCCTCCTTTTTCATGCAATTATTATACGACCGGCCGGGGCGCGCCGCCCGACTCAGCACCGATTTTGGTGATCCGCACCGAAGCCTGCACCTCGAACACACAATCTTTCAAGCGTTCGGCCCAGATATCCTCCTGTCCGCGGATCTGATCGGGGCACCGTTTCTGTGTCAGCCTGCCGAGGCCGGCGGCGTCGCACCCAAGCTCGACCGAGGCGGCAAGTGCCCGCTCCGTTTCACTCTCGATCACCTGCTCGAGCTGGCGTTCGGCTCCGCGGATATCCTCCACCGACAGGTTGCCCGGCATGAATTCCTCCAAAACCTCCGCTTCGCATTGGATCCGGAAAACATAGCGGACGGCCGCGCCGTCGGGGATCACTTTCACGTTGGTGGACGCGTTCTGGATCGACAATGTGACGTTTTCCCCCTCCGGCCTTCCGGAAATCGGCAGCACATACACGCCCTTCTTAAAATCTCCGCGGGCATACAGCAGGCCGTGCGTCTCTTCCGCATCCAATTCCCCGGCGTATCGTCCGGACCTGAACAGGGCCGTACCGTCGAGATGGACCTGCTGCTCCTCCCCTTCCCCCTCGATTTTGATAATCGGCATCGCGGCATCGTACATGCCGCTGAGCGACCGTTCCACATCCAGAAGCCGGGTCCGCACAGCATATCCCCACTGGTACCCTTCCTCCAGCAGCCGAGCGATGTGTTCGGACGGAATGGCCGTGCTTTCGGAGGGAACCTCCAACAGCTGGGAGGCCTCCCCGCGACAGACCACCATATTGACCAGCGGACGTCCCTTATGATTGCGGATAAAGTAGTCAAGGAGTGTTTCGAGGGGGTTGCTTTCGATCTGGGCCTGACCCAGCGCAATGATTTTATTGTGCAGGATATAGGTGCTCCGGCCGGAATCCGCAACAAACGCCGTCAGCGCCCCGGCGACCGATTTCCCCTCGACGGAATAGACCGACGTGACGTTTTTTTCCTGCTCGGTCAGGCTTCCGGAGGTTTTGAGCACCTCGATCGCCTGGATCGAAACGCCGCACATCCCGTCCTTATCGTCGATGCCGATCGCCGTGACCACTACCCGGTTGCTGATCTGAGATTTTTCCCGGCAGCTCGGCAGCAGCGCCGCCGCGATGACGAGCACGAACAGAAGGCCGATGGAACCGACCCGGCCGTTCTTTTTCATTCTGCCGCCTCCTTTGCCCGTGTCTGTTTCCTTCGTACCCGCAGCCATCCGGCCGCCAGCAGGAGCAGCGGCAGCAATATGGCGAACACACCGATCAGCACCGTGGACACGATCCAGATATACCACCGTTCCTGCTGCAGGATGAAACCACCCAAAAAGAGTCCGGCAGCGAGAACAAGTCCTCCTCCGACAATCGCTGCGGGCAGGCGTACCTTATCCCCCAGCATCCGCCCGATGCAGTGCAGGTATAGTACACTGACAAATGCGGTTTTCACGAGCAGCGCCGCAAGCCAGACCGCCGCCGCTATGATATCCAAACGCTGCAGGATACCGACCTGCGCTGCCGTCACCGCTGTATAGTACGGAAACAGCACCATACCGCTGAAATCCCCCAGCACCCCCACCGCTGTCGCCTGTACCAGGGACGAGAGAATCACGACCCCGCCCGCAAAGAACATTCCGGCCTTTGTCATCCCGTTTTTGCCCGCTACGTAAGGAAGGGCTAGACCGAGCAGCGTGATTTCCAGAGTGCGGGGCAGCTCTTCGAACGCCCCGGATAGGACGGGACTAAATCCGTCGTACAGCAGGGGCGGAAAGTGAATCCACTCCATCTCCGGCAGAAGGGCCAGGGCAATCCCCACAATGGCGGCGATCACGGCGAAAAAGACAATGGACGCCGTTCTCCCGACAGCCTGGATACCATAGAACGCCGCACCGAATCCCACCGCGACCAATGCCGCGCAGAGCACCACACGGGACAGCTCGGGCGACAGGGTTGTAGCCACAAACTGATTGAACCGGAGCAGATCCATCGATTCGATCAGCAGACAGAGAAGCGCGTATCCGCCCGCCACAGCCGCGCCGCCGCCTTTTCCCCACAAGACATAGGCATAATCGAGGGTGCTGGTTCCGTCCGATTTCCGGCCGAACCAGAGCACCGGCAGTATGCACACGATGATCAGAACGCCGTGCAGCAGCGCCGAGAGAAAGAAATCGGTGCCGTTCGATACCTGATGCATGGTGGGGGCAAAGGACATGGAGACCGCGAGACGTCCCGTGAGCAGCAGGGCGATCATCTGGCCCGGACTGATCTGCGAAACCTTGGTCACGGCTCTTCCTCCTCTTCCCCTTCCTTGATTTTGGAGCCCCGGACATTCTGTATCACAAAGCGCTTGCGGGCCAGCTTTCGCCAGTCGGAGCGGATGAACACATCCCGCATGGCCTTCATGCTGAAGGGCGAGATGGGCGCCATGAAGGGAATGCTCTGTACATTGAGTGCGCAGATGCTGCACAGCAGCAGGACCCCGCCGAGCATGATGCCGTAGAGCCCGAGAGCACCCCCCAGTACGATGAAGACAAAGCGCAGAATCGTAATGGATCCATAGAGCGAAGGGAGCACAAAGGAGCTCATGGCCGTCAGGGCCACAATGATCACCATCGGCGCCCCGATGATGCCCGCCCGTACGGCGGATTCGCCGATGACGAGCGCGCCTACGATACTCACTGCGTGGCCGACCGCCTTGGGGAAGCGCAGCCCGGCCTCCCGCATGATCTCAAAGAGAAAATGGATGAGAAGCGCCTCAATAGTCAGCGGAAACGGCGTGGCCTGTTCGGAGTTGAGATAGGTCATCAGCAGCACCGGCGGGAACATTTCGGGATGATGGGTGCCGATGGCGACATACAGCCCGGGCAGGAACAGGCTGATGAAAAAGGACACGTATTTGATGATCCGGATGAAGCTGGCATAAACCGGATGCTGGGTATAATCGTCCATCGACTGGAAGTGTTCCACAAACAGGGTGGGCACCACCAGAACGAAGGGCGTCCCGTCCACCAGGACGCCGATCCGTCCCTCGAGCACCTTGCCGCACAGGGTGTCCGGCCGCTCGGTCGATTCGACGCTCGTGAAAAGGGACCGCCGCTTGTTTTCGAGAAATGGCTGTATATACCCCGATTCCAACACCGATTCGAGCGGGCAGTCCTGGATGCGGGCCCGGATGTCGTCGAGCAACCGGCGGGACACCCGGTCCTGCATATAACAAAGGCATACGGCCGTCTGCGTGACTTTGCCGACCGTGAGCGTTTCGAAGGTGAGAGACGGGGATTTGAGACGCCGCCGCACCATCGACATGTTGATCCGGATCGCCTCGGTGAATCCCTCACGAGAGCCCCGGACCGTTACTTCGGTGGAGGGCTCGCTGACGCCGCGCATCATGAACCCCTGCAGACCGCCCAGTACGGCGTAAGGGACGCCTTCGGTCAAAATGGCGGCGAAGCCCGAGGTGATCAGGTTGGTCAGCTCGTCGAGCGTGGTCACCTGGAGCAAATCCACAAATCCAAGCACCTCGTCCCGGATACGGGAAATCAGCGCTTCGGGCGAGGCCGCCGTCCCCGCCATGTGGGTCATGGGCAGGATAACGGCATCGGCCATCATATGCCGGTCCACCATACCCTCAACGGTCACGAGGGCGATTTCGTGCGAACAGATGGTCATCCGACGGATGGTCAGGTCGGCGCTTCCGCCGAACATGGCCCGCAGGGCCACCAGGTCGTCCATCAGCTGTCCCGAGATAGGCGCAGACGACGGCGCTTGTTGATCGGTTTTTTTATCCATTGTTCTGACAGTCCTTTCGCTAAGGCTTGGCTTAGGAGCTGCATGGGTTTCCTATAATCGTACAGCCGGTCAGAGCACTTCCGTTTTTTCGCCGCACGAGCGTTCCTTTCCAGTTTATCCCGACCGCCGCGGAATATCCGTTTTTTGCACATGCATATCCTCCGTTTTGCCTGTCCATACTAGATTCGGACATTTCAAAGGAGGGCACTGTTATGGCGATTTCGGCTATCCGCACCGTGATAATCTACATATTCATTATCGCGGCCATGCGGATCATGGGTAAGCGGCAGCTGGGAGAACTGCAGCCGGTCGAACTGGTGGTGACGCTGCTGATTTCCGACCTGGCGGCGGTCCCCATGCAGGAGAGCGGCATGCCGCTGCTCAACGGTCTGGTCCCCATCGTGGTGCTGGTTGCGCTGGAGCTGTTGCTTTCAGGCCTGATGCTCAAATCGTCCGGCTTCTCCAGGCTCATCAGCGGCAACCCCATCGTCATCATCCGGGACGGCAAGCTGGATCAGAAAGCCCTTAAACGCCTGCGCCTGACCGTCGAGGATCTGATGGAGGCCCTGCGCCAGCAGAATGCCTTTGATCTGAGGGAAATCGAATACGCCATCGCGGAAACCAACGGCAAAATCAGCCTCTTCATGAAACCGGCTTATCGCCCGGCCACGACAGGGGACGTCAAGGCGTCCCCCAAGGATACCGGGGTGCCCATCATCGTCGTCAGCGACGGGAAGCTGGTGGACTGGGGTCTGCAGATGAGCGGCCTGGATGAAGACTGGGTCCGATCCACTCTGCAAAAGGACGACTGTCCGCTGGATGACGTCTTTCTGATGACGGCGGATAAAAGCCGGCAGTATTTCATTCTGCGGAACCAGCAGCTCAAGGAAAAAGGAGCGGCATCATGAAACGTATGATTTTGGCTTTTGTGCTGCTGATTCTCGTGGCGGCCGGCTGCGTGTTGTCCATTGTGACCGAAAAGCAGACGACGGACTATCTCATCGAGATGACGGATAAAATCGAGGAGGCCTTCCAGGACGAGGACTTCGAAAAGGCCCTGACGCTGACCGAGAAGTTCGCCGAAGAGTTTACCAAACGGACCAAGCATTTTACTTTTTTTATGCGGCATTCGGATGTCTCCAAAATCGAGGAGAATGTGATCACGCTGCCCATCCTTCTCGAAGCGGGAGATCATGAGCACTTTCCGGCCGAACTGGCCCGCTGCCGCAACCAGCTCGACAAATTGGGGGAATTGGAACTGCCCACCCCCGATAATATTCTATAAAAAGAACCGGGGAGGGTTGGTATATCCAACCCTCCCCGGTTTTAGTTCAATACGTTGTACATCTATTTAGTTATCAGCTTATATTACTGCGAATCCTCTCCCCCGCAACCGGTCAAAAGCGGGACATTAGAAAAAGCCGCCGGGAACAGCAGCTCCCGGCGGCTTTTTTATATCGTAAATGCAATCAGGCTTTCCCGGCGCTGCCGAGAACGGTCTCGATCTTGTGCTTGACGACATCGTGAATGAACTGACGGCCGTCGCCCAGATATTGACGGGGATCGAAATGGGAGGGATTTTCCGCCAGATGCTTCCGGATACCAGCGGTCATCGCCAGACGCAGGTCGGAGTCGACGTTGATCTTGCAGACAGCCATGGACGCCGCTTCGCGCAGCATATCCTCCGGAATGCCGATGGCGTCGGCCATTTCGCCGCCGAACTGGTTGACCATGGCGACATATTCCGGCATGACGGACGACGCACCGTGCAGCACGATCGGGAAGCCAGGCAGGCGATCCATGACATCCTTCAGGATATCGAACCGGAGCTGGGGTTTCTGGCCGGGCTTGAACTTGAAGGCGCCGTGGCTGGTGCCGATGGCGATCGCAAGGGAATCCACACCGGTGCGGGACACGAAATCCTGAACCTGCTCCGGATCGGTGTAGTTCGCCTTGTCGGATTCGACCTTCACATCGTCTTCGATGCCGGCCAGCTGGCCGAGCTCGCCTTCGACGGTGACATTCCGCTCATGCGCGTACTCGACGACCTTTTTGGTCACGGCGACGTTCTCTTCGTAATCGAGGTGAGACCCGTCGATCATCACCGAGGTAAAACCGCTGTCGATGCAGTCCTTGCACAGCTCAAAGCTGGCACCATGGTCCAGATGGAGCGCGATCGGCAGCCCCGTCTCCTCCACCGCCGCCTGCACCATATGAGTCAGGTACGCGGAATGCGCATATTTCCGGGCGCCGCCAGAGGCTTGCAGAATCACCGGGGAATTCAGCTCTTTGCAGGCTTCCACGATTCCCTGCACGATTTCCATATTGTTGACATTGAAGGCACCGATCGCGTAGCCGCCTTCATAGGCCTTTTTGAACATTTCCTTTGTGTTGACAAGGGGCATTTTTCTCATCCTCCTGTTTGTTACTAATGGTATTATACCCTAAATACTCATAAAGAAAAAGATGGATTACCTCACAACTTGACCATCCGTTTTGTTAAATTCTTGTGAAAAACGCCCGTCTATCCGCGCACTTCCTGCGGATGACAGCGGCAGTAATGGAAAATCACCTGCTGGGCAATACCCGCGTACCGCCCGAAATCGGCGGGGGTTTTGTCCGGAAACAGGGAGACCATCGCCCGTTTCATCCAGACATCGAGAGGAAACGCCTCCAGTCTTCCAAGGCCGTAGAGCAGCACACAGTCCGCCACCTTGGGACCGATGCCCTGGACGGTCTGCAGCTCCCTGCGCGCATCCTCAAGCGGCAGGGCCGCAACGCGGGCGAGATCCAGGGTCCCGTCCGCCACCCTGCGGGCCGCGTCGCGGATATACGCGTCCCGCCATCCGCAGCGCAGCGATGCCATCTCCTCCTGCGTGAGAGACGCGATGCGTTCCGGCGTCGGAAAGGCATAGTCCTCCCCGCCCAGATGCTCGCCGAAGCGGCAGAGCCGCCCGATGATCCCCTTGATGCGGGGAACGTTGTTGTTCTGCGACAGAATAAAGGAAATCAGCGCTTCAAACGGTTCCTGCCGCAGGACCCGCATCCCCGGCGAGAAACGGACACAGCGGCCCATTTTGCCTCCCATACGCCGCACCAGAGAGCGATAGATCGCTTCGTAATCCCGGTCCAGATCCAGATAGCGGCGCCAGAAGCCCTCGAACAGCTCGGCTGTGACCGGACGGTCCGCCGTCCCTTCGATGAACAGGTCATCCCCCTCCCGCCGAATGAGGGCGGCGTGACGTCCCGCGATACCGCGGTAACCGCCCGTTCCGTCCGATTCAAAACGAAAGCACTGCCCGCAGTCGAGCGTCTGAGCAAGGTCCAGCGGCGGCGCATCCAAAATGCGCACACCGGTATTCGTTTGTTCCGTCCGCACAGGATCTCCCCCTTTGCATCTTGTCCCAGTATAGCACGCTGTGGTATACTGGGACAAGAACCAAATCCTGAACAGTCAAAAAGGAGCGTGATCCTATGCGTGACGACATTACCAGCATCCCGGTCAGCGAGGTGTTTGAACCGCGGGACGGCTGCCCGATCTGCCGCCTGCGCAACACCCTGGAAGATCGTGTGGTGGAGTATATTACCGGCGCGGCCATGATGGAGCCCGATGTCCGCATCGAGACCAACAAGCAGGGGTTCTGCATCGACCATTACCGGATGATGCTGAAAAAACGGAACCGCCTGGGGGTAGCGTTGATTCTGGAAAGCCATCTGGACGAAATGGAAAAGCGGATTTACACCGGTGCTCCCCTCTTCGGGAAAAGCGCGAAAAACCAGGCAAAGTCCGCGGGACAAGCCACGGGTACCTGCTTCGTCTGCGGTCAGCTCGATTGGGCGATGGAACGGATGCTGGCCACTGTCTGCCGGCTGTGGGAAACGGAAAGGGACTTCCGTGCCCTCTTTGAGGAGCAGACCGCACTCTGCCTGCCCCATTTTTCCGCGTTGGCCGAAACGGCCCAAAAGAGCATGAATAAAAAGAACTCGCCGGACTTCGTCAAAGCCGCCGCTGCGCTCAGCCGCAAAACCCTGACCGAGCTGCGAGGGGATGTCTCCCACTTCTGCAAGATGTTCGATTACCGCAACAGCGGCGAAAATGCGGACTGGGGCAATTCCCGGGATGCCGTGGAGCGAGCCGTCTGGTTCTTAACCACCCGGCAGCCGTAACAAACCCCATCCTGGGTACATCCAGGATGGGGTTTTCCATACGTTCATTCCGTTGAATACTATAATTGAACTTATCACCGCCCTATCCCCCATCCGGTCAGCCCTAGAACACCCCGGTTTTGGACACGCTTGGGGGCCGGCCGGTCTTTGTATGCCCCGGGCCATTTCAGCGAAGCGAAATGAGCGGAGGCCGGCCCTAGAACACTCGAATTTGGAATTCGTCAGAGGCCGGCTGGTCTCTATCCGCCCCGGGCCATTTCAGCAATGCTGAAATGAGCGGAGGCCGGCCCTAGAACACTCGAATTTGGAATTCGTCAGAGGCCGGCTGGTCTCTATCCGCCCCGGGCCATTTCAGCAATGCTGAAATGAGCGGAGGCCGGCCCTAGAACACTCGAATTTGGAATTCGTCAGAGGCCGGCCTGGTAAAGGTCATTCAACAATCTGTATGCGAAAAATGGCGAATATTTGTGGAAAATTTTGCCTGTCCGACCTTTCCACAATGAAAAAACCCCCAAAAAGCCCCGATTATTCACACTTTCCACCGAGTTTTCCACCGTTTTTCCCTTAACCGAATTTTTACAAAGAGTTTATCCGCCTTTCCGCCTGCCGCTTTTCAGAATAAAAAACGCGATTTCCGTCCATACTGTGAACGGAAAAAGGAGGCGCGTCACGATGATCAAAGGCGTCAATCGGCAGATGATTGAAGTCACGGACACCGGCAATCCTTATTTTGAGCGGGCGCTGCTGGTCGTGCGTCCCGAATGCATGGACCAGCAGGATGGGCGGCTGCATGAAGAGGCTCAGAAACTGCTGCGCACATCGGATAGCTACGCCGGGCTGCGCCTGTCCAGACGCAGCCGACGGATCCGCCGCATCCTGTTCGCCGTCTTCAGCGGCGGGACCGGTATCGCCCTGGGCATGTTTTTGCAGGCCATGGCCTCCCAGGCCGGATAAACGAATCCCCCTCTGCATACATGTACGCAGAGGGGGATTTTCACGTCTTATGCCAGCGCCTGCACCACCGCGTCGCCCATGGCGGCAGTACCGACCTTCCGGCAGCCTTCGGACACGATATCCGGGGTGCGCAGGCCATCGTTCAGCACCTGCTCCACCGCTTTCTCAATGGCATCCGCCGCGTCCGTCTCGCCGAGCGAATAGCGCAGCAGCATGGCTGCGGAAAGTATGGTCGCAAGGGGATTGGCCACGTCCTGCCCCGCGATGTCGGGAGCCGAGCCGTGGATGGGCTCGAACAGGCCCCGCGTCCCTTCCCCGAGGGAAGCCGAGGGGAGCATGCCGATGGATCCCGCGATCTGGGAGGCCTCGTCCGAGAGAATATCCCCGAACATATTGGAAGTCACGATGACGTCGAACTGCTTGGGGTCCCGAACCAGCTGCATGGCCGCGTTGTCTACATACATATGGCAGAGTTCCACATCCGGATAATCCTGTGCGATCCGGATGACCGTCTCCCGCCACAGGCGGGAAGACTCCAGAACATTCGCCTTGTCGATGCTGTGGACCCGGCCGCGGCGCTTCCGGGCGGTATCAAATGCGACCCGGGCAATCCGCTCCACTTCCGGAACGGAATACCGCTCGGTATCATAGGCGGCCGGTACGCCGTCCACGGTCTCCCGGCCGCGCTCTCCAAAATAGATGCCGCCGGTCAATTCCCGGACGACGAGGAGATCCATATCGTCCCCGACGATGGAGGGCCGCAGCGGACAGGCGTCCTTCAGGGGGCCGTAAATCTTGGCCGGGCGCAGATTGGCAAACAGGCCAAGCGCCGAACGAATGCCGAGCAGCCCCGCCTCGGGCCGCTTTCCGCCCGGCAGAGTATCCCATTTATAGCCGCCGACGGCGCCGAGCAGCACGGCGTCGCTCGCCTTGCAGAGCTTCACCGTCTCTTCGGGCAGCGGTGTTCCCGCCGCATCGATGGCACAGCCTCCGAGGAGGGCGTCGGTATAGGTCAGGGCAAATCCATAACGAGCCGCAGCGGCGTCCAGGACCTTGACGGCTTCCCGCACGATTTCGGGGCCGATGCCGTCCCCACGCAGAAGGGTGATATGGTACGTGTTCATATTCCATTCTCCTTTATGTTACTTCGGATACGCGGCTTACAGAAAACGATGAAACCGGAACGGACGAGCCGATGCCCCCTTCCCGAAACAAGGGATAAACTATATGGGAGGCTGGGATGACCTACGCCTTGGCGGCAGCCGACGCCCTGTTCATGGCACAGAGCACCCCCTGAATGGAGGCCCGGTTGATGTTGCTCTCGATCCCGACGCCGAAGATCGAACGGCCGTCCGGAGTCTTGAGTTCGATATAGGCAATCGCCTTGGAATCGGAACCGGAGGATATCGCGTGCTCGTGATAGGACTGGAAGGTGTAGCCGTCCACGCCCACCTTCCGCAGGGCGTTGAAAAAGGCGTCGAGAGGTCCGTTGCCGGTCGCTTCAAGCTCGCGGCACTCGCCGTCCACGCGCAGGGTACCCTTGAAATGCACGCCGTTCTCGCTGCCCGATTCCTCAAAGAGAGTGTGGCCCGTCAGCGCGTATTTCTGCGGCACCTCGAGATAATGGCGGCGGAATACGCCAAACAGCTCGTCGGCGGACAATTCCCGGCCGACCCGGTCGCATTCCGCCTTGACGAGCGCCCCAAACTCGGGATGCATGGCCTTCGGCAGATTGTAGCCGAAGGCACTCTGCATGACGAACGCAGCACCGCCTTTGCCCGATTGGGAATTGATCCGGATGATCGGCTCATACTGACGTCCGACATCGGCCGGATCGATGGGCAGATACGGCACCTCCCAATACTCGGAGCCCGACTCCCGCATATACTGCATGCCCTTGTTGATCGCATCCTGATGAGATCCCGAAAACGCCGTAAAGACCAGTTCCCCCACGTAGGGCTGCCGCTCCGGCACCCGCATCTTGGTGCAGCGCTCGTACATCTCTTTGAGCGCGGGCAGGCGGCTGAAATCCAGTTCGGGATCGACACCCTGGGTGTACATGTTCAGCCCCATCGTCACAAGATCGAGGTTGCCCGTGCGCTCCCCATTCCCGAACAGAGTGCCTTCCACCCGTTCGGCCCCCGCCAGCAAAGCCAGTTCCGCCGCGCCCACGCCGCTGCCCCGGTCATTGTGGGGATGGATGCTGATGATCGCGGCCTCGCGGTTCGGCAGATGACGAATGAAATACTCGATCTGATCGGCGTGGGTGTTCGGCGTGCACATCTCGACCGTATTGGGCAGATTGAGGATGACGGGGTTCTCTTTTGTGGAGCCGAGCGCGTCCATAACGGCGGCGCAGATGGCCACTGCATTGTCCATTTCCGTTCCCGAGAAGCTCTCGGGGGAATACTCGTACCGGATATGGGTATCCCCTTCAAAGCTCTCGGTCAGTTCCCGGACCAGCTTCGCACCCGCGACCGCGATATCGATGATACCCGCCATGTCCTTGTGGAACACGACCTTGCGCTGCAGGGTTGACGTGGAGTTATAGAAGTGGACGATGACGTTTTTGGCTCCCCGGATCGCCTCGAAAGTGCGGCGGATCAGGTGCTCCCGGGCCTGGACGAGAACCTGGATGGTCACATCGTCCGGAATATGGCCGCCCTCGATCAGCTCGCGGCAGATCGCGAATTCCGTCTCCGAGGCCGACGGAAAGCCGACCTCGATTTCTTTGAAGCCCATATCGCAGAGGGCCTTGAAGAACTCAAGCTTTTCCTCCATATTCATCGGATCCACCAGTGCCTGGTTGCCGTCCCGCAGATCGACGCTGCACCAGATCGGCGCTTTTTCAATCACCCGGTCGGGCCACTGCCGGTCGGGAAGCCGGACAGGTGTAAAGGGGATATATTTTTCAAATTTCGGTTTCATGGACCAGACCTCCTTTTCAAATAAAAACGCCCGTCCCCCAAAAAAGGGACGGGCGAAGAATCGCACGTGGTACCACCCAGTTTCAGGTGCCGCAGCACCCCTTGACCGCTCCGCCGCAGATACCGCGGAAAGCGCTGGCCGATAACGCCGCCAGGCGGCCCGCCCTACCCCTTGCGGATCGGACGAACGACTCCAGGATGAGCTATACACACGGATTCCGCCACCGGCTCGCACCACCCGCCGGCTCTCTGAGGCAACAGACCCCGTGTCTTATTCCCTTCAACGTCTTTGCTAGGTTTATCAAGTTGTTATTCCCTATTATAAGCGCCGTAAATCGGTTTGTCAAGGAGAAAATCCGACGATCCAAAGCGGAAAACCGCTAAATATTAAAGGAGACCGGCTGTGCTTTCGCCGGATCGAAGCTCTGGCCGCCGGGGCTGGAGAGGTCGAAGTAAATCCGGGCATTGGGGGTGGTACCCCAATTCTGCTGGGACCCCGAATCCTGGATACGGTTGAAGGCTTCCCGGAACATGGTGTTGTGGGCCTCTTCCCGATTGAGAAGAAAATCGATAGTCTCCCGCACGCCCTTGTCGTCAATCTGGCGGTACAGGTACTGGTAAACCACCTTAGCCCTCTGCTCGGCTGCAATATCGGACAGGATATCCGCCGCGGCATCGCCGGTCTCATTGACATAGGCGGCGGTCCAGAGATAGCCGCTGGCGTTGGCGAGCATGGGCGTCAGTCCGGTCAGAACATGCGCTTCCACGTTCCCCACCGTGGCATTCATCGCGTCGAGTTCATCGCCGTTGAGCATGTTGACCGTGGCGCTGATCATTTCCAGATGGCAAAGCTCCTCGGCCGCCACATCCAGAAACAGGTCCTTGATTTCCTTGTCTTTGATCCGCATGCTCTGGGACAGGTACTGCAGAGCGGATTTCAGCTCGCCCTGCGGGCCGCCCAGCTGTTCCTGCAGCAGCGCCGCGTAATTCGGATTCGGCCGATCCACGCGCACGGGATGAAGATACTGTTTTTCATGCTTGAACATAGGTTGACCTCCTTTTTGGGATTTCAACCTTAGTATGCGCGGGATCCCGCCAATTTTGCAGAAAAAAGAAAATTAAAAAAGAAGGCCGGGACTGTTTAAGACAGTCCCGGCCTGGAATAGAACGTCTGCATTCAGCGGCAGCCGCAGGAACGGTGGTTATCGCGATCGGAACCGCAGGAACGGCCAGCATACGCCTGCTTAAACGCCTCCACGGCTTCACAGCTCACGGAAGCGGCGGCCGACTGCTCGCTCGTATTCTCACATCCGCATCCGCAGCCACAACCGCAGCAGTTGCAGCAGCAACCACAGCCACAGCCGCAGCCGCAAGACGGCTCCGTCATCCGGATCACATTGGTCCGGGGTTCAAAGCGTTCGCGGCGGCAGCCGCACCCGCAGCCGCAGTCCATCGAACGGCGGCCGGCAGCCGCCAGCGCCACCACACCAAGCACTCCACAACACATACTCAATCACCTCCTGTTAGTACAAGCTATGCACACAGGAGGCGATCGGTGACAGGAGGACGAGCCTCCTTTATAAATTCCGTTGTTTCAGAGCGGCCAAGAGGTCGGAAGGCCGGAAAAGCAGGACATCTGCCCCCGCCGCCGTCAGCTCCGCCTCTCCGCGGAATCCCCATACCGCGCCCGCACAGGGCAGCCCTGCATTGTGGGCGGTCAACACATCCACGTCGGAATCTCCCACATAAAGCGTCCGTTCGGGATCGGCGCCTGCGGCGGCCAGGGTTTCGAGCAGAGCGGCCGGATCGGGCTTGTGCCGCCGCCCCGCCCGTCCGCCGCAAATGCAGGCAAAGGGATTCTCCGGGAAAAAGTGCCGCAGAATCTTGACGGCCTGTTCCTCCGGCTTGTTGGTCACGACGACCATCCGAACCCCCGAGCGCTCCAAGGCTTCGATCAGCTCCGGGATCCCCGGATAGGGCTTGGTATACAGCAGGCAGTCCCGGTCATAGACCCGCACGAAGGTTTCGAGCAGCGCATCGACCTGCGCCGCGCCGACCGTCTCTCCGGCCGCCCGTTCGATCAAACGGCGGGCGCCGTTGCCGACAAAACGGCGGTACGCCTCGAGCGGATGCCGCGGCTGTCCGTCCGGACGGCCGTACCCGGAGAGACGGAGTGTCTCTTCCGTCGCGTGGGCCAAATCCTCGAGCGTATCGACCAGGGTGCCGTCCAGATCAAAGGCGACGGCTGCGGGGTTCGTCATGGGCGGGTCTCCTTTGCGGATCAGGCGGGGTTCAGCGTATAAATCCCGTCAGATCATGGTCATGGTGTAGTGCACGGTATGCATCTCGCCGGGCGGGAGGATGCGCATGCCCTGTTTGTGTTCAAACACATCGTCCTCGGTCACCTGGGTGCCGGTACCGGTCCAGGGTTCCAGGCACAGGAAGGGCGCGTCTTTGGCCACCGGGGTCCACAGGGCGAAGAAATCCATACCGGGGAAATCCATCTGCACACCCCGGCCGGATTTGCCCGAAATCAGCCGGACGCTTCTCGAACGCAGATCGTCCATAACGAGCGCCTCCCCCCGGAACAGCACATGGTTGAGGGGCAGGACACGGGAATCCGTCATCAGGCGGTTGCGCTTCGTATTGACGATCAGCGCAGTCGGGAGCTCCACCTGCGGACAATCGATGGTTTCCGGCTGCTCGAACTCGATGCGGTAATCGTCGAAGTTCTCGCCCGGCCGGAGCGGAACCCGGAAGGCCGGGTGCCCGCCGACCGTGAAGGGCATCGGGGCCGTCCCGGTATTTTCCACGATATAGGTCGTGGTGAGAGCCCGGCCGTCCAACGTATGCCGGACGCGGAAGACAAAATCATAAGGATAGCCTTTCCGGCTTTCCTCGGTCGAGGACAGACGGTAGGTAACGGACCGATCGTCCGCTGATTCCACCTCGTACGGCGTTTTCCGCGCCAGACCGTGCTGAGGCAGCACGACCTCCCCCTGCGAACAAACGGCGCGGCCGCCCCGCAGGGATCCTACAAAGGGGAACAGATGGGGCGAACGGCCACTCCAATAAGCGGCATCGCCGTTCCAGAGGTATTCGACGCCGTCACTTCCGGTGACCGACTGGAGCTCGGCGCCGAACGAAGACGCCGTCACGGTGAGCTGATCGTTTTTCAGAGTATGCAGATCCGGCATAATGCCCTCTCCCTCACTTTTTCAATTTGAGCCACAGGGAATCCATGAGCGCGTTGGTATCGTCCGGCAGAGTCAAGAAGACCTCGGTCTTTTCGAGCACGCTCTCGGGCGGATAGAAGTTCGGATTCTCCCCCACTTCCGGATCCAGCTGCTTGCGCGCTTCGGTCTGGGGCGTGGAATAGCCGATATACTCCGCGTTCGCTTTGGCGACGTCGGTGCGGCAGAGGAAATTGATATAGGCTTCGGCTTCGGTCTTGTGTCCGCTGCCCTTGAGAATGCACATAGCATCCACGAAAAGGTTGGTTCCCCCCTCCGGCACAAAGAAGTCGATATCGGTGTTGCCTTCCTCCGGATCCATCATGATCTTGCCGTCTCCGGCATAATAGGGGGCGATCCAGCCCTCTTCGTTGATCATTTTATCATAGACCTGGTCCATGACATACTGGTTGAGGAGCGGCTTCTGACGCAGCAGCTCCTGATAAGCCGCCTCCCATTCGTCCGCATTCGTCGTGTTCATGGAATAGCCGAGCTTTGTCAGCGCAATGCCGAAGGCGTCACGCTGGTTGTCGAACATGAAGATCTTACCCTTATACTTGTCGCACCAGAGCAGATCCCAGCCAAGCGCCAGATCGGCGGCGTCTACCCTTTTGGTATTGTAGAAAATGCCGACCGTCCCCCAGGTGTAGGGAACCGAGTATTCGTTGGTCGGATCGTAGTCCGGATTTTTCAGGTTCGCATCGATATACTGAAAATTCGGGACGTTTTCCAAATTTATCTTCTCGAGCATGCCTTCCTTGATCATCTTCCCCACCATATAGTCGGAGGGGAACACGACGTCGTAGTCCGCGGCGCCCGAACTGATAACCGCGTACATGCTCTCGTTATCGGTGAAATTCTTGTAATTGACCTTGATGCCGGTTTCAAAGGTGAAGCGGTCGTTGACCTTGAAATCTTCGTCGTCGATGTATTCGCCCCAGTTATAAACGTTGAGGGTCACCCCCGTCGACGGAGCCGCCGATTCCCCTTCACCTCCGGCGGGATTGCCGCCGCATCCCGCGGCGAAGAGGCCCAGAGAGGCCGCCAGAACCAAACACGCGATTTTTTTCAACTACCTATCTCCCTTACCATAATATAGTGATTCAAAGCCGGGTGGCCGGCCGGAATCCAGTTTATCAACCCGCCCTGCGGGTTTTGGGCTGTCCCCGTATCTGCGCCACGTTGACGAGGATGAGCAGCAGCAGAATCGCGCCGAACATCAGGGTGGACAGCGCATTGATTTCCGGTGTCACCCGGCGCTTGACCATCGCGTAGATGGTCACGGACAGGTTCTGCGCCGTCGATCCGGAGGTGAACAGGCTGATGACGAAATCGTCGAGCGACATGGTGAAGGCCATCAAGGCCCCCGTCACCACGCCCGGCATGATCTGGGGCATCACCACCCGCAGGAACGCGGGAAGCGGATGACAGCCGAGATCGAGAGCCGCCTCATAGAGATGCCGGTCGGTCTGCCGCAGCTTGGGCATCACCTGCAGCACCACATAGGGAATGCAGAAGGTGATATGCGACAGCAGCAGGGCGGTGACGCCCGTGCTGACCAGTCCGCCGGTCACGCGGGACAGGAATACGAACAGCAGCATCAGGGAAATACCCGTCACGATTTCCGGATTGACCATCGGGATATTGTTGACCGCCAGGAACACGCGGCGGAGCTTGCTGTTCATCCCGTTGATCCCCACCGCCGCCGCCGTGCCGATCAAGGTGGCGGCGAGCGCGGAGACCAGCGCCACCCACAGCGTCAGCCAGAGGGCGGACAGCAGCTGGGTATCCTGGAAAAGGGTTTCATACCAACGGGTGGAAAAGCCCGCCCAGGTCGTCCGGCTGCGGGAGGAATTGAAAGAAAAGATGATCAGGACCACGATCGGGGCGTACAGGAAAAGGAATATTAAAGCGTTATAGATACGGGAGAGAGTCTTCACAGCACAAGCCCCCCTTCCTCGTCATCCTTGTCGGCCAAGCTGGTCATGGCCATACATAAGAGGATCAGCACCATCAGCACCAGGGAAAGCGCCGCGCCGACGTTATAGTTGGCGCCCTGACCGATGAACATGGTCTCGATGGCGTCGCCGATGAGCAGGACCTTGCTGCCGCCGAGCAGCTTGGTGATGACGAAGGTGCTGACGGCCGGAACGAACACCATGGTGATGCCGCTGAGGATGCCCGGGACCGACAGGGGAAATATCACGCGGAACAGCACCTGAAAACCATTGGACCCGAGATCCTGCGCCGCTTCGATGATCCGCCCGTCGATCTTGGTCATGACGGAATAGAGCGGCAGCACCATGAAGGGCAGGAAATTATACACCATGCCCAGCACCACGGCGCCGTTCGTATTGATCATGTGGAAGGAATCCTCCGGTCCGAGCAGGCCGATCAGACGGAAAAACTGATTGATAAAACCGTTGTCCTCGAGCAGGGACATCCAGGCGTAGGTGCGCAGCAGAAAATTCATCCACATGGGCAGCATGATGATCAGCACCATGGTCTGCTGCACCCTCTCCCCCGCGCGGGAGATGCTGTACGCGAGCGGATAGGCGAGCACGAGGCAGAGCACGGTCGAAATGGCGCCCAACCCGATCGACAGCCCGAAGGTTCCCGCGTAATCCACGATGGCGGACAGGTTCCGGAACGTGAAGTGCCCGTCTTTATCGGTAAAAGCGAACCACAGCACAATGCCCAGCGGAACCACCGTGAACAGGAACATCCAAATGCCGAAGGGTGCGGCGGCGGAACGGGACCTCTTCATTCCGTCTCCCCTCCGCTCTCTTCGGTCAGGTCGATTTCGGGGTTGGCCATTTCCTCGAACTCCTCGGAATAGGAGCTGTAGTCGCCGAACATCCCGGAATACGCCGATTTCTTCATGATATGGATATCCTCGGGGTTCAGGGATATCCCGATGACCGAATCGACGGGATAATAATCGGTGGTCTGGATCATCCATTTGAAGCCCTTGAAATCGACGATGGTTTCAAAATGGACGCCTTTGAAGGTCACGCTCGTCACCGTGCCGGTCAGATGGCCCCGGTCAGGCGGAACGATGTCGATATCCTCCGGACGGATGACGACATCCACCGGTTCCATCGGTTCGAAGCCCTTGTCCACGCAGCGGAATTTCCGGCCGAAAAACTCGACGAGGCAGTCCTCGTGCATGATCCCGTCGAGGATGTTGCTCTCCCCGATGAAATCGGCCACAAAGGCGTTCTCCGGCTCGTTGTAGATGTCCTGCGGGGTGCCGATCTGCTGGATCACGCCGTTGTCCATGACCACGACGGTATCCGACATCGAGAGGGCCTCTTCCTGGTCATGGGTGACATAGACGAAGGTGATGCCGAGGCTCTTTTGTATATTTTTCAGCTCCACCTGCATATCCTTGCGGAGCTTGAGATCCAGGGCCGCCAGCGGCTCGTCGAGCAGCAGGACGCTGGGATTGTTCGCCAGGGCGCGGGCGATCGCGACCCGCTGCTGCTGGCCGCCCGAGAGGGTATCCACCCGCCGCTTCTCGAATCCGGACAGGTTGACGAGGCGGAGCATCCGCTCCACCGTCTCCCGGATTTCCGGATTCTTCTTGCGCTGCACCCGCATGCCGAACGCGACGTTTTCGTACACGTTCAGGTGCGGAAACAGGGCGTACCGCTGAAAGATCGTATTCACCCGGCGTTTGTACGCGGGCAGATCGTTGATTCGGCGGCCGTCAAAAAAGACATCGCCGTGATCGGGTTCCACGAAGCCGCCGATGATTCTCAGCGTCGTGGTCTTGCCGCAGCCGGACGGCCCGAGCAAGGTCACGAATTCTCCGTTTCCGATGTTCAGATCGAGATGATCGAGCACCGTTTCCCCGTCGAATGACACGGTAATGTCTCTCAGTTCAATAATAGAGTCCATCTTGCATCCCCCTTTGCGGTGTATACGGCCAGGTATTTGGCCGTACGAAAGTTTCCCGTGGACCCCCCGAAGGGGCCGGTCGGACGTGAAACCGCGATACTTTGAGCCGCGCCCTCCGCAAAGGGTTTTTCACAATCGTCCTCCTACGGGAGGCGACTGCGGCGAAGCCTGATACCGCTTTGATTTGCCCAAGATGCATCCGCCCGAAACAGGCGGAAAGGCACGCTGCCGAAAGAAAACATCCTCCTTTACAGACAACATCTAACAATATAGTGAGTTTATGAGAAAAAGTCAATATATTTTCGTATTTTCTTGAAAAAACCGGACTTTATTCCTTTTCAGGCCCGTATATTGGTCAAATTGCTCGAAAATCCTTTGTTTTTCTCCGATTTCCTCCGGCTTGTTCCCCCATCGTCAAAAACCGTCCGCGGACCTTCCCGGTCCGTGGACGGTTTCATAAATTGTTTCATGGGCGGCTCCGGCGTTATCGGAACCGGCCGGTCCCCGTCTCCGTGCAGGCAGACCGGCTACGCCAAAGCGGATCCGCCCATATCCTGCAGCAGCTGCTGCATCTCAAAATAAAGGGCGTTGTATTGATCCATGACCGCTTCATCCTCGAAAATGAGCTGGTTTTTGCCGTCGATGCTCCAGGCCTCCAGATGATCCTGCAGAATTTCGCCCAGAGAGGTGGTGGACTGGTACACTTTGAGAAACCGGGCGGTGTCGCCGATTTCAAAATAAAAGAGGTTCCCGTCAAAATACCGCTGCCGGATCGTCTCATCGACGCCGTGACGGTCCAGAATCGCCTCCATATGGGGCCGATTGCAGACGGAGGCGATGCGGGCGAAATAGTCCTCCGCTAACTTTTCGCCTCTTCTAAGGGTCATCATGACGTTTTCGAGGCCGAAATCCCGATCCTGCCCCAGCATCTGGGACTGGAGCACATCCTGGTACCGGATAGCGGACAGGGACTCCTCAAAATCGATTTTATACCCCTGGACTTCCTCCGTCATGTCCCGCACTGCGTCCTGAAACGGCTCCAATTCGGCAGGCAGCTTCGCCCGGACGGCCATTTCGGTGTTGCCGCGCAGGGCGGTCACCGACGCACCGGTGATGTCCTTCATCAGGCGATCGATCCGGTCCCCTGTGGTGAACACGGTTAAAAACACGAAAAAGGCCGCGACACCTGAAAGGGTGCCGACCGCGATATTCACATTTCGGCTGTGCTTATAGGGCGAGGCCGGATCCCGGGCGTCGGAAACGGCCGGGCCGTCATCGTTTTTCCAAAAGGAATCGACCGACCAATAGAATCGACTGCCCTTCTCGTGAGCGAGCCGGATGAAAAAAACGCCGTCCCCGATCCAAAGCTGGAGAATCGCCCGTCCCTCGGCGTCGTTTGCAAGACGTTTCATCCCCCGCATTTTACTGAAATCGACGTTCATCAGCCGTTCGCGGGCAAGGGGATCCATCCCGGGAGAAAGCAGCTTTTGCAGGCCCTTCGCCTTTTTGGCCGGTTCCTCCGCCATCAGCTGCAGCAGGTACCCGACCGATCGATTGGGGGAACGAAACGTCCACAGCAGCAGCGCGGCCGTGGCCAGCAGAAGCAGAACGATCAGCAGCAGGCGCATACCGTTCGAGGGCAGCACCTCCCGCAGAAACATGAGGGCGGCGAGACCCGCCAGCATGGGGAGAACCGGCCATAAAAGCCCCCACCAGTCCCTTGCCTTTTTCATGTCCGATCACCCTCCCCGCCCGTATTTTCTACAGTCTATCATAGCCGGGAACGCGATGCAAGGAGAAAACCGCCGATATTTGGAAACCGATCTTAGACGTATGTCATCGTCACCATTCCCCCGCAACATACCCGCGCAGATGCCGCATGGCCTCGGCCGCCCGGAGAACATCGGGAATCGTCCGGCGGGCAATCGCCAGAAGCTTCGGGCGTTCCTTCTGGTCATCGAGCAGATTCTGCGTCAGCTGCAGGAGAACGTCGCTCGTCATGTCGACCTCCTTTAATTCCCCTTTATAAAAGGTTTTCAGCAGGGAGGGCAGATCGAGATGGGAACGGAACGCCGCGAATTTGTCCCCCGATACCCGGTCGCATTCCATGAGTTCCCGCACGAAATCCTCGGCGGTGCACACCCGCAGCTTGTCTATGCCGTACAGCCTGGCCGCGTGTTCGAGACCCTTCACCACGTTTTCCCCCAACTCGTCCCGCAGCCGCTGATATTCTTCGTTCGGGAAATACATCCACTCCCCCGAAAACTTGCCGAAGGCTTTCATGGTGTCATACCAGCCCATGTCCATTTTGGTCCTGGCGGTTTCGGGCTGGAATTCAAACGCTGTGCCCAGAGAGTCCAGGGGCTTGACGTAAACGATGTTCCGTTTGGGGTCGATATCCTTGGGCAGTCCCACATCCCCGATGTTCACCACGATGATATTGTCGGGATGGCGGCGCATCATCATTTTGACGGGTACATTGTCGACCACGCCGCCGTCGAGAAACTTATGCCCATAAATTTCGGGCTGTTTGAGTCCTGGATAGGCGGAACTGGCCATAATGTAGTCCATCAGCTTGCCTTTCGGGATCTGGTCCCGGAAGAGGTGGCGGGGCTGGCGGCGGCTGAGTTCGAACGTTACCAGACCGAATTCAACCGGAGAATCCCGCAGGGTCTGCTCATCCACAAGGGTTTCGAGCTCCCTCCGGATCGGGGAGATATCGAGACCGCCGTTCCGCCACAGCTCCTTGAGCAGAATATCCGCATTTTTGAGGCTGAACAGCCGATCGGGCACCCGCAGAGGCTCGGGCAGGGCAAAGCCTTTTTCGATGCTCATATTCTCCCAGAGCGCGACAGCCCCCTCGTACTGTCCGCAGGCGATCATGGCGCCATTCATGGCCCCCACGGAGGTGCCGACGACACAGGTTATCGGAATATCCAGCTCCCGGATGGCCCGCCAGGCGCCAATCTGGTAGATCCCTTTGGCCCCGCCGCCCGCGAGCACCAGACCATAATCAATTGGCGGCATACCCGCACCCCCTTCTTTGACGTATGAAATGCCGTATACGCAGTATACTATGGAAAAGGGCACGATCTCACAAACAATTTATGAAGGTTTTTTGAATTTTACCGTTCTGCAGCTTCTGCAACCCAATCTGCACAGCGCAGGCCGTCCACGGCCGCGGACAGAATCCCGCCCGCGTATCCCGCACCCTCCCCGCAGGGGTACAATCCCGCGACAGAGGATTCTCCCCGTTCGTTGCGCATCAGACGGACGGGAGACGAGCTGCGGGATTCCACCCCGGTCAGCACGGCGTCGGGGCGGTCAAAGCCCCGGAGCTGACGCCCGAATATAGGCAGCGCCGCCCGGATGGAGGCGGAAACGAAGTCCGGCAGACAGTCCGAAAGATTTCCCGGGGTGACGCCGGGCCGGTAGGACGGCTCCACCTCTCCGAGGATTCTGGAGGCAACCCCCTGCCGAAAGTCCCCGACGAGCTGAACAGGCGCACGGTATCCCCCGCCCCCCAGCCGGTAAGCGGCTTGTTCCATCCATCTCTGGAGTGCGATGCCCGCGAGCGGCCCTTCCCCCGGAACGTCCGCGGGGTCCACGCCCACGAGCAGGGCGCTGTTGGAGTTGCGGGCGTCTCTGGCGAACACGCTCATGCCGTTGACCGCCACGCCCCCTTCCTCCGAAGCCGCGGCGATCACCTCTCCGCCAGGACACATGCAGAACGTATAAACACCCCTCCCGCCGCCCGGACGGCAGGAAAGCTTGTAATCCGCGGCGCCCAGGGCCGGATGGCCCGCGAAGCGCCCGTACTGGCTGCGGTCCACCATCTCCCGGGGATGCTCGATCCGCACCCCGACGGCGAAGGGCTTCCGCTCCATCCGCACTCCCCTGCGGTGCAGCATCTCCACCGTATCGCGGGCGCTGTGTCCAATGGCGAACACCGCCCGACGGCAGGAAATCTCAGCCGCGCCGTCCGGCGTCTCCGCCAGAAGTCCCGCGAGCCGCCCGTTTTCCACGACGATATCCGCAACCCGATACTCGAACAGCACCCGCCCGCCGAGCCTCCGGATCTCCTCCCGCAGCCCCCGGACGGTTTCGATCAGCCGGTCCGTCCCCACGTGGGGCTTCGCCTGCCACAGGATCTCCTCCGGAGCGCCGCAGGCGGCGAGCTCTTCAAGGACGAAGCGGCAGCGGGGATCCTTGATCCCGGTATTCAGCTTGCCGTCTGAAAAGGTCCCGGCACCGCCCTCCCCGAACTGCACATTGGAAGCCGTGTCCAGCACCCCGGTGAGGCGAAAGCGCTCCACGTCCTTCCGGCGGCTGTCCACGTCCCGGCCCCGTTCGAGCAGGAGAGGCCGAAGCCCCGCCCTAGCCAGGGCCAAAGCGGCAAACAGCCCGGCCGGCCCGCTCCCGACCACAACGGGCGGGGGTGCGTCCCCCTCTATCGGCGGACGTTCCGGATACAGAATACCCTGTTTATCTTCTATTACAGCCGCACGAGAGGAGCGCGCCGCGGCGGCTGTCTCCCCTGTGTCCAGCTTCACATCTACGGAAATCTGAAACACCACGCGGTCCTTGTGCCGCGCGTCCACCGACCGGCGATGCAGCCGCAGGCCGGTTATGTCACTTTCGGAAACTTTCAATTCGGCGGCCGCCCGCTGCCGCAGGGATTCCTCGGTATAAGACAGCGGCATGGTCAGGCCGTTTATGCGTATCATCCGCGTTTTCCTCCCTGTTTCTGCAAAGCCTCCAGCATGGCGGCCGCAGCCGCGTGGGCGGAGGCCCAGGCCCACTGCAGATTGAATCCACCGCAGTCGCCGTCCACGTCCAGCACCTCGCCGGCCAGATACAGCCCCGGCACTTTCCGGGATTCCAAGGTGGACGGATCCACTTCCGAAAGCGCGATTCCTCCGGCCGTGACCTGCGCCCCGCCCATTCCCTGGGTGCCTATAACCGGAATGGTCCAGCTCTTGGCCAAACGGGCGAGCTTCTCCGTCTCCTGCAAGGACAAATCGGCGCACGGCCGGGAAAGGGGGCCTATCCCAGCCTGACGCAGCAGGGTCTGCCCCACCCGCTTGTGGAGAAGGCCGGTAAAATACTCTTCGAGAGTCCGCCCAGGAAGTGCGCGTCGTGTCTCGAGCTGCGCGCGCAGCTCGTCCGCACCCATTCCAGGAAACAGGTCCAGCACCGCCGTCATCTGCCCGTTCTTCCGCCGCTCCCAATCCCCGGCCGGCCGGGAAATCTGCATCACCACCGGACCCGACAGGCCATACTCGGTAAAGAGCAGTTCTCCCGTGTCTTCACTGAGGATCCGGCCGTCCAGCCGGAACGAAACGGCCGCATCCAGACGGATGCCCTTGAGGCCCCGCACCGCGGCGGGATCGGTTTTGACCTGTACGATGGAGGGAAAGAGCGGCGTCCGGGTATGCCCGAGGGCCGTAAGGAGTGCATAGCCGCCGGAGCCTCCACCGAGAGCGGGCGCCGCCGCGCCGCCTGCACAAACCAGAACGAAGCGGGCGGCCACCGGCCCTTTTCCGGTTTCTAGGCGGAAACCGTGCGCCTCTTTTCGAATCGACGTCACTGGGCAGTCCGTCCACTCCTCTCCCCCGGCGGCGGAAAGGACCAGACGCAGGCAGTCGAGCACGGCCGAAGCCTGGGCCGTCCGCGGATAGATCCGTCCGTTCTCCCGTGTCTCACAGAGCAGGCCGATCTCCTCAAAGAATTTGACGGTCGTCTGCGGGGAACATCTCTCCAGCGCGAAACGGACGAAAGCCTCCGCCCCCTCCCCGTGATAGCGTGCGGGGGAAGCGGCGAGATTCGTCAGGTTGCAGGTACCGTTGCCGGTCGCGAGGAGTTTTTTCCCCACCCGCGGTGCCTTTTCCAGAACAGCGGTCCGCACCCCGGCCCGCGCACAGAGGACCGCCGCGGCCAGTCCAGCCGCGCCTCCCCCCACAATGGCTATATCCGTCCGCATACCCGGCTGTTCCATCGGTTTGTCCACTCCCCCGTCGGTTTGTCCCAGTATACTCCACCCATTCCGCATCCGTCAAGAAAGGCGAGATGGAAACTCTTTGCATTTTTTGGTTTTTGCAGTATAATAGCGGGGATGAAATCCCCGCCCCAAAAACGCCTGCGGCGTTTTTTAGTCCCTATCAAGGAATAATATGGGGAAAAATAAAGGAGGGTCCTTGGTGATCTGGTACAGCGACAAGCTGGATGACGCGGTCCGGGAACTGAACACGAATCTGGAGACCGGACTGTCGGACGGCGAGGCGGCCATACGCCTGCAGGAGCATGGCGCCAACAAATTGAGTGAGAAAAAGCCCCGCACATTTTTTCAGCGGTTCCTCGACCAGATGAAGGATGTCATGGTCATCATCTTGATCATCGCGGCCGTGGTGTCCCTGGGACTGAGCATCTACAACTTTTCGAAGGGCGCGGAGGCCGACTGGATCGAACCGATCGTCATCGTCCTGATCGTCATCGTCAACGGCCTGCTCGGCGTCATTCAGGAGAGCAAGGCGGAAGCGGCACTCGAAGCGCTCAAAAACATGTCCTCTCCCTCCGCGAAGGTTCTGCGTGACGGGGAAATACGGACGATTTCCTCCACCGACCTCGTGCCGGGCGACATCGTAGACATCGAGGCGGGCGATCTGGTGCCGGCCGACTGCCGCCTGATTTCGTCGGCCAGCTTCAAGTGCGACGAATCGGCCCTGACCGGGGAATCCGTCCCGGTCGAGAAGAACGCTGCGGTCGAAGTGGCCGACATCGCGCCGCTCGGAGACCGCCTCAACATGGCGTATTCCGGCTGTGCGGTCTCCTATGGGCGGGCCCGCGCCCTGGTGGTCGAAACCGGGATGAACACCGAAATGGGCAAGATCGCCACCATGCTGGAAAACGAGGACGAATCCGCGACCCCGCTCCAGAACCGCCTGGCCCAGCTCGGGAAAACCCTCGGTTTCCTGGCGCTCGGCATCTGCGCCGTCATCTTTATCGTCGGCCTGATCGACCGCATCGCGGTCATCGACATGTTCATGACCGCCGTGTCCCTGGCCGTCGCGGCCATTCCGGAAGGGCTGCCCGCCATCGTTACCATCGTACTCGCCATCGGGGTGCAGCGGATGGTGGCCAAAAACGCGATCATCCGCCGTCTGCCTGCGGTTGAAACCCTGGGCAGCGCGTCGGTTATCTGTTCGGATAAGACCGGCACCCTCACCCAGAACCGCATGACCCTGACCCGTCTCTTCTGCGGCGGGCATTTGATCGACGATCTGGATTCCCCCCTGCCCGAAGGCGCGCTCGCTCTCGTCCGGTTGGCAGCGCTCTGCACCGACGGCACCGTACAGGTGAAGGACGGCCGGGAGTTGCATATCGGCGACCCGACCGAGACTGCCATCGTCGCCTGCGCCCTGCACCAGGGCCTCGACAAGGCTGATCTGCTCGCGCAGCATCCCCGTCTCGGGGAAATCCCCTTCGATTCTGACCGGAAGCTGATGACCACCATCCATCTGATTGAAGGACAGAACGTGGTCATCGTCAAGGGCGCGCCCGACGTCCTCTTTGAACGCTGCATATCCGGCCCCATCGAGGCGGCCGCCGCAGCCAACGAGGACATGGGCCGCCAGGCGCTCCGCGTACTGGCCGTCGCCTACAAATATATCGACGACGTGCCGGTCGACTGCCGCCCCGAGGAACTCGAGCAGGGTCTGACCTTCGCAGGCCTCGTCGGTATGATCGATCCGCCCCGTCCCGAAGCCGTCGAAGCCATCCGGGAATGCGATGCGGCCGGTATCCGCACCATCATGATCACGGGCGACCACGTCGTCACCGCCTCCGCCATCGCCCGTGAACTCGGTATTCTGCACGACGACGGCGAGGCCGTCACCGGCGCCGAACTCGCCGCCATGAGCGATGAAGAGCTGTTCCAGAACATCCGGCATTACCGGGTGTACGCCCGGGTTACCCCGGCGGATAAGATCCGGATCGTCAAGGCCTGGCAGCAGGCCGGTGAGATCGTCTCCATGACCGGGGACGGTGTCAACGACGCCCCCGCTCTCAAAGCGGCCGACATCGGCTGCGCTATGGGCATCACCGGCACCGATGTGGCCAAGGGCGCCGCCGACATGACCCTGACCGACGACAACTTTGCCACCATTGTCACCGCCGTCAAGGAAGGGCGCGGCATTTACGACAACATCCGCAAATCCGTTCAGTTCCTGCTCTCCTGCAACCTCGGTGAAATCCTCACCGTCTTCCTCGCCATGCTGCTGTGGCGGGAAGCCCCGCTGATGCCGGTCCAGCTTTTGTGGATCAACCTCGTCACCGACAGCCTGCCCGCGCTGGCGCTCGGCATGGAACCGGTTGAGAAAGACGTGATGCGGCGGAAACCCCGCGCCAAGACCGAAAGCCTCTTTGCACACGGCATGGGCATCCGGGCGGGTCTGCAGGGTGTTCTGATCGGCCTGCTCTCCCTGATCGCCTACGCGATCGGTTCCCGCTTCCTGCACCCGGCCGGGGAGGGATTCTTCGGCTGCCTCTTCGCCTCCCCCACCCATTCGAACATCGTGCTGGGTGAAACCATGGCCTTTGCGGTTCTGGCGATATCTCAGCTCGTCCACGCCTTCAACGTCCGTTCCTCCCATTCGCTTTTCCGGGTCGGCTTTCACACGAATCTCTATATGGTCGGGGCGTTCATCGTATCCCTGCTGTTGATGCTCGTGGTGCTGTTTGTCCCGGTTCTGCAGGGGATCTTCGACGTCACCGCCCTGAGCGCCACCGCCTGGTGGATTGTGATCGGCCTGGCCCTGGTGCCGCTCGCGGTTGTGGAGATCGCCAAGGGAATCGGGGCGCTGGTCCGGCGCTTCCGCAAAACCGAGGCATAACCGCCTCTCGGAAAGGGGTCCTATCATGTCCGCAAAATCCGGCAAACCGAAAAGCACGCCCTTCTACACCCTCGGGGAAGAAATCACCAATTCCATCACCCACGGCATCGGCGCGGGCATGGCCATCGCCGGCCTGGTGGTCCTGCTGGTGCAGTCGAAAGACGCCTGGCAGGCGGTCAGCTCCGCCATTTACGGCTCGAGCATGATTTTCCTCTTCCTCATGTCCTGCCTGTATCACGCCCTGACCAATCCCACGGCGAAAAAGGTGTTCCGGGTATTCGACCACACCTCCATCTTCTTTCTCATCGCCGGGACCTACACCCCCTTCACTCTCGTCACCCTGCGGGGGTGGGTGGGCTGGACGGTGTTCGGCGTGGTCTGGGGCGTGGCCATTCTTGGCATCGTCCTCAATTCGATCAGCATCGAACGTTTCAAGAAGATTTCGATGGTCGGCTATATCGCGAGCGGCTGGTGCGTCGTCGCGGCCATTGTTCCGCTGGTGCAGCGGATGGCCCTGCCCGGCGTCATTCTGCTCATTCTCGGTGGAGTATTCTATACCGTCGGCATCCTGTTCTACCGCAAAAAAGGCATCCGGTTCATGCACGCCTTCTGGCACCTGTTCGTGCTGGCCGGCGCCGTACTCCACTATTTCTGCATCCTGTTCTATGTCGTCGGATAGGATATGACCGGCAGCCGGGCTGCATCAGTTTGAGGAAAGGCTGGTTATAGTATGCTGAATTTTGAATTTTACAATCCCGCGCGCATTCTGTTCGGTAAAGGCATGGAGGAACAGACCGGAAGGCGGATGGCCGCGCTCGGCCGCCGCATCCTGCTCGTTTACGGCGGCGGCTCCATCAAACGGAGCGGCCTGTACGATACGGTTCTCGCCCGCCTGGCGGAGGAAGGGATCGACGTCACCGGGCTTCCCGGGGTGCAGCCGAATCCCCGCCTCGGCCTGGTACGGGAGGGCATCCGCCTCTGCCGCGAAAACCGGCTCGATGCCGTCCTCGCCGTGGGCGGCGGCAGCGTCATCGATACCGCCAAGGCCGTCGCCGCGGGCGCGGTTTACGACGGCGACGTCTGGGATTTCTTTGAGGGCCGCGCCCATGCGGAGGCTGCTTTGCCCATCGGGGTGGTCCTGACCATCCCCGCGGCGGGCAGCGAATCGAGCGACAGCTGCGTCATTACCAAAGAAGACGGCCAGCTCAAACGCCATTTCGGCAGCGAGTGCCTCATCCCCCGTTTTGCGATTCTGAATCCCGCGTTCACCTGCACCCTGCCCGCCTATCAGACGGCCTGCGGCGCAACCGATATCCTCGCCCATCTCATGGAGCGGTATTTTACCCGGGTAGACCATGTGGATTTTACCGACCGGCTGCTGGAAGCCTCCATGCGCACCATCATTAACTACACCCCCCTGGCCCTGGAGCATCCGGACGACTACGACATCCGGGCCGAACTGATGTGGGCCGGCACGGTTGCGCACAACAACCTGCTCAACACCGGCCGGATCGGGGACTGGGGCTCCCACCAGATCGAACACGAGCTCAGCGCGATCTACGACATCGCCCACGGCGCCGGGCTGGCCATCGTTTTCCCGGCCTGGATGAAATACGTCTACCGTACCGATATCGCCCGTTTCGTCCAATTCGCGGTGCGGGTATTCGGGGTGGATCTGGCGTTTGGAGAGCCCGAGGCGATCGTACAGCAGGGCATCTGCAAGCTGGAAGCGTATCTGCGGTCCATCGGCATGCCGGTCCGGCTGCAAGAAGCAGGCATCGACGATACCCGCCTGGCCGAAATGGCGGAAAAATGCTGTGCAAACGGTCCGCAGGGGGAATTCCAAAAGCTGCATGCGAAAGACGTGTATGCTATTTATCAGCTTGCTTTATAAAATCGTCAAAAAGCGCTGCGGAAGTTCCGCGGCGCCTTTTTTGACTCAACAGCAAACCGAGACCAGCGGTTCCCATAACCAAACACTTGTCATTCCGGCAATCCTTGTTTACCATATTATATAGAACCATCCATTAGGTATAAAGGAGGAAGTCGGTATGAAGATCAACCGGATTCTGCGGGCCGCGGCGCTGACGGCGATTCTCGCTGTTTTATGCCTCGCGGCGGCCCCGATGACCCTGGCCCCGGTTCCCGCCTCCGCAGCCCCCCTCCCCGGCAGCGCATCTTCCGCCCCCGCTCCCCTCCCGGTCAGGTGGCCGCTTTCACCCGACGCTGCGGACTCCTCGGACGAGCCGACGAGCTCTACTCCGGAAACGGACGTCACCCGGCCTGAAACCCCCACAGTCCTTCCGGGCTCCTCTCAGCCCGCTCCGGACAGCACGCCGTCCGCTCCCGACGCTTCCCTCCCCGGAGGAGAGGCGACCATCCCGCCCCTCTCGGACGGTCTCGCAGATACCCGGGTTTCCGGTATCTTCATCGCCCCGGAGCTGACCTCCGACGCCACACAGGCGGAGTGGAACGACACCGTCGCCGCGATGGCGGATATCGGCATCGATACGCTGATCGTGCAGTATTGCCTGCAGACCGATCCCTTGAACGGCAGACAGGCCTATTTTCCCTATTCCGTCGGCGACACAGCCGCCGATGCGGCTTCCCATCCGCAGCGGCGCCATCAAATCGGGTACATCCTCTCCGCTGCGAAAAACGAAAACATGAAGGTCTATCTCGGCCTTCAGCTGGCTGAACGGGAGTGGTTCGACCAGAACCAATACCGCAGCGCCGCTTGGCTGGACAGCCAGAAGCAGCTCTCCCTGAACCTGGCAAACGAGCTGTGGCAGACATACGGCGGCACCTACGACAGTGTGATCGAGGGATGGTATCTCCCCTTCGAATTTGAATCCTCAGCGGAATACTATTACGAGGATGCCGCCTGTACCATTCCCCACGACTATTTTCCGCAGCTCGCCTCAGCCTATTACAACCCTCTGACTGCCGCGCTGAAAAGCCACAGCGGCTACGGCTCCAAATCGATCCTCATCTCCCCTCTGATGTATTGGGCCGATGACAAGGCCGCCTGGAGCCGTCATCTCACCACCGTTCTCTCGGATTCGAAAATCGATATCGTCGCCCCGCAGGACGGCATCGGCTTCGGCACCCAGACGCACGACACGATCGGTGATTGGTACCGCGTCACCCGTTCCGCCATCGACGCCCTCAACACGGGGCGGAGCCAGCCGGTGAGGCTCTGGGGAAACTGCGAAAACTATTCCCGTCTGCGGAACCCGAACGAGTCGGATCCGATCGAACGCATCAAGCCTATGGCCATTGGAAAGTTTATCGACAGCCTGAACATCGTCAAACCGTACGTGGACAACCTCATCACCTTCAGCGTCCATCGCTGGAGCACGGCGTTCGCATCCGACCGGGAACTGGGGATCAATCGCTCGTATTACGACGCCTACAAGCGCTATGTAACCACCGGCGAGCGGAGTGCCAGCAAAACCGACGGCTATTATGTCCATATCCGGCCCGCACAGGGGCAGACGCTGACTTTCAACCCGTATGCGAACGCCGGACTGACCGACGGGCTGGCGGGAGACAGCCGCGACTGGGTCCTCTATACGGGTATCTCCTCCCCCGGCAACCAGCCGTTCGTCCTGGAAATCCGATTCGACGATCCGACGGTCCTCTCCCGAATCACCACCGGGTTCCTGGAAGACGGCAGCGCCGCCATCGCCCTGCCGGAACAGGTGACGTTCGAATATCTGGTCCGCTCAGGCGGGCAGGATCAGATTTTGACCTATACCACTCTCGCAACCGTCGCTCCGTCGGGGTCAGGAACCGTCGTCTCGTCGGCCGCGCTGCCCGAGGCCTGCGCCGTCGACGGTATCCGCATCACCATCATCCCCGGCGGCGAATGGACTTTCATCGACGACATCTGGGCTGTTTAACAATATACAAACGGGCCGGGAATGGAGAAATCCATTCCCGGCTCTTATTTTGATTCAATTATGGCTTCCGGTACATACTCGCATCCCAGGGGACGTTCGGATCGTAATCCTCGGGAGGACGATGTCCCGGAACCGTCAGATACCACCACACGCCAAACCGGTCGACCACATCGGCCGCACACGGACTCCAGGGCAGCGGCCCCGGCGGCATCCGCACCGTGCCGCCTTCGCGCAGCAGGGCGAAAGCCCTTTGCATCTCGTCCTCGCTGTCAAAATCGATCCCCAGCTGCACGATGGAGTCTTCCCCGCGGTCCTCCGGTGCTTCGACGACCGACAGAAATTCCTTTCCGTCTTTATACAACTCGGAATGAAAATACGATCCGTCCGGATTCAGGACGTGATAGCCCAATTCCAGACCGAACGCCTTCCGGTAAAGCGCCGCCGCTTCCACGCTGTTGTGAACGTACAGGCCCGTTCCGATTCTCATAAGCCCTCTCCTTGGTCAATCCAGCTCCTCGTCGTCGCTGTCCAGCGGGATGGGTCCATACTTGTCTTCAAAGGCCTCGATGAGCTCCCGCATCCGGAATTCGATCTCCTTATTGACAGACCGCCCGTTGCGGCGGGCAACCACTTTCAGCTTATGCATAACCTCCGGATCCAGGCGCAGCGGATAGGGATTCAGCCGTTCTTTCAAATCGATACCCCCTCCAATGGATATCTTTAGTATATCCATCAGACTTCCAAAATAATAGCAGTCAAAGGGATATCATTTGGATATTTACTTTTTCAGCGGCTTATGGTATCATGAAATCGGACCATATACGAAGAATTGACGTATAGGGGGATATACCGATGATGAGCCGCGAGGATAAAATGAAACTGTCTCTTGCCAAAACCTATGCGGAACTGGCTGAGACATCGCCCGAAAAGGCGCGCCTTATCCTGGAATATATGCAAAAGCGTCTGGAAACGGCCGAAAAAGACAAGAAGGCCAAACCTTCCTCGAAATAAATACGTTTATATAGCCTTACCCACCCAATAGTACAACAGCGCATGAAAATGTAGTTACATTTTCATGCGCTGTTTTTTTATGTATGCAAAACTCCGACGGACCAAAGAAGAAAATTCGCCTATGTACAGAAGGTCGAATCGGGGACGAAAAAGGCGGTCACAGCAGGGAGGCCAGCTCGCTGCCGTCGGCCAGGCTCGTCAGGATCTGGTCACAGAGCATCAGGCAGCGGGGCAGATGATAGGGTCCTTTCCACATCGACCCCTTTTGGGTGTGGGACACCGTGCCGTCCCGATGGAGGTAGCCGTACCACTCCCCCTGCTCCCGGTCGGAAAAGTGCTCGAACGCATAGGCGTGGACCCTTTCGAACCACTGCCAATACCGCTCCTCCCCCGTCAGCTTGAAAGCCGTCAGGGTGGCAATCAGGGCTTCGTTGTGAACCCACCACAGCTTCATATCCCATTCAAGCTGCTCGCAAGGCCGCCCGTCCACGTCGACGAAATAAAGGATGCCGCCATATTCCCGGTCCCATCCCCGTTCCAGCGACCAGTCGAGGATGTGCAGCGCTTTGTCCAGTAGCTCCCGGTCTCCGGTCAGATGCGCCTGGTTCATGAGGAACCAGGCGTTTTCGCAGGAATGCCCCGGATTGATGGTACGGCCGGCCGGCGTGTCCATATGGGACCCGTCGGGCAGAACCGTCTCGAGCACACAGTGCAGCTCCGGCTGATAATGGAGGCGGAGCAGATCGTCCGCAATTTCCCGGGCAATCTGCCCATACTGCGCGGCTTTCTGGGGTACGCACCAGCGCAGTACCTGCGCGCAGCTGACGAGGACCATCGGCACAGCCGCGCTGCGTTCGTCTCTCGTTTCAGCGTAGCCTTTCGGGGTAATGCGGTAAGGATCGGTTTCCGGATGGCGGTACATCCGCAGCATCTGGTCAAAAACGGCTTCCGCTTTTTGAAGCGCGTCCGTATCCCGGAACGCGGCCCCATATTCCGCCATGCCGACCACGTAAAAACTCTCGGAAAACATATACCGCCGCTTGCGGAGCGGGCGGCCGTCCCGTGTGGTCTGAAAAAACATCCGGCCGTCGGTATCGAGGCAATGGGCCTCGAGGAAGGACTTAGCGAGATCGGCCCCCTCCCGCCACTCCTGGCGCTGGCCGTATTGGAGGCAAAGCGCCGAAAACGTCCAAAGACACCGCCCCTGGAACCAGACCGACTTGTCGGTGTTATAACTCCGGCCGCCCCGGTCGACCGAGGTGATGCAGCCGCCGTATTCCCGGTCGAGCAAATCGCTGTTCATCCAGAAGGGCATGACATCCTCCAGAAGCTGCTGCCTGTAAAAATCCCGATACTCCGTAAAGGTTTTGGGCATGGGGCGGACCTCCTCGTCTGTTGTCTTATCCTCCTGAGTGTACCGCACTCTCCTGAAAATTTCAACAAACGGCCTTGTCCGGCTGGTTGTCCGAATTTGCCTTTTCTTCCCCATGATTCTCATCGAATTTCAACTCAAAAACCCTCCAAAAGGACAAAAACCCAACATTTTCCGCCAAAATCCATCCGTTTTTGGCTGCCAACAGACGCACGGTTGTCACTTTTTGCACAGGTGGTTGTGAGAATGCAACGGAAGCGGCCCGGAGCCTTGAGGCGGCGTTTTTTGTATGCTATGCTGAACACGAAGCAAGATACGGCATTGAATTTAGCAACTCTATATATAGAGGTAGGAGGAATCATTCCATGGTAGGCAATCGCACGCCTGTATATCCGGATCTCGTCCTGGTGAAAGAGGGCGCGCCCCACGCCAAAGTCGTGTTGTCCAAACACGCAGATGAAAAAGTAAAATCCGCCGCCACCGATCTGTGCGACATCATCGAGCGGATGAGCGGCGCCCGTCTGCCCCTGGTAGACGACAGCGCGTCGGTGGAAGGCCCCCGCATTCTGGTGGGGGAATCCCGCGGGACCATTGCCCTGGGGATCGAGACGCCCCACGGGTATCCGGAAAACGAACGGGTGATCCTCCGGCGGGAAGGCGACTGCCTCGCCCTGCTCGGCAACGACGACGGGGTTTTCACCGGAACGCAGTTTGCCGTGACTATGCTGCTCGAACGCCTCGGCTGCGGCTGGTTCGCCCCCGACGAACTTTGGCAGGTGATTCCCCATAAGGAGACCATCGCGGTCGGATACCTGCAGGTCGATCAGACGCCCAACTTCGAATACCGCCAAACCTGGGTGTACCGGCGGAATCCGGAATTCGCCCGCCGCTGGTACATGGGCGGCTGCGACAAGCAGATCGACCACGCCTATTACGCGCTGTTCCCCCGAGAACAGTATTTTGAGCAGCATCCCGAATGGTACTGCCTCGTGGACGGCAAACGCAACCCTTTCATCGAGTGGTGGCAGATGTGCTACTCGAATCCCGAGGTGGTGCAGGAGACGATCCGGAAGGTAGACCGCTATTTTAACGAAAACCCTTCCTGCACCCAGGCGGCCCTGTCCGCAAACGACGGCTTCTTCGAAGGCTTCTGTGAATGCGAAGAATGCCGCAAAATGGGAACTCCCAGCGAAACCATGGTGCGCTTCATCAACCAGATTGCTGCGGGGCTGGAGGAAAAGCATCCCGACAAGCAGTTGATGTTTTTCATCTACTTCCCTACATACGATCCGCCCCGGACCAAAATCCCGCTGCATAAAAATGTGATGCTGATGTTCTGCAAGGAATCGTGTATGTTCCATCCAGTGGATACCGGTCCCGACTGCGGATACCATATCCGGTACGAGTACGAATTCGGCCACACCTACTACGCCCTGCCGTTCCTAGAAAATGCGCGGAAATGGATCGAAATGACGGAGTGCCGGAACGTGTCCGTCTGGGACTGGTATTGCCCGGCCGCGGCCAACCCGGTCTGGAAGGATCTCCCCTGGGTGCAGGGGGACGTCGCCACCCGCAACCAGCGCTGTTTTAAAGACGCGCTTGGTGCCCGGTACGTCTATTACGATCAGGGGCCGGTGGAGGCCTTCAACGACACCGAAGCCAGCTATCCCCTGCGCTGGCCGCTCTGGTACGTCGGCGCCAAAGGCATGTGGGACGGCCGGCTGACCGCCTCCCAGATTCTGATGGACGCCTGCAAGAAGCTGTTCGGCGCCGCGGCGGACACCTTGTTCGCCTATTACAGCTGTCTTGCCGACATCAACGAAAACTGCCACGCCAAGGCCATGGCCTGGCATATGCCCGAACCGTATGAGTTCTACACTCCCGAAGCCGTCGGCCGGATCGACCGGATCGTATCTCAGGCGGAAAGCCTTTTGCCGCAGCTGACTCCCGACGAGCGCACCCGGGTGGAAAATCAGCTGGCCCTGTGGCAGAAGGCCAAGGATGTAGTAGAACAGAGCCGGAAGGAAGCCGGGGCGGACGCCTAATCGCTGCGGCGGATACAATCCGAATTGGAGGAGCCGAACACAACATGACGACACTGACTTTTGACGAGCTGACCATCCGGTCGGGCCATCTGGGCGGAGAGGGGAACCTGCCCTCCATCCTGCCTGTCATCAACGTTCAGACCGAGAAGAGCACCCGGCTGGACGAGGACGACGAAATTTTCTTCGATATCGGCAAGATCCGCAGCATCTTCCCCTACAATCAGCAGGATCTTTACGACCGTGCCCTGGAACCCCGCGCTTTCCGCGCCGCCATATTGGAAAACGAGTTTCTGCGCGCCGTCTTTCTGCCGGAGCTCGGCGGACGGCTGTGGTCCCTCTTCGACAAAAAAACCGGACGGGAGCTGCTGTACGTCAACGATGCGGTGCGGTACTGCAACCTCGCGCTGCGCAACGCCTGGTTCAGCGGAGGAGTGGAGTGGAACATCGGCATGATCGGGCACAGCCCGTTCACCTGCGAGCCCCTGTTCACCGCCCGGCTCGAAGCGGAGGACGGCACCCCCATTCTGCGGATGTATGAGTACGAACGGCTGCGGGGAGTCACCTACCAGATGGATTTTTCCCTGCCGGAAGGGTCCCCCCTCCTGCTCTGCCGTATGCGGATCACCAATCTGCAGAACAGGACCATCCCCATGTATTGGTGGAGCAACATCGCCGTGCCGGAAAGCCCCGACCGCCGCATCGTGGTGCCGGCTGACGAATCCTATTTCAGCTTCTGGAACGTCGTGGCCAAGACCCCGATTCCGATGCGGGCGGGCAAGGATGTCAGCTATCCGGTCAATACCGAGTGTTCGATGGATTATTTCTACCGCATTCCGGAGACCCACCGGAAATATATCGCCTGTCTCGACAAAGACGGATACGGCTTAATCCAGACCTCCACCCGCCGCCTGAAGGGACGCAAGCTTTTCGTCTGGGGGCAGAGCGAAGGCGGGCACACCTGGCAGCGGTTCCTCACCGACAAAGCCGGCGACTACTCCGAAATCCAGGCAGGACTGGGGCACACGCAGTATGAGTGCCTGCCCATGCCTCCCTGCTCGGTGTGGGAATGGGTCGAGGGGTACGGCGCCCTATCCGCCGACCCCACCCTGGTCCACGGAAGCTGGACGGATGCCCGCCGTGAAGTGGAAGCCAGGCTGGACGGCAGCATGACGGCGGCGCAACTCGAGGATTATCTGACAAAATCCCGCGCCGATTTTGTGCATAAAAAGGGCACACTAATCGGGCTGGGTTCCGGATTCGGCGCCCTTGAAAACCAGCGGCGGAAGCGGGCGGGCGAACGCCTCCTGCCCGAGCATCTGGATTTCGGAGATCCGGGAGACGCTCAGCGTCACTGGACGGAACTGCTCGAAACCGGCCGTCTTCCCTGCCCTGCGCCCGACGAGGTGCCGCCTTCCTATCTTTCGGACGACGCTTGGTTTGCCTTGGTGCGTCAGGCGCGGGAACAGGATCCCGCCAACTGGTATGCCGCCTATATGGAAGGGCTCTTTCACATGAGCCGCAGCGCTTACACCGAGGCCGAAGCCTGTTTTCACGCCTCACGGGAACGGGAACCCTCCTGCTGGAACCTGTATGCGCTGGCGGTCTGCCGCTATGCACAGGGGGATGCGGAGAGCGGCGTTCCGTATATCCTGGACGCGATGGACCGGCATCCGGACGACGTGTCCCTGGCCCGGGATGGGTTCCGCTTCCTCCAAGAGTGCGGAAGGAACGACGCGATCGTGGAACGTTACGCGGCCATGAATCCGGAGCTTCAGCAGGACGGCAAGCTCAAATTTTATCTGGCGAGCGCTTATGCCCATCTCGGGGAACTGGACAAAGCCGAGGATATCCTCTATGAAAACGGCTGTCTCGTGGTGCCGATCATCCGGGAAGGGGAACTCTCCCTGACGTCTCTCTGGTTCTACATCGAAGAGCAGAAACACAAAAACCGGGGCGAACCCTTTGATGAGAACGCGGTCCAGCCCCCGGCGTTTCTGGATTTTCGAATGGGGGAAGCCGACGTCTAGGCAGACGATTCCGCGCTTACCGGAACACGACGAGAAACGGAGGAGTGCCCTTTGCTGCGTGGCCTCAAGTTTCACTTCGACAACGAGTATGTTTCCGAACCGGTCCGATACGGCCCGGTTCTGCTCTGGCAGATCGGGGATATCGGATGCGATCCCGGCTACGTGGTCAAAGACCATGAACAGTATTGCTACGAGATCACCTGTGTGGTCGGCGGCTGCGGCACCATCAGCAGCGGCGGGCCTGAGTTCCCGATCCGCAAAGGACAGCTCTATCTCAATCGTCCCGGCGAAATCCACCGCATCCGCTCGGATTTGATGGATCCCATCCGATATTTTTATCTGGGGTTTGATTTTGACCGGACCTATATGGACGAAACCTGGAAAGCGGTTAAAAAGACCTTCGACGAATGCGCCCATCCTCTTCTGGAGGACACCTTCGATATCAACGCCTCCTTCTCCTCCGCCTTCAATGAAATGATGGCCAAGGACAACGTAACCCAGGAGCTCATCCGGTGTTCTATATATCAGATCCTGCTGCTGGCCTACCGCTCTTTCAATCAGAAGAAACCGCAGCGCTATATTTCCGGAATGTCCACGGATCAATCCAGCCAGCTCGTATATTCCATTATCAATTACATCGACGCCAACGTCTGCGCCATCGAATATCTCCACGACATCAGCCATCAGGTGGGATACAGCTACACCTATATCTCCCGGCTTTTCACCAAGGTCGTGGGCAAATCTCTGCAGGCGTATTACAACGAAAAACGGTTCGACAAAGCCGTCAGCTTTCTCAAAATGGGGATGCAGAGCAAGGATATCGCCAGTCTGCTCAAGTACAAGACGCTGAACAGCTTCAGCAAAGCGTTCAGCAACCATTTCGGCATGTCGCCGTCCGAATACCGGGATATGCTCAAAAAACAGGAAGCGGACGATGCATGATCCACCCGTGTTTCGGAACATCGGGTTTAGGAATAACACCATCAGTTGGAGAAATGAGGCCAGTTATGAAAATCATGGGACTTCATTGCGGAAGGGCCGGCATCCGCGGACTGGTATGCAACCACAACGGCCGTATTCTGAACACGGCGCGGATAGCCGTTGCTGCGGAAAACGGCGCGATTCCGTATATCCAGAGCATCCAGTCCTTGATCAACACCCTCGCGCAATCGAACAGCGGGATCGACGGGGTCGGGATCACCTGCTCCGGACAAATCAATCCGCAAACCGGCCTTGTCATGAAAACCACCGTTCCCGGGTTCATTGGCACCGATCTGCGGGCTCTGGTGCATTCCGTGCTGGACACCGAGGTCTATGCGGAGAGCAGCGTCCATGCGGTTTTGCTGGGCGAGCATTGGCTCGGGGCAGCAAAAAAACATAAAGACGTGGTGCTCATCAAACTGGGGGTCGATGTGGAATTCGCCGCCCTGGTCGGCGGACGGCTGCAGAACGACACCGTCATGTCTCCTCACCGCCCGCGGATCCTGCCCGACGGCGGTGCGAGCATCTCATCCGAGGCCCTTTCCCGGAATCTGGAGCAGGCACTCGGACGAAGCGCCTGCTTTGAGGAATATCAAGAGCTCTACCGCAAGGGCCATCCCGGTCTTGCGGCCGTGCTGCAGGATTACGCCGCCAATCTGGCGGTGGCTTTAGAAAACATCGAAACCCTCCAGGATCCGGAAATCATCCTGGTCGGCGGGGAATTGGCGGTTTGGTACGACGTTCTCTGCCCGCTCCTGAAAACCGAGATGAACAGCCGGAAGATGACCCTGCCCGTGCGGGAGGGACTCCTCGGTTCCGACGCAGCGCCGCTCGGCGCGGTGAGGGTGTGTCTCAATCACTTTATGAACGAACGGCAGTCCGCCGCAGCGGGGCTGGCGGCCAGGGCCTGAAATACGGTGCTTTCCAACCTTCACCGCGAAAGGAATGGTTACACGCATGAAACGAGTTCGAACCGGTTTATCCGTTCTTTTGGCGCTGCTGATGACCCTATCCGCTGTTCCGGGAACTCTGGCATCGTCCGCAGAATCCGAAGAGGATCTTCCGGATTACAGCGGACGGTCCGGCAGCTTTGTCCGGTACTGCCAGGCAGTCGCGGACCGTCCGGGTGCCACGGACACCCTTTCGCTGAACGCTGCCGACGCCGCCCTCTCCCCGTCTCTGTCGGCCAGGCAGGAGGACGGCTCTGCCCGGATTGAAACCGGTGGCTATGCGCAGTGGAGCTTCTCGGTGGAAAGAAGCGGGGTGTATGAGCTGCGTCTCGATTATCTGGCTTCCGCGGGCAAGGGCCGCAAACCGCAGATCACCCTGGAGCTCGACGGAAGCGTCCCCTATACCGAGGCGGCCGGTTACGAACTCAGCCGGGTTTATCGTGATGCCGGCGCCATCGAGCAGAACGCCAAGGGAGACGATCTCATCCCTGATCAGGTAGAAGTGGAACGCTGGCAGAATCGGCCGCTCGCCGATACGTCGGGACTGACTGGACGAAATCTCTGCCTGTATCTGGAAAAAGGCTCTCACACCATCCGGCTGTCCTGTGTCCGGGAAAGCCTCTTTGTCCGCACCCTCTCCCTCGCTCCCGCTGTCTCCGTCCCCTCCGATGCGGATGCGGCGGCTCTCTATCAGGCGGAAGGCTATGCGGAAGTCGGAGGATTCCAAAAAATCTACCAGGCCGAAACGGCGCTGGAAAAATCCGATGTGGTGCTTTACCCGACCTACGACCGCACCAGCCCCGCCACCGAACCCTACGACGCCGTGCGCATCCGGCGGAACACCATCGGCAAGGGCTCCTGGAGTGAACCCGGCATGTGGATTTCCTATCGGATCGACGACATTCCGGAGGACGGCCTCTATTACCTGACCATCAAATTCCGTCAGGCCGAAGCCATTGGCGTGACCACCTTCCGGAACATCTACATAAACGGCGCCATTCCGAGCAAAGCTTACGAAAACGTCTCCTTTCCCTACGGTGTGGACTGGAATCGGAAAACCATTGTGGACGAAAACGGGAACCCCTGCCCGATCTATCTGACCAAGGGGAAAAACGAGATTCGCATGGAAGTGAGCCTCGGCCCTTACGTCGAAGTGATGCAGCAGGTCGACGAGTCGATTTATACGCTCAACCAGCTGTACACCCAGATGGTGATGATCACAGGAACCACGCCCGACTCCTACCGCGATTATGAGCTCGACAAGGAAATCCCGGGGCTCCTGGACGCTTTCCAGGAACAGGCCGACGCCCTGAATGCCGCGGCCGCGCTGTTCGAGACCCTAGGCGGCGAAGAAAAAAGCCAGAGCGAGGACATCCTCAGCATGGCCAGACGGCTCGAAAGCCTGATAAAAGATCCCCGCTCCATCCAGAAACGCCTGTCGAGCTTCCGCGAAGGCATCAGCGGGCTCTCCTCCTGGCTGTCCGACCGGACCAGCCAGCCGCTGGAAATGGACTATCTGATCGTCCATTCGGCCGATCAGGAGCTGCCCTCTCCCCGCGCCTCTTTCTGGCAGCAGACCGTCCATTTCTTTAAAACCTTCTTCGCTTCCTTCATGGAGGATTACAGCACCGTGGGCGGCAGCGCCTCCGGGAAGGGCATCACGGTCTGGGCCAACATCGGGCGGGATCAGATCCAGGTCATCAAGAATATGGTGGTGGATCAGTTCACCCCGTCGACCGGCATCGACGTGACCCTCAGCGTGGTGCAGACCGGCTTCATCGAAGCGACGCTCGCAGGCCGGGGGCCCGACGTGGCCATCGGTATGGCCAGGGGCCAGCCCGTCAACCTCGCCTGCCGGAATGCCCTGCTCGATTTCGATGCGTATGAAGGCTTCGAGGCGATGAAAAGCCGGTTTGCGGACACGGCCTTTGTTCCGTATCAGTACCAGGGAAAAAACTACGCCGTCCCCTGCACCCAGACCTTTTATATGCTGTTCTACCGCAAGGACATCCTTTCCCAGATGGGCATCGCAGTGCCGAAAACCTGGAAGGATGTCATGGAAACGGTTCCGAAGCTCCAGCGCAGCCACATGACGATCGGCCTGCCCTATGCGGTCATCTCGGCGGCCACGGCGGTGGATAACGGTCTTGGGGCCAAGGATCTGTTCGCCACCCTTCTGCTGCAGAACGGCGGCACTTTCTACACCGATGATTACGCCGCAACCAGACTGGACAGCGAAGCCTCCATGTCCGCGTTCAAAACCTGGAGCGATTTCTACACAAAATACGGATTCGACCTCGTCTATGACTTCTACACCCGCTTTTCCACGGGAGAGATGCCCATCGGCATCGCCTCTTATGAAATGTTCAATACCCTGAGCGTCGCCGCTCAGGAAATCCGGGGGCTGTGGGAAATGGCGCCCATTCCCGGCACCATACGTGAAGACGGTTCGGTGGACACGAGCGAAGCCGGGGCCGGTTCCGCCGCCGTGATTTTCAAGAAAACGGCCTCCCCCGAGAGCTGCTACCGGTTCGTCGACTGGTGGACCAGCGACGACACCCAGACCGACTTCTGCACCTCAGTGGAAAATCTCCTCGGTCCGGGCGGACGGTACGCCACAGCCAACCTTGCGGCGTTTGCCGAACAGCCCTGGTCGGATACGGAGCTCGCTATGCTGACGGCTCAGCGGCAGAACGTCATCGAGCTGCCGGAAATTCCGGGCAGTTATTATGTGTCCCGCAGCATCGACAACGCGTTCCGTGCGGTTCTGTACGATAAAAAGAATCCGCGGGAGACTTTCGAGAAAGAAAACCGGAACATCAACCAGGAAATCACCCGCAAACGGCGTGAACTGGGCCTCATCAACTAATGGAAGGGACGAATTGCCGCGTATGAAAACGATATCCAGGCTCCGCCGCCGGGACGGCGAACGGCTGTCCGCCCTCCAACAGATCAAACGCAGCCGCGAAAGCTATCTGCTCCTCGCGCCCTTCATGCTGCTTTTCCTGTTTCTGACCGTTATTCCCATGATCTCCGCCATCGGGCTGAGCTTCACCAACTTCAACATGTTGGAGACTCCCCGCTTCGTCGGATGGCAGAATTACCAGCGGATGCTTCTCGGGGATCCGACCTTTTATAAGGTGGTCAAAAACACGCTGGTCTTCGCCTTTCTGACCGGTCCCGTCAGCTACATCCTCTCGTTCCTCTTCGCCTGGCTCATCAACGAGACCGGCCGGGCTCTCCGCACCTTCCTGACCGCGGTATTCTACATGCCGGTGCTGGCCGGGAACATCTACTTCGTCTGGGCGTTCCTTCTCTCCAGCGATTCCTACGGCGTCATTAACGGCCTGCTCCTCCAGATGAATGTCATCAAGGAGCCGATCGGCTGGCTGGTGGACCAGAACCGGATCATGGGTTCTCTGATCGTCGTCCAGCTCTGGATGAGTCTCGGCACCGGCTTCCTCGCTTTCATCGCGGGGTTCCAGAGCATGGACAAGAGCCTCTTCGAGGCGGGCGCGATCGACGGCATACGCAACCGCTGGCAGGAACTGTGGTACATCACGATTCCCTCTATGTCCTCCCAGCTCCTGTTCAGCGCAGTGATGCAGATCGGCGCCTCCTTCGGTGTCAGCACCGTCATCACCACCCTGGTCGGCTTCCCCACCTCCCAGTACAGCGCGGATACCGTGGTGACCTACATCATGGACATCGGCACCACCCGGTTTGAGATGGGTTACGCCTGCACCATTGCGGTCTTTCTGTTCGCCCTGATGTTTCTAACCAATTTCGTGATCTCCAGCGCCCTGCGGCGCTTCAGCCCGGACTGAAGAGGAAGGAGGACCCGCTATTATGAAAACACGCGTCAGCCGCTCGCTCGGCGGCAATATTCTGGTTTTTCTCGTCCTGCTCCTCTTCGGCCTCTTTTTCATGCTGCCGATCGTTTACGCCGTTATCACCGCTTTCAAGCCGATGAGTGAAATTTTCGTCTTTCCTCCCCGCCTGTTTGTCCAGCGGCCTACCCTAAGCAATTTCGTGTGGCTGAATTACATCATGGCGGATTTCTGGGTTCCCCTCTCCCGCTATCTGTTCAACAGCATTTTTGTCACCCTGGCGGGGACGGCCGGGCATATCGTCCTCGCGAGCATGGCGGCCTATCCCATGGCGAAACACCAGTTTTACGGCCGCCGGGTGCTCAGCCAGGTGATCGTACTCTCCCTGCTCTTTACGGCGTCGGTCACCTATATCCCCCAATATGTGGTGCTCGGCACCACCCGCATGATCGACACCTACTGGGCGGTCATCCTGCCCGCCCTGCAGAGCTCCCTGGGTCTATACCTGATGATGAACTTCATGCAGCGGATTCCGGATGAAATGCTGGAGGCGGCCCGCATCGACGGAGCCAGGGAGGTTCGGATTTTCTGGACCGTCGTCATGCCGAACGTCAAGCCCGCGTGGCTGACCCTGATGATCTTCTCCTTCCAGTCCCTGTGGAACAGCAACGGCGGCGGATTCATCTACAACGAATCCCTCAAGACCCTGCCCGCCGTCATGGCCACCATCTCGGCCGGAGGCGTGGTGCGTACGGGCGTGACCGCCGCGTCGGCCCTGCTGCTCATGATCCCGCCCATCGTCCTGTTTGTATCTTCCCAGAGCCGGGTCATTGAGACCATGAGCACCTCCGGACTGAAATAAGGCAGAAACGCGACTTTCCTTCGTCATGAAGGGAGAGCGGGGGCCTTATTCCCGCCAGACTCCACAATCTCCAACAAGAAGGGATCGGATCCGCCTATGGCGAAATCGAACTTCAAACGGTGCCTGTGTCTGGGTGCCGTCCTCCTGCTGGGCGGGTGCCTGTCCTTTGGCGCCGCGGCTCTGACCGAGGAGGCCCCCTATTACAGCTACCGTTACGATCACTGGGGTTCTCCGGTCGAGACGGCCCAGACCTATCTACCCGAAACGGTCATCTCGGGCGATTCTCTCGGATGCGGCGCCATGAAGCTGCCCACCGACCTGGCCGTCACCTCCGATAACCGTGTCTACATACTCGACTCCGGCAATGGCCGGGTGCTGGTCCTCGACGATTCCCTCCGGCTGCAGGATACCCTTCTGCCGACCGATGAAGCCGGGGAGCCGCTGGCGCTTTCAGAGCCGTCGAGCCTCTTTATCAGCGAGAAATTCGGGCAGATCCTGATCGCGGATAAAAAAGCAGGGGTTCTGGTCTTCGATGCCTCCCTGCGCCTGATCCGCACCCTCGGATGCCCCGACAGCCCCGTCCTGCCCGACGATTTCCTCTTCGCACCAGTCAGCGCCCTGGTGGATTCGGCCGGTATCACCTACGTCATCTCCTCCAACTGCTACCAGGGCGCCCTCCAGTACGACGAACACGGGCGCTTCCTCGGGTTTTACGGCAGTGAAAAGGTGACGCTGACCTTGGAGACGATGCTGAACCAATTCTGGAAAAGCATCCTGACCGAAAAACAGGCCGCCAATATGAAACGCAGCGTTCCGGCGGAATTTGTGAATTTCTGCGTCGGGGACAGCGATTTTATCTACACCGTCCGCAAGGGCAACGACGTGCAGACCGCCCAAGTCAAAAAGCTCAACGCCCTCGGGGACAACATCCTGCCCGAAAAGGTATTCGGGGATCGGGGTACCACGACCCAGCTAGCCGACATCACCGTGGATCCGGACGGCTTCATCACCGTCCTCGACAGCGGCAGCGGCCGCCTGTTCCAGTACGACGGGGAATCCAATCTTCTTTTCGCCTTCGGCGGAAAGGGCAGCCAAGTCGGCCTGGCCCAGAATCCTGTGGCCGTCCAGGCCATGGGCAACAATCTTCTGCTGCTGGACAATCAGACCGGACAGATCACGCTGTTTGTCCCGACCGCCTTCGCCTCGTCCGTCCGGAACGCCACCCTGCTCTGCATGGACGGCAAATACCAGCAGGCCATGGAGCCATGGCAGGCGGTTCTGCGGCAGGACAGCACCTATGAACTGGCGAACCGCGGCCTCGGAAAGGCCTATCAGGGCCTGGAGGAATTCGGAACGGCTGCCGCCTATTACCGGAAGGCTTACGAACGGGAGCTGTATTCCGAGGCGTTCCGCGAATCCCGCGACGCCCTGCTGCAGGAGCATTTCGGCTTCTTCATGCTCGGTATCGCCCTATTGGTTCTGGTTCCTATCGCCATCCTCCTTTATCGGCGGAAACACAAAAAGAGCCTCTACGATCAGAAGGTGGGGCGGTTCCATTATCCCTTCTACTGTCTCGTCCATCCCTTTGTGGGGTATACCGATCTCAAGGAACGCCGGAAGGAATCCTTCTTCGCCGCGAACGCCCTTCTCGTCCTCTTTGTGATCGTCTCGATCCTGCAGCGGCAGGTCACGGGATTTGCCTTCAATGAAAACCGGACGGATCAGTTTCACCTGCTGTTCACCCTGATCTCCACGCTCGGCGTGTTCGCCGCCTTCGTGCTCTGCAACTGGTCCATCACCACCATACTGGACGGTAAAGGCCGGCTTAAAGAAATCTGGTGCTACTGCGCGTATGCATTGGTCCCCTACATCCTCGGCACCGCTGTGGTCATCCTGCTCAGCAACCTGCTCACCACCGACGAAGCGGCATTCCTGACCATGGCGCAGTGGCTCGTCACCGCCTGGACCGGCCTCAGCCTTCTGATGGCCCTCAAAGAGGTCCATATGTACACGCTGGGGCGCACCATTCTCACCGTCCTGCTCACCCTGGCCGGCTTAGTCATCATCCTGATCGTCTGCGCGCTGTGCTACACCATCCTGTCCCAGCTCGTGGATTTCATCGGCAATGTCGTCACGGAACTGCGGATGCGTTAGAGCAATTGACGGGTGGAATGGCATAAAAGGAGGCGAAGAAAAATGGCGTGGAGCAAGGCGGCGGACGCCGGCGGGCTAACGTCCGCCTAGGACGGCAACGACGTCTCCATACCATTTTCACCGCCGAATGTGTGTCATTTACTTCGCCAATTGCTATAGGGAGGCCGCCTAGGCCGTCTCCCTCCTCAAGACCTCCGAAAAAGAAAGGCGTGGCCTCCATCATGAAAGCAACCATCTGGAAACGCGGTGCCGGCCTGTTCGCCGCCCTGCTCCTCGTCGGCGGTGCTTCCGGCCTGCTCACATTGGGCGAGGCAGCCGAAACGGCTGCCCGGACCGAGTCGGACCGTCCGCTCGAAATCCGGGAAGGCTACCAGACCGTAGCGGAAAACGCCCGGTTCACCCTGGCCGTGGACACGGCGGAAGGTGCTCTCCGGCTCGAGGACAAATCCGGGGCCGTCTGGACGAGCACCCCCGACGGCCATCAGGACGACCCCCTCGCACAGGGCAGCACCAAGCTCGCGATGGAGTCGCTCATCCAAATCGAATACGCCGATAAAATCGGCAACATCAGCAGCGTCAACGGCAAGACGGCCTCCGTCAAAAAAGACGGCCTTTCCTGCCGCCAGACCGACAGCGGCGCCATCCTGATTTTCACCTTTCCCAAAGAGGGATTCGTCATTCCGGTCGAATTCACCCTCACCGATGATGCGCTGAGCACGTCTATCCTGGTGCGTGAGATTCAGGAGACCAACGACGCCTACCGGCTGACCAGCCTCTCTCTCCTGCCCTATTTCGGCGCAGCCGGGAGCGAGGAGGACGGGTATCTGTTTGTCCCGGACGGCAGCGGCGCCCTCATCGACTGGAAACAGACGAACGGCTCACTGGACGATTACCGCCAGTACGTCTACGGCCGGGAACCCGCCACCTCCAAAATGCAGATTGACCTACTCGAAGAAACCGCGTACCTTCCGGTTTTTGGCCTGAAAAAAGGCGGCAGTGCCCTAGTGGGCATCCTGACGGACGGCGCCGGACGGGCCGCCGTGAACGCCTCGGTCAGCGGCAAGCGGTGCAGCTACAGCAACGTCTATGCCCAGTTTATTTACCGGGATTCCGAAATGGTCCGGATCGAGCAGAAAAATCAAACCGTCCGGGTGCTGGAAAAGACGCCGCTCTCAGCGGAGAGCTTCAGTGTGCGCTACATGTTCTTAAACGGGGAGGATGCCGGCTATGTCGGCATGGCCCACGCCTACGGCAGCTGGGTCATGCGGGACACTCCGGACAAGAAAGCGGACGGGACGGTACCGCTCTATCTGGAACTGGCCGGCGGCGTCATGGCCCAGCAGTCGGTTCTGGGCTTCCCGGTCGACCGGGTCGTACCGCTGACCGCCTACGCCGACGTCCCCGCTATCACCGCCAAACTGCGGGATGACGGTGTGGAGGACATCGCTGTGCATTACCGCTATTGGAATAAAGGCGGCACCGGCGCCGCCATCCCCACCGGTATCGAACCGGAAGGGCGTCTCGGCGGAAAACGGGCGTTTTCATCCATGCTGGACACACTCGAACAGGAAAACACCGCTCTCTATCTCGATTTCAACTTCACCGATCTCGTCCGGAACCGTTTCGGCTATCAGCGGAACACCGATTCCGTGACCTCGGTCCGCCAGAATCTCTCGCTGCAGTTTTCCTATCGGATCAACACCCTGAAGGCTCTGACCTCCTCGTCCTACACGCTGCTGCGGCTTCCCAAGATCCGGCAGGCCGCCGAAAAAACAGCTGCATCCGCCGAGAAATACGCCTTCACCGGCATGGCTCCCACCACCCTCGGACAAAAGCTCTATTCCGATTTCAACGGCAAGACCGTCAAACGGGACACCGCCGACAAGGAGTGGGCGGAGGTGCTCGCCTCTCTCCAGGAAGTGAAAGGCCGTCAGCTTCTCCCGTCCGCGTCCGGATACGCCCTGCCCTACGCCGACGCCATCACCGACTCCCCCATTCTGGCGAGCGGTTATCCCACCGAGACGGCTGTGGTGCCCTTTTACCAAATCGCTCTGCACGAATACGTTTCCATGAGCACACCGAGCCTCAACCTCATGAGCGACAGCCGGGACGGCATTCTGAAGGCTCTCGAGACGGGAATCGGCCTGAAATACCAGTTCATTTACCGCGAACCGGCGCAGCCTCTGACCGACAGCGGCATCAGCGGATTGTCGGGTTCCCTCTTTGACGGCCTGGCGGGAGACGCCGCCGCGGCGTACAAAGAGGTGGCGGATCTCCTCGAAAGGGTGGCTGGACAGCGGATCGTCTCCCACACCCTTCTGACCGACGACGTCCGGGAGACGGTCTTTGCAAACGGCGTGCGCGTCCTCGTCAATTATGGAAGCACGGCGTATGACGACGGCACACGGAGCCTTGAGGCAGGGGGGTACAGCGTTCTATGAAAAACAAACCGGCATGGACCTCGCATTACAGCACCCGGATGCAGCGCCGTCGGGCCCTCCACGGCTTTCTCTTCATCCTGCCCTGGGCAATCGGCGCGGTCGCGTTTTTCCTCATTCCTATGGTGCAGTCGGCCGTCTACGCCTTTTCCAAGGTGGATCTCATCTCGGGCGTCGATACCTTTAAACCAGTCGGTTTTCAAAATTTCCTCTATCTGTTCACGCAGGACCCGAATTTCATCACGAATCTCACCTCCTCCCTTCTGAACGTTCTCTATCAGGTTCCGGTCATCATGACCTTCAGCCTCTTATGCGCCATGCTGCTTCGGGATAAGTTCAAAGGCCGCACTCTGGTGCGCGCGATCTTCTTCTTTCCGGTCATCATCGCGTCGGGCGTGGTCATCACCATTCTCAAGGAGCAGGTTCTCATGACGGCGGCTGTTTCGGGAGAACAGGAGGCATATATGTTCGCCGCCCCCTCCTTCTCCTATTTCATCGAGCAGCTGCACGTTCCGGAGAGCCTGACGAATCTGGTGGAAAAGGTCATCGGAGGCTTCTTCGACATCATCTGGAAATCGGGAGTGCAGATCATCCTGCTTCTCGCGGCCGTCAACCACATCTCCGCGAGCTCCTACGAAGCCGCAGACATCGAGGGGGCGTCGGCCTGGGAAAAGCTCTGGAAAATCACCTTCCCCATGATCTCCCCCACCATCCTGGTCGTTTTGATCTATTCCATCGTCGATTCCTTCACCGATTACGGCAACCGGATCATGCGGATGATCAGCGATTATTTTTCACTCGGGCAGTATGAATACAGTGCGACGCTGGGCATCGTGTATTTCCTCATCGTGCTGGTGCTTGTGGGGCTCGTCAATCTGATCGTCGGGCGCCGCATCCAGTATGTCGTCGATTAAGCGGTTCCAAACCGTCGGCCGCAAACGGTTTGCATCCATATACACTTCATTTTTAGAAGGAAGGATCTGATACCATGGCACTGAAAAAACGCATCCGAAAATTGGCTGTTCTTTTCCTGGTTCTGTGCGTCATGCTCGGCAGCATCGGCAGTTTTACCGCTTTTGCGGCCACGACCAAGGAGATCACCCTCACCACCAACAGCGACGACAACCCCTTTATCCGGGTTCCCCTGTATTCCAGCCTTTTCAAAACCGGCGGCCCCTTTACCGTGCGCTGTGAAATCAAAATCGACAGCTACACCGCGACGAAATCGGACGCCAACATCTTCGTCAACATCGTCGACGGCCGGGATTCCTCTCAGATGACCGTTTGGCTGAACACCTGGAAGAGAAAGACCAACGGCTGGACCGAGATGAAAACCGACAAGGGCGGATACATCACCTTCGACAATATCAACAAGGTGCAGATCAGCGGCGCTTTCGAGGATTTCGGTCTGCTGCAGTTCGGCTCCTATTTTGCAAAATCGGTCATCCACTACCGCAATTTCCGCATCCTCAACGCGGCCGGCGAGGTCGTCTACTCCTGGGATGAGGATTCGAAAATCGCCGTCGGCAACGACATCCGCGATCTCGAAACCAACACCATTTACGCCGAGACCTTCGGCAACGGCAGCGCCGACTACATCATCAGCGAAAGCGGCAGCGGCAGCGACCCCGCCGTAACCGATCCGATTGTCACCAATCCGCCTGTTTCTCAGAACCAGACGGATCCTATCCCCGGCAAGACCGATCCCACCTATCCGGAGCCCACGGCGCCCACCGATCCGACCGACCCGAGCGAGTCCAGTGATACCACCAGCGAATCCTCGACCGACATGACCTCGGCTGAAGAATCTTCTGAAAACACCACGAAACCCGCCGACGGCACCCCTGTCTCCTCGAATCCCGACACAACCAAAAAGGGCGGCCTGGGAGTGGGCGCCATTGTCGGTATCGTCATCGGCGGCATCGTCGTTGCCGCCGGCGCAGTCTTCGGTGTCCTGTACGCCACCAAAAAACTGCCGTGGCAGCACAAGACAGACGAGACGGAAGGACCCAAGGACGACTAAGTCCCTTCAGACAAACCGGCATTCTTTCCTTGTACCCTGCAAACAGGACTGTTTGTAAAACATAAAAAGGAGTGTCAGGAATGAAACTGCATCGCGTGAAACAGACCTTGGCCATTCTCGCTTCCGCGCTCGTTTTAGGGAGTTTTGCCTCCCTTGGCGCAGGGGCGGAAACCGCCGCGTACACCCCCAACCGTTCCCTCACCATCTCCAACGAATCGGCCGCCACGGCTGCCCTGCGGATGGCCGTCATCCCGAGCCAGATCGGCGCGCTGGAGGCACCGAACGGCCCGTACCATGTCTGGGCGAAGATGAATATCGATAACTTTGAAGCCATCGATTCCTCCAAAGATGCGGGTATTTCCCTGTCCGTCAAGTATGGCTACTTTACAGCCGGAAGCGACGACAAACAGGCGAAAACCGAGAATCTCCGCACCTGGACCGCGGACACCGACGGCTATGTGGACATGGTGACCGAGGCGGGTCCCCATTTCGTGATCGACGCGATTGACGCCGCTCAGGACGACGACGTCTACTGCGACTTCACCCTGGACTTCACCATGAGCAACGCCAAGGGTGATTTCAGCATCGCCGACCTGGTCATCGCGGACAAGGATGACAACATCGTCTATTCCCTGGCGAACGATCCCTGCTTCTCCGGCATCACCGATTTCTCCCGGAAGCAGAGCAGCGAACCGAGCTTCCTGTGGTCGCCGGTCATCAGCGGCGGCAACGCCTCCATCCGGGTTGCGACCGCGGGCGAAAGCACCTACGTTCCCAATTACGTGCTGACCATGGATATCCCGGCCAACGTGGAAGGGGAAACTTCGGCGTACCCCGAAAGTTTCGGCTATCTGCACCTGAATGTCAGCAATCCCGCCAACACCGCTTTCACGGCTGAGAAGAGCCCCTACACTCTGCGGGGTATGGTCAAGGTCGAGAACTTTGCCACAAACACCTCCCAGCTCGACGCCAACGCCATTTCACGCAGCCAAAATCCCGCTTTTCTGATGGGTACGCCCTTCGGACGGTACCACGGCCTGACCGGCAACACGGACGGCTGGGTGCCCTTCCTGCAGGGCGACGGCACCCCCTTCACCTTCACCTATGACGAGGTGGCCGGGGCCGGCAAGAGCGGCTGGTATGCCCAATTCTGGTGCTCCTGGGGCGCCACCGGCCAATATTCCCTCGCGGATTTTGAGGTTCTGGACAAAGACGGCAATGTGGTTTATAGCTTCGCAGGCGACACCAGCCTTGTCGGCGGCCAGTCCTACAAGCCGGGCGTCAGCCCCGCGGCCGAGGGCGTATACCTGTGGTCCAACGACTATGTAGGCGTGAGCAACGCGACCCGCATCGACTATCGCTATGCCGTCGCGGACACCCTGACCCCCCATACGCCGGACGATTACAAGATTCGGACTTTTGATGAAACCTATACCCCTTATGTCGCCCCGCCGACCTCCTCCGACAGCTCTACGGGCAGCACGGTGTCGGACAGCTCTTCCGACGCCTCCACCGATTCGACCGCCTCTACTCCTGAGACGCCTCCCACCGGTGCGGCATTCCCGATGGCGGTTCTGGGCATCGGTGTGATGGCCGCGGCGGCTGCCCTCGTGACCTACCGCAAAAAACACAGCTAAACCTCCCCATCACCGCTGTCCGGCGGGGCCGTCTTTCAGAGGGGCGGCCCCGCCGGGGGCGGACCCTACCACATGAAACTGCAAAGGGATGAACGCCATGATCCATTCATCAGCGCATCAAAACCGCAGCCCCCTCCAAACGGCATCGGCTCACCGGACACGCACCCTCCGCCTGGCCGGACGGCTGACACGGGGCCTCGGCAAAGCCGTCCTGTTGATCGGGCTGTGTTTTGTCATGATCTACCCGATGCTGTTCATCCTGTCGTCGGGGTTCAAATCCATAGAGGATATCTACAATCCATCGGTGGTCTGGATTCCGCAGCAGTTCAGCCTGCAAGCGATGAACGTCGCCGTCCGTATTCTGGAATATCCCAAGGCCCTGCTGAAAACCGCGGCCATACTTGTGCCCAGCGTGATCCTGCAGCTCGTGACGGTTCTGCTGGCCGGCTACGGATTCGCGCGGTTCCGCTTTCCGGGGCGCAACCTTTTCTTCGGGATTCTGATCTTCACCATCATTGTCCCGGTACAGTCTTATATCATCCCCCTGTTCGTCAATATGAAAAACTTCAACTTTTTCGGAATCGGATCCCTGATCGGCCTCATCACCGGTCAGCCCGCGACCGTCAATCTCATCGACAAACCGGCGGTGTTTTATGTTCTCGCTCTCTTCGGCATGGGTATCCGGTCGGGACTCTGCATCTTCATTATCCGCCAGTTTTTCCGCAACATGCCGACGGAGCTGGAGGAAGCGGCCATGATCGACGGCTGCGGATCCTTCGGAACCTTTCTGCGGGTCATGATTCCGAACACCCTGCCCCTGATCGCGACGGTGCTCGTGTTCTCCATCGTGTGGTATTACAACGATTATTATCTCTCCGCCATTTTCTTCCGCGCGGATTTCCCCCTGTCCGTGAGCCTCACCAATATGAGCAAGCTGCTCGGCACCTACAGCCAGGGACTGCAGGGCATGGGCGGCATGACAGGACAGGAGCTGGGGCTGATGAAAGAGCCCGTCCTCGCCTGCGGCTGTCTGCTGACTCTGCTCCCCCTCGTGCTGATGTATGTCGTTCTGCAGCGGTATTTTACCGAAGGCGTGGAACGCAGCGGCATAGTCGGCTGACCGTCTTCCCCGTATGATTTGCCAGTTTGGCAGGAAAGGATCAAACACTATGAGAAAAGCGTCTGTCATCCGGTCGGCAGCCATCGCGTTTACGGCCCTGCTGACGATCTCGGCCGCAGCCTGCGGCGATGGAGGAGGATCTTCCTCGAGCGGCGCGCCGGCCGGCCAGGACAAAGCCGCCGGGCTGGCGGCTGAAAAGGGAAAGAAACTCACCTTTATGCTTCCGGCCTTTGATTATCAGGACGACTCCAAGTTCGAAAATCAGGTCCTCAAGGCCTTTAAAGAAACCTATCCCGACATCGAGCTGGAACTCATCACCGCCTCCATCGACAACTGGATGGTCAAGCTGCGCACCAGTGCCAGCAGCGGCGAACCCATCGACGTGTTCCAGGACAGCGCCAACAACAACCCCCTATACGCGCTGCGCGGCATCAATCAGCCCCTGCAGGATTACATCGACATGAACAACCCGAACCTGCACAAAGAAACCATGGACACCGTCTTCTGCTACAACGGCAACTATTACGTTGCCGTGACCGAACCCGATCCCTGCGTGCTCTTCTACAACAAAGACATTTTTGAGAGCGAAGGGCTGGAAAGCCCGGAGGATCTCTACAAGGCCGGAAACTGGAACTTTGACAGTATGGCCCGCATTGCCAAACAGCTGACCTACAACAACAATTCCGGCAAGCGCTGGGGCCTCGCCTGCAATTACCCCTACATCTTCTTCGGGGCGAACGCCACCTCCATGGTCAAACTGGACAAGGACTACAAATACACCCTGAACATCACCGATCCCAACCTGCAGAAGTCCCTGGAAGTGATACAGGACGCCTGGTATACCAACCAGTGGGAAGGCTGGGAAAGCTCCCCCTGGTCCGCTTTCTACAACGGCACCGCCGCCATGCTGGCGGATTTCAAATGGGTGGAACAGAACATCCTAGAAGCCAAGGAGTACGGGCTGTGCGATTTTGAATACGGCATGGTTCCCATGGCAACCGGTCCCAACAATCCGGACGGCCTGACCCCCATGACGGCGTTCGGCTACGCCATGGGCAACGGCTGCGACACCCCCTATCATGCCGGTGTGCTGATCGATATGCTGATCAACGGCGAGGCGGAGGACAACGCGAAAAATTACGCCAATTTCCCTAAGGAGCATATCCAGCTCTACGAGGAGCTCTCCAAGAAGCTCTACCCCATCAACAGCTATGACTCGGCCGTGGGCGGCGCCTTTGAAATCTGTCAGGCCATCGCCGCGGGACAGAGCATTCCCCAGGCTATCGCAGAATATACGCCCATCTATCAGCAGAAAGTCGACGAGGCCAACGGCGTGATCCAGGGCGCCGACTCTTGACCGATCAGGAAAGGCAGGAACGATTCGTGAACATGAAACAACTCGGGGCCGGCCTGCTGGCTGCTTTAATGCTGCTGTCCGCCGCGGGCTGCAAACACGAGGAGGATCCGGCATCCGATTCCTCCCTCATCGACAGCAGCCTCGGCACCTCGTCCGACGGCTCGGCAACGGAACCGAACGGAACCGACCCCGCCGGACCTGATCCGACCGGAAACGTGGGGACCGATTCGAGCGGGAACAGCTCTAAACCCACGGGCTCGACCAAGCCCCCCACAAAGGCCACCTCTCCGGTCGTGACCAATCCGACCGAAACCGATTTCATCATTACAAAAGACGGGGCCGTCAAGGCCTGCATCGTCATTCCGTCTTCCGCCTCAAACAAGGTCCGGGACGCGGCGGAAGACCTCCAAGCCGTGCTGAAGCAGATCACCGGGGCCACGTTGGATATTGTGGCGGACAACGCCTCCATCCCCCAGGCCAACCGGATCCTAGTCGGCCCGACCGCCCAGACCAAACAGCTGGGCATCTCGCAGCCGACCGGCTACCCGAACAAAGAACGCGTCATCGTCAAACGCAAGGACAAGAATCTGGTTCTCATCGGCAACGACGACGCGGAATACAAGGGAACCCAGTTTGCCGTTAACATGTTCCTCGAACGGCTCGGCTGCGGCTGGTACGGACCCCAGGCTCTGTGGCAGGTCGTTCCGGAAATGAAAACCGTCGCCCTCGACAAGCTGGATATCGACCATACCCCGCAGTTTTCCGCCCGCATCAGCAACGTCTATATCAATTACCAGAAATTTTCCGAGCGGTGGTACATGGGCGGAGATAAGAAAAATGTCGGCCACAACATCGCCGTGCTCATCCCCCGCGACACCTATCATCCGACACATCCCGAATGGTTCGCGCTGGTCGGCGGCAAACGGGATCCCTACAACGTATCGGATACCTACTGGCAGTACTGCTATTCCAACAAGGATTTAGCCGCCGAAGTCGCGAAAAAGCTCATCGAAAAGTTCGACAGCGATCCCAACCTGACCAACTACGCTATCGGCGCCAACGACGGCTGGGAACGGAACTGGTGCGAATGCAGCGAATGCACCCGCCTCGGCAACGACACCGACGAGCTGCTGACCTTCGCAAACAATGTGGCCAAGGAACTGAAAAAGAAATATCCAAACAAAACGCTGACCATTCTCAGCTACCACTCCATCTATTTCCCACCCCAGAACGTCAAGGCCGATCCTATGGTGGACGTGATGTTCTGCCGCGAGACGAGCATGATGGCGCCGCTCGACTTGAACCTCAAGCTCCCGACCGGCTACAACGCCATCACCCACAACACCTATACCCAGTCCTGGCTGGACAATTTTAAGAGCTATATTCAAAAAGCCAATGTCGCCAACCGGTCGATCTGGGAATGGAACTGCATTGCGGCCGACAAACCTGCCTGGGCCGAGATCCCGTGGGTTCAGGGCAACGTCGCGACCCGCAACCAGAAGCTCTGGAAAGACAACGGAGCCTCCTACATCTATTACGATCAGGGTCCCAGCTCCACATACCACGAAAACCGCACCAGCTTTGCCGTGCGGTGGCCGCTCTGGTACGTCTCCTCGAAAGGCATGTGGGATGCCAGTCTCACCGGTGAACAGATCCTGATGGATGCCTGTCAGAAGCTCTTCGGCAACGCCGCGAATGAGATGTTCGCCTATTATAAGGCACTGGCCGACAGCAGCGAGATGTGCCGGTCCGCCAACACCATCTGCTGGGTGCCGCCCGAGCCTTCCGAGGTGTATACGTCCTCGCGGGTCAAGGTCATCGACGCCGCCGTACAGGCGGCCAAAGCCAAGATGGGCAGCGTCACATCGGTACAGAAGGAGCGGATGGAAAACCAATTCTCCTACTGGACCAACGCCAAAGGACTCATCCGATTCTAAAATGCAAGGCCCCCTGTATGATGGATACAGGGGGCCTTTCCCCTTCCCTTTTCTGCCGATTTTTCCGTATTGAATCCGGTGGCGAGCTGTGATAGAGTGTATATAAAGGAGGAGAGGATTTTGCGTAAATGGACAGTATGGCTCCTGGTCTGTCTGCTGATTTGTCTGGTTTGTACGGCCTGCGGAGATACGGACACGGCGTCCTCCGCCCCCGCGGCGGACGCTTCGACAGCCGGCACCGAACCGGCTTTAAGCAGCGAACCGGCTGCCGATCCGGCCCGCCAAATCGGCGAAGGCGATATCGGACCGTATCACATCCGAATTGGGGCCGCTCAAAAGGCCAAGGACCACTCGAAACAGGATGTTTTAATCGTCACCTATGAATGGACAAATCACAGCGAAAGCGAAACGGCCTTTCTCCTTGCATTTGACGTAAAGGCCTATCAGAACGGGACGGCCTGCAGCGAGGCGGCTCCGATCGACGGACTCGATACTCAAAAATTGACCGCCAACGTCGCACCAGAGAACTCCCTAGTCCTGCACAACGCATTTCTGCTCCGTGACGATTCCACCGTCACCGTAGAAGTGACGCCGCGTATGGACTTGGATGCAGAGGAAATCGTGATCAAAACCTATGCCCGTTGCCTAAACCGCGTGCGCTCCGTATTATAACGGGGCGCACGCGGTTTCTTGTCGCGGTTCTTTTATATTCGGATTGGCTATCTCCCCTTCTGGCCGAACATCCCGATGGAAACGCTGTCTTTCCCGACGATCGGGCGCTCAGCCCCTAATCTTTTCCCATTCGCGCCTATAGAACCAGCCGGACAGGGAATCCCCGTCCGGCTGGTTTATTTTGCGATTGTCACCATATATGAACTGGCGATTTGTGCGGATCAGCGATCCTCGCGGCGTGAGACGGGGGCTGCGGCCGGCAGCGTCAGAGGTTCGGACGCCGCGGCGGTGCGGGCCCCGCTGTTGACCGGCATGCTGTTGAAGTAATTGACCACGCCGTTTGTCACCGCCTGCATCAGCTCGTTCTGATAGGTGGGTTTGCAGAGGTTTTCCATATCTGTGGTGTTGGTCTGGAAGCCGCACTCGATGAGGACAGCCGGCATGTCATGAATCATACGCGTCAGATACAGGGTGCCCCAGCGGACCGGTTCCGCGCGGGGGGTTCCCGCCGCGCTCGTTCCCACGCCGTATTTGCTTTCAGCGGCGTGAATCTGGTCATAGAGAACCTGTCCGGCCTCATAGCCGTATTCGCTGTAATAATGCACCGAAGCACCCGTGGCCTTACTGTTGTTAGCCGCGTCCATATGAATGCTGATAATCAGGTGATACCCCCGGTTATGCGCGAGCGTCGGCCGGTTTGTCAGATCCAGCACCACATCCGCAGTCCGGGTCATATCCACCTTGGCTCCGAGGGCCTGCAGCTTATTTCGCAGGGTCATGGCGTATTCGAGGTTGAGTTTGGCTTCGGCCGGTTTCTCATACGGTCCGCCGTGCCCCGGATCAATCAGGATATACACCCCGGACAGCCGGCTGGCCGCCGGATTCGAGGCGATATCGGCTGGATTCAGGAAGGACAGATGCAGGTTGCCGTCGTTGTCCCAGACCTCGGAGAAGCCGTAGAAAGCGCCCTTATGGCGCAGATACATCCGCAGGGTCCAGGAGGTATCGCTTTCCTTGATCCATTCCGCCGACCGGATCAGCGGGCTGTCTGCAAATTCCGGCACCGCGCCGACCGACGAGACGTAATAGAAAGTCAAATCCACGTATTCCGCCGTCAATCCCGTCGAGTTTACCGAGTAATTGGGCTGGCTGGTCGTGGAATCTTTCCGGTAGCTCTGGGGAGCGAGCTTGATATTATAAGGAATCCGCCACTGTGGGCTGAAGGTCAGCATGGTATGGCTTTTCCCAACCGACACCTGGGGGGCGGGCAGCTCATTGGCGTTGAAAGTCTCGCTGCTGTACAAGGCTGCATCCTTGGTATACACCCGCCGCCCGGATGCAAAGAGGTAATAGGAACGGTTGGTGCTGCCGGTATCATAAACCGTTTTGACGTAGCAATCGGTCGTTCCCTTGGGCAGCTGAGAATTGTAGGAACGGGAATAATCGTCCGTCGTGGTACCGAGGAAGGTTTCCGCATATTCCGCCGTGATGATGGCGACCTGTCCGCTTGTGACCTTTCCGCCCTGGCCAAGGGTCGGAGACAGGGTCTGCAGACCATCAACGGTTCCCGGCAAGTCGATTTCGGGCAGCGAAGAGGAATTGTCCGGCAGCGCGTTGACCGTGATGGTACCGCCGGTTTTGCTCTCGGTCAGGCCGTTGAAGGTGGCCGTCACCTTGACGGCGCCGAGGTTCTGCGCCTGGCCGATGATGCCGTCGGGCAGATCGAATTCTCCGGAATAGTTGACAAATTCCGAGTTTTCGTCGCTCGAGTCGTCGTCCTTGATGGGGGCCGCGACCATGTTGACCTTGCTGCTGCCCACCGTCGCGGACACGGTCGAACCTTTGCGGGCCACGGCGTTGATGATGATGGAACCGCCGCCGTCAAAGGCCATATCCGAGGTCGGAGTCATGCTCTGGAGCACCACAACTTTATAGGTGATGTTATATGTGACGGTTTTTCCCTTATGCGCGAGGGTGAAGGTGTTGACCCCGGGAGTCAGCGTATAGTCTTTGGAGAAAAAGCCGTGCTCAGACAGCTCCACGGTTTCGCCGTTGATGGTCAGCGGGAAATTCGGGTCGGCACTCCCCTGAAACAGCACGCCGGATTCGTTGGTGGTATAGGCCTTTTTGGCCGGAGCCGTGACTTTGAGGGTATCCGAAATATACTCGGACAGGAGGGTGCCGTTGTAGGCCTTCATCAGAGCTGTCGTGCTTCCGGACGGGTCCGCCATCAGCGCTGCGACCGAATCGAAGGCACTCCCCTTCCAGGCCGCCGCGCCCCGGCAGGCCACCAGCTGTTCCGACAGCTGGCTCGGAGAATTCCATCCCGACTCTTTCCCTCCGACCTTCGACGCGGCGTGAGAGATGTAGAGAGGGGTGCCGGTTCTTTCGCATACGGCGGACCACCAGCTCAGCACCGCGCCAAAATTCGCCGTTCTGTGGGTTGTGGATGTAAAGTCTTTTACCATTACAAAATTGAAAAGCCCCGCTTCCACCCAGGACAAGGTATCGGCATGTCCGTCGGTCATTTCCTCGTAATAGCTGGCCGTATCGGATCCCTTGTCCTGATTGGTCTTATGCGCCCAAATACCGCGGGACAGCAGCCCTGTATAAAAATTGCGGCCGGCATGGCGAACCGCGGCAACGGCCCGCTCCATCACCTTTGTGACAGCATTCGCTGTAAAGGCATCTACATTGTCATACTCCGATTGGGCAGCAAAGGCTTCGGCATTCCCGGTTTTACCTCCGGCAAAGCTGACATTGTCAAATGCATACCCGTCAAAGCTGTAGAGGGGGGCCGCTTCTTCGACCATCGCCACCATTTTATCCGCTATCGCCCCGACTGTCGGATCCCAATACGATTCATCCGCCATATGGAAATCGAACACGCCGTACACGAACAGGCCCGCTGACTTGGCCGAGGAGACAATATAATCCAGCACATCGAACGCCTGATCGTCGTCCCCCTTGAGAGACGCGGTCTCCAGAATCGCAGACGGATAGAGGGCGTTCTCCCCCTTCGACAAGCGGACAAACACCGTGTTGAAATTCCATTCCTTCAAAGAGGCGAAAGCCGCGTCGATCTGCCCTTTCACAGCAGCAGCCGTATCCTTGTTCGACGTCCAGTAATCGGTTCCGGCCGTCAGGAAGGCTCCCCGCATTTCAAGCGGATAGGCAAACACCGGCTCCGGTTCGGGTTCCGGCTCTGGTTCCGGATCGGCGTCGTCCCCTCCGCTCGACACGTCCGAGATCACCTCCGACGATTCGGATGACGACGACGGATGGCTGAACACCCCCGCCAGCGTCTGCAGAAGCCCGTTCTGAACCAGCAGAACCACGAATACAATGAGCAGAACGGCTCCGGCCGAAACGGCCGAGCCGATGATCCATTTTTTGGGTATAGGTTTGTGCCGTGCGTGCTTAGCCATGCCGTTACCATGCCTTTCCGCCCCATCGGGGTCTTGTCCTGCCTTGCTATGCGCTTCCGCCTATTTGAGAAGCGGAAGCAGATTGGCCGTCTCCTGTTTGGCACTCTCAAAAAATGTGTAGCTGTAGAAGATCATCCCCGGTACCTTCTTGGCGCGCAGGGTTTCCACTGACCGCTTCATGATATCGTTGTGATTCGCCCATTCCGTCCGGCCGGCCCCGGCGTAGGTGTCGTCGGCAATCCCCGCCTTGTATATGGCCAGCCCAACATACAAATTGACCCCCGAAGCGCGCGGCCGGGACATCCACTGGTCCACCATTTTATCGAACGGCGCAGAGGAATGCTCGAACCCAAAATAGAGCTGCGGACACAGATAATCGACGTAGCCCTTCTGTCCCAGCCATTTGGCCGTATCCGCATACATCTGATTGTAATTTTTCGTATGATCATGACCGGGCGATATGCCAAAAACCACACCGCTTTTCGAATGGGCCACATTGTAGCTGCCCATCACCAGCGTATCCACCGCGGCCCGCCGCCAATCGGCCACGCTCAGGCGTTTTCCCGATGCTTCGTAGTCTGCCTGTTCAAACGACTCCACCGAAGAGGACATCAGCCCGGTGGGATAAAAATAATCGTCGTACTGGATTCCGTCGATCGCGTAATTGGCGACCAGTTCCCGCAGGCCATCGAGAATCAGTTTTTGCGCACTCGCCGCCGTGGGAACGTAATAATACCGGGTTGTCCCGCCGCTGGTTTTGGAGAAATAGTCCGCTCCGGCTACCCGATAGGAGAGATCCGTGCCGATCCGATACGGATTGACCCAGGCGTGAAGCTGCAGTCCGCGGCTGTGGGCGGAAGAAACCGCATACGCCAGGGGGTCGAATCCGCTCCGGATCAAATTGCCGACCGACGCCGCGGGCTTGAAAATTGAGGATTTATAATACGCGTCGCTGTTGGCCCGCACGTGAAAAAACACCGTGTTCAGCCCATAAGACACACAGTTATCCATCACCTTGTCGATGGCCGCCTTGGCAGAGGACACCGATTGGTTCTTCAGCATCGCGTTGAGTTCTATGTAAGAAATCCATACCCCTTTCATTTCCGCGGACGCGGGCGGGGACACCGGATCGGTCGGTTTGGGTGCCGTGGTCGGTTTGCCGCCGGTTGTCGTTGTGATTTGACTCCCGATTGTAGTGGATGTACTCTGTGAGCCGCTCCCGCTGCCCGACGTACCGCTGCTGCCCGAGTTGGAAGTGTCTGCCGTGGATCCGTCGGACCCGCTCGTCTCTCCTGTCGAAGAATCGGGCCGGGTAGGACGATCGGTTCCCACTGTACCCAGGGTCGGCTGTGTGTCTGCGCCGCTGCTGGTTTCGGGTATGGTATACGGGCGGAAACAACCCGTATTCAAACTGAGAACGACTGCCAAAAGAAGCAGTCCCAGATTTTTTACGCGCCTCATTCTGTTCCTCCCATAAATCTACTGAAAACGAGGATATTCGTCTTTTATTGTAGCGCCTGAGAGGGCTTCGGTCAACCGCTTCCGACAAATTCTTTCCGATATCCATCTTTTTCCGATCTTGACAGCGAAAGCCCCGCATTCTATGATACCATATGAGTCTGCCGGGCACGGTAGAACCGAAGGAGGACAAGGGTATGCCAACCATGATTTTGGCCGGATATTGGGCGCTGATCAGCCTGTTTGCCGTCTGCGCCACCCTTTGGGACAAAAGGGCCGCCAGGCGCCACCGCCGCCGTGTTCCCGAGGCGACGCTGCTGTTGCTGGCAGCCCTGGGCGGAGGAGTGTGCATGTACATCACCATGAAGGCCATCCGCCATAAAACCCTGCACAAGAAATTCATGATCGGCCTTCCCCTGCTCATCCTGCTGCACGGTGCACTTGCCGCCGCGGCGATATGGTGGAGGTACTTTCTCTAAAAGAACCGGGGAACGCCGCGGCGTTCCCCGGTTCTTTTTTTATTTACCGAACACTTGACGCGCGTACCGCACGGTCGCCATGGCGTCGGGCGAATACCGGTCCGCTCCGATCTGGTCGGCGTACTCCTGCGTGAGCACGGCACCGCCCACCACGACCCGGCACGGCAGTTCCGCCTCCCGCAGCAGCCGGATGGTTTCGGCCATGCTGGACACCGTGGTGGTCATGAGGGCGCTGAGCCCCACCAGACGGATCCCCTGCTCCCGCACGGTATCCACAATGAGGCGGGGATCGACGTCTTTGCCGAGATCGACCACCTCATACCCGTAGTTTTCGAGCAACGCCCGGACGATATTTTTGCCGATATCGTGGATATCGCCCCGGACGGTCGCGAGAAGGACACGGCCCTTCTGTTCCGCTATCCGTCCCGTTTTCTCCATACAAGCCCGGAGCGCTTCGAACGCCGCACCAGCCGCCTCCGCACTCATGAGCAGCTGGGGCAGGAACAGCGTCCCCTGCTCATAGCCCCGTCCGACCTCATCCAAAGCCGGGACCAGCTCGGCGTCGATGACCGCAAGCGGCTCGGCCGTCTCCGCGAGGCGGGCGGCCGCTGTAAAGGCCTGATCCTTTAACCCCTTGACGATCGCTTCGTGAAGTCCGAGCGTTTCCTGTCCGGCCGGAGCGGGAACGGCCGCGGGAGCGTCGGCGCAGGCCGCGATGTACGCGGCGCACTGCTCATCCAGTCCGGCCAGCACTCGATAGGCCAGATACGCCTTTTTCATACCGGCCGCACAGGGGTTGAGAATTGCGGCGTCGAGACCGCTCTGCAGCGCGAGGGTATAGAACGCGACGTTGACTGTCTCCCGCTGAGGCAGACCGAACGAGACGTTCGACACTCCGAGGACCGTGTGGACGCCGAGTTCCTTCCGCACCAGCTTAAGGGCGTCGAGGGTGACTCTGGCCGCATCGGGACCCGCGCTGACCGCCATAGTCAACACATCGACCAGGATATCCTTTTTCGGGATGCCGTATTCCGCCGCGGTTTCCACGATCTTCCGGGCGACCGCGAGGCGCCCCTCCGCTGTCGCGGGGATGCCGTCCTCGTCGAGGGTCAGCGCCACCACGACGCCGCCGTATTTCTGAATAAGGGGAAAGACCGCCGCCATCGATTCCTGTTTGCCGCTCACGGAATTGACCAGCGGCTTGCCGTTGTACATCCGCATGGCGGCTTCCATCGTCCCGGCGTCGGAGGTATCGATCTGCAGCGGCAGGTCGAGAATCCCCTGCAGCTCCCCGACAGCGCGGACCATCCAGGCGGTCTCGTCGATCTCGGGCAGGCCGACATTGACGTCGAGAATATGGGCACCGGCCTCCTGCTGGGCGATCCCCTCCCGCAGCAGGTATTCGATATTCCCATCCCGCAGCGCCTGCTTGAACTTGGATTTACCCGTCGGATTGATCCGTTCCCCGATCAGGACCGGGCCGTCGATCGTGACCGCCCGGCCGTAGGAGGAAACCACGGTCGCGTTCTTTTCCATCAGCGGACGCGGCCGGATATCCCGGCAGCGGGCCGTCACCGCCGCAAGATGGGCCGGCGTCGTGCCGCAGCAGCCTCCGATGCCCCAGGCGCCCATCCGGGCGAGCTCTTCCATCGTCGCGGCAAACGCCTCGGGATCCGTATCAAACACGGTACAGCCATCCACACAGTGAGGCAGGCCGGCGTTCGGATTCATGACGACCGGAAGGGAACTGCACGCGAGCAGATCCGTTAAAAGGCCCTTCATCTGTTCGGGACCCATGCCGCAGTTGACGCCGAGGGCATCCACCCGCAGCCCTTCCAGAAGGGCCACGGCGGCGGGGATATCCCCGCCCGTCAGCAGGCGGCCTTTGGAGTCGAAGATCATGGTGGCGATGACCGGCAGGGAGGTGTTTTCTTTCGCCGCGAGAACCGCGGCCTTGAGTTCATACGGATCGTTCATCGTCTCGATCAGGACGAGATCCGCCCCCGCGTCCTCCCCTGCTTTCGCCATCTCGGCAAACAGGGCATACGCGGTTTCGAACGGCAGGTCGCCGAGGGGGGCGAGCAGTTTGCCCGTCGGCCCGATATCCACCGCGACTTTCGCCGGGCGGCCGCTGTCCTCCACCGCCTCCCTGGCCAGGGATACCCCTTGCCGGACAAGCTGCGAGGCGGTATAGGGCGTCCCCTCGCATTTGAGCGCGCTCGCGCCGAAGGTATTGGCTGTGATCACGTCGCATCCCGCGTCGAGATAGGCGCGATGGATCGACCGGAGCACCTCCGGACGCTCCACGTTCCAGCTTTCCGGCATGGCGCCCTGCGGCAGGCCAGCCTGCTGGAGCATGGTCCCCATCGCTCCGTCAAAAAAAATCAGGGTGTGTCCCCATGTATTCCATAGTCCGCTCAATGAAACAACCTCCAGGATTGGTTATTCGGGCCGGGCCCGATAGGGGCAGTCCGTTTTGGCACAGGAGCCGCATTTGCCCCCGCAGCTGACGGAAGAGCCCGTTTTATCCGGACGCAGCCCGGCCAGGGCCACGACCGATTTGACCGGCACCAGCATGCCGCCCGTCGTCAGAGTCAGGCCGATGCGCCGGGGCGCATCGAGCAAGGCGAGCAGCCGCCCCTGCTCTTCCAGGGGCAGATCCCCGTATCCGGGGCTGAACCGTCCCACCGCATACAGCCCGGAAGAGGCCTCGGCTTCCCGCTGGCATTCCTCGGCGGCCGCCTCAGCCAAGGCCGAGGCACAGGCGTCGAACACCACGGCCCGGCTCATCTCCATCGTTTCCCATCGGCGGATGCAGGCATCCGCCTGGGGGCCGAGAGTAACAGCCAGCAGCGCCGCCGCCGTGCAGCCCTGGAGAAATACGGCCAGATCCCGGCTTTCGAGGGTCACGCTGTCCAACCGGACCGTGTCCCCCTCCGCTTCGTGAAGCGGGATGACGCGGTAAATCCGCCGGGGCGCCACTTTTTGTTCGAGTTCGACCAGAGAGTCCTCCACCAGCCGCTGCAGGTCCTCCGGAGGATGACCGTCCCGACAGCCGAGATACCGGTAGATGTCCCGCCGGTCGGCCGTCATACGGACAGATCCTCACGATCCAGAATGTGGGACAGATTGGCCGCGATGCTGGCGGCCACGTCGGGTTTGTTCATCGTATATACGTGCACGCCCCGGACGCCGTTTGCGATCAGATCGATGATCTGCTCAGTCGCATAGGCAATCCCGGCCTGCTTCATGGCGGCCGGATTCGATCCGAATTTGTCCACGATCATCCGGAAACGCGCGGGCAGCGAGGTCCCGGACAGACGGCAGATCCGGGCGATTTGGCGGCCGTTCGTCACCGGCATGACCCCCGCGATGACCGGCAGCTCGATATTTCGGGCGAGAATCCGGTACAGGAAGCTGTACAGCACGCCGTTGTCGAAAAACATCTGGGTG
>CABUNG010000010.1 GCA_902492895.1 uncultured Oscillospiraceae bacterium | reverse complement strand
GACCTCGAATGCGGGGATATGCTCACCCTCATCAGCGATGGCGTGATGTATGCGGGTATCGGCGCGGTGCTCAACCTCGGCTGGAACTGGGAGAGCGTGTGCGAATTTTTGGAGGACAACTGGAAGGACGAAAACACCAGCGCCCGTATGACGGCGGCGCTGCTCGGCGCCTGCGAGGACCTCTATATGCGCAAGCCGGGGGACGACACCACCGTCGCCACCGTCAAGGCCATCCCCGAACAGATCGTCAGCCTGTATTCGGGTCCTCCCCGGTTCCCCCAGGACGACGAGCGGGCCGTGGTCGATTTCATGTCGCCGGAGGGACTCAAGATCGTCTGCGGCGGTAGCAGCGCCAATCTCGTGGCCCGCGTGCTCGGCCGGGAGGTTACAACCGATCTGAATTATGACGACGACCTGCCTCCTATCGCGCATATCAAGGGAATCGATCTCGTTACGGAGGGGGTTCTCACTATCCGGCAGGTCAACGTCATCGTCGAACAGGTGCTGGCCAATCCCGCCGACGCGGAAAGCCTGAAGCTCCTGGACGGACAAAACGGCGCGGCCATGATCGCCCGGATCCTGATGGAGACATGTACCCATTTGTACATGTTTATCGGCAAGGCCATCAATCCGGCCCATCAAAACCCCAATCTGCCGGTCGATCTGAGTATCAAAATCCGCCTGCTGGAAGATCTGGCTGAAATCCTGCGCAGAGCCGGCAAGGTGGTCAAAATCCGGTATTATTAAAACAAATTAAATCAGAGAAGCCCGGCGGCGGAGATCGCCGCGTTTTCTCCGTTAAAAACGGAACTTCACGGCCGCTGGAAAGGAACGAATCTAATCTATGAACAACGTCACCGATATCGTCCAAATCAAACACGAGGTGCTCAAGGCGACCGCGGCGTATGCATTTGACGGCACCCTCTATACCGACGGACAGGAGAAGATCCCCTACGATCTCATTCAGGGGATCAAGCCCCAGTTCCGCTGCTGCGTGTACCGCGAAAGGGAGATCATCCGCCAGCGGGTGCGTATGGCCATGGGCAAGCTGCCCATCGATGTGCTGTACACCGACGCGGACAGCGCTCAGGTGGTGCACGTGATCCCCTGCGCCTGCGAGGGCTGCCCGATCACCAAAATTTCGGTGACGCAGAACTGTCAGGGATGCCTGGCCAAAAAGTGCGAGAAGGCCTGTCCGTTCGGTGCCATCACCAGCACCCCGAAAGGGGCGATCATCGATCAGGAAAAATGCCGGAAATGCGGCAAATGCGTTGCCGCCTGTCCGTATAACGCGATTGTGGAAATCGAACGCCCCTGTAAGCGGAGCTGTCCGGTCAAGGCCATCAGTATGGACGAAAACGATATTGCCACCATCGATCCGGATAAATGCATCAACTGCGGGGCGTGTGTGGCCGGTTGTCCGTTCGGTGCGATATCGGATGTTTCCATGATGACCGGCGTCATCGACGCCCTGCTCGATCCGAAACGGGAAGTGGTTGCGCTGATTGCCCCGTCGATCGAGGGTCAGTTCGGCACCGCGACCATCCCGCAGATCAAAGCGGCGATCCGCCGCCTGGGATTCGACGATGTGTACGAGGTGGCCTTGGGGGCCGATATGGTCGCGGTGAACGAGGCGGAGGAACTGCTCGAACACAAGGCAGCCGGGATGGCGACCACCTCCAGCTGCTGCCCCGCTTTCGTCAGCATGGTGCGTAAGCATTTTCCGGATCTGATGAAATTCGTCTCCACGACCGTCTCTCCCATGGTCGCGGTGGAGCGGTATGTCCGGACCAAGCGCCCAGACGTGACGACCGTCTTCGTCGGTCCCTGCATCGCCAAGAAAAACGAAGTAATGGGCAGCTATATCGGAGAACTCGATTACGCGCTGACGTTTGAAGAGCTGTACGCCATGCTCTGCGCGAAGGACATCGAACCAAACGGCGAGGAAACGGGCGAAGAAGACGCCACTCGCTATGGCAAGGGGTTTGCCTTGTCGGGCGGCGTGACCAAGGCGGTGGAGCGGGTTCTGGCCGAGCAGGGCGATGCTCCCGAAATCAAGGCCCTGCCGTGCAACGGTGCAGACGAATGCCGTAAGGCGCTGATGCTGCTCAAAGCCGGCAAGCTGCCTGAGGATTTCATCGAAGGCATGTGCTGTGTGGGCGGCTGTATGGGCGGTCCCGCCAACCTGAATGAGCTGCAGAAATCGAAAAAGGTTTTGGAGACACGCCTGAACGGGCGGGAGGACATTCGGAACAGTTATGAGGAAAAAGGGCTCGGCGCGGCCAATGTGCACCGTCACGCTTGATTGTCAGAGGAGGACATCGTTCGATGTCCTCCTCTTTTGCGTAAAGTCGATGGCCTTTCCCTGTTAAAAGTGAAACCGTCCCGTCCCTTTCCGCATAGACTGGAACAAAAGCGGAAAAGGAGAGTGACTTATGGACCGAATTTATAAGATATTTGTGGACCAGGGACATAACCCGCAGAACCCGAATGCCGGCGCCGAAGCAAACGGCGTGAGAGAACAGGACGTTACCTATGAAGTGGGGGTGCGGTTGGCTGAGCTGCTGCGCGCCAACCCGCATTTTGAGGTACGCCTGTCCCGCAATTCCCCCACCGAACAGCTGGGCACGAGCAACGCGACCAGTCTGGCCGCCCGTGTCAATGCCGCCAACAGCTGGGGCGCAGACTATTTCATCAGTCTCCACTGCAATGCCAGCACCGTTACCACAGCCAGCGGAAGCGAAGCGTACGTCTACCGTGTTGGCAGCGCGGCCTACTATCTGGGAGAACAGATTTTGTCCGGACTTCATTATGCGACCGGACTGCCCAACCGGGGCGTCCGGACCAATCCGGGATTGTATGTTCTGCGCCGCACCACGATGCCGGCGGTACTGGTGGAAATGGGGTATCTGACCAATCCCTATGACGCGGAGCTTCTGTCCACCGATCCGCAGAGCTTCGCCCGCGGCATTTACAACGGTATTGTCGATTATCTCAATTTGCAGGCGGTTTGAATGCATATCCGCCCGCGGAGAGTCCATCCTAAGGACAGAGACTCTAGGGAGGCGAAACAGGATGGAACCGCAGAAAAGAGATCAGAAACCGCACAAAAAAACCGCGGGTGACAACCAATGGACCAGTAAAACCGGAAATACGCGTCCCGATGACCGTGACCGTCGGGACGGCCCCGGCGGAGACTGATCCGGATTGACCGGCATACGGCACAGCGGCCGCCTAAAAGGCGGCCGCTGCTTTTTATACGGTCGGATACGCATCCGCTGCAGCCGGACAAAGCCGGCTTGGATTCGTCGAATCGGGGAACAGTCATCCGCAGATAGTCCTTCTTCCCGGGCAGGTGTGCGGCAGCGCGAGAAGATCGGAGTGATTAGGCGGCCGGTTCGCGTTCAGACTGGAATCCGTTCCGCCCTGCCGTACGGCGGTTCCGGGCAGGCCGAAAAGCTGGAATTCCAGCCGTGGCATATTAGGGGGGCGATGCGGAAGGCGGCAAAGCGGCTGACGATTACATCGGAGCATAGGTGGAGCCGGCCATAGAGGCGCCATTCAAAAGGGTGCGGGAGTATCAGCGGCACCGCCGTGGTACTGACCGAACAGGATACCAGATAGGTCCCGGTAGCGGGAACTGTGAATGCAGCGTTGGTACCGTTGACGGCGGCGGTCGGTTTCGTCGGGTACGAAGTGCCCGTCCGCTCCTGCTGGATCGATAGGTCCTGTCATGCTGATGAAATCGGTCTGTTCATGGGTCCCTTGGATTCGGCCTCCTCATCAGAATATGCGAAGGCGGACAAACTGTGTGTCATCAAATCGAGAATCCGGCAGTCGGATTACTTATTCAGGATCTCGGCTTTGCAGGTGGATACAAAAGTGGGGTCGTTGTTGTTGGGACCGACAAGTACCAGAACGCCGAATTCGTTTCTCAGCACCGTGCCCTGAGCCACGGTTTGTCCCCCGGCATTGATGTCGACTCCCGTAGTGCCCACAGGCAGATAGGCGCGTATGGCGGCCTCGCAGTCGGTGCCGCATCCCTCGGGAGCCGGCACAGGCGCGGGAAGATAGGTGATGGCGTTGTTATAGACAGCGCTCGTTATACGAATGGCGGCGATCCGGCAGATGGAAACAGCCTCTTGAGCAACGCCTTGATTGTTGGTCAGCTGCAGGAGTCCGGCGTTCGGATTGGTATTCGGAGCCGGAAGCAGGGCGCCCGGCCGTCCGCTGGCATTGTTGCCGCTTTCCATAGCGACTACCACCGTACTTGTAGGATAGAGCTGGATGATCTGTCTGAGGACATTTCTCATCTGCTGTACACAGGCACAATCCACGGAAGTTCCAGTCGGCCCGGTAGGTCCAGTAGGTCCGGTCGGTCCAGTGGCTCCTGTTCCGGTCGGCCCGGTAGGTCCAGTAGGTCCGGTCGGTCCAGTGGCTCCGGTAGGTCCGGTCGGTCCCGTGGGTCCGGTAGGTCCGGTCGGTCCCGTGGGTCCGGTAGGTCCGGTCGGTCCCGTGGGTCCGGTCAGTCCGGTCGGCCCCGTCGGTCCGGTCAGTCCAGTCGGCCCCGTCGGTCCGGTAGGGCCTGTCCTGCCGGTAGCACCGGTAGGTCCCGTCGGCCCAGTGGGGCCTGTTGGCCCGGGACAGGGGCAGGGACGCGGACAGCAGCAGTCCGGCATGCACGAGCGGTTCTGGTATTCGTAAAGCATCGATTTTTCCTCCTTTGTCGGGGACGTATTGGTGTCCCTTATCAGGATATGTAAACGTGGACAAAGGGTGTGTACCGGATCCCCTTGTCGGGATGGCAAACAGCCTTGACAGGCGGTGAAGAATGCCGTACTATGAACAGGAACGGAAACAGGAGGCGGTTAGGATGTTGGAACGCAGCCGGGCAGTACTGGACGGCGGTATAGGCAAGCAGCGGGAACAGGACTGCCGCGCCTATCTGATGCGGCTGACCGATGACAATCTGCTGCTGCATTACCGGCAGGAAGCGGGATTGATTCATTACAAAAACAGCACACCGCCGCCTATTCACTGGGGATGGGATGGACCGTTTTCCCCGATCCGCGGGACCTTTACGGGACACTGGCTGTCGGCCGCATCCCGATTCGTGTTTTTATACGAAGATGAGCTTCTGCGTGTGCGGGTCGGCGGTATTGTGAAGGAAATTGCCCATTGTCAAAAGGAAAACGGCAGCGGCTGGGCGTTTCCGATCCCGGAAAAGTATCTGTATTGGCTGGCCCGCGGCAAACGGACCTGGGCGCCCCAGTATGTATGCCACAAAACCATGATGGGATTATTCGATGCCTACCGCTACGCGGGCAGCCTGCAGGCGCTGGAGGTCCTGCGCGGCTGTGCGGATTGGTTTATCCGGTTCACGGACAGCGTCTCCAGGGATCAGATGTCGGATATGATGGATCTCGAGGAAACCGGCGGCATGATGGAGCTTTGGGCCGATCTATATGCCGTCACCGGCGATCCTGATCATCTTGAGCTGATGCGGCGGTATGAACGGCCCCGCCTGTTCGACCCGGTTTTTCGGGGGGAGGATATCCTGACCAACATGCACGCGAATGCGACGATTCCCGAGATCCAGGGTGCGGCGCGTGCCTATGAGGTGACGGGGGAGGAGCGGTACCGCCGCATCGTCGAAAACTATTGGAAACTCGCCATCGACGAGCGGGGGACCTTTGTCACGGGCGGACAGACCTGCTGTGAGATTTACACGCCGATGCAGAAGCAGGCGGCCCGGCTTGGGGAGCATAACCAGGAACACTGCGTCATGTATAACCTGATGCGGCTGGCGGAATACCTGTTCCGCTGGACGGGGGAGGCCAAATACGCGGATTTTTGGGAAAAAGCTCTTTACAACGGCGTCTATGCCCAGACCTTTGTGCGCGAAACCTGTATCGAAAAACCCGAAACCGTCCGCGAAACCGGCATCGTCGCCTACTATCTCCCCATGAATCCGGGGGCGCATAAGCTGTGGGGGAGCGAGACGAGCCATTTTTGGTGCTGCCACTGCACCGCCGTACAGGCCAACACCATGCTGATGGACAACACCGTTTACCGTGAGGGGGACGATACCCTGTATATCGCGCAGTATCAGCCGGTCACCGCCGCCCTGTCGTTCGGCGGCAGAACCGTGACGGTGACCATCGAGGAGGAACGCCGGGTCGGTCTGAATCTGGCTTCGTCCCCGCTAAACACCCGGATCGCTTCCCGTCCGCAGGATAGGCACTGGCTCCTCCATATCTCCGGAGGCGGGAAAGGCCGCTTAAAACTGCGGCGTCCAGCCTGGCAGAAAGGGTCGATGACCGTCGAAATCGACGGCACGGCGCGGGAAGCGGCAGCCGATGAGACCGGTTTTGTCACACTGCCCTGCGATTTTGAAAAGGTGTCCGTCCACGTGGTGCTGACTGGGGGATTGACCGCCTACCCGCTTCCCGATGACCCGGATCGTGTGGCGTTTCTGGACGGTCCGGTGGCGCTCTGCGGCCTCACGGACGAGGAACACACCCTCTGCGGGGATCCGGAACATCCCGAAAGCTTGCTCGCGCCCGATTACGAACGGCAGTGGGACCGTTGGCAGACGGCATACCATACGGTGAATCAGCCGGTCAATTTCCGCTTTGTTCCGCTTTACCAAGTGGCGCACGAGACCTATACGCTCTATTTTCCGGTTAAAAAAGCGGATAAGTAGAACCGCATGGAATCGGCGGTGCCGGGTTAAAATAAACCGAAGACCGGACCACACGGTCCGGTCTTCCCGGTCTTAGCTCTGCTTTTTCATCAGATTTTCTGCGCAGTTTTTGAGTTCCTGCACCGTGTTCATCTCGGGTCCGGACTGGTTGATCGTCTCCTGCACAAACTGGGGCAGGGTGTTGAAATACTGCTGCATTTCCTGATTTTTGCAAACCGGCGACTGGTTCATGTTCTGATCCATCGTGTTTCCCTCCTCGTCAGGCGCGTCTGGCCAAATTTTCTACAAACTGATGAATATCCTTTTCCGTACGGAACTCCTCGGCGTGGGCGTTGATCTGTTCCTGGATATCCTCTGGCAGCTGGCTGATTCCGCTGTCATACGGATGGATTCCGCGCAGATATGCCTCCAGGCCGGGACCACTGAACGTGTCCATTTGCATCCCCCGCTTCATCAAAGAATGGAAAGAAAACCCATGCGGCCCATGCACACGGCGTTTCATTCCGCTATTATTGTGGACCGCGGCACTGCTTTGCGTCTCGGGAAACGCTGGATGACGAAAACTGATAAAATCGGCAAAAATTAACAAGAAAAGGAGAGAGGCCGATGCAGGCACCGACACCGGTAACGTCCGCCGTCCGGATGCTGGAGGACCATGGCTTTGAGGCGTATGCCGTGGGCGGCTGTGTACGGGATTCTCTGCTCGGGCTCACGCCGCACGACTGGGATATCTGCACCTCTGCGCTGCCGGAGGAGATGCAGGCCATATTCGACGGTTTTCGCGTGATCGAGACCGGGAAGGCTCACGGCACCCTGACGGTTTTGCTGGACGGCATGCCGCTGGAAATCACCACTTACCGGGTGGACGGCGCCTACAGCGATCACCGCCGTCCGGACGGGGTACGGTTTGTCTCCCGGATCGAGGAGGATCTCGCCCGTCGGGATTTCACCGTCAATGCCATGGCCTGGCATCCGGAACACGGCCTGCGGGATCCGTTCGGCGGGGAAAAAGACCTGTGGAACCGGCTGCTCAGGGCCGTGGGTGATCCGGATCTCCGGTTTGAGGAGGACGCGCTCCGCATCATGCGGGCGCTGCGATTCGCCGCCGCGTATGGACTCCGGATCGATCCGGCCACTGCCGCGGCTCTGCGCCATAAGCGGGCGCTGCTCGGCTTCGTCGCCGCCGAACGGCTGCGTGCCGAGCTGGACCGCCTTCTGACGGCCGCGGGTGCCGAGAGCATCCTCACAGACTATCCCGATGTCCTGGCCGTTTTTCTGCCCTTCATCTCTCCGATGGTTGGGTTCGAACAGCACAGCGTTTACCATCATCTCGATGTTTGGCAGCATACGGCCGCGGCCGTTGGCGCATCCGTCCCGGATCTGCCCGTCCGGCTGGCGCTGCTTCTGCACGACGCCGGCAAACCCGCCCGGTATACCATCGACGAGGAGGGCCGCGGCCATTTTTACGGCCACGCATCGGTGAGCGCCGCGTTGGCGGAAGAAACCCTGCACGCCCTCAAATACGATCGAAAAACGATGGAGACGGTCATCCGGCTGGTTAAATATCACGATACCCCGATCCCGCCCGAACCGCCCGCGGTCAAGCGATGGCTGGGCCGGCTCGGGGAAGAGGGGTTCCGCATGCTGCTCGAAGTCAAGCGGGGAGATGCGAGAGGGCACGCCCCCGCCGTGGTTCCCGTCTCTCTTTCCGCCGTGGACGGCGTGGAGGACTGCCTCAATCGGGTGATCGCCGAAGGCGCCTGTTTTTCCGTCCGGGATCTGGCGGTGGACGGCCGTGACGCCATGGCCGCCGGTGTTCCGGAAGGCCCGGCGGTCGGAAAAGCGCTCGCCGCTTTGACCGAGGCCGTTATCGACGGCGTATGGCCCAACGATCGGGAGGTCCTGCTCCGCGTACTCAAAGACGGGTACGGATCCTTAGAAAAATCTTGATTATTCCTCCAAAAACAGGTAAAATACTATAATGACCGCCCAACTCCCGTGGGCTTCAGGCCCTGATAAAGCCGCTGGTTCCGGCATCGGCGTTCCTGCCGATTTTCCCGGAAAGATAGGGGACGGGACTTTCCGCCTCGCTATTACCTCTTCTTCCGTTATAGGAAGGCGGGGGTCCGAGCGGCGGGGCGGCTGGATTCGTTCCCTTATGGGGCGAATGCATAGGGGAGACCCAATGAATGACCGGTTAGCCGGAAGATGGAGGATCATCGGTTTGCAGAGTTTTGTTGATGAAATTGAAAAGCGGCGTACATTCGCCATTATCTCCCACCCCGATGCGGGCAAAACCACCCTGACGGAAAAGCTGCTTCTGTACGGAGGCGCGATTCAGGCCGCCGGTATGGTCAAAGGCAAAAAATCCATGAAGCACGCGGTTTCCGATTGGATGGAAATTGAAAAGCAGCGCGGAATCTCCGTGACTTCGTCCGTCATGCAGTTCCACTACGATGGGTACTGCATCAATATTCTCGACACCCCCGGGCACGAGGATTTCTCGGAGGACACTTACCGCACCCTGATGGCGGCCGACTCGGCGGTCATGGTGATCGACGGGTCCAAGGGCGTGGAAAAACAGACGATCAAGCTGTTCAAGGTTTGTGTGATGCGGGATATCCCGATCTTCACCTTCATCAATAAGATGGACCGGGAAGCCAGAGATCCTTACGAGCTGATGCAGGAGATCGAACAGGTCCTCGGCATCGCCACCTATCCGATCAACTGGCCTATCGGCTCCGGCAAGAATTTCAAGGGCGTGTATGAACGCGAAAAAGGTCGGGTGCTCTCGTTTTCCTATAACGGCATCGGGCACGAGGCCGCCGCGATCGAGGCCGGGCTGGACGATCCGACCCTCGAAAACACCATCGGGTCAGAGCTTTACCACACCCTGCAGGACGACGTGGAGCTGCTCGACGGCGCGGGCGGGGATTTTGACCTCGATAAGGTGCGTCACGGCAAGCTCTCACCCGTCTTTTTCGGTTCGGCCCTGACCAATTTCGGCGTCGAACCCTTCCTGGAGGATTTCCTCAAGATGACCACGGCGCCGCTGCCCCGCCGTTCTTCGGCCGGGGATATCGATCCCTTCAGTCCGGATTTCTCCGCCTTCGTTTTCAAAATCCAGGCCAATATGAACAAGGCCCACCGGGACCGGGTGGCCTTCATGCGCATCTGCTCAGGCCGGTTTGAAAAGGGGCAGGAGGTCTTTCACGTCCAGGGGGGCAAAAAGATCCGCCTGTCCCAGCCGCAGCAGATGATGGCGCAGGAACGGGAGATTGTGGAGGAAGCCTACGCGGGGGATATTCTCGGCATCTTCGACCCCGGTATCTTTTCCATTGGGGATACGGTCTGCGCGGCGGGAACGCCCTTTACTTTTGAAGGCATCCCGACCTTCGCGCCGGAGCATTTCGCCTTGGTGCGCCAGACCGATACCATGAAGCGCAAGCAGTTCATCAAGGGCACCTCCCAGATCGCACAGGAGGGCGCCATCCAGATCTTTCAGGAGATCGGCGGCGGAATGGAAGAAGTCATCGTGGGCGTGGTGGGTACGCTGCAGTTCGACGTGCTCGAATACCGCCTGAAAAACGAATACGGCGTGGATATCCGGATGGAGAACCTGTCTTATCAGTACATCCGCTGGATCGGCGGAGACGATGTGGACGTCAAGGCGCTCGATTTGAGCTCGGATACCAAGCGGGTGCAGGATATGCGGGGCCGGCCCCTGCTTCTGTTCACCAACTCCTGGAACATCCAGTGGGCGCTCGACCATAACAAGGGCCTGATACTCGAGGACTTCAGCCGGACGTAAACGGGGAAGAGATGTATTTCGATTCTCTGAAGGGAGGAATTCCCATGAATATTCAGATATTCGGCAAATCCAAATGCTTCGATACCGCCAAGGCGGAGCGGTATTTCAAAGAACGCAAGATCCCGTTTCAGCGGATCGACACGGCCAAATTCGGCATCAGCAAAGGAGAGCTCCGCAGCGTCTGTCAGGCGGTCGGGGGACTCGACGCCGTCATTGACGAGAAGGCACAGGGGGCGGAGCTGCTCCGCTACCTCGCCTATGAAGCGGACAAAGAGGAAAAACTTCTCGAAAATCCCAAGCTCCTGCGCACGCCGATTGTCCGCAACGGTAAAAAGGCGACGGTCGGCTACCAGCCCGAGGTATGGGACCGCTGGCGGCAGGAGGGCTGAGCACCGCTGCGGAAGGGGGAGTCCCGTTGCCTATCAATAAACCGGATCTCGACGGTATGGCGCCTGCACTGATCGGCTGGTACCGCCGCCATGTCCGCCCCCTGCCTTGGCGGGAGGAGCCGACGCCCTACCGGGTGTGGGTGTCGGAAATCATGCTGCAGCAGACCCGCATCGAGGCGGTGCTGCCCTATTTTGACCGTTTTATGGAGACGCTGCCGAACATACGCGCCCTCGCGGAAGCTGAGGAAGATCTCCTGCTCAAGCTGTGGGAGGGTCTCGGATATTACAGCCGGGTGCGGAACCTGCAGAAAGCCGCCCGCATGGTCATGTCGGAGTATGACGGCCGGCTTCCCGACCGGGTGGAAGACCTGCTCCGCCTGCCGGGGATCGGAGACTACACCGCGGGCGCCATCGCGTCCATCGCGTATGGGCGGCGGGCTGCGGCTGTGGATGGCAATGTGCTGCGGGTGTTCGCCCGCCTGACCGCCTGCAGAGAGGACATCCTCCGTCCGGCGGTGAAAAAAGAACTGTCCGGCGTGGTGCTTTCTCAGGTTCCCGAAGAGGCGCCCGGCACCTTCAACCAGGCGGTGATGGAGCTGGGGGAGACGATCTGCCTGCCCAATACCGAGCCGAAATGCAGCCTTTGCCCCATTCGCGCGTTCTGCAGAGGCGCGGCAGAGGGGATTGCGCGGGAACTGCCTGTCCGCGCTCCGAAAAAGGCCAGACGGATCGAACACCGCCTGATTCTGGTGGCGGTCACGGATGAACAGACGCCCCGCGTCCTGCTGCGGCGCCGTTCCGATAAGGGGCTGCTGGCCGGGCTGTGGGAGCTGCCCGGTGTGGTATTGCCCGGGGAATCCGACGAGGCCGCTTGTTTGGAAACCGCGGAACAGGAGGCACGCCGATGGGGTCTCCATCCAGATCGGATACAGCCGCTCGGCCCCGGCCGTCATATCTTTTCCCATGTAGAATGGCGGATGCAGGGGGTGCTGCTGCTTGTCCCGGCGTTTGATCCGCCGCCGGACAGCCGTTTGGTCACCGGGCGGGAACTGGCGGAGGATTTGGCGCTGCCGAGTGCGTTCCGCGCTTATGCGTCGCTTTTGCCGATCCTGCTGGCATCCGGCGGGACCGGGTCCTGTCTCGAATAAAAGGCTGAAAGGATGAAGAGCATGAAACGAGAGGACTATCTCTCCTGGGATGAATATTTTATGGGTATCGCGCTCCTGTCCGCCCAGCGCAGCAAGGATCCCGGCACGCAGGTCGGGGCCTGTATCGTGGGGGAGGACAATAAGATCCTGTCGGTCGGCTACAACGGCATGCCGGCCGGATGCAGCGACGATGTCATGCCCTGGGACCGGGAGGGGGAGCCTCTCGCCACCAAATATCTCTATGTCTGCCACGCCGAGCTTAACGCGATTCTCAATCACGGCCGGACAGGCCTGAAAGGGGCGAAGCTTTACACCACGCTGTTTCCCTGCAACGAATGCGCCAAGGCGATCATTCAGTCGGGGATCCGGGAAGTGGTCTACGCGCAGAACAAATACGCCGATACCGATGCGGTAACGGCGTCCAAGCGGATGTTTGAAATGGTGGGCATCACCCTGCGTGCCTATACGCCCGGCCATAAACAGATAACATTGGAATTGTAATGGCAGATTGCTTTACAGGACGGGAGGGGACACCATGCGGTCGGTGCTGATAACGGGAGCTTCGGGCGGGATCGGCCAGGCGGCGGCCCGGCTGTTTGCCGGACAGGGCTACGCCGTGGCGGTGCATTATCACCGCTCCCGCGGTTCCGCGGAAGCCCTCGTGCAGGAGCTGCAGGCCTCCGGAAGCGACGCGATCCTCGTGGAAGCGGATATGTCGAACGACGGCGAGGTTTTGCAGATGGTCCGGCAGACCGAGGCGGCTTTCGGAGAAATTTCGGTGTTTATCCACAACGCGGGCATCGCGTCCCAAAAGCTGCTGACCGATTTGCCTCCGGATGAGTGGCGCGCTCTGATGGGCGTGCATCTGGACGGCGCTTTTTATGGGTGCCGCCACGTCATTCCCGGCATGGTCCGGCGGAAACGGGGCAAAATTCTCTTCGTTTCCTCCATGTGGGGGGTGACGGGCGCTTCCTGCGAGGCGGCCTATTCCGCAGCAAAGGCGGGACTCATAGGGCTGGCCAAAGCCCTGGCCAAGGAGCTGGGGCCGTCCTCCATCCAGGTCAACTGCGTCGCGCCCGGAGTGATCGACACCGCCATGTGCGCGGATTTGGACGCGGAAACCCGGCGTGCGCTCGCGGGCGAAACGCCGCTTGGACGCCTGGGAACGCCGGAGGACGTGGCGCAGGCCCTCGTGTTTCTCGCCTCGCCTGCGGCCGACTTCATCACCGGGCAGGTGCTTGGCGTGGACGGCGGCTTCGCCGTCTGACAAATGAAACGACAGGAAAGATCGTATGCGATGAAAATGCCGAGGGACGACTTGGATACCCGTCTGTTTGCGCCTTGCGGCATGAACTGCATGGTGTGCTATCGCTATGTCAGCCGGACAAAACCCTGCGTCGGCTGTCTGAATGCGGACGTTGGGAAGCCAGCGCATTGCCGGAAATGCCGCATCAAGGATTGTGTGAGCGCAAAGGGCTGCACCCATTGCTATGCCTGCAGCGATTACCCCTGCAGCTCCGTGAAAAATCTGGATAAAAGTTATCGGATGCGGTACGGAGTCAGCCTCTTGGAAAACAGCCGATTCGTGAAGCTGCATGGATTGGCCGCCTTCATGAAACGGCAGAAACAAATCTTCACCTGCCCGGAATGCGGCGGCGTCTTCTCCCTTCACGACAAGGAATGCAGCGAATGCGGGCGGAAGACATGCCAGATTTCTGAAGGCTGTACGGACAGCATCATTACGCTGCGGGAATTTACCGACGCCGATATGCCGCTGTTCAAAACGTGGCTGTATGCGCCCCATGTCGCCAAATGGTATCGAGATCCTAAGGACTGGATTCATGAGATTGAGAAACGCCGCCATGAATTCAGCTGGCTCCATCATTTTATGGCGGATCAGGGCGGCCGCTCCATCGGCTTCTGTCAGTATTACGCCTGCGCGGATGCCGGCGAAGCCTGGTACGGCGGCACGGACATCGACGGTACATACAGTATCGATTATCTGATCGGGGAGGCCTCTTTTCTGGGAAAGGGCCTGGGCCGGGCGATGATCGGGGAGCTGATCCGCCTTATACGGGCGAAGCCCGGCGCCAGACGGATCATCGTGCAGCCGGAGCCGGAGAATACGGCGTCCTGCCGCACCCTGCTTTCATGCGGGTTTGGTTTTGACGCGGCGGATGCGCTTTATCGGCTGGAATTATGATGCGTTTTATCGGGCGCCCTCGATGTGCAGGAACCGGGGCAGGGCGTAAAACCAGTGGGATATCGGCCGGTTGTCGGCGTCTTCGCTGTGTGTAGCTACCAATATGTTGTCCGGATCGGGGTGCTCGCCGACCGATACGACGAGGGCCGTGTGCCCGAAGGTGGCTCCTCCGTCAAAGGAAAGCTGCATCACGTCTCCGATCTGCAGTTCCCGCAGTTCGGCCGGCCGCCCGTAGGGACCGATCCGTGTGTTGGTCGTGATGAAGCGGTAAAACGGCTGGACGCCGGTCCAGGCCGGGGCCCTCTTGTTCAAAGAAGCGTAATACCAGCCGAATGTCGGCGTATAATTCATGGGGGCACCTCCGGCATGGAGGCATTGCGACACGAAGTTGGTGCAGTCGCCTCCCATTTCGGAAAAATCTCCGTATGCGGGGTTGCGCTCATAGGCCCAGCGGTGTGCATAGGCCACCGCTTTCTCGCGGTCATATCCGGCCATCTCGGGTCCCGTTCCTTTCCGTTCGTATGGTGGTGGATTGCCAGTCAGTCCATATTATGCCGGGCGTGGACGTTTGGTTTGCCCCGTCCGGGGCCATACTATCGAAAAGGGCGCATCCTGCATGCGCTTTCGAGAGGGGGATGGCGGCGGATGCGTCTCTGGCACGAGGAGCTTCTTCCTTATCTGCCCCGGGCCCAGCTGCTCGGGCAGCATCGGGAATGCTGCGCGCTGCGCGGCTTGTCCTGGGGGAAAAAGCACGCCGTGGTGGATTATGTGTTCGCCCGGCCGCCCGAATATCTGGTTCTCTATCACCTGCGGGTCATGATGGAAATGGCCCGCCGGGGATACCGGGTAGAGCCGCGGTGGGCATCGCCGGATTACCGGGGGCGCCGCTGCGGACCGCGCGAAATCGACACCGCCCTGATGGCGGCCTTGGCCGGCCGGCGGCCGGTTTATCCCGAGCATACCGAGGAGTACCGAAAAGAGTGCCTGGCAAATCTTTTGCAAAAAGGCATTGACCTGTCAGGGTCGATGCCTACACAGAAAAGGAGCGGTCGCTATGCAGACACAGATGGAAAACCGAGCGGAGATTCCGGAAGCGTATAAATGGCGGATGGAGGATATCTATCCCGATACCGCGGCGTGGGAGGCGGATCTGGCGGTCCTGCTGCCCATGGGGGAGCAGATCGCGGCCTATGCAGGACGGCTGGGGGAGGAGGATGCCCTGGTTTCCTGCCTGCTTTTGGATGAGAAGCTCTCGATGACGCTGGAAAAGGTGTACGGATATGCTCGGATGCTGCAGGATCTCGACAACGCCTCTCCCACGGCCCAGTCGATGCAGGAAAGAGCCCTGGCGCTGCTGTTCCGCATCCAGGAAATGACGGCCTTTCTGCTGCCCGAACTGACGGCGCTCGATCCCGTGTGGCTGCGCGGCGTCCCGGAGAGGCGCCCCGAGCTGCGGGATTTCCGCCATATGATCGACAACGTGATCCGTTCCCGCGCCCATGTGTTATCCGCGCGGGAAGAACAGCTCCTCGCCATGGTGGCGCCTGCCCTCGAATCCATGGACAACGCGTTTTCTATGCTGGACAGCGTGGATCTCGACCGCGGCGAGGTGGAGGATGAGGACGGCCGCCGGGTCAAACTGACCGACGGCCTGTTTGCCCGGATGCGGGAGAGCCGGGACCGCCGGGTGCGGGCCGATGCCTTTGCCGCGATGCACGGCGCGTTTCAGAAAATGGGGAACACCATCGCGGCCCTGTATGCCGGACAGGTGAAAGCCGACGTATTCGCTGCCAGGGTCCGGGGGTATGAGGACAGCCTGGACGCGGCCCTCTTTTCCGACAACCTGCCCCGGTCGATCTATACCGGGCTGATCGAGGCCGTGCGGGCCGCCCTGCCGGTTTATTACCGGTATTTAGAGGTGCGCCGCCGCCTGCTCGGGGTGGACCGGCTGCACATTTACGACTGCTATGTCCCGGTGGTGGAGATGCCCGAAACCGCCTACACTTACGAACAGGCCAAGGCCGTGGTGCTCGATACCCTGACGCCGCTCGGCAGCACCTATCGGATGGATCTGCAGGATCTCCTCTCCGGCGGCAAGGTGGATGTCTACGAAACCCCGGGCAAGACCACCGGGGCTTATGCAACGGATGTCTACGGCGTGCATCCATACATGCTGCTCAATTTTGCCGGGCAGCTCGGGGATGTGTTTACCCTGGCCCATGAGGCCGGCCACTGCCTGCATACCCTGTATTCGAATACCCAGCCCTATGTCAACAAGGATTACCCCATTTTTCTCGCGGAAATCGCTTCCACCGTCAACGAAAACATCCTGATGCGGGGCCTGATTGCCCGCTGTGATGCGTCGACGGACGAAGGCCGCAGAGAAAAGGCGTTTCTCATCAACCGTTATCTCGAGGAGTTCCGGGGGACGGTTTTCCGCCAGACCATGTTCGCGGAATTTGAGCTGGAGGTCCACCGCTTGGCTGAGGAGGGTGAACCGCTGACGGCCGAGATCCTCTGCGGCGTTTACCATGGGCTGCTCGAGACTTATTTTGGCCCCGATGTGGTGATCGATCCCTATATGGACTGGGAATGGGCGCGGATCCCGCATTTTTACCGGGCGTTCTACGTCTTCAAATATGCGACCGGTTTTTCCGCCGCCGCGGCCATCAGCCGCCGGATTTTGGACGGGGAGTCGGTGGAACCGTATCTGACCTTCCTGCATGCGGGCGGCAGCGACTATCCCGCCGAAACGCTCAGACGGGCCGGGGTGGATATGAGCACGCCCGAACCGGTCGAGGAAGCGCTGCGGGAATTTGCCGATCTGGTGGACGAGATGGAAGCGCTCCTGCAATAAAGAGGGAAGCGATGGCATCCGAAGGCGTTTGCGGGGCCGATTGGACTTGGCCCCGCAAAGGACGACGAAGCAACGGTGCCGGAGACCAAACAGACTTGATTATACGAGATCCCGCATATACCATAAACAAAGCCCCCCGCGGACGAGGCCGCGGGGGGCTTCTGCTGGCTTACATCTCGTCTCCGACATCGAAACGCAGCTGCTCGCATTCCTGAGCGGGGAGAGCCACGGCCAAACGGCGCCGCAGCAGATCCGGACGGTCGAGCAGTCCGCCGCCCGCGTATCGTCCGGCGCAGGAGATAAAATACAGGCATTTTTTGAGCGGGAGGCCGAGCCGCGCAAGAGCATCCATATCGAGGGTGCCGAGCCGTCTCTGCTGTATAATCCGGCGGGCGTAGACATCCCCGATCCCCGGCACCCGGACGAGTTCCTCGTAGGATGCGCGGTTGATTTCAACGGGAAAGAACTGCGGATTGCGCAGCGCCCAATCGGTCTTGGGATCGAGATCGAGGGCGAGATTCGGGTGGCCGTCGGGGGCGATCTCGTCCGGCGTGAAGCCGTAGAGCTGGAGAAGCCGGTCGGCCTGATACAGACGGCCCACCCGCCAGACAGGGGTGGACACGAGGGGCAGTTCATATCCGGCGGCGGGATGGCGGTACTGAAACGCGGTATAGTACACCCGGCCAAGCCGGTATTTCCGGTACAGGGCGCTCGAGAGGGTGAGGATGGTCCGGTCGTCTTCGCCGGTGCTGCCGGCCATAAGCTGGGTGGTCTGAGAGGTGGCAAAGGTGGGTTTGGCCCGTCCTTTTTCCTCTTTGGCCGCCCGGATCAGACGGCTGATCGTCTCCATGGGGGAGAGGATGTTCTTCCGGTTTTTCTGTTTGGCGATCCGGGCATAGCCCTCGCTTTTCGCCACCTCGATATTGACGCTCAGCCGGTCCGCGTAGCGGCCGGCTTTTTCTATTAAGAGAGGATCGGTCCCGGGCATGACCTTGGCGTGGATATACCCCGGATAATGCAGTTCCTCCCGCATGCAGCGCAGGGTCTCGACGATGAGTTCCTCGGTGTAGTCGGCGCTTTTATAGACTGCTGAGGTCAAAAAGACGCCATGGCGGTTGCGCTGTGCTTCCTCTACGGCGATGCGCGCCATCTCCCGGGGCTGGATGCAGTAGCGTGTCCTGTCCGGATTGCCCGCCCGGCATCCGCAGTAGGCGCAGTTGAAAGAGCATTGATTGGACAGGAACACCTTGGGGACCTTGGGAGGCGGCGCATTGGCCTGGATGTGACCGGACAGGAATCCGGGCGGACAGGCCGCCACCGGATCGGATGTGGACGCGGCGTCGAAACGCGCGTCCTCCCGCATGCTGCGGAGCAGCTCCGGCGGTTCCAGAGGATTCTGAAAACGGAGCAGAGGCATGCCATCACCTTCTTTGAGGAGGTCGTTGCCTCTTATTATACAGGGTTTTTATCGCTTTGTCAAACATATGTTCTTGTCCTGCAGCGTTTCAGACACATCCCCGTACGGGAAGGCTCTCCATGGGGAAAATTTCGTTTTTCTCCGGACTCACACAACCGTCCCGATCTTCATAGGATAGAACGTAAGGCCCGGATAGGACGATTACATAATGGAGGGTTTGGGATATGCGCAACATAGACACCTTCGCGGTCATAGGGGGAGACCTGCGCTCCGCCTATTTAGCCGGACTGCTGGCCGCGGACGGATATAAGGTGATCACGTCCGGCTTTGACAGCACCGACCTGCCGCCCTGCGTGACCGGCTGTACCAATCCGGCCCAGGCCGTGCCCCTGGCGGACTGCGTGATTCTGCCGCTGCCGGTGACGACCGACGGCACAACGGTCAATGCGCCGTTTTCCCGGATGCGGATCCCGCTCGATCAGGTGCTCAATGGCCTGTCGCAGGATCAATTCCTCGTGGGCGGGAAGATTTCCGATGTGGTCCGCAAAGAGGCGGAATGCCGCGGACTGATCATAGCCGATTATCTCGACCGGGAAGAGTTGGCCGTGATGAACGCGGTTCCCACGGCGGAGGGGGCCATCCAGCTGGCCATGGAAGAACTGCCGGTCACGATCGACGGTTCGAAATGCCTGATCACCGGGTTCGGCCGGGTGGGACGCACCCTGTCCGAACGGCTGGTTTCGCTCGGTGCCCGCGTCACCGTGGCGGCCCGTAAATTCGCGGATCTCGCCTGGGCGAAGTCCCAGGGCTGCGACACGATCGAGATGGAGGCTCTCGCCAAGGCGGGCGATTTTGATGTGATTTTCAACACGGTTCCCGTCATGCTGTTCGGCAAAGAGATTCTAAAGGGCATGGAGAAGGATACCCTGCTCATCGATCTCGCGTCCCGGCCGGGCGGTGTGGATTTCAACGCCGCGGCCGAGCTGCAGATCAAAACGATCTGGGCGCTGTCCCTGCCCGGACGGGTGGCGCCCAAAACAGCCGGAGCGATTATCAAGAAAACGATACTCAATATGATAAAGGAGGGTTCCTGATGGCGCAGCTTTCGGTCGGATTTGCCATGTCCGGCTCATTCTGTACATTTGACAGGGTGCTCGAGCAGATGAAGGCACTGGTGCAGGCGGGAATGGAGGTCACACCCATTCAGTCCTTCAACGCTTCCACCCTCGATACCCGGTTCGGAAAGGCGGAGGATTTCCGCCGCCGCCTGATCGAAATCTGCGGACGGGATCCCCTGACTACACTCGTGGAGGTCGAGCCCATCGGCCCCAAGGGGCTGTTCGATGTTCTGGTGGTCGCCCCCTGTACAGGCACCACCCTCGGCCGTCTGGCGAACGGCCTGAGCGATTCCCCGGTATCGCTTGCGGTCAAATCCCATCTGCGCCGCAGCCGCCCGGTGGTGCTGGCGGTCTCCACCAACGACGCCCTGGGCGCCTCCATGCGGAACATCGCGCTGCTCAAGAACACGAAGAACATCTATTTCGTCCCCATGAGCCAGGACGACGCGGTGAGCAAGCCGAATTCCCTCGTGGCCGATTTTTCCCGAATCCAGGATACCATCGCGGCAGCGATGAGCGGTATGCAGCTCCAGCCCCTGTTCGTATGATACAGAAAAAAGCCGGTCCGGTTTGTCACCGTGACCGGCTTTGCTGTCAGGATTCCCCGGGCTCCGCGTAGGCGGGATTCCGAAGGACAGCGATGAGTTCTTCTTCGTATGCGACGCGGGTATAGCCGCCGTTTTCGAGCGTCATGACCGCCAAATCGCCGCCCGCCTCGTTTTTGGAGCGCAGGTCGAGGACCACATACTCGGTTTTGTGGTCACTCGGATAGTGATAGAGCACCCGGCGCTGCGAGAGCTTTGGCGTGAAATAGCCCGAAGCCGTCACCGAGGCTTCTTCGGGGATGGATTCCAGATAGCTGTCGAGTTTCTGATAGGTTTCCCGGTTTTCCGAAGCGCGCTTTAGATAGTGGTATTGCCCGCTCATAGTGGAGAGAAACAGCACCACCGCCGCCATGGCGGCGAAGGGGAGGATTTTTTGGCGAACAGCGGGGCGGAATGCCGCCGTGTTCTGAACGGTCAGGTAGAAAAAGAGCGCGATGGCGCCGAACCCATACTGGAAATACAGGTTGTGCTGATAGGGGTAGTCGGGCAGCAGATTGATGAGCAGGAAGGGCAGGAGCAGCACCAGCTGGGACAAGCGTTTGCCGAATAGGGGAATGCAGGCGACCGGCAGCAGCATAGCCAGCAGATAGAGCATTTTCTCCTCCTGAAATACCGTGCTGAACATATAGCCCGGATCCACCAGCAGGGTGCGGACGATTTCAAAGGGACCGCCCGACGAATCCGCCATCAGGTTGCCGAAGCGGGAGCTGAGAAAGGTGCCGTGGCCCTGGGACTGCAGAAAACAGTAAGCCCCCAGGAAATAAGCTGCCGATCCGCCGAAAACGATGGGACCGCGGACCCACTCCCGGCGGCAGATGAGCAGGTACAGTCCGATGCAGGCCGTAAACAGCGCCGCGTCTTCTTTGACCAAAAGGACGAGAACGAAAAAGGTCCAGAATAGCGGCCATTTCTTTTTCTCATAAAAGAAAAACAGCCACAGGATCAGAGGGGTGAGAAACAGGTTTTCATGGATATCGTAAAAGCAGCCGCCGGCCAGGGCCGGAAAAAAGCAGTAGGCCGCGCCGATCAGCAGGGTGGACCGGTTTCCGAGCTCCATCTGGCGGCAGAGCAGAATCAGCGGGATAATTCCGCTTGCGAGAACGGCTGCTTGGGAGACCTGCAGCGTAATGGGGCTGGGAAACAGCGCGTAAACCGGCAGCAGAACATAGTAAATCGGGGAGACATGGATCGCAAAATGGGACAGTAGCTCGTTCCGTTCGCAGGTCGTCATGGGCAGGCCGGTTTCCTTCATCCAATAAAACATCTGGGAGAAGATGCCGAGGTCGTAGGTGGACGAGCTGTAGGTGGTGTAGCGCAGGCTGGTCAAACCGCCGACGTAGAGGACATAAAGGGCGGCCAAACCGGCGAGGATGCCGTATACCGCCTGGCGCGGCATGGGCAGGCGGAGCAGGCCGAGCTTGTCGTCCCGCAGCAGATAATACCCGATAAACGACAGGACGGCCAGGATGCCGAGCCCGAACCAGGTGTCCCGCCGCTGAACGGTGAGGCACAGTGTATAGGCGAAGGATAGCAGGAACAGTCCGTAAGCGTCGCTCCGTCCGGACGGCAGCCGCACGCGAAGCAGCGTCAGGAACAGAAAGAGAGTGAATAGACAAAAGAGAAAGGGAAGCAGCTCCATCTGGCGGACAAAGCCCAGGGTGTTGAAATCGGCCGGTACAATAAACAGAAAAATCAGGCCGGCCCCGCACCAGGAGGCGAGCAGCCGCACAGTCACCTGTTCCGGACCCAGAATTTGTCGGATTTTCAAGATGGTTCCCCTCCCGTCTCATAGAAACAGTATAACAAAAACGCGCAAAAATTGCACCGTTTTTGTAAAAAATCGGCTCAAACCCGTTAAAAACCCATGCACCCTTTTTTCTTGTCCTGTGTAGACTGATTAATAACCAGTCGATTTTTATGAAAAACAGGAAAGGGCGTGACGGTAATGCGCAGACGAATGGGAACGAGGCGGCCCTTTGGGAGGGGGCTCCCCCCGGTCCGGCGTCCGGGAGAGGGGGGACGCGGGCGCCTGTCCGTCAAGATCCGCTTGGCTGCGCTGTTCTGCCTGCTTGCCGGGCTGCTGTTCATGGTGGACCGGAATCTCCGTCCTCTTATCCAGTCCTATGGCGAGACCGCCGCCAAATGGGTAGCGACCAGAGCCGTCAACGACGGCGTGACCAAGGCCCTCGCGGAAGCCGGGATGTCCTACGACCAGCTCATTACCGTGGAAAAAGACCAGGAGGGCACCATCACCTCCATCGAGGCGGATACGGTGAAGATCAACCGGCTCAAGGCCATGGCGACCAGCGCGGTTATGGACGAACTGGACAAATACAAGCAGCAGACGGTGGAAATCCCCTCCGGTAACCTGATCGGCGGCGATATCTTCACCGGCCGCGGCCCTTATATTCCGATCAAGATCAGCATGAGCGGCACGGCGCTTTCCGGCATGACCAGCCGCTTTACGAGCGCGGGCATCAACCAGACCTCCCACCAGATTGAGCTGGAGGTCACGGTGCGGATCTATGCGGCAATCCCCGGCTTTCGGGCTGCTATCGAAACTACGACGAACTATCTGGTGGCGGAGACCGTGCTGGTGGGCCAGGTGCCGGATTCCTTTACCCAGGTGGATGGCGACCGGGCGGATATCGTAAGAAAAATCTTTGATTACGCGGATGTGAAATAGTGGTAAATCCACACAAAATTTGATATACTAAATCCATCAGCGAAAGAAGAGAGGGTCCGGGATGGATTTTGAGGAAGCAAAGCAGCGGGTTGCCGCGCTGCAGGAGCAAATCGATTACCACAGCCGCCGGTATTATGATCAGGACGATCCGGAAATCGAGGACAGCGAGTTCGATGCCCTGACCAGGGAATTGCGGAAGCTGGAAGCCGACTATCCCCAGCTGGTCACGGCGGATTCCTATACCCAGCGGGTGCACGGTGAATTGTCCGCCCTGTTTACGCCCGTGGTCCACGAGGTGCCCCTCGCCAGCCTCCAGGATGTGTTCGACCTCGACGAGCTGCGCGAGTTCGATACCCGGGTGCGGGAGACGGTAGAGAATCCGCAGTATGTGGTGGAGCCCAAAATCGACGGGCTGTCCATCGCCCTCGAATATGTCAACGGCGTTTTCCGAAGAGGAGCGACCAGAGGGGACGGCGCGACCGGGGAGGACGTGTCGGCCAATCTCCGCACCATCCGCACCATTCCGGCCCGTCTGTCCAGTCCCGTTCCCCGCATCATCGTCCGGGGGGAGGTGTATATGCCGCGGGAGAGCTTCGCCTCCCTGGTGGAGCGGCAGGAGCTGGAAGGGGAAAAGCCCTTTAAGAATCCCCGCAACGCCGCCGCGGGTTCCCTGCGGCAGAAGGATCCCCATGTGACCAAGGGGCGGGGGCTCGATCTGTTCGTCTTCAACCTTCAGCTGATCGAAGGGGAAGAGGTGCACACGCACGCGGAGTCGCTCGAGCGGATGCGAGAACTGGGTTTCCCGGTCATCCCGTTCTATAAACGGACCGGTTCGATCGACGAGGTGATTGCCGAAGTGGAACGGATCGGGGAGATGCGCCGTTCCCTTTCCTTCGACATCGACGGCGCGGTGGTTAAGGTAGACGATTTTGCCGAGCGGGACCGGCTCGGCAGCACCTCCAAATTCCCGAAATGGGCGGCGGCGTTCAAATATCCGCCCGAGGAGAAGGAAACCACCCTCCTCGGCGTCGAAATCAACGTCGGCCGGACCGGCGTCCTCACCCCGACGGGGGTGTTCGAACCGGTCGAACTCGCCGGCACCACCGTCAGCCGGGCAACCCTCCACAACGAAGAATTCATCGAGGAGAAGCAGCTCGCCGTCGGAGACCGGGTCGTGCTGCGCAAAGCGGGGGATATCATTCCCGAAGTGGTGCGGGTGGCCTCTCACAGCGGCGGCGCCCCCTTTCAGATGCCGGAGGTCTGCCCCTCCTGCGGTTCCGCTGTTTCCCGGGAGGAGGATGAGGCCGCCCTGCGCTGCCTCAATCCCGACTGCCCGGCCCAGCGGCTGCGCCATCTGATCCATTTCGCCTCCCGCGATGCCATGGACATCGAAGGACTGGGGCCGGCCGTGCTCGAACAGCTGATGGATGCCGGTTTGATTACCCATGTGTACGATCTCTATGCCCTCGACCGGGACGCGGTGGCCGCCCTCGACCGGATGGGGGACAAGTCGGCGGACAATCTCCTCGCCGCTCTCGAAAAATCGAAGGACGCGGGGCTGGACCGGGTGATCTTCTCGCTCGGGATCCGCCATATCGGCCAGAAGGCCGCCAAACTCCTCGCCGGGCGGTTCGGAACCATGCAGGCGGTGATGGAGGCATCCCTGGAGGAAATTGCGGCCATCGACGGATTCGGGGATATCATGGCGGAAAGCGTCGTCCGCTTTTTCGAACTGGAACCCTCCAGACAAATGGTGGAGGAGCTCGAGAAGGCCGGGGTCCGTATGGTGGATACATCTGAGCGGACGGACGACCGGTTCGCCGGTATGACCTTTGTCCTCACCGGTACCCTGCCCACTTTGAAGCGGGACGAGGCTGCCGCCCTCATCGAGAGATACGGCGGCAAAACGGCCGGCAGCGTGTCGAAAAAAACCTCCGTCGTCCTGGCGGGAGAGGATGCGGGCAGCAAGCTTACCAAGGCGCAGCAGCTCGGCATCCGGATTATCAGCCAAGAGGAATTTGAAGAGATGCTGCAATAGAAAACGCCCCGCGGAATGGTTTCCGCGGGGCGTTTGGCAATATGGACGAGCCAAGGCAAATCTCCTCTTCTGTCAGATCACCAGCGACAGCAGGAAGGCCGCCAAAATACCCGCGAGGATAGCGGGAAGGGGCTTTTTCCAGAAAAAGGATACCGCGATGGTGACGGCGGCTGGCAGAATGTACAGATTGGTCAGGGGATTGACATTCAGTCCCGTATCGGTGATAAAGACCGACGGAACGATCAGCGCCGTCAGAATGGACGGGCCGATATAGGTCATGAAACGCCGGACCTTGTCGGAAATTTTCAGGCGTCCGGAGAACACCAGTGCGGGCATGCGGGTCAGATAGGTAACCAGGCCGCAGCCCAAAAGCGTGACAAGGAGCTGAGCCGTGTTCACAGCGGCACCTCCTTTTTCCGTTTGTTGCGGCATTCTTCCAGCAGGAAACCGGCCGTGCTGCCGGTGAAGGCGGCGAGAAGAATGTACCATTTTCCGGGCAGCCAGAGGGATCCGCACACAGCAGTGGCCGCCGAGACGAGGACCGCAGCCAATACCGGAATGTTCCGGACGGCGGGGACCAGCATCGAGAGAAACGCCGCAGCCATCGCGAATCCGAACGCCGGTTCGAGGATCGGAGGCACCAGGTTGCCGAACCAGTATCCGGCTACGCTCGACAGGGCCCAGAACAGATAGATATCCAGACCGGCACCGAGTATGTAGGAAATGGTCCCTTTTTCCCGTTGGAAGTGGGCGTAACTGACGGCGTAAGCCTCGTCGGTGAGAAAAAAGGCGGCAAGGGCTTTTTTTCCGGCCGGTTCGTCCTGCACATGGACCGCCATATCGGCTGACATGACCACATGCCGCAGATTGACCACCAGCACGGTGGTGATAACGGACAGGGGAGAGGCGCCCGAGATCATCATTTCCGCCGCGAGAATCTGGGAGGATCCGGCAAAGACGATCAGGGACATGGCCGGAATGATCCAGAAGGGCAGCACGCCCTGACGGCCCAGCATGCCGTATACCAGTCCGTATATGGTCACGCCGATCCCGAGCGGGATGGTTTCCATAAAGCCGCGGCGCAGGTCCGGCAGATTCCAGCCGGAACGCAAAGGGGAGGAGTTCAAAGCGGACACCTCTATCTTTCGAGTATCACCGGCCGGCGTCAAAGAGGTTCTTCAGCGTCTGTAGACCGGTATAGGTAGCGGAGCGGCACTCCTCAATCCCCTCGAATTCAAGGGAAATGGAACCGTCGTAGCCGCTGTCCCGGATATCCCGGGCGATCGAGACCACGTCGATATCGCCCTGTCCGAGAATGGATCCCCGCAGCATCCGTCCGCCCAGGGATTCCAGCCAGCCGCCGGCCCGGCAGTCGAACGGGCCGCGCAGACCGGCCAACCGCTCCTTCTGGCGGATATAAAAATCCTTGAAATGGATCATGCCAGTATAGGGCAGGCATTTCCGGATGCTGGTTTCAGGCGCTTCGTCCATGCAGAGAAGATTGCCGGTATCGAGGCACATTTTGAAATTGGGACGGTCCACCGCCTCGACCAGACGGAGGATGCGGTCGGACCCATTGACAAAGAATCCGTGATTCTCCACCATGGTGGTGATGCCGTACTGAGCGGCGTAGTCTGCCACTTCGGCGGCGGCCTCGACCATCATAAAAAATTCCTTCTCGAAATTGGCCGTGGTGTTCTGCTCCTTGGTGCGGGCGAACGAGGCGATGTCATGCCGCATGAGAGGGATCCCCAGGCGCGCCGCCACGTCCACGTGGGCTTTGATCATCCGGATCTCGGCCTGACGCTCCTCCTTGTCCCATTTCAGGACATCGGCCGATATCGCGTAGTTGGAGAGGGGCAGGGCGAGCTCTTTGGAGGTTTCCGCAACCTCCCGGCAGAGATCGTCGTTGTCGAGCAGGGTAAATCCGATGGGCACGAGCTCGATATGGTCGGCACCGCTGTCCTTCGCCCAACGCATGACGTCGGGGAGCGTCATTTCCAGGCGCTCCAGGGGACCGGCCAGACAGTAGCTGCTGATTCCGATTTTCGGCATAAAAATCGCGTCCTCTCATTACGGCCGGGGCTCGGCCGCGTAGTCTTTCGCTTATTATACCGGGTGTCCCGGGAGAATGCAATTGCCTTTCTCGTCTTTGGCATGTCCAATCCTGCGGATTTAAAAAAGGCGGGAAAAACTCCCGCCTTTAACCGCCCGGCATATTCAAATGTGACAGGCTTCCATTTCATCCGGATCGGGGAGGGGCCCCACAATGGGTTCAGGGTCGATTCCCTGACGGCGGTAATAGTCCGCGATGGCCATCTTGATGGACTGCTCCGCCAGTACCGAACAATGGATTTTGTGGGCGGGCAGGCCGTCCAGTGCTTCGACGACAGCCTTGTTCGAAAGCTGCAGGGCTTCGTCGATGGTTTTTCCCTTGATCATTTCGGTGGCGATGGAGCTGGTGGCAATGGCGGAGCCGCAGCCGAAGGTTTTGAACTTGACATCGGCAATCCGGCCGTTCTCCACCTTGATATACATTTTCATAATATCACCGCATTTGGCGTTGCCCACCTCGCCGATGCCGTTGGCATCCTCGAGTTCCCCCACGTTGCGGGGGTTGGAGAAGTGGTCCATCACTTTTTCACTGTAAAACGCTGCCATACAACTTCAGTCCTTTCCTGTCAGGCGGGCTGCCCGCCGTTTTGTTCCTTCATAAGCCGTTCCCACAGGGGCGACATCTCCCGCAGGCGGGAGACCACGTCCGGCACGGTTTTCAGAATATGATCCACGTCCTCGTCGGTGTTGTCGCTGCTCAGGGTCAGACGGAGAGAGCCGTGAGCCACCTCATGGATCAGACCGATGGACAGCAGCACGTGGCTGGGATCCAATGAGCCGGAGGTGCAGGCCGACCCCGACGACGCACAGATGCCCTTCATATCCAGCATGAGCAGGAGGCTTTCGCCTTCCACGCCTTCAAAGCTGATGTTGACATTGCCGGGCAGGCGATGCACCCGGTCGCCGTTCAGACGGCAGCGGGGAATGCTGCCGAGAAGGCCGTCGATGAGACGGTCCCGCAGGGCAGCGACGCGGGGCGTGACCTCCGCCATGCGGCCGCAGGCGATTTTCAAGGCCGAAGCCATACCGACGATGCCGGCGGTGTTCTCGGTGCCGGCCCGGCGTCCGCGTTCCTGGGCGCCGCCGTCGATCAGGCTGGGCAGGCGGATGCCTTTGCGCAGCAGCAGGCAGCCGACGCCGCGGGGACCGTGGAATTTATGGGCCGACAGGGACAACATATCGATTCCCATTCCCGCAAAATCGACCGGTACATGCCCGACGGCCTGGACCGCGTCGGTGTGGAAGAGCACGCCCTTCTCTTTGCAGAGTGCGGCGATCTCGGCGATCGGCTGAATCGTGCCGATCTCATTGTTGGCGAACATCACGGATACCAGAGCCGTGTCGTCCCGCAGGGCGGCGCGCACATCCTCGATCCGGACAATGCCATTTTCGTGGACCGGCAGCAGCGTCACCTCAAATCCCTGTTCTTTTAAAGAATCCAGGGCGTGCAGGACGGCGTGATGCTCAAACGCTGTGGAAATCAGGTGCTTTTTGCCTTTCTTCGCCAGCATTTGAGCCGTCATTTTGATGGCCCAATTGTCGGCTTCGCTGCCGCCGGAGGTGAAATACACCTCGTCCTCCCGGCAGCGGAGGCAATCGGCAATCGTCCGGCGGGCGTCGGTGACGGCGCTGCGGGCCGCCTGACCGAACCCGTAAAGGGAGGAGGGGTTGCCATATTCCTCGGTCAAATACGGCATCATGCTGTCGAGGACCTTGGGCAGCAGGCGGGTGGTTGCCGCGTTGTCCGCATATACCATTCGTTCCATTAACGACACCAGCTTCCTTGTGATGGGAGTTTTAGAAGGGAGAAATCCCCATTTCGGATCAACTATAATATATACCTTTTTGGTGTATATTGCAATATGCTAAACTGTCCATATTTTCGGATTTTATACCAGAGAAATATAGATATTATCGAACGAGGGGCTATTTTGAGCCGCCTTGTCCGAATTTCTGGCTCTGCATCACCGCGAGCTGATCGCACCGTTCGTTTTCCGGATGCCCTTGATGGCCATGTACCCATTCGAACGTCACCCGATGGAATTCGAGCTGCGTGAGGAGCTTGTCCCAGAGATCGGCGTTGAGAGCCGGCTTTTTGTCCGCCTTGCGCCAGCCGTTGCGCTTCCAGGATTTCGCCCAGCCTTTTTCGATGCCGTCGACGACGTAGCGGGAATCGCTCACGATCCGGACCTCGCAGGATTCCTTCAGGGCCGCCAGTCCTTCGATGACGGCGGTGAGTTCCATGCGGTTGTTGGTGGTCTGCGGAGCGCCGCCCGACAGTTCCTTTTCGTGTCCGCCGTAGCGGAGGATGGCGCCCCATCCGCCCGGACCCGGATTGCCCGAGCAGGCCCCGTCGGTATACAGCTGAACTTGTTTCATGTGTTTCCACCTTGCCTTAACAGTATTTTCCGTTCCTGTGGCATATTATCCATGGGCCGCCAGACGAAATTCGATATTTAACGCGGACCAGCGGCCCAAACGAAAACGCCGTGGGCGTTTTCCGGACGTTCTGGATCACGGAGAGCCGCCAGGCGAAATTCGATATTTAACGCGGACCAGCGGCCCAAACGAAGACGCCATGGGCGTTTTCTCTTCACCCGAGTTTTTGGGAGGCGCCTGCTCCCAATCAGAGGCCACGGCATCGCCATATCGGGCGGCGGCAGCATACAGGACGACACTCCCGTGCCTATTATACCAAAAAATCCCCGTCCGGCAAGATATAAACCATCTTTTTCCGGTCCATACTATGGATATCGCGGGACAGGTGCGGATGCGGCCCGCCCGTATCAGCTGCGGAAAAAACACTGTCCGCACGCTGCGGAAAGGATGTTATCACGTCATGAATGAGTTGTTGTCAGCGATTGTATTGGCAGGGGGTGAGGAAGAGGCGCTGCGGCCTCTGACCTGTGACGTTCCGAAACCGATGATCCGGTTATGCGGCCGGCCGCTGATCGCCTATACGCTCGATTTACTGGAACGGCATGGGGTGCAGAATGCCCGCGTCTGTGTAAACTATCTGCCCACGCAGGTGGCAGAAGGGCTGGGGGAACAGCACCAAACGGTAGCATTGCAGTATCTGGAAACCGACCGGGACCGGGGAGCGGTGGAGAGCGTACGCCGGGCGGCCCTCGGCCTTTCGGACGCCGAGGGAGAGGTACTGGTCATGAGCGGGGAAATCCTCACCGATGCCGATCTTACGAGCGCGTTGGCCTTTCACCGGGCGGCCGGAGCCGCCGCCACGCTGGTGGTCACAAGGGTCAGCGATCCGCGTGAACACACGCTGGTGGATGCCGGGGAGGACGGACGGGTGACGGGTGTGATGGACAAGCCCGGATGGTCCCAGGCGGCAACCGATACGGCGGACATGGGGGTGTATATCTTCGACGCCGCCTTCCTCCGCACCCTTCCGGAAGAGTTCCAGTCGGATTTTCTGCACGGCCTGTTTCCGCAGATGATCAAAGACGGGCTGCCGGTTTACGCCTACGAGGACGACGGGTATTGGAACGATCTGCGGGATATTCCGGCCTATCTGAGCGCGCAGCGCGATATTTTGGAAAACCGGGTGAAGACCGTGCTGCACCCGTCGGATGGGGTTCTGTTTGCGGGCACGAAACCGCCCGAAAACGTCAGCATCACACCGCCGGTTTATATCGGTGCGGATGTACGGATCGGCTCCGGTGCCCAGATCGGTCCCTTCGCGGTGCTGGACGACGACTGTCATGTGGGGCATAATGCCAAAATCCGGGGTTCCGTCCTGCTGCCGAGCGCTTATGCGGGCGACCGCGCGTCGATGACGGGGGCCCTTCTCTGTCACGGTGCCTCCGTAAGACGGGGCGCGTCGCTGTTCGAAGGCGTGGTGCTCGGCGCCGGCAGCGTTGTGGGGGAATACGCCTCGGTCAGTCCGGATGTCCGGATCTGGCCGGATAAAAAGGTGGAGTCCAACTGCTGCCAGCGGGAGAATCTTCACAGCGGTCATCAGCAGCTGTTTCAGTTCGATGAAAATGGACTGACGGGGGAGACGGGGGTGGAACTCACTCCGGAATTCTGCGCACGGCTGGGTGCCGCCGTCGGCAGTTTGGCGCGCAATGAAAAAATCGCGGTCGGGTGCAGCCACGACAAGGCGGCCTCGGTGATGAAGATGGCGCTGGTGTCGGGCATTCTGTCGGCGGGCGGCACGGTGTGGGATTTCGGGCCCTGCATCGATCCGCAGTTTGATTATTTCGTCAATTTCAGCTTGATCCGCACGGGAGTGTATGTCTGCGGCGGTCCGCGCGGCTCCATCCGTCTGGCCTCATCCGGGGGATTGCCGGCTCCCCGGACTCTCGAAAGAGCGGTGGAGTCCCGGCTGTCCTCGGGGGATTTCGTCCGGGCCGGGTGGGACAGCCTGCGGGAACCGACCGATATGTCGGGAATGCGCCAGCTTTACCGCCAGGAGCTGATCAGTATGGCGCCGGACGGATTGAGCGGCGTGAGAGCGGAGGTGCGGGGATCCGATATGGAACCGGTCAAGCTCCTCTCGTCGGTTCTTTCGACCATCGGCTGTTCCATGGATGGGGGGCTCCGCCTCCATTTGGGCGCCGGAGGCCGGAGGCTGTCCGTTTTTGATCCGGTGGCCGGATATATCTGGCCCGAGCGGGTGCTCGCCATGAATTGTCTGCTGGAACTCAAGTCGGGCGGGGATCTGGCCCTGCCGTATGACGCGCCCCTGGCGATCGACCGGCTGGCGGTAAGCTACGGCAGCCAAGTCAAACGGTATCTCAGCTGTCCGTCCGACGATACCGACCGGGACGCGCGGCGGCTGGCGGCCAACCAACCCTGGGCGCGCGACGGCCTGATGATGGCGGTTCGGCTCCTGAATTGGCTCAAACGCACCCGGTCGAGTATCGGCGAACTGCTCGAAGAACTTCCCGCCTTTGCCGTGACGGCGAAAACGGTGCCCTGTTCGGCCAATCCGCGTAAAGTGCTGCAGAAACTGAACGGCGGAAAACGGGAAAGCCGGGTGGGAGAGGGGAGCCGTATCCGTCTTCCCTCGGGGGTCGTTTTGGTAAGACCTTCCAAGCGGGGAAAGAGCCTGATTCTGGTTGCAGAGGCTGCAGATTCGGAATCGGCGGCCGAACTTTGCGGCGAGCTGGAGCAGAAGCTTGGAACGGTTTTCCTTGACATCGGAGAGGAAAAACAGTAAGATAAGGGAGACTACATGTGACCGGATTATTGCTAAGGCGTCCTATGAAATGTGTTCGGATGATACGTTGACTCGGACAGCCCCACTGTGGTGGGGCTCTTTTCCCGTGCGATATGTCCTGCCAAACAAAGAAACGGAGGATTTTTTGTGACAACCGACAATCAAAAAAACAACGGCGGCGGACAGGGCCAAAAGCGCCCGGCCCGCACGCCTTCGAAGGGACAGGCCGAACAGCGTCCCCGTCCCGCCGCTCCGGCGGCGCAGGCGGCGGAATCCGCGTCCGCGCCGGTTCGGAACAACCGCCCCCGCCGGGGCCGCCCGCCTAAAAAACAGGCTGTTCCCGCCACGCCGGTCCGGCTGACCATGCTCGGCGGACTCAACGAAATCGGGAAAAACATCACCATGTTCGAGTATGGGGACGACGCCTTCCTGATCGACTGCGGCATGGCGTTTCCCGACGATGAGATGCTCGGCGTCGACATCGTGCTTCCCGATTTTTCGTATGTGGAGAAGAACAAAGACCGCATCAAGGGCATCGTTCTCACCCATGGGCATGAGGACCATATCGGCGGGCTGCCCTATCTGCTCAAACAGATGAATTTCCCGATTTACGGGACCAAGCTGACATTGGCCCTGGTGGATTCCAAGCTTAAGGAGCACGGCCTCTCCGGCAAGGTGAAGCTCAACGTCGTCGATCCGGGCGGGGTTATCCAGTTCGGCGCCGTCTCGGTCGAATTCATCCACGTCAACCATTCGATTCCCGACGCTGTGGCGCTGGGGATCAAAACGCCGCTCGGCTACGTGGTTCACACCGGCGACTTCAAGATCGACTGCACACCGATTATGGGGAAAATGATGGATCTGGCCCGCCTTGGTGAGCTGGGGAATGCGGGCGTGCTCGCCCTGCTGGCCGATTCCACCAACGCCGAGCGTCCGGGCTACGCCCCGAGCGAGCGGGTGGTGGGGGACAGCTTCGCCAATCTGTTCAAAAAGGCGGAAAATAAGCGGATCATCATCGCGACCTTTTCCTCCAACCTCCACCGCATCCAGCAGATCATCGACGCTGCCATGAAGGACGGCCGGAAAGTGGCTGTTTCGGGGCGGAGTATGCTCAATTTCGTCAGTATTGCGACGGAGCTCGGATATCTCACCGTCCCCGAGGGGATTCTGATCGACATCGACCTGATCAACCGCTATCCCAAGGAGAAAATGACCATCGTCACCACCGGATCTCAGGGTGAACCCATGTCTGCCCTCACCCGGATGGCGTTTTCCGACCACCGCCAGGTGGAGGTCGGCCCCGACGATTATATCATCATCTCCGCCACCCCGATCCCCGGCAACGAAAAAACGGTCGGCCGGGTGGTCAATGAACTGATGAAGCGCGGCTGTGACGTGGTCTATGAAAAAATGTACGACGTGCACGTGTCCGGCCACGCCTGCCAGGAAGAACTCAAGATCGTGCATGGGCTGACCAAACCCCGGTTTTTCATACCGGTTCATGGCGAGCAGAAGCATATGCACAAGCACGCAGCCTTGGCGCGCGCGATGGGCATGAGCCCGAAAAATGTGCTGATTCCCGACATCGGCCGGGTTATCGAGATCACAACTGATAAGATGGAAGTCACGGGAACCGTTCCGGCCGGCCGGGTGCTGGTGGACGGCTTGGGTGTCGGGGACGTGGGCAGCATCGTGCTGCGGGACCGGAAGCATCTGGCTCAGGACGGCCTGATCGTCGTCGTGGCCGCGATCGATGCCTCGATCGGCCAGGTTGTATCGGGTCCGGACATCGTTTCCCGCGGTTTTGTCTATGTGCGGGAATCGGAGCGCCTGATCGACGACGCGCGGGCGATCGCCCGGGGCGTGCTCGAGGAATGCTGCCGTGACCACGCGTACGACTGGACGACGATGAAGTCCAAAGTGCGGGATGAACTGTCCCATATGCTGTTCCAGAAGACCAAGCGCAGCCCGATGATCCTGCCCATTATCATGGATGTATAACCTTCGTCAATCAATTAGAAGATTCACACGGAAAGGGGGAGAGACCGATGAAAAACAAACCGTTCTGGAGTCTCTCTCCCGCCGTGATCCTGCTGGCGGCGACCCTCGTCATCGTGACGGGGGCTACCTTTTTCCTGAACCCGACGGTGTTTTATGTCGAGGCCGGCGTGGTGCTCGCCATGCTGGTGGTCTGCATTTGGCGGCTCAGCCGGATGAGGGCAGACGTCGGACGGTATCTCACCCGGATATCCGGACAGCTCGATCAGACCAACCAGGACGCACTCGCGCAGTTCCCGCTGCCGGTCGCCGTGGCGACGGAACAGGGCGAGGTCTTTTGGTATAACGAGGCGTTCCGCCAACAGGTGCTGGACGGAGGTGAGCTGTACGGCGACTCCGTCGAGACCATCGACGGCGGCCTGAAGCCCAAAGACCTGCAGAAAAAACGCTTTTTCGACATCTCGTACCGCGGGCGGAGCTATACCGTGTATACCAGCGTGGTCCGGGTGCGGGAAGCGTCGCTGTATGTCCTTTACTATGTGGACAACACCCATCTGAAGGAGATCGCCGAAGAATATGCGCTCAGCCGTCCCTCTGTGATGATGGTCTACATAGACAACGTCGAAGAGGTCATGCAGGACATCCGGGACAGCGAACGGGCGCAGATCACGGGCCGGGTGGAAACCATCCTTGAGGATTGGATCGGATCGACGACCGGCGTGCTGCGCAAATACGGCACCGACCGCTTTATGGTTTTGCTGGAACAGCGGCATCTCGATCACATCATCGCCGGCCGGTTCGATATTCTGGACCGGGTGCGTGCGATCCAGACGAGCGAACGGATCAGCGTCACCTTGTCCATCGGCGTGGGTCAGGGGGAAACGCTTCGGGAATCCGAGTCCATGGCCAGGCAGGCCATTGAAATGGCACTTGGACGGGGCGGAGACCAGGCCGCGGTCAAAACCAAAAACGGATTCGATTTCTACGGCGGTGTGTCCAAGGGCATCGAGAAGCGGACGAAGGTCCGCACCCGCGTGGTCGCTTCAGCGCTGCAGGAGCTGATCGAAGGCAGTGAAAACGTGCTGGTGATGGGTCACCGGTTTTCCGATCTCGACTGTCTCGGTTCCGCCGTCGCGATGGCCGCGGCGGCGCGCAGCCTCGGCCGTCCGGCCTATGTCGTGACTCAGCGGGAGAAAACCCTCGCCAAGGAGCTGCTCGACCGGTATGAACAGGCGGGGCAGGGGGATTTCTTCATCGAGCCGGACGACGGCCTGCCCCTCGTCAATCGCCGCACTCTGCTGATCATCACCGATACGCACAATCCCGATATGCTCGAATGGCCGCCTCTCTATCAGCGGGCGGAGACCGTCGTGGTCATCGACCACCACCGCAAGATGGTCAACCATATCGATAACGCGGTGATTTTTTATCACGAGCCCTATTCCAGCTCGGCGTCCGAAATGGTGGCGGAGCTGGTCCAATATATGGGCGCGCACAGCATCTCCCGGCTGGAGGCCGAGGCGCTGCTCGCGGGGATCATGCTCGATACCCGCAGCTTTGTGATGAAGGCCGGTGTCCGCACCTTTGAGGCGGCCGCCTATCTGCGCAAGCAGGGCGCCGACACGGTCGAGGTCAAGCGGATGTTCTCCGAAAGCGCGGCGACCTACCGCAAAAAGGCGGACATCGTCTCCCGGGCCGAAATTTACCGCCGGACCGCCATCGCCTACGACGAAGGCGGCGGGACCGAGGTGCGCATTGCGGCGTCCCAGGCAGCCGACGAGCTGCTCTCCATCAAGGGGGTCGACGCGGCTTTCACTTTATTCGTCGAAAACGGCGGGGTCAATGTCTCGGCGCGTTCGATGGGGGATTTCAACGTGCAGCTCGTCATGGAAGCTATCGGCGGAGGTGGGCATCTGACCATGGCCGGGGCCTATCTCAAGGATATGGGGATGGACGAGGCCAGGGGGATGCTGGTGCGGGCGATCGACGCTCATATCGAGACCAGGGAACGCTCTCTGGCCGCGCAGCTCAATCAGAACGAATCCGTTTAAACGTCAATTGCAGGAAAGTGGGGATGGATCATGAAAGTGATTTTAAAGCAGGATGTCAAGGGCCAGGGAAAAAAAGGTGAACTCGTCAGCGTTTCGGACGGTTACGCCCGGAATTTCCTGTTTCCGCGGGATCTGGCCGTGCCGGCGGACGCCCAGGCCATGAACGATCTGAAAAATAAAGAGGAGGCCGCCCGGCACCGTCTTGAGATGGAGAAGAAAAACGCGGAAGAAACCGCGCGCCTTCTCACGGGAAAAACGCTGAAGCTGTCCGCCAAGGCGGGACAGGGCGGGCGCCTGTTCGGTTCGGTGACGACCAAGGAAGCTGCGGAAGAACTGCGCCGCCAATTCGGGGTCGAAGTGGACAAACGAAAGATCGAGATGGCGGATATCAAGGCGTTCGGCTCCTATGAAGCGTTGATCAAGCTCGCCCAGGGCATCACCGCCTCCATGACCGTGATGGTCAGCGAATAAGAACATAGCGGGCCTGCCGCTCTGCGAGGAGAATACCAATGCCGCAAAGTGTATACGACGAACTCAATCTGCCGTACAGCCTGGAGGCCGAGCAGGCGGTGCTCGGCTCCATCCTGATGGAGCCGGAGTGCATCAATCAGGTCGCGGACGCGCTGCGCCCGGAGCATTTCTATCTGCCCGAGCATCAGGCGATTTTCCGGGTCATGACGGCGAAGCTCATGGAATCCCAGCTGATCGATTTTGTTACAGTGCTCGAGGCTCTCAAGGCAGAGCCTTTTTTTGCCGGGGAAGAGGGCAAAAAATATCTGCTGAAACTCGCGCAGATTGTGCCGTCCATCTCGAATATCACGCATTACGCCCGCATCGTCCGGGAAAAATGCGACGTGCGCATGCTGATTAAAGCGGCCAGAGAGATTATGGATGAGGCTATGGACCCGGGGACCGACCCGTCCATGCTCATGGATGCGGCGGAGCAGCGGATTTATGACATCCGGCAGGGGAAACAGACCGGCGGCCTCGTGCCGATCCAGGAAGTACTCGCGAGCAATTACGAAATGTTCAACAAGCTTGCCTCCGATCAGCGGGATCAGTTCGTGGGAATCCCGTCGGGAATCAGCGCCCTCGATGAGATCACGACCGGACTGAACAAATCCGACCTCATCATCGTCGGCGCCCGTCCCGGCATGGGAAAAACGAGCTTCGCCCTGAACCTCGCGCGCAATGTCGCTGTGCAGCAGCACCGCACCGTCGCGATCTTCAACCTGGAAATGTCCAGAGAGCAGATGGTCAACCGTCTGCTCTCGTCGGAGGCGCGTGTATCGAGCAAAAAGCTCCGGGTCGGCAATCTGACCCCCGACGAGTGGGGCCGGATCGCTTTTGCCTCGAGCGTGCTCTGCAAAGCGCCGATTTATCTCGACGACACGGCCAGCGTCACGGTTCCTGAAATGAAAGCGCGCCTGCGCCGCCTGAAGGGCGTGGATTTCGTCGTGGTCGACTATCTGCAGCTGATGAAATCCCCCCGCCGGATCGACAACCGGGTCCAGGAAGTCACCGAAATCACCCGCGGCCTCAAGATTATGGCCAAGGAACTCAATATTCCGATCATGGTCTGCGCGCAGCTCGCGCGTTCCACCGAAAAGCAGGCGAATCACCGTCCGGCCCTGGCCGATCTGCGGGAATCCGGTTCTATCGAGCAGGACGCCGACCAGGTCCTGTTCCTCTATCGCGACGAGTATTACCGCAATGAAAAGGAAGACCCCTCTTCCGTGGAGGTGGGCACGTCCGAGGTCATCGTGGCCAAAAACCGCCACGGCGAACTCGGGACGGTGAAGCTCGCCTTCCAGGGAGAATTCACCCAGTTTACGTCACTCGAACTCCATCGAAACGAGGGATAAACGTTCATGGATGTAGCGGCCAAGGCCTTTACAGCCATCCGGCAGGCGGATATGCTGGCGCCGGGCGGCCGGGTCGTCGCGGCCGTTTCAGGCGGTGCCGATTCGGTGGTCCTGCTGCATGTGCTGCTCTCGCTGCGGGACAAGCTCGGGCTGCGGGAGGTGATGGCCGTTCACGTCCATCATGGGATCCGGGCGGAGGAAGCGGAACGGGACGAGGCGTTTGTCCGTTCGCTCTGCCGGGATTGGGCGGTACCTCTCCGCGTGGTTCAAAAAGATGTCCCGGCTTTGGCCCGGGAGTGGAAGAAAGGGTTAGAGGAGGCCGGGCGGGAGGTCCGGTATGCGGTTTTCGAAGAGCTGTCCGCCGCTCATGGCGGCTGCCCAGTGGCAACGGCCCACACCCTGAGCGATCAGGCGGAAACCCTGCTGCTTCATCTGAGCCGGGGCTGCGGGCCGCATGGCCTGACCGGCATTCCGGAAACGCGCGGCCATATCATCCGTCCTCTGCTGACCTGTTCCCGGCAGGAAATCGAAGCGTATTGCCGGGAAAACCAGCTGACCTATGTTTCGGACAGCACGAATGCCGACGTGCGGTACGCGCGCAACCGCATCCGCGGGCGCGTCGTTCCGGAACTCGCCTTGCTGAATCCCCAGTTTGAAGAGGCCGTGGGCCGCCTTGTCCGTCGGATGCGGGAGGTGGACCGCCTGCTCATATCCCTGGCCTGCGAGGCGCTGTCTGGGGCCTCTCTGGCGCCGGATACCTACGATCGGGCAACGCTCCTGGCTCTCGATCCAGCTGTAAAGGCGGAGGCCCTTCGCCTGGCGGCCGCCCGGGCGGGATCCTCCTGTGAGGAACGGCATATCGCCGGGATGGAAGATCGTCTGCAGGAGTCCGGAAGCTTGTCTCTGCCGGGGAATCGTCTGGCTGTCGTGTCGGGGGATACCCTGCGGTTTTTGACCGAACCCGAAGAAAAACCGGATGTATGGGGTCCGATTCCGATATCTCCCGGGCAAAACGTTCGCATTATGGATAGAAAAGTGCGTGTTTTCTGCCTTTCTTTGGAAGATTGGGAGAAGGATCGGAAAATTCACAAAAAATTATTAAAAACCAGTTTGGATTATGATAAAATATGTGGCAGCTTGAGAATGCGCGCGCGGGAACCGGGCGATGCCTACCATCCGGTTGGACGCGGGGGCGGTAAAACGCTCAAAAAGCTGCTCAATGAGGCGCACGTTCCCCCCGAGGATCGAAGCCGGATTCCGGTTTTGTGCGATGACAAGGGGATTCTGCTCGTACCGGGATTCGGATGCGACATTCGTGCGGCCGTCGATCAGAATACGCGGCGAATTCTCGTAGCGGAAGTTGAAAAGGATGCCGGGTGAAAGGGTGGATAAGCGGCCGTGAATACCATGCAGGACGATATCCGTGAAATTTTGTTTACAGAAGAAAAAATTGCTTCCATCGTTCGGAATATGGGCAGGCAAATCAGTGAAGAGTATGTGGGGAAGAATCTTTTTATGGTCAGTGTCCTTAAGGGTTCGCTGATGTTTATGGCGGATCTGATGCGCGCTGTCACCATACCCTGTTCCATTGATTTTCTGTCCGTGTCCAGCTACGGCAACGGAACCGCGAGTTCGGGAGAGGTTCGGATACTGAAGGATCTCGACTGTTCTCTGGAAGGGAAGGACCTGCTGGTCGTGGAGGATATTTTGGACTCCGGCGTCACGCTGTCGTTCCTGCTCAAAACCTTGTCCGCCCGCAAGCCGGCGAGCATCCGGCTGTGCACGTTCTTGGATAAACCGGAACGCCGCCGGGTGGATATCCATCCCGATTATGTCGGTGCGGTCGTTCCGGATAAATTTATTGTCGGTTACGGGTTGGATTACGCGGAAAAGTACCGCAATCTGCCCTATATCGGCGTTCTGAAGCCCGAGGTTTACGAAGCCTGAGCGTGATCCCATGCAAAAGGAGTTGAGAGTTTTTGGAATCCAACAATAACGATTTCGGCAAATCCCTGCGAAACCTGGGGCTCTTTATCGGCATTCCCCTGCTGGTCATTGTGGTAGCCTGGCTGTTTATGTCCGGAGACACGAAGAAGTCCGATAAAGTGTATTCCGATTACATCGCCTATTTCACCAATAACCAGGTCAAGGAGTTCGATCTCGACCTAGGAAGCGGGAATCTGACGATTACCCTCAAGGAAGAGCTGCGCGAAGACCGCAACAAGGACAATAAGCTCGACGAAAAGGACGACGTCATCAAGTACAGCGTCCCCGATGTCGGCCTGTTTTTAAAGGGAATCGAGGAACCGATCAAGGCCAATGGTCTGAAATACGATCTGCAGCCGCCGAGTACGATGCCCTGGTTCGTCAACCTCATCCCGTCTCTGCTGATCATCGTCTTCTTTGTGGCGATGTTTGTTATGATGCGCCGCTCCCTGTCTTCCATGGATGGCGGAGGCAAGGCGATGGGCTTCGGTAAGGCGCGGATCAAGCAGCCGGTCGACGAAAAACGGAAGACCACCTTCGCGGATGTCGCCGGAGCGGATGAGGAGAAGGAAGAGCTGCGCGAGATCGTCGACTTCCTGCGGTCTCCGAAGAAGTTTAAGGAACTGGGCGCCCGTGTGCCCAAGGGCGTCCTGCTGGTGGGCCCTCCCGGTACTGGTAAAACCCTGCTGGCCCGCGCGGTGGCCGGAGAGGCGGGCGTCCCGTTTTTCTCCATCTCGGGTTCCGATTTCGTGGAGATGTACGTCGGCGTCGGCGCGTCCCGTGTCCGCGATTTGTTCGATCAGGCGAAAAAGAATTCCCCCTGCATCATATTCATAGATGAAATCGACCCGGTCGGCCGTCAGCGCGGCGCGGGTCTCGGCGGCGGACATGATGAACGTGAGCAGACCCTCAACCAGCTGCTTGTCGAAATGGACGGCTTTGGTGCAAACGAGGGCGTGATCATGATCGCCGCGACGAACCGCCCCGACATCCTGGATCCCGCTCTCATGAGGCCCGGCCGGTTCGACCGCCAGATCGTCGTCAATTACCCCGATATCAAAGGACGGGAAGAGATCCTCAAGGTGCATGCCCGCGGCAAGCCGCTCGCTCCGGATGTGGAGCTTTCGGTCATCGCCAAATCCACTGCCGGATTTACCGGCGCAGATCTGGAAAACCTGCTCAACGAGGCGGCCCTGCTCGCCGCGCGAAAGAATCTGCATTCCATCACCATGCCGGAGATCGAAGAAGCGACGATCAAAGTGGTCATGGGAACCGAAAAACGCAGCCATGTCATCACCGACAAGGAAAAGAACCTGACCTCCTATCACGAGGCGGGACACGCGGTGGTCACGTATTATTGCCCGACACAGGATCCGGTTCATCAAATCTCGGTGATTCCGCGCGGCATGGCCGGCGGCTATACCATGAGCCTGCCAGAGCATGATAAATCCTACCGTGCGAAAAAGGAAATGCTCGAGGATATCGAGGTGCTGCTGGGAGGCCGCGTGGCCGAAGCCCTCGTGCTCGACGATATCTCCACCGGCGCCAGCAACGATATCGAGCGCGCCACCGATACGGCACGTAAGATGGTGACCAAATACGGCATGAGCGATAAGCTCGGCCCGATCGTTTTCGGCTCCTCCGAGTCGAACGAGGTGTTTCTGGGACGCGACTTCGGCCATACCCGTAACTATTCGGAAGAGGTCGCGGCGGAAATCGACGCCGAAATCAACGCGATTATCACGGATTGTTACGGCAAGACGCGGGAGATTCTCACGACTCATCTCGATAAGCTCCATGCGGTTGCGAAATACCTGTTCCAGAACGAAAAGCTCGACGGCGAGCAGTTCAAGGCCCTGATGGAAGGGCGGGAAGTGCCCGCGGATTCCGAGACCGGTCTGTTTGCCTCGGTTTCGGGTGCATCCGAGAGCGGAACGTCCGTGCCGGATGTTCCTGCCGCGCCCGATCATCCGGAAGATAAGCCCGATAGCGAACTGCCTCATTAAACGCGAAGAAACCCCCTGCCGGCCATTGGCCGGCAGGGGGTTTTGTTATATGTGTGTGTTATCCTGATCGGGATGTCCGCGTCTGTCCCGGCGCATTTGGCTGGGGAGTATTCCGAATTCGTCTTTGAACATCCTGGTGAAATAACCCGAGCTTTGAAATCCGCAGCTGGCGGCGATGTCCGTGATGCTCATGGCGGTGTCGGAGAGCATGGATTTGGCCATGCTCAGGCGGAAAATGTTGAGATATTCGCGGAAACTGCGGCCGAACAGACTTTTGAACAGACGACAGAAATGGCTCTGGTTATAGGAAAAATAGGCGGCCGCCGTGCTGGAGGAAATCTCGTTTTGGTACTGATCGTTCAGATACTCCAGGATTTCCCGGCAAAACCGGCTTTTATCCGCTTCCGGCTGGGGCATATCCTGCAGCTGGCAGGACAGCAGCGCGGCAAACAGAAACAAAAGATGGCCCTTGGCGCGGTAATGCCAATAAGGCGGCTTATTTTGGATATCGCGGATCAGAGCGGTAAAGTGTTCCTGCAGCGCCGCATGCTGCGGGTGTTCCCTGGTCACAGGACCTGCGATGGACAGACGGCCGTTTTCGAGCGCCGACTGCATAACCGGATCGTCGAGGAGGGATAGATCGAGACAAACGCAGTCGTGACCGACGGATCGGCCGGGCGGTAGACGGAGGCTGTGGATGACATAGGGATTGACCAGAACCAGGTCGCCTTCGCGGGCCGTAAATTCGTGGCAGTTCAGGGTGACTTCACAGAATCCGTGGCGGATGAGGACGATTTCGAATTCTCGATGATTGTGCACGGGAGCGATCGAAACAGCCTCGTCTTGAGCGGTTTGATCGGTACCGTAATAGGCAACTGGGATATGTTCGTACCGTTCAATGAAGCTGTTTTCCATCATCGTAACCGCCTCCCTTCACCACATAACTATAGAGTACCAAATGGAAAACGTCAACACTGTTCTAAAAATCGATCAAAAAACCGCTGTTTTTGGTGGATACGCCTGTGATAAGATGCGATTAGAAAGGGGTGCGGGTATGAAACGGACATCGTACACGGTTCTGTATCGCGGAAAAACGGCGGCCGCATCGCCGGTAGAGGGAGGGGAAGAGGTTGTCTGACGAAATGTGCAGGTCTTTCCGGATCGTCTGCGGTTCCTATGAGGGATTGGAGAAAAAAGCCGTGGATATTCTGTCCGGGACGCTTGGAGGATGCCTCTCCTATCCGGTCCCGGTTACAGCCGGCGGAGAACTGAGCGATGTGGAGAGAAGTAGCAGCCTGGTCGTGGTGGGGACACAGGCATCCAATGCGCTGCTCAGGGAGCTGGCGGACGCTCATTTTTACGAACCGTGCGATGCGGCGGAAGGGTACACCATCCGTGTGGCGGAAAGTCCCTTTGATGCACGTGCGCAGCTGATCGTCGTCGCAGGCCGCGATCCGGCCGGTGCGCTGTATGGAGCTCTGGATTTTCAGGCGTATATTCTCCCGGCGGCGGAAAACACCCATAATCATCTGCGTTACCGGCGAAAGATAGGGGAGGGGGAAGCGTTTCCGGAGGTATGCCGCACCTCCGCCCCGTCGGTCCGGCACCGCGGTCTCTGGACCTGGGGGCATGTCGTGTACGATATCCGCAGGTATATCGAGCATATGATGCGGCTGAAGCTGAATACCCTGATCGTCTGGAACGAATACGTCCCGATGAATATGCGGGAAATCTCAGCATGCGCGCATGAACACGGCATTCGGCTGATTTTGGGATATTCCTGGGGATGGAACGATTGGTTCGATATTTCGGACGAACACGAGCTGAACATCCGGGAGGAGGCCATCTGCCGGACGTATGAGAACGAATATGCCGGATTGGATATCGACGGCATTTATTTTCAGTCTTTTACCGAAACCAGCGATGAAAAACTTCATGGTCTGGTCATCGGCGAGGCGGTGATGCGGTTCGTCAACCGGGTGAGTGCCCGGCTGTGGAAACGTCACCCCCATCTGCAGCTGTTTTTCGGCCTTCACGCCACCAGCGTCTCGCATCGGCTGGACGATATCCGGCGGATCGATCCGCGGATCACCATCGTCTGGGAAGACTGCGGCGCCTTTCCGTTTCAATACGTACCGTCGGACATCCGCGGATTCGACGAGACCCTGGCGTTTGCGCAGCGGATTGCCGCCCTGCGGGGCGCGGGGGAACGGTTCGGTGCCGTGACCAAGGGCCTTTTGTGCCTGGACTGGCCCTCTTTTCAGCATCAGGAAGGCCGGTTTGTCCTGGGGTATCATGCCGATGAATTTCTCCGGCATCGGGCGGAGGAAAAACGCGGACTGTGGCGCTTTGTGGAGGCGTACTGGCTCAGAAACGCGTCCTATGCGGCCCGCATGATCCGGGCCATGGCTGAAACCAATCGCGATGCGCTGATCGTCGGATTGGTGGAGGACGGGTTGTTTGATCATACGATTTGGTTTCCGGTGGCCCTTTTTGCGGAATTGCTGTGGGATGACCGGACACCTGTCGAGGATTTGCTGGTGAAAGTGGCTATGAGACCCGATGTTGAAAAAGCGTGAATAGAGTTTTCAGGGAAAGGGAGGAGGCCTGCGTTAAATCCGGGAACGGTCAACAGACTCAAGCAAACTGATTTTGAGAGAGGATGAGCAGACAAGGATGACGAAGAGTAAAAAGATCACGGCCTTGTGCATGGCACTGCTGACAGCGGCTGCGTCCCTTATGACCGGGTTCCCGGCGGGACTGTTGGCCCGGGCGGACGACGCTGCGATCCGTTTTGAGGGCGGCAGCGTCGGTTCCTGGAGCGGAACGCCGCGGGATTTGATGGACGGCACCTACGGCCGCATATCAGAAGAAGGATATAGCTGGTCCAACGGCACCTGGCTGAGGGCGGAAGGATTCGATTTGACGATTTATGTCGACCTTCAGCAGCCCAGGGAGATCCAGGCGCTGTCCATGGGCTTTCTGGACGAATGGGAGGCGGGCGGCCGTTTTCCGGAATACGTGCGGTACGCCGTATCGATGGATGAAAAATCCTACACCGATTACGATACCGTGTATCTCAACGAGCCCTATTATCCCAGCGGAGCCAGAATGAAAACCGTGACTACCGATGCGGGGAGCGTAACGGCCCGCTACCTGAAAGTCTTTATTAAAAACGGCGGCCCCATGCCGGATAACCACAGCAGCCCCGGCAATCCTTCCTGGGTGTTCTTTGATGAACTGACCGTTCATGACGGGATCCAAATCGCAGGCGGTTCGCAGCAGCGCTTTGGCGACAATGGCAAAGAAAGCGTGATGGATGGCATCACCGGTCGGATTTCCAGCGAAGGATACAGCTACACCAACGGGAGCTGGTCGGGGGCCGAAGCGGGGGATGTCACCATCACGATAGCCCTGCCTTTCAAACGGCAGATCCGGTCTTTGTCGATGGGATTCCTGGATGAGTGGCAGTGCGGCATCCATTACCCAGAATATGTGGAATTCTCTCTATCGAACGATGGCAAGACCTTCACCGCCTTTGATACCGTCTCCATCGACGATCCCTGGGTCGAGAGCCCGGCCAGAATGAAGACCGTGACCACCGATGCGCAGGCGCCGGTCTATGCCCGGTATATCCGGGTCTTCTTGAAAAATCCGGGTGCGCTGCCCTCCGCCCATCCGAGCGCCGGAGGGACTTCCTGGGTCTTCTTCGACGAATTGGCGATTTCTACCCAAACCTCGGAACTGGATGTAGCCTTTGTGTCCAGTGAAAAAAACGATCTGTACCAGGTTGCTTTTGACAATTACACCGGTGTCCGGCGGTACGACACCCTTTCCGAAGCGGTTTTGGCAGCGGAAGAGGGGAGCGGCATTGCGGTTCTGGCCGATGCCTATCCGGATCTGACAGCCACCACGCTGACGGATGAAGACTATGCCTCGATCGAGAGCAAGGCTTTGCGGCTGTACATCGAATATCCGGAGAATAACGACCGCCTAGGCATCGCTTATGACGGTACCGAGGTGATGGGGTATAAGCGGGCTGTCGTGACGGACGCCGAGGCCTTGGACATGGAGAATCACAGCCTGCTCTATGTCAACGGCGCCCGGTTTGTCAAGAAAACGGACATCCGCGATGCCTGGCTGGTCAGTGCCAAAGTAGTGGGATACGATACGGCAACCTATGGACTGACCAACTGCACGCCTTATTCCTTGCTGGAGGTAGAGGGCAACGTGATGGTGGCCGCCACCAAATTCAGTCAGTTTATATCGGCGGGATATGCCCCCTATGAGCGGTATCAGAAGCTGTGGAGTGCCGTCCTTAGCTGGCTGAGCGGCGATGAGGCGGTTCCGGCCATGGAATGGCAGCCCGTTACCCGTCCGGCTTATTCCGAAGACGAAGTCTTCGGCTCGGATGCTTATATCGAAGCTATCCGTTCCAACGCGGATTGGTTTTTCAATTCCGGATTTATTCTCAGCGACCAGGACGCCGCCTATTACGACGCCCACCGCCAGAATTATGACAAGACCTATACGCTGCATCCCGGAGGAGACGGCCGCAACGGCGTGGCAGAAACCTATCTGTCCGGCGCCTCCTTCCAAGAGGACGGCTCCCAGTCTCTGCGAATGGTTCGCCGGGCCGACTGCAACGGGGAAACGGCGGGCGCTTTGGCCCTAGCCTATCAAGCCACGGGAGAGGAACTGTATAAGATAGCGGCTTACAACATCATGAACTGGCTCTTGACCGAATCGGAGCTTTCAAACGATGCCCGTGCTAATCCGGAGAGCCCGGAATACGGCTTGATTGCCTGGGACGATGAATACGGAGCCGGCAGTTATTACGGCGACGATAATGCCCGGGCGATTCTGGGACTGATCAGCGCGGCCTCGGCGCTGAAGACCGATGAGTTCGACGAGCGGATCCTGGCGGCGATTCTGGCCAATTTCCGCACCACTGGTGTGTATGGATTCCGAGGGGATTACCTGTCTTCCGAACAGCTCAAAGATGGCTGGGAATCCTTCTTCAATACCGCAGTTATCCATTACGCCCCTCACTTCGAAGCACTGATGTGGGCCTGTTATCTGTGGGCGTATGAAAAAACGGATTACGAACCTCTGCTGGAACTGACCAAATCAGGTATTGACCGAATGATGCAGGCGTATGCGGATGAGAAATGGGCCTGGACCAACGGTATACAGCAGGAACGTGCCAAGATGATTCTGCCTCTGGCCTGGCTCTGCCGGATCGAGGATACCGAAGAGCATCGGGCTTGGCTGGATACCATGGTGACGGATCTGTGCGCCTATCAGCAGGAGAGCGGCGCCATTCAGGAAGCTCTCGGAAAAGGAAGCGGCCGGGCAGGCAATTTTTCCTCCAACGATCAGTATGGCTCTCACGAAGCCCCTGTGATCCAGCAAAACGGAGATCCTTGCGTGGATAATCTCTACACCCAGTCCTTTGCTCTTTTGGGCCTCAACGAAGCGGCTGCGGCCTCCGGCGACGCAGAGCTGACGGCGAGAATCACGGCCTATCGGAATAAACTGGCGGAATTCTTTGTTCGGACACAGCAGGTATCGGATAAAGCCGCTTACGACGGCGCTTGGTTCCGCGCTTTCGACTACGAAAAGTGGGAGACCTACGGCAGCGACGGCGACTCTGCATGGGGTGTTTGGGCCACCGAATCGGGATGGACCGAAGCTTGGATCAATCACGGCTTGAGCATGATCGTGCTGGATGGAAACCTGTGGGATCTGTCCGCCGATATGGATATGGCCGCCTCTTTTGAGAAGTTGGGCGAAGCCATGCTGACCGACAACACCGAGCATGCCTACGATATCCGGATGGAGTTTACCTCCAAGGAACAGGTGGACCGCCGCTACGGGTCCAACGGTGTCGACAGCGTCCTGGACGGTGTGACCGGCACCCTGACCGGCGCTTATCCCTATGCCAACGGCACTTGGACCGGGTTCCGGCATACCGACGTCGTGATTACCGTCAACCTCAAAAACGCGGTCACTTTCTCCCATATGTCCATGGGCTTCTTGGAAGACTGGAACAATGGGATACGCTTGCCCTCTCTGGTTCGTTTCTTCACGTCTCAGGACGGGGAGAACTACACCCTCTTTGACTATCGGGATTTCTCCCAAACCTTCGCCGACCGTCCGGCCAACCGGCAGGTAGTGACGGCTTCCGGTGAGGAAATAAGCGCTCAATATATCAAGATCGTCATCAGCAATCCCGGCGGTCTGCCCACGGAGCATCCCAATAAATGGGCCGGTTCTTGGCTCTTCTTCGATGAGCTGAGCATAGAGGGGATGGTTCCGGAGCGGGATCCGATCGTGTACGACCCCGCCAATGTGCGGTTTGGCAATAACGGAAAAGAAAGCATTATGGATGGCGTGTTCGGCGAAAGCCCGGATTTCCTCAACGGCAACTGGTCGGGGATCGAAGGCACGGACCTGACCGTCACCATCGATCTGCAGGAAGAGAAAAATATCAGTGGTCTGTCTATGGGCTTTTTGGATCAGTTCCTCTCGGGTATCCGTTTCCCGGAATATGTCAAGTTCTCGCTCTCTTCCGACGGCGTGGCCTTTACGGAGTTCGATACGGTTTATCTCAATGAGGACTGTATCAACGTGCCGCCCAGAATGAAAACCATCACGACCGACGCGGAACCGGTATCGGCCCGATTTATTCAGATTTTCATCAAAAACGGCGGAACCCTGCCCGATACCCATCCGGATCATCCCGGGGTCCCGACATGGATCTTTTTCGATGAACTCGAAATCGAGTATGCAAGCGATCCGCCTCCCGTGTCCGATGACAGCCGTCCTTCGGATTCCTCCCGTCCGGAATCGAATACGTCCCGTCCGGAGTCGGATCCGTCCGACATCGACAACGTCAAAACCGGACGGACGGATTTCCGCGGCCTTCTCTTCGCCGCGGCCGCGGCTCTGCTGGCCGGTGCCGGACTTGTCGTACGGCCGAAGAAAAGAGGAAAGGTCTCGGCAAAACAATACCCCCCATACCGATGACGAAAGAAACGGCGCGGCTCTTTTTGAGCCGCGCTGTTTTGGTCTGTTTTGTACCGATTTGGTCGATCTGTCTATTTTTTAACAGAGTCAGCGGGCAGAATCTGCATTATATACGAATTTGGTATAATTAAAAAATTGTCCATGATTTTTGATTAAAAACGTGATATACTATGAACGAATCGGAACAGAAAGGATGATCGCACTATGGCGAGAAAATTGACGGAAAAAGTCTCCTGGATCGGCAAGATCGACTGGGAACTCAAGCGGTTCCACGGCGACGAATATTCCACCCATCGCGGGTCTTCGTATAATGCATATCTGATCCGGGACAAGAAGACGGTGCTGGTCGATACGGTCTGGCTGCCCTTTGATCACGAATTTGTCAATAACCTGAAGCGGGAAATCGATCTCAAGGAGATCGATGCGATCGTCATGCAGCACAACGAGGTCGATCACAGCGGCGCGCTGTCGGCTCTCATGCAGGAAATTCCGGATACCCCCATCTACTGTACGGCCAACGGTGTCAAGATCCTGAAAGGGCATTACCATCAGGATTGGAATTTCGTACCGGTCAAGACGGGGGATACCCTTGATCTGGGCGAATCCAAGCTGACCTTTATCGAGGCGCCTATGCTCCATTGGCCGGACACCATGTTCAGTTATATGAGCGGCGAGAACATCCTCTTCAGCAACGACGGCTTTGGCCAGCATTTCGCAAGCGAGTCCCTCTATAACGATACCGTGGACAAAGGGGCGCTGTACGAGGAAGCGACCAAGTATTACGCCAATATCCTAGCGCCGTTCAGCCCGATGGTGAAGCGCAAGGTCAATGAGATTCTTGGGATGAATCTGACGATCGACATGATTTGTCCGAGCCATGGCCTGATCTGGCGGGATCATCCCGAACAGATTGTGGAGCAGTATCTGAAATGGGCGGAAAACTATCAGGAAGACCAGATCAGCATCGTTTACGACACCATGTGGAACTCCACCAGGCGGATGGCGGAAACCATAGCCGAGGGGATCAAGGAAGCCGATCCGCAGACGACGGTCAAGCTGTTCAACGCCTCCAAGAGCGACAAGACCGATATCATCACCGAAGTCTTCCGTTCCAAGGCCGTCGTTATGGGGTCTCCGACCGTCAACAACGGATACCTGTACGCGATTGCCGGGATTCTGGAGCTGATCAAGGGCGCCAAATTCAAGGGCAAGAAAGCGGCCGCGTTCGGCAGCTTCGGCTGGAGCGGCGAAGCGGTCAAGATGCTCAACGAGGAACTGAAGGACGCGGGATTTTCCGTGGTCTGCGAAGGCCGTCGGGTCAACTGGGTGCCGGACGAGGCTGCGCTTGAGGAGATGCGCGCCTATGGCCGGGAACTGGCCGCCGCATTCCGCGCTTGACATCATGCGGTTCCTGTGATATGCTGAATCCATTCTAAAAAGGACGGAGGGATTTCCTGTGCGCAGACAGCTTGGCTTAGCCACCGCGGTAAAGAAGCGTCTGTGTGCGTGCAAGGGGGAATCCTGACGGATCCGCTTTATTTGGCGTGTGCAAACGGCTCTTCCGCTGCGGCGGAAGAGCCGTTTTTCATGCTTAAAATCGCTGTAGGGGGGACGCTGCATGCTGCAATTGAACCATGTATCCATCACACTCAAAAAAGATGGACGGGATATTGTAAAGGATTTTAACCTTACAATAAACAGCGGAGATAAAACCGCTGTGATCGGGGAGGAAGGGAACGGAAAAAGCACACTCCTGCGCTGGATTGCGGATCCGGAAAGTGTGGAATCCTATGCGGAATGCCGGGGAAATCGGTATTGCCCGGGAAAAATCGGCTTTTTGTCTCAGGAAAACGCCGTGCCGCCGGATATGCGGATCATGGACTATCTGAAAGGCATTGACCTTTACGGCGATTTGCCGATGCCGCTGTGGAAGCTGCATGGGAATATGGAGCTCTGGACGAGCGAGCGGCCGTTTTCCGTCCTTTCCGGAGGTGAAAAAATCAAAATCCGTCTGGTCCGCCTGCTTGCGGAGCATCCGGACGTTCTGCTGCTCGATGAGCCGACCAACGATCTGGATCTGGACACCCTGTTTTGGATGGAGGGTTTCATTCGGGCGGTACCTCAGCCGGTGCTCTATGTATCCCATGACGAAACGCTGCTGGAAAATACGTCGAATATTGTCGTACATCTCGAACAGATTAAGAAGAAAAACGAATGCCGCTGCACCGTCGAAAAGAGCGGTTACCGCGACTACGTGGAAAATCGCCTTGGACGGCTGGACAAGCAGGAGCAGGTCGCGCGCAAGCAGCGCGCGGATTACGAGAGCCAGCAGGCGCGTTGGCAGCAAATTTACAACAAGGTCGAACATCAGCAGAACACGATCACACGGGCCGATCCGGGTGGGGCGAGACTGCTCAAAAAGAAAATCCACGCGCTGAAATCGCAGGAGAAACGGATCGAGCGGCAGAAAGAGGATTTTGAGGATATTCCGAGCGTGGAAGAGGCCATTTCACTTGTTTTTGACCGTTGTCCGGCCTTGCCGAAGGGAAAACGCATCCTCGACTGGGAGCTGCCGGTTCTGGAGGTGGAAGGGCGTGTTCTGGCGTCCGGTCTGCATCTGCACGTCGCGGCGGGTGAAAGGGTCGGTCTGGTGGGGGAGAACGGCGCGGGAAAAACCACCTGTCTGCGAAAGCTGTGGGCTGAGCTGAAGTCCAGGACGGATCTTCGCGCCGGCTACATGCCGCAGGAATATGCCGACGTGCTCGATTATGGACAGACACCGGTGGAATTTCTGGTGCCGTCCGGAGAGAAAGCGGCTGTAACCCGGGCCAGATCCTGTCTCGGAAGCCTACGGTTCAAGCCGGAGGAAATGGAAAAGACCATCGGGGAACTGAGCGGCGGGCAAAAGGCCAAGCTGCTTCTGCTTCATCTGATGCTCGATGAATGCCAGGTGCTGGTTCTGGACGAACCGACCCGGAATTTGAGCCCCCTATCTAATCCGGTAATCCGCCGATCTTTGGCGGCTTTTCCCGGAACCATCCTGTGCGTCAGCCATGACCGTAAATTTCTCAGAGAGGTCTGCACCGCGGTTTACCGGCTGTCGGATGAGGGACTGACGCCATATGAACTGCCGGGGGAAGCCAACTGAAGAATTTAACAATATATATTTAAAATTTTTAAATTATAACCATGAGAGGCAGCCTGAGGAAGAACTGGCAGCATTCCATGGGTTGAATGAGCGGTCCGGACATGGTATCATTCCTATGGCAACAACATCAGGGAACAAAACACTAGGTTTTTTCGACCAACCCCGTGTTTGTCCGGCTGACCTATGCTTGGCCGGGCGCAGACGAAAGGATGGTTTGTATATGCATAAGACAATTTTTCGCAGTTTTGCGCTGCTGCTGATTACCGCACTGGCGGTTTTGATGGTCACGGCGTGCGGACGGTCGGTGTCCGAAACACCTGTCTCTCCTCCGAACGGGGAAACAGCCTCCAACGCGACAGATGCCGATCCTGCACAGACCTCGCACGATTCAACGGTGACCGGGACACAGGAGACCGGCCGGCCCGCGAACCACACGCCGCTTACGACTGAAAAAGGCGGAGAGTCTTCTGTTTCAGTATCGGAGGAAAAGGCCACGACGACCACGTCGACTACGCAGAAATCGACGACGCAGACGACTAAAAAATCCGAAACGACCGTCCCCTCTACTCGTCCGGCCACCACCACAACCACGGCGGCGCCTCTCAGTCCGTCCGGCTATCAGCAGGAGGTGCTTCGTCTGGTGAACATCGAGCGGGAAAAGGCGGGGAAACAGCCGCTTTCTGCCGATACCAACCTGACCAAGGCAGCCCAGGTCAGAGCTATGGAAATCGCGGATACGTTTTCACATTCGCGGCCTGACGGGCGGGATTGCTTTACCGCTATGAAAGAAGCGGGTGTTTCCTACCGCGCTGCCGGGGAAAACATTGCGATGGGGCAGAAAACCCCCGCGCAGGTGGTGGAGGGATGGATGAATTCCGACGGCCACCGTCGGAACATTTTAAGCGATAGCTTCGGCCGGCTGGGTGTCGGCTATTATGTGGAAAACGGACGTGCCCATTGGGTGCAGATGTTTGCGGACTAAATCGAAGCAGGCCGCCGAATGCGTCTTGACGCGTTCGGCGGCCTTTTGCTGTTTCTGATGTATTAAACTGTGTAGGAACCCAAGAGCCGATCATTGGATCCATCGGTTTTGACAATACGCTGCTCATATGTGTCATACCGAATAACACGGATGTAAAAGATCCACTCACCGGCGATATGAATGCCGCTCATATTGCCGACGTATAGTTTCTTCTGGCCGCTGCCGTCGGTTTGGATGGTATAGAGATCGGAATCGTAAAAATCCAAATAAAAGATCCGATCACCCAGCACATTGATATCGGAAGCGCGTTGGTTTGTCAGAAGCTTCCGATCGCTGCCGTCCGTTTTCATGGAGTAAATTCCGCGTTTGCCGCTCTCATGACTGGCGTAATAAATCCGCCCACCGGTCACATTGATGCGCCACGCATCCTCATGGCTCAGTTTTTTTATGTCGCTGCCGTCGGTTTTGATCGAGTAGAGGATATGTCCTTCGTCCCAATTGGTATAATAAATCCGCCCGTCCGCCACAACGGCTTCTCCCAACTTCATGCTGCCGAGCTTTTTGCGGCCGGATCCATCGGTTTTCATCGTGTACAGCATGTGGCCGTCGCTTGCATTGATATAATAGACGGTGTTCCCGATAACATTGACGTAGGCCGAAGTGTCGGTGTTCAGGCGTTTTCGATCGCTGCCGTCGGTTTTCACCGTGTACAGATAGCCCGGACCGTCGTCGTGGTTGCTGTAATAGATGCGGTCGCCGACCACGTTGATGCCGGACGCGTTGTCATTGCTCAGCTTCTTTCGGCCGCTGCCGTCCGTTTTCATGGCGTACAGCCTGCCGTTGTCAGCGCTGTTGCGGTAATAGATCCAATCGCCCTGGATCGCCGCCGCGCCGCCGTTTACGATGTTTCCGGTTGTGTTCCCCGGTGTGTTGGCGTAAGGGTCCGGAAGAGGCGCGGACGTGGGCTGGGAGTTCGTGGTGGTCGGCGTCGCCGTGGATTCGGGAGGGGACTGCGTCCGGGAGGGCTCCTGTCCGGGGATCGTTGGCACCGCAGGGGCGGTCGTCGTCATGGGGTGCGTGCCGGGCCAGCTGATATCGTTGGGGTTGTCAACCGGATTGGTCGAAGGCGCATCCGGCCGCTGAGGATCCGGGATATCCGCAGTATGCGACGAGGAACCGTCCGCCGGAAAAGCGGATCCGGAATCGGAGGAGTCCGCTTGCGTGGAAGCGGCCATATCCGCCGTCGAGGAATTCTCCATGGGGACCGGCTCGTCGGCCATGCAGCCGGAGAGCGTCAGGGACAGAGTCAAGCTTAAGGATAGCAGAATAAGAAGCTTGCGGATACTCCGATTCATAGAGGATCCCCCTTATAGAATTTCACACCTTTTCTCATGACCGGAAATCGGTCTTTTCGGATACGCCGTCTCCTTATTTTCACTATATCATATACAGCCGGTATCGACAACCTTTTTCGCTCATAAAAAACCGCCCCCGTTAAAAAACGGGGGCGAAAACCTGAAATGACTCAATACTGGTCGATGGGCAGTCCCTTGGCGACCCGCTCCTCGGTCGTATCGTCATGATGGAAGCATTCGAGGGTAGAACGCCAGTTTTCGGGCGCGGCCCATCGGACGGCATTGCCGATGATCTTCAGGATGGCGGGGTTGTTATAGATGGGATTGGTTTCGTGGCCGGGCTGGAAATAAAAGACTTTGCCCGCGCCTCTGCGCCAGCAGCAGCCGGAGCGGAACAGTTCGCCGCCCCGGAACCAGCCCGCATACACCAGCTCATCCGGCTGGGGAATATCGAAAAATTCGCCGTACATCTCCTCATTCGGCAGTTCGATATTAGCGGGCACATCCTTGGCAATCGGGTGGCCGGGATTGACGCACCACAGCCGTTCGTAATCGCCGTCCCGCCAGCGGAGGGAACAGGTAGTGCCCATCAGCAGACGGAAAGGCTTGGAATAGTGGCCGGAATGCAGCACGATCAGCCCCATGCCGAGCAGCACACGGTCGGCTACTCTGCGTGCGAGGTCGTCTGGCACCAGATGATGTCCGACATGCCCCCACCAGATCATGACGTCGGTGGTGTTCAGCACGTCGTCGGGCAAGCCGCATTCCGGCTGATCCAGGGTGGCGATCCGGACGTCGAGCTCATCGGGGCTTTGTTTCAGATAATTCGCGATGGCGCCGTGTATCCCCTCGGGATAATGGGCCATCTGTGCGGCGATTTCCTTTTCATGGATGTTTTCGTTCCATACCGTGACACGGATCATGGAGACGCCTCCTTACAGTTAAATATCGCAGTGGATGACCTGGTTGAGCCGGTCGGATTCGAAGGTGGCTTCCATCACCTTCATGACCCGCATAGCCTCGGCGGGCTTCACCCTCAATTCGGCCGTGCCGTCGAGCACCTCGGCGAGATTGCGGTAGAAAATGTCGTAATCGGACTGGTATTTGTCCGGATCGAGATCGATCTGCTCGATGGTGTCGCGTGCACGGGGGGCCATGGTCTTGGTTGGTCCGGCCTTGGTATAGATGATGTCTTCTTCCCAGGTGATCTCGTGCTCGGCCGCCCGTATGATCCGGCCCTGGCAGGACCAGTCGTCGATGATCAGGGCGCCGCGGTCGCCGCAGACATACCAGCGGGGCACGCTCGCGTAGTGACTGGTCCCCACTTCGATGGTGACCATCACGCCGTTATCGAATTCGATGAAGGCCTTGAAGCCGTCGTCGCATTCTTTATAGTTGACGTGATACATCTTGCAGTAGACCGATGTGACCTTGCAGTCCGCGTACATGGTCATGACCTGATCGATCAGATGGACGCCCCAATCGAGCATCATGCCGCCGCCGGCTACGGCGTACTGCCGCCATCCCTCGGGGATGCCCCGGGAACCGGTGACGCTGGAGACGATTTCGAACACGTTGCCGAGCAGGCCCGCGTCCACCGTTTCCCGGACGGCGCAGAAATCGGCGTCGGCACGGCGGTTCTGGTGAACGGTGAAGAGACTGCCGGTTCGATCGGCCGTATCCATGATGGTTTGAAGCTCTTCGCTCGTCATGGTGACCGGTTTTTCACACACCACGGCCTTGCCGGCCTCGAGAGCCTGGCAGGCAAGGGGCATATGGAAATTGTTCGGCGTGGCCACAACGACGATGTCCACCGACGGATCGGCAAGCAGCGCTTCATAACTCGGGTAAGCCGTCGTGATGCCGTCCTCGAGGGCAGCATCCATCCGGGCGGGATTGATGTCGTATACCCCGTCGAGGATCACACGGGGTGTTTTGCAAATGCCGGTTTTATGCCAGCGGCCCATGCCGCCGTAGCCGACGAGAGCAGCTTTGTATGTTTTCATGGTGTCTCCGGTCCCTTCCGCGTATCTGGAATTGTGTAATTGGATCAGGCCCACCACATGGCGGCCGGATCCTCGGTGATCATAACGATTTTTAAGAACGCAATGGCCTTTTCCAGCCCTTCCTTGACCGACATCAGGCCGTCCTCGTGCTCGATGCTGATCGAACCCTGATAGCCGATGCACTGCAGGGTGGACATCATGTCCTTCCACAGCTGGGCACCCGTGCCGTAGCCGACGGTGCGGAAAACCCAGCTCCGATCGAGGATATTGCCGTAGTGTCCAGTGTCGAGCACGCCGTTGCGGGCCTTATTGTACTCATCCACGCGGGTGTCCTTGGCGTGGAAATGATAGACCGCGCCCTCCAGTTCCCGCAGCGCCATGACGGGATCCATGCCCTGCCAAATCAGGTGACTGGGATCGAAGTTCGCGCCGATGATGTCGCCGACGGCTTCCCGCAGACGGAGGAGTGAAGAGGGGTTGTAGACACAGAAGCCGGGATGCATCTCAAAGGCGATCTTGGTTACACCGCAGGAGCGGGCGATCTCGGCGGCCTTTTTCCAATAGGGAATAAGAACGTCGTTCCATTGGTAATCGAGGATTTCGCCGTAATCCTCCGGCCAGGAGCAGGTGACCCAGTTGGGCCGTTCGGAAGTGGGGCAGTCGCCCGGGCAGCCCGAGAAAGTGACGACGGTATCGACCCCCAGCTGCTCGGCCAGGCGGCAGGTATCGACGAAAACCTTGTGATAGGCCTCAGCCTTCTCCTTGTTGGGATGGACGGGGTTGCCGTGACAGGACAGGACGCTGATCTCCAGGTCGAATTCCTTGAGAAGAGCCTTGAATTCCGCGATTTTTTCCGGATTGTCGAGATAGACTTCCGGTTTCAGATGATTGTTGTTGGTATAGCCGCCGGTGCCCAGTTCTACGGTCTGAACGCCCAGAGAATGCAGATAGGCGAAGGCGTCCCGGGCGGACATGCCCTGCAACGGGACGGTGAGAACTCCTAACTTCATGTGAAACACTCCTTTATGTAATAAATGACGGTCCCGGGTTTCTGTCTTCATTATACCGCAGCCACGCGGTTTTTCAGCAACTATTGTCCGCTTTTTTGTAAACTATTTTTGTAAACTTTTTAGGTCCGGCAATTTGGAAGTGTCGGAAATACAAACGGGAAGCCGCAAACTTTTTTAAGAGTATTCGAAACGGAACAAGAAAGCCCTACGCAGGAATAAGACGGCTGCATAGAGCTTTGATATATCAAAGCGGAAAGTCGTAAAAATCCCGGGGCCGTAGCCCTGCTTGCATGGAGTTCGGGATGCGGGCCTGAGCCGTCCTGATGAGGGATTTGCTGGACCCCACCGCTCACAGCATGCCGGGATTCTGTCGATAGGAGACGGGGGTGCGCCCTGTCACCTTGCGGAACGATTTGTAGAAATTCGTGCTGTTGTTGAATCCGCAGGCCATGGCTACCTCGGTCATGCTCATGTTTGTGGTGCGGATATATTCAATGGCCCGCTGCACCCGCTTGTGCACGATGTATTCCACAGGAGAAAGGCCGTTGAAGCGTTTGAACAGGGTGGAAAAATACGCCGGGCTGACGTGGGCGATGGACGCGAGCTGCGCCAGCCGGAGCTCCCCGTCGAGGTGCTCGTCGATGTACTGCAGCACCGCGTTGAGCTGGACGATATCGGTCTCGTGCAGGGGCCGGCCGGCTTTTTTACTGTCGATATAATCGTAATTACGGATAATCTCGGTAAAAATCGTCTGCAGCTTGATTTTGACGATCAATTCATAGCAGAGATGCTGTTCAAGAAATTCCCGATAAATCTCCTGCATCAGTTCCGCGATCCGATGTGTTGCCGGATTGTCCCGGTCCAGCCGATGGCTGAATTGACGGCTTCGCTCGAAGAAAATCAGCAAGAAATTATAATCGAGGTCGTTCGCCAGGGAGTTCCAGATGAAGGACGGTTCGAAATGGATCACCAGATGGGTGATTGACTGCCCTTCGTCCAGAACCAGGCCGTGAGGATCGGTATTATTGAAAAGAAATACGTCGCCGGGGCGGATATCGTACATTTGGTCTCCCACACGGTAGTTGCATTCCCCCAACAGGACGCAGGAAATTTCGAGCTGCTGATGGACATGCACATCCGCGATGAACGGCCCGGTGATGTGATGCTTGCCCATGAAGATCAGGCTATTGCCGTTTTTATCGGAAATGTACATATTGGTAAACGAATCGGGCTCGGTATGCAAAGCTCCGGATACCTCGGACATACGGCATCCCCTTTCCACGCGTCTTTTTTTCAGTATACCGATTTTTCGACTTGAAGTCAACGAAAAAGCCGATGAGACAGCTCGCAAAATTGCAGGAAAAGGACTGTATAAAATCGGGCATGCCCGCTAAAAATAAAAGCGATGCAACGGCAGGTGCATTTCGAACGAAAAGCATGTGCCGTGGCATCCCATCATTCAACACACCGTAACTGTACAGGAGGAAACACATCATGAACAACCAGAACAACAATCAGCAGAACAACCAGAACAGCCAGAACAATCAGAACCAGCAGCAGAACAAGAAGAACCAGAACGCGCAGAACAACAACCAGCAGAATCAGCAGAACAACAAGCAGAACCGCCAGGACAACTTCTAATTTCTGCTCTGAACATCCGAACGGCGCCGCAGTCAAAATCTGCGGCGCCGTTTCCTTATAATTTCGTTAAACAAGAGAAACATCCGATTCGGCGGTCTCCTGCGCGATCTCAAGCATGGCGGGGAGCGCCTGCTCGATTTGATCCCGCAGGCTGCTCACAACAGCGGGATCCAGCTTGCCCGAAATGGAGATGGATAAGGCGTCGGTCAGGACAACGGACGGGAAATAGAAGGTGCCGAAAGCAACCGGTTTTAGAACGTTCACCGGAATCCCCTTGGCTTTGCACTCATCGGAAATAGCGACGTTCAGAGATTCGTCCTCCGTCGCGGCGACGCACAGATAGGCGCAGGTGCAGTCTCCGCGGAAATAGCGGCGGGGGATATAGCGGGTTTTATTCTCTTCATCGAGGCGCTGCATCTCTTCGCACAGCGTAGGGCTGATAACCGTCACTTTGGCACCGAAATCCAGCAGAGTTTTTGCCCGCTGATAGGCGAAATCCCCGCCGCCCAGCACGACGCAGTTGTTCCCGTGGAGGTTGATGTACAAAGGAAATCCCAGGGCCATGCCGTCACCTCTTCGCTGTCATTCAGATGAGAACGCGCCGACGGCGCGGAAAAAGCGTTGATATCGCGATCATTCGACAATTTAAAATCAGTATAGCACATATTTAAACGCTTGACAAGTAGGGATCCTTTACAAAGCCCCAAGCAGGGAAATTCGTACGGCTGTGGGATCCAGCGCCACAGCGTAGCCGCCGCCGTTCGGTGCCTGATACCCATAAAAAGACGCGGGGGAAGGATCCTGTTCGACGTTCAGCCGGCTGAGAATGGTCATGATACAGCCGCCATGGGTGACAACTGCGGCGGTTTTGGAGCCGCTGCTGCGGCAGTCCCCCGCGATCTGGCTGAGCGCCCCTTTCAGTCGGAGGGCGAATTCCTGTCCGCTCTCGCCTCCGGGCGGGGGCAGCAGGCCGGCCGAATCGACCCAGCGGCGATAGGTGGGATCATCTTTCAGCTGTTCATACGTTTTTCCTTCGAACAGGCCGAAATCTTGCTCAGCCAGGGAGGACAGCGGCACCGGTACCAGCATGGGATAGAGCAGCTGGGCCGTTTCCGTGCAGCGGAGCAGGGGACTGATATAGAGCCGTTCGGCACGCGGATAGGGATGATGCGCCTTGCGTTCTTCCAGCTCCTGCCTCCCCCGGACACTCAAAGGAGGGTTTTCGCTCTGCCCGATATAGCGGCCTTCCAGATTGCCCTGGGTCAGGCCGTGCCGGATGAGATAAAGTGTCACCACCGCGATTCGCCCTTTCACTCTATTATACCCAAAATGATGAAATGGCCAGCACAAGCAGTATGATGAGCTCCAGCATCTGCACCAAATAGCCGAGCAGATCTCCGGTGACACCGCCGAACTGCTTTAAAACCATGTGCCGGTACCAGATAAAAAACAGAAGCACACCCGCAGCGGCCGCTGCTGCGGCCAGAAGTCCGCCGAACCCCGCTGCCAGGAATCCGACGCCAAGCAGCAAAAGCACCGCGAGGATCCATTCAAGTACGGCGGCGGCGGAAACGCGATCCGCCGCCCGCCCCGCGAACAGCGCACCGAGGGTGCTGGATTTGGCGTAGGGAAGCCGGCTTCCCGCCGTGACCGTGACGGCGCGGGAGAGGACAAAAGCCGTCGAAGCAGGCCAGAGAAGGGCAGGCTTTTCCAAAAGCTGGCACCAGGCCCCGAGCTCCAGCAGCAGCAGGGCTGCGCAGGACAGGACCGCAAACGGCCCACAGTGGGGATCTTTCATGATTTCCAGTTTCCGATCCCGGTCCCGCCGCGAAAAGATGGCGTCGGTGGCGTCGAGAAAACCGTCCATATGGAAGCCGCCCGAGAGCAGAATCGGAAGCAGCACGGCAACCGCCCCGAAGAAAACCGGGGAGACGGAAACCACCCCGGCGAGTGCCGTCCAGCCTGCCATCAGGCCGCCGCCGATCAGACCCACAACAGGCAGACAGGCGAGGGACCAGCGCATATTGTCCTCTTTCCATTCCACGCGGGGAACGGGCAGAATGGAATACATCGACAGAGCGATGAGGAGAGAGGAACCCATACAGACCATCCCCTTTAAGCTTTTCCGGAATCCTTGTTTCGATACATACGTTCGTCGGCCGTGGCGATGAGCTGGTCGAGGGTGTCGCCATCCTCCGGAAAAGAGGCGTGCCCGGCGCTGACGCCCAGAAATTCCTGCCCAACGGAGGCCGCGCCGCACCGCAGAGAATCGAGAGCATCCAGAAATAGCGCGGCCCCCCGGCCTTTGTAAAGGCAGACGAACTCGTCGCCCGAGAGACGGTAAACCGTTCCGTCCGTACCAGCCAGATCCCGGATGTGCTCCGCAAAACAGGTTAGATATTCGTCTCCAGCCAGATGTCCATGGCGGTCATTGACTTCTTTGAAGCGGTTGAGATCCATGAAAACCAGGGTAAAGGGTTCGCCCGATTCGATCCGGCGAGAGCAGTCACCGTACAGGCTGGACCGATTTTTGAGCCCCGTGAGACTGTCTATATACACGATATTCTGGAGTTCGTCGATGCTGCGCTGTGAACGCACGATGGTCTGGATGCAGGTGAAACTCACCACGACGTTCGCCGCCAGGACCAGCAGGGAGACAACCCGCAGAAGGGGAAGCTGACTCATGACAAAGGTGTAGTTGAGAACGATCATGGTCAGAAACCAGACCAGGCTTTCCGCCAGCAGAAGGCTGAAAGCCCGTTTCGGAATGTTGAGCAGGATATACAGAAATCGGTTGCGGACAAATTTCAAAAACGGATAGAGCGTCAGGAGATACAGGCCCGTCTGCGCCAGAAAAGCCGCCATATCAAATACGGACGCGGGAAAGAGATGGGCGATATGGACCGACAGGGAAAACATCAGCATGGTGTAGACCCAGGCGGAACAGATGGTGGCGAGTATACGAGGGAAAGATTCTTCGTAAAGCCATACCAGCAGAGGCATATACAAAAAACCGACCAGCACGAACAGGCCGTTGCCGTTTCCGTAATTTTTTACACCCAGAAGAAGGAACAGCGTGCCGCCGACGATCAGCGCCGTACACACAGCGAGAGAGGCGGCAATGCAGGGGAGAGACCGCCGGCGTTTGGAACAGATGTGCACCGTCGTCAGATTGACGAAGATCATCTCCAGGACGATCAGGATGTGCAGCAGGATTTTCATGTTGCAACCTCTTCTCACAGGGCGCGGATATCCACCACCTCTTGATAGGCGGATAAGGCATAGTCCAGCAGAGCAGCCCCCAGCACGCCGCCCGTTCCTTCTCCGAGACAAAGCCCCGCCTCGATAGGGGCAGAAAAGCCGAGTGCCTCCAGCAGAAGCCGGCCTCCGGCTTCTGCCGAGCAGTGGGAGGGTAGCATATATCCCTGGCACAGCGGGGAAATCCGGGCGGCGCACAGAGCGGCGGCGGACGAGATGAAGCCGTCTATGAAGACGGGCAGGCCACAGGCGGCGGCGCCGAGGTACAGGCCGCACATTCCCGCGATGTCGAGACCGCCGACCTTGGCGATCACATCGAGGGGCTGTGCGGGATCAGGGCGGTTAATAGAGACGGCGCGGCGGATGACAGCGGTTTTGTGGGGCACGGCGTCCGGCGATCCCGCCCCTCTGGCCGTGATCTCCTCCGGAGGACGGCCAAGAAGGACCGACGCGACGGCACTCGAAGTGGTGGTGTTGCCGATTCCCATCTCACCGGTGATGAGCAGCGAAACACCGCGCGCGGCCGCTTCTTCCGCCAGGGCTATACCGGTTTCCACGGCCGTCCGGCACTCCTCCATCGACATAGCAGGCCCGCAGGCGATGTTGCCCGTTCCCGCCCGGACCGCGCGGGAGAGAATGCCCGCGTGGCTGCAAGGCGTGGCCAACCCGATGTCCACCACCAGCACATCCGCACCCAAACGGCGGGCGAATGCGTTGATCGTGCCGCCCCCCTCGGCGAAATTGAGAGCCTGGGCTGCCGTGATGCGCGGATCCGACGGCGAAACCGCTTCGGCGGTCACGCCGTTGTCCGCGCAGAATACCACTACCTGCTTGCGGTCAAGGACGGGGAAGGCGGTGCGGCTGATCCCGGCGAGGCGGACGACGGCCCATTCGAGTTTGCCCAGACTGTTCGGAAGTTTGGCGCGGGAATCCCAGCGGTTCCGGGCCTCGATCTGCGCCTTGGCGTCCAGCGGACGGATCCGGGCGATTGCCTCCTGCAGGGTCAACGACATCGCATCCGCCTCCTTTTTTGTTGAGTTTCAGTATACCACACCCATATTCAAGGGGCAAGGGCCAGTCGGTGGAAACCGGTATTCTCCGCTTTTAATATCCTTTTTTCTATAATTCTGCCGGCTCAGATCATAGGAATCCTGTGTGTTCTTGGAATTTGAGCTGGTATCGGGTATAATGGGTTCCAATACCAAATATTGCATAAAAGAGAGGAAGAACATGGATGGAAATCGTACTCTTGATCGTTGTGGTAGGTTTGGCCGGTATGCTGCTGTATCAGCGTCTGCGTGCCAAGAAAGTCCCGCCACAGGATACCTCGGATATTTCGGGCGAGACATTGCCGGTCAAAGGAGCCTATCAGAAGCGTTGGCTGTTTTCTTATAATGAAAAGGACGCCTATCGAAAACTGAAAGAGGCAGCGGACAAATATGGTTATGTGGTCTTTGCCAAAGTGCGGCTGCTGGATTTGCTGGAACCGGTTAAAGGAACGCCCAAATACAGGACGTATTTCTATAAGATTCAGGCCAAACATGTGGATTTTGTCTTGTGCGATGCCAAATTGGTGGTCCGGCATATCATCGAACTGGACGATGGCAGCCACGACCATGCAGCGCGCAGACAGCGGGATTCTTTTGTTGATGAAGCCGTGCAGAGCGTCGGGTATTCCATTCTGCATATACGGTCCGTGACCGAGGATATTGAAAAATGGATCCGGCCGTCCGCCGAACAAGAAAAATCGCCTCAGCTCCAGTGAATGCTTGTGTTTTAAAAAGACGGATGGTATAATCAAAAAATAAGATATCCAATTTATACATATATAGACGTCACACCAGCCGTTATGCGGCGGGGAAAGGGTGGATCAGAATGGCGGAGACCGGTTTTTTTCGGACGAGCCTCCGGGGCTTTCACAAAATGGACGTGCTCCACTATATCGATGACCTTCAGCAAAAGCAGAAGGCCGAGCTGGAGGAGCTGCAGCAGCGGCTGGCTGAGGCGGACGAGCGCGTCTCCCAAGCGGAGAACCGGGCCGAGGAAAGCGCCGCCCGTCTGCGCGAGGTGGAGGAATCGTTCGAACAGGAAAACGCCCGCCTGCGCCTGAAAACCGAGGAACAGGCGGCCAAGCTCGAATCCCTTGAGCAAAAAGCGTCCGCATGCTCGGCTATGGAAGAGGAACTCGCCGGACTGCGGTCCCGTGAAGAGTCCTGCCGCCGGATGCGGCAGGAACAGGACGCGGTCCGGGAAGAACTCGCCCGTCTGCGGGAAACCGGCCGGGCCCTGCGGGAGGAAAAAGAGGCGCTGCTTCGCCAGCTGGAAATGTCGAAGCGCACAGCCCGCGAAACCGGGGAAGAGAACAACCGCTTGTCGGCGGAAAAAGTCGAGAGCGCGGCCAAGCTGCGGGAATTGGACCGCCGCTGCCGGGAACTCGCCGAAGCCAATGAACGGTACGCCAAGCTGGTGGGAGATGTCGGTAGCTTTATCATGGAGATCCGCTCCATGGGCCAGCATTTTCTCGATGCCGCCTACAAGCGCAGCGATTCCTGCCTGGATGCCGTGGCTGGTGCCGCGGATAAGCTCGGACGGGAACTCGACGCCTGCCGCGTCCATCTCGACTCCGCCAGACAGGATTTGCTCGATCAGGCCGGAGCGGCCGGGGTCCGCTTAGAGGAATGGGTGCAGACGCTCGATGAAACGGCAGAAAAGCTGAAAGTCAAAACAGCCTTCGCATCCCGGCAGTCTGATCCCGCGTAGGGCGGGAACTGGTTAACTTTACCGGAATGTCCTATAAATTTCATGCATAAGCTAGAATCGAGAGTGACGAATGCCATGTCTCTGCGCCTTCACACCGATACCCTGCGGGATGCCGCTCAAACCCTGCGGGCGGGCGACCGGATCCTGCTGTCGGGAACCGTCTATACGTCCCGCGATGCCGCGCACAAACGCCTCTTTGCGCTTTTGGACCAGGGGCAGCCGCTGCCGTTTCCGCTGCGGGATGCCGTGATCTATTATTCCGGCTCGACTCCCGCCCCGCAGGGTCTGCCCATCGGGGCGTGCGGCCCCACGACGTCCGGCCGCATGGATATTTACACACCCCGCTTGCATGATCTCGGCTTGTGTGCTACTATAGGCAAAGGCGCGCGTTCGGACGAGGTGGCGCAGGCGATCCGTCGCAACGGAGGACTCTATCTCTGTGCCGTTGGAGGGGCCGGTGCCCTTGCCGCAAAACGTGTGGTTTCCTGTGAGGTCATCGCCTTTGAGGATCTCGGGTGCGAGGCGGTCAAACGCCTGGTTATCCGGGATTTTCCGCTGGTGGTCGGCATCGACTGCCGCGGCGGCAGTCTGTTTTGCGGACAGTAGCTGTTCCGGCGCGTCAAAGAACAAAAAAGAAGGAGTGCAATGCATGGCGGAGCTCAAGTATGAAATTGTCAAAGAATTTGGGGTGTTGTCCCAGTCTCCTTCCGGCTGGACAAAGGAACTGAACCTCATCAGCTGGAACGACCGGGATCCGAAATACGATATTCGGGAATGGGCGCCGGATCACAAGAAGATGGGTAAAGGCGTGACGATTTCCCCGGATGAGATCATTCTGCTCCGGGACCTGCTCAACGAGATCGACCTGTAAAATCGAAGACAGCGGTCCCGTTTAGACGGGATCCGGAAAGGGCGGATCATTCCCCATGGATTTTTTTGAAATCCTGAAGGCGATTCTGCAGGGGATCGTGCAGGGCATCACCGAATGGCTCCCCATCAGCAGCACGGGGCACATCATATTGCTCAATGAGTTTCTGCCGTTCGCCGTATCGGCTGACCCGGAACGCAACAAGGCCTTTTTTGAAGTGTTCAAGGTGTTGGTACAGCTGGGGTCCATCATGGCCGTGCTGGTTCTCTTTTTTCACAAGCTCAATCCTTTCTCCCGCAAGAAATCCCCGCTTGAGCGGCGGGACACCCTGTCCTTGTGGGGCAAAGTGCTCATTGCGAGTATCCCGGCGGCAGCCATCGGGTTCTTTTTTCGTAAACAAATCAATGCCTACTCAATACCGCCTGTTATTGCCGGGGCTTTGATCATCTACGGCATCCTGTTCATCTGGATGGAAAGCCGCCATAAGGAGCCGCGTATCCATAATTTTAAGGAAATGGATTACAAAACGGCCCTGTTGATCGGCGTGTTCCAGATGCTGGCGCTGATTCCCGGCACCTCTCGTTCGGGTTCCACCATCCTGGGCGCCGTACTGCTGGGTACCTCTCGGTATGTCGCGGCGGAATTTTCCTTTTTCATGGCGATCCCAGTCATGTTCGGGGCGAGCGCATTGGAAATTTTTGATTTCATAATTATTGATAAGATGACATTTTCAGGACTGGAATGGACCATTCTACTCGTAGGCATGATTGTTGCATTTCTTATATCTCTTATGGTTATCCGTTTCCTGATGAATTTCATCAAAAAGCATGATTTCAAGCCGTTCGGCTATTACCGCATCGCGCTCGGCGTTCTGGTCATCGCGCTGCTGCTTGCAGGCGTGATTCAGAATACGCCGGTGGGCTGACGACGGAAATAAAAAAAGGTTCAGCTTCTGCTGAGCCTTTTTTATTTTTTATGAAACTTTTTTGGGCGTTTTCCGCACATATAGGGTATAAGGTGGTGAGTGCATGGAGGATGAACGGATCGAAACCCGGTTTACGGCCATTTACGAACAGACCTATCCTGCCGTTCTGCGGTACGTGGTGTCCAAATGCGGCAGTATGGAGGACGTGCGGGATATTCTGCAGGATACCTATACGGATGTGTTCCTGTCCATGAAACGTAAGGGCAGCGGGCATATCCTCCGCCCGGACGCCTTTGTGCGGAAAATCGCCAAGGCGAAAATCTGCCGCCGGTATCTGTCTCCGGGAACGGGGGACATCTGTGCGGACGACGAGGCTCTGCTTTTGGAGGAATCGCCCGAGCCTTCGGTTGACGACCGTATCGTCACGGCGGAAAAGCTGCAGGAAATCGGGAGGTTTCTGGCTGCAAAACCGGATGATAATCAGCGGATTTTCGTGCTCTTTTATGTGTTGGGTCTCTCGATTTCGGAAATCGCGTCCGCCCTCTCCATGCATGTCTCCACCGTTAAAACCAAGCTGTACCGCACTCGCAACGAACTGCGATCGCTCTATAAGGAGGGATGACCAAACATGAACGAACGGGATTTGATCAGGCGGGTCCTGGAAGCAGAGGTGCTGCAGAAAGATCGCATACGGGAAGCCTGTCTGACGGCGATTCCCCAAAAGGAAAGGAGGAGGTTCCCCATGAAAAAACGCGCGGCGGTCTGTGCTCTTTGCGCCGTGCTGCTTCTGGTGCTGTCGGTGTCGGTTTATGCAGCGGTGGATGCGAACGAGTACCGGGAGGCGTCGGCTTTTCTCGGTGAAAAAGGGCTGTCTCAGGCCGCACTGACCAGACAGGAAACCAAACGGGTTTACCGGGACATTGCCTCGAAACGGTTCGATGATCCCAAAACGGCGGAGCTCTTGCGAAGCAAGGCGGCGGAGCTGGGATTGACCGGCCGGGATATGCCGGACGATCCGGCAGAGCTGTACAAAGCGATCCTGTGTTATGGGATGATCTATCCGACGGCGGCGCTCACGTCGGAACAGATCCGCGTCCTGCCTGCGGGCCTGACGTATGGAGAGATTTTGGAACGCCTGGGAAGAACCAAAGATACAGGTAAGGATGAACACGCCTATCAATACACGGTTGACGGCGATAAAGTGTTGACGCTCCGGTTCGTCCTGGAGGACGAGCGCTGTCCGTATTCTGGAGAGGAGCTGCTGGCCGCTCTGGAAGAGGCGGAGCAGCCCACGCAGACGGGCAATACCTTCCGGGCGGTGCTGCAGAATAAATTTGAAAACGAACGGGATGGCAGGACGTATCGGTCGATGCTGGTTCTCACTCCGAACTGGGATCGGTTCGACTGCATCGACCTCTCCGTTTCGGACGATACCGTCATCGTGTTCCAAGACGGCCGGAGCGCATCCTTTGCGGATGTCCAGGGAAAGATGACGATCACCATCGATCCGCTTGTCGCCGAAAGCTATCCGCCTCAGGGGAAAGCCCTGCGGATCGTGATCGAATCGGAAAGCTAAAAGGCGGGGATGCGAGGGAGGGCCGAGTTGCTTATCCCCTGATTTCCGGACACTTCAGCAGCCGGAAGGATCGGGCGCTGCCGCCTGATTACCCGGCAACGAAAAAAGGCCGTGGACGCATGTCTTGCGTCCA
>CABUNG010000009.1 GCA_902492895.1 uncultured Oscillospiraceae bacterium | reverse complement strand
GGCCTTTTATATGAGCACCCTGACCACCAACACCAACAGCGTGGCGGGGCAGGGTATCGCAGCCGCCTCCACTCTGATTATGATCGTCCCCAATATTGTGCTGTTCATCGTGCTGCAGAGCCGCGTGATGAACACGATGGCACAGTCCGGGATCAAATGACGCCTGATCGAGACGTGCGAATGAAAAGAGAAGGGGAGAAGGCCACTTGAGGAGATGGGGGAAACGAATCCGGCTTGCCGGGATGACGATGCTGCTGCTTCTGCTGCTTGGCAGCACCCTGTTTGCCAGCGCGGATACCGCGTATAAATCCATCACCGTCGATCGCAGCGGACGGTATATCGAAACACAAACGGCGTACAGGCCGGCCGGATCGTTTGCCAAAATCGGGCCCGAAAGCCTGGCCGCTCCGGCGGATATGATCATCGCGAACGACCGGATGTTCATATGCGATACGGGAAACGCACGTATCGTGGTAAGCGATCTGGACGGCGAACTGGTGTCGGTTCTGGGAAGCGGCGTGCTCAAAGAGCCGACCGGGATCGCCGCAGCGGACGACGGCATCCTCTACGTGGCGGACAAGGGGCTCGAAAAGGTTCTGGCTCTGTCCCTGGAGGGCGAGATTCTGCAGGAATACAGCCGTCCCGAGGAGCCTTTATATGGTAAAAAAACGGCGTTCGTTCCCACCAAGGTGGCCGTCGATTCCAAAGACAATCTGTTTATCGTCAGCGCGGGCAACACCAATGGCATCGTGCAGCTGTCCCGTTCCAGCGGGGAGTTTTTGGGGTATTTCGGCGCCAATAAGACACGGGTGAGCCTGTGGGGCATGATCAGCGACGCCATCTTTACCGAAGAGCAGAAAAACCAGACGCGGAAGAATCTGCCGACATCGGTGAGCAACCTGGCCATCGACGAGCTGGGAATGGTGTATACGGTCACAGATGTGGAATCCACGGAGGTGATCCGGAAACTCAACCTGTCGGGCAACAACATGATTCGCAACACCATCACGTTCCAGAATCCGACCGACGTCACCGTGGGAAGCATCGGCAACATTTTCGCCTGTACCAAGGACGGCTACATTCTGGAATTCAACAGTGAAGGGCAGCTCATTTTTCTGTTTTGCGGGCTGGACGACGGCAGTCAGCGCATCGGCCTGTTTTCCTCCATTTCCTCGATAGCTCTGGACAGCGGGGGACGTCTGTATGTACTCGATGACGGAAAAAATGAAATCCAGATATTCACTCCCACGGAATTTGCCGATCATGTGCATACGGCCCTGGATCTTTATCAGAGCGGCAAATATCTGCAAAGCCGGGAACCCTGGGAAAACGTCCTGCGCCTGAACAATTTGTTCGACTATGCCAACCAGGGGATGGGATTTGCCTATTACAAAGCCGAGGATTACGGGAATTCCATGCGGAGTTTTCGTCTGGCCAATTACAAGCAGGGATATTCCGAAGCCTTTGCCGAACAGCGGAACATCTGGCTGCGGGCCCATATCGTCTGGATCGCGGCGGCTGTACTGGCGCTGTACCTCGTCATACGGCTGATCCGGCTGATCCGGCGCCGGACCGCCTGGCTTCGGCCGGTGGAAGCGGCAGCGGGCAAACTGGGGCGTGTGCGGCTCATCGCTCAGCTGCGCTATGTGATGACGGTGCCGCGCAATCCCGCGGCGGCCTACTACGGCATCAAACGGGATCAGAAAGCGTCCTGTCTCTCCGCGACGATTCTGTATGGGGTTTTTGTGCTGCTGTTCCTGCTGGAAAAATACGCGTCAGGTTTTCTGTTTAAGACGGTGGAGGATGGGCGGTATACGATTTTTTCCGACGTCGCGATACTGCTGGGCGGATTTTTGCTGCTCAATCTCTGCCATTACTTGATTTGTTCCATCACCGGCGGCGAAGCGTCTCTGAAAGACGTATACCGGGGCCTGATATACGCCTGCATGCCCTATTTCGTATTGAAGCCGGTCACGATTCTTCTGTCCCATATGCTGAGCTACAGCGAAAGCTTTCTCATGACGTTTCTGCAGGTTCTGACGGTCGGAGGCTGTGTGGTGCTGCTCTTCGTCATGGTGATGGAGATGAACAACTACACCCTCGGGGAAACGCTGAAGAACATGCTGCTGACCCTGTTTTTCCTGTTGGTGGCCGTGGCGGCGCTGTTCATTATCTATATCCTGCTCAGGCAGTTTATCGGGTTCATTGCAGAATTCCTGAACGAGGTGAGATATCGTGTCAAAAATTAAGGTGTGTACGGCGGCTTTGCTGACAGCGGTTATGCTGCTGTCCGGATGTGCCGGCACGGTATCCGATATCGCCCCTCTTCCGGACGGAGCTTCCGGCAAACGGGAGGTGACGGCCGCCGTTTCGCCCCTGCCGGAGGAGACGCTGGAGAATCATCGCCTGATCGCCCGCAATTCCGCTTTTTCCCTGTACGTCAACGACGAGGTCCTCTCCGTCATTCTGGTGGAGAATGCCACCGGGCGGCAAATGCGGTCCGCCGTGGCGGAGCTCAGCGACCAGGACAGCCCTCTCTGGCGGAATTTCATCCGGTCGGGTGTCTGTATCGAGTATTATCCGGGAAAACGGAACAGTACATCCCGCGCCGATATGTATCTCAAGAATCCGGAAAAGACCGTCACCCGGACACAGGACGGTTTTGCGGCCCATATCGCTTACAAAGATCTGGGGATTGCCTTCGACCTGTTTGTCTCTCTGACGGAAACCGGCATGACGGCGGAAATCCCGCAGTCCTCCATTGAGGAGACAGGGGAGAACAAACTGGCTTCCGTTTATGTGTATCCCTTTATGGGATACAGCTATCTGGATGAAAAAGAGGGGTATATGTTCATTCCAGACGGCTGCGGGGCGCTGATCTCCCTTGAAAACAACGAAGGGAAATTCCAGCAGCCGTACAGCGCGCGGATATACGGCAGCGATTACGGGGTGCAGGATCAGATCGCGGCGGTTCAGCTCCTCGAGGACGGCTCCACCACGCTTAGAGAAGCCCGGCCGGTTATGGCGCCGGTTTATGGAATGGTGCATACCGATGAACAAATCGGTTTCCTGGCGGTGGTGGAAGGGGGCCAGTACAGTGCGGAAATCTATGCGTATCCCAACGGGGCGCTGACGCAGTACAACTGGGTGACGGCCAAATTCCTGTACCGGGAAACCTATACGCAGCCGACCAGCAAGACCGCCGGTATCCGCGTGGTGGAGGAAACGCGCCGTTCTTTTGACGCGCGGATCGAATTCCGGTTCGTAACCGGAGAAGACGCCGATTATGTGGGGCTTGCGTCCGCCTACCGGGATTACCTGACCGAAAAGGGGCGGATCACCAGAAGGGAGGAAACGTATCGTCTACGGCTGGATTTCTTTGGTGGCGACGTGGAAAAAGCCATGATCGGCACGCGGTTCGTTCCCATGACCACGCTGTCCGATATCGAAGACATCGTGGAGGATGTCCGGAACCGGGGCGTGGAGAAGGTTCTGGCCGTTTATAAAGGCTGGCAGCCGGACGGGATGTACGGCAGCCTGCCTTCCAGCCTGAAGCTGGAAGGCGCCCTCGGACGCGGCCGCGAGTTGGAAGAAACGGTCAAAAATCTGGCCGGGCAGGGGGTGCCTCTGTATCTGTACGGCGATTTCCTGCGCTCCTATTCCAGCGTGGGACACGCCTCCTCGGATTATATTTACCGCATCAACCAGCAGCCGCTGAAGCTGAACACCTACCGCACCCTGTTTACGGAGATGTATTACCGGAATCCCCTGGCAGCGGCGGAACTGCTGGCGCAGGTTTCGGACCGTGCCGGAAAGATCGGGCTGGCCGGGATCGTGGTGGACGGCCTGACCAATCAGCTGACGTCCTTTCGTCAGAAACAGGGCATGATCTCCCGCAAACAGGCAGCGGATATGACGGCCGCCGCGCTGGCCTCCGCTCAGGATGGCCTGTGCCTGACCTGCTCGCCCTTTGATTATCTCTGGAGCGAAACCGGCGGTTTTCTGGACTTTCCGCTTTACGGATCCAATTACAAGTTCGTGGATGAAGAAATCCCGTTCTTCGCCATGGTGCTCAAGGGCAGTCTCTCCCTGCACGGTGAATACGTCAACTTTCAGGCGAACAGTACGGAATATTTCCTCAAAATGGTTGAAAGCGGCGTGTTTCCGTCTTTCCTGCTGGCCGGAGAGTCCCCCTCCGAATTGATCTACACCGATTCAAACAGCCTGTATTCGCTGCTGTACAGCGAATACGCGGATTGGATCGAGGAATATGACCGGGTATTCCGGGAATTGGCGGATCATACCGCGGGAGCCGTTGTTACCGGCCATAGCCGTCAGGATGGCGTGACGGCCGTGACCTACAGCAACGGATACGAGGTGTACGTCAACTACAGCGACCGGACGGTGACATACAACGGGATTGACGTTGAGGCGCATTCCTATTGGGCGGGGGTGATGGCGTGAAAAAACGAAAAGAACCGGGCAGACGCCGCCGGATTTTGACATGCCGCCGGCCGGACTGGTTTGCCTTTGTCTTTCTGGCTCCCTGGCTAATTGGACTGGTGCTGTTTGTCTGCCGCCCTCTGATTCAGTCCTTCTATTACGCCTTGTGCGATGTCAAGGTGACGGGCAGCGGGCGGATCCTCACCTTTCTGGGTTTCGAAAACTTCGCCTCGATCTGGGTGAAGGACATCGCGTTTCTGCGAAGAGAACTCAACTTTCTCCTGTCCACCGTGCTGCAGGTGCCCATTGTGGTGATTTTCGCCCTCCTGGCTGCGCTGATGCTCAATTCTCAAATTCGGGGAAAAGGAATTTTCCGCACCATTTTCTTTCTGCCCGTTATCGTGGTCAGCGGGCCGCTGATCAACGAATTGTCCAACCAAGGGGTCGCCACCATTCCGCTGCTCGAGCAGCAGGGAATCCTGGATACCTTGTCTGCCGTCCTTCCGGACTGGTTGGTGAGTCCGATTTCCGGACTGTTTTCACGGCTCATCATGATTCTGTGGTATTCAGGAATCCCGATTCTCATGTTTTTAGCGATCCTTCAGAAGATCGATCTGAACATGCTGGAGGCGGCGCGGATCGATGGGGCGACAGGATGGGAAATTTTCTGGAAGATCACGCTGCCGGCGATCCGCCCCATCATGCTGCTCAACGCCGTGTACACCTTGGTGTATCTGGCCAACGCCGATGGAAACGGGGTCATCAACCTCATATCCAACGCCATGCTGCAGGTGACAAGGGGCTACGGCTATGCCGCGGCGATGGCCTGGACCCATACCGTGATCGTTGTGTTCCTGCTGGCCCTGGCCTTCCTGCTGCTCAAGGGCCGTTCGGACAAAGCCGCCCGAAAACAACGGCTATAGGGGGGATATGATGGAGACGATCAAAACAAAGGCGGGCAGGCGCCTGCGGTATATAAAAAACGCGGGAGCGCGGGAGACCGTCCGGCGGGTCCTGCTGGGGAGCACCGGCAAGACCGGACTCCTGTTCAAAGCGCTGTTATATGGGCTGCTTATCCTGCTGTCCTTCACCTTTCTGTACCCGATTTTATACATGCTCGTCAACAGCTTCAAATCCCTGAGCGACCTGCTCAACGATTCGGTCAAGTGGATTCCCACCTCATTCTGTCTGGACAATTACACCGAGGCGCTCAAGGTGATGAAATTCTCGAAAACCATTGTGCAGACACTGGAGCTGTCCTTTATTCCGGCCCTGTGCCAGGTGGTGGTGGCGGCGCTGACGGGCTACGCGTTTGCCAGATACCGCTTTCCCGGCCGCAAGCTCCTGCTCGCCCTGTTGGTCCTGACCTTTGTCCTGCCCAAGCAGGCCACCATGCTGCCCACCTATCTGATGTTCAAAGACATGGACCTCATCGGGACCCTGTGGGCGTTCGTCTTTCCATCGGCACTGGGTCAGGGCTTCAACAGCGCCATCATCGTGCTGGTGTTCTATCAATTCTACAACCAGCTGCCCGTTTCTCTTGTGGAGGCGGCGCAGCTGGACGGCTGCGGGCATTTCAAGGTATTTTTCTATATAGCGCTGCCCGCCGTAGGCGCGGCCTTCCTCATCGGTTTTCTCTTTTCCCTGGTCTGGTATTGGAATGAGACCTATTTCACCAATATTTATATCGCCAATACCGGCATCGGCAACAAGCACACCATGTCCACCCTGCTTGTCGAACTGACTCAGTTTGAAGCCAGCTACAAGCTGCTGTATGAAGGACAGGAAACGGTCAACTACGTCAACGAGGCCATCCGGATGGCCGGCACTATGGTGTGCATTGCGCCGCTTCTGCTCATCTATTTCCTGCTCCAGCGCTATTTCGTGCAGAGCGTGGATATGGTGGGGATCAAGGACTGATCAAGGCAAGTATCCGGTGTTGGAAACGCCGGTCAAAGGTTAAATGAGTTTGGAGGAGAAACCATGAAAAAAAGAACACGCGTGTTCACCCAGATCTTGGCGGCTCTTGTGTTATTTGCCTTCATGACGGGATGCGGCCCCAAAACGGAGAATCCCACAAGCGACAGCAGCACCGGCCTGTCTGGAGACGGTTCCACCGCCCCCACCACCGAACGGGACACCGGGTTTGAAATCCCGGTGGACCCGGTCACGACCGAGCCTGGGGCTACCACCGCTCCCACCACCAAGCCTCAGCCCGTGCTTCCGAAAAAAGATCCCATTACCCTGACCTATGCCTCCTGGGCCGACCGGGAAATGCAGGAATACTTAGTGGCACGCTTTGAAGAGATCTACGACTGGATCGATGTGGAACTGATCCAGCTCGATCAAAGCTCCTGGTCGACCGGACTGTTCAACCTGGCCAGCAGCGGAGATCTGCCCGATGCCTACTGCACCTTCTATCTGGCCACCTCCGCGTCCAGCGGCTGGGCCAAGGACATCACCGAGATTTATAACAACGATCCTTATACCAAGATGATCCCCAAAGATATGCAGGGCGCCGGCGTCTATAACGGCGTGCGGTACGGTCTGGTGACCGAGCAGTATCCCTGTGTGGTTTTCCTGAACAAAACCCTGTTTGAAGAATTCAACGTCGATCTGCCCTCCTATAACTGGACGATGGAGGACATGGTGAACCTTTCCAAGCAGTTTTCCATCCCCAGCCAGCATTATTACGGACTGAGCGACGGCCTGACCTATATGCGGGACGTGGCGGACGCGGTCTATCGGACGGATAAATATCAGTTCGGTTTTGATCCGTCTACCCAGACCTTTGACTTCACCAATTTTGCCAAGGGGTACAATCAGGCCGCGCAGCTGCTCACAAGCAAAGTTTCGCCTTCCTTGTCTGCGGACGATATGCTCTCGATTTTCGGCAATGCCGATATCTGGCTGCCCAAGACCGGCCATTTGGCCATGCAGCAGGACTGGTGGTGGACCACCGGTTTCAAGGACGGCACCTATGACGAATTCGGTTATGAATGGCTGATCTATCCGTATCCCACCAATTCGGGCCGGGTGCAGTCCATCATCAACCTGGGCTGTGTCTCGGAAACCAGTGCACATCCGGAGGAAGCGTATCAGCTGCTCAAGTTCATGACTTTCGGCGCCGAGGGCTGGCAGGCCCGCTGCGATTGGTACAAAAGCAAGAATAAATACCCCGCCAGCCTGCCGGTGGCGAACGATTCGGCCATCTGGAACCGGGTGCTGGAGCTGACCCCCGGCGAGGACTTCGCGGCGGTGTACAAGGCCCTGTCCAAGGCGACGCCCGATCTGAAGAAATGGATCCCGGGCTGGAACGAGTTCTGGAGCTGGACTTTCTCCGAAGAAATCTGGACCAATTTGAAAAACAACTCGGTGAAAATCGAGGACCTGGCCGATCAGATGTCCAGCAAGCTCAAGGAATTCTATGACGCGGAAATGGCTCTGATCAACGCGCGCAAGGCGGGATAAAGGAGGTGCACTGTGCGGATGAAACACAAGAGCTGGTTCTTACGTCGGGCGCTGCCGGTGTGCCTGTGCCTGACGCTGCTGGCCGGCTGCGGCGGGGGAGGAGGGGAGGTCTCCGAGTCTTCGGAGACCTCGGCCGCTGCGACGGATGCGGATTCGTCCGGGTCGGATAACTCGGCGGCTACGGATGGATCCGTCCCGAACGGCAGCGATCCGATCGATTCCTCCGGCAATTCCAACCCGAGCGGAGGGGAGCCGACCGCTCCCCCTGTACAGAAGGAGGGCGTTTTGAAACACAACGCTTTATACAAAATCGTCAGTGCCAACGATGGGTACGTCATGGCGTCCAATAAATTCGGCCTGTCGGCCAATGCTTTTGTCGTATCCCAGGGATACTGCAACGACTTGAACCAGATATGGCGGGCGATTCAGCAGGAGGACGGCAGTTATGTCTTTGAAAACATGTCCTCCCGGCAGTACATGACCCTGAAAAAGAATGCCGACGCCAACGGCACCGCCATCTGTGTTTCGGAATTCAAACAAGGGAACAAGGGCCAGATGTGGGCGCTGGAAGAATCCGGGAAGGGCCGGTACCGTCTTCTGTCTGCGGCCACAGGCAAACCGGTGGAGACGAAGGATGGGGCCAAAACCGCTGGGACCCAAATTGTCCAGAACGACAAAACATCCGGCAAAGAGCAGATCTGGACCTTTGAAAAGGTGAGCGACGGCGACGGACAATACCCCTATATGATGGTGGTGTCCGGAGCCCTGACCGGATCCTCCTGTCCCGAGATTATCCGTCAGGGAGACACGTACTACGCGTACAACATGGGCAACGGCATTGGAATCAAACGCTCCAAGGATCTGCAGTTCTGGGAGAGCATCGGATCGGTGTTCCCGAACAAATACCCGTATGAGTGGATGGAGCAGGAGGTGCCGGGAGGCAGCATCTGGGCTCCGGGCGTCTATAAGATCGGGGATTTGTACTACTGCTATTATTGCTGTTCCACCAGCGGATCCCAGAATTCCGCCATCGGCGTCGCGGTGAACAAGACGCTCGAAAAGGGAACCAAGGATTATTCGTGGGTGGATAAGGGCCTGGTCATCCGCTCCTATAAAGGCGTGGACGACTACAACTGCATCGATCCCAATATCTTCATCGATGATGACGGTCAGCCCTGGCTGATCTTCGGTTCCTATTGGGGCGGCATCAAGATGCGGAAGATCGATCCGTCGAACGGCATGCTGGACGAGAGCGACACCACCACCTATACCCTCGCGAACCGCACCGAGCGGCCCGGAGGTATTGAGGCTCCCTATGTCATCAAGCGCGGCGAATATTATTACCTGTTTGTCGCCATCGGCAACTTTGCCACCAAGTATTACTGCGGCGTCGGCCGTTCCAAGAGCCTTACCGGCCCCTATGTGGACCGGGACGGCAAGCCGATGATGGAGGGCGGACACACGGCGGTGACCGATTACAAAGACGGCATTACGAAGGTCGGGCACGCCTCTATTTTCCGGGATACGGATCGGGACTATCTGGTCAGCGAGTATTTCTGGGAAAACAGCGGCAGCATGATGCTCATCAGCAGCATCGAGTGGACAAAGGACGGCTGGCCGGTGACGGCGCTGAATCCGGATGTCCTGAAGTCTTTGGGGGAGTGAATCGGACAAAAACGGCGATACGGCCAATAGGATGGGGGAGAAAATTCTGTGAAAAATCCGTGGGCAAAGCGGTCTTTGGCCTGTATTTTAGGCCTGACGCTGCTAATGACGCTGCTCTTGACCTCGGCTATCTTCCCTGCAGCGGCTGCTGCTGTTCATGTTCAGGGGATGAACGATTTGTCCAATTATGATCTGTACAGTTCCAACAGCGGTACGTCTGTGGTATCGGAACCGGGCTGGACTATGGTGTCCCCCGCTACAGCCGGAGCCAAGAAGGCGGTCTTCCGGAATCTGGAACTGCCGGAATTTATCGCATCCTATACCACGATGCTGGACAGCAGCGGCCGGGTTAAAAACGGATTGCTGTTCCGGGCTTCCGGTTTCGGCAGCGGACAGGATGCGCAAAGCGGATTTATCTGTCTGCTGGAACGGAAGGTACGGGACGGCGTCAACAGTCCCGTCAATCTGACCCTGCATAAGTACGGCAAGGCCGCGGACGGCACCACCGACAAGTATCTGGGCAGGGTCCCCGCCACGGTGACGGCCCCGGAAACCGATCCTCTCAACGGGGATCTCTACGAGGGAACCGAACTGATGGTGACCGCCGCTGTGGCCGGCAATACCCTGACGGCAGAGGTCAAATTGGCCGACGGCACCCAGCTCTACGCTCTATCGGCCGATCTGACCGCCAAGGGGGCCAGTGAGGATACCCTCGGAGTCCATTACAGCTATACAACCGGTTCCATCGGATTCTATCTGACCAACGACGGCGGAAACCGTCCCAACAACAAGATCAAGGACATTGCCGTTCAGTACGAGGGAACCGGAGGGGAGAGCTCCGGTCCGGATTCTTCCGGTACCGATCCGGATCCCGATCCGGAACAGCCGGACAACACGGCCGGCGGCAAACGGTACACCTCTCCTGTATGCGGGCCCTTGGATCTCCTTTCCAGTTACGATCTGTATGCCGTCGGGGACGGCAGCATGCAGCAGGAGGGCACCCGGTTTACGGCGGATACGACAGGCAACAAAAAGGCGATTCTGCGCAACGCCTGGCACGACGATTTTACCGCCTCCCTGGCGATGAAGGTGGATGAAAACGGCAATCTGAAAACCGGCATCGCCTTCCGGGTACAGTATGCGGACGACGGTGTGGATGGCCTGGAAGGATATCAGTGCGTGGTACAGCGGATTGCCGGGAAAAACCGTATCGACATAATCTTCTATAAGTACGGACTGCTCAACGGTACAGTATCGTATCTGGGCGAGCTGGGGCGGCTGGTCCAGGAGGGCGCTGGCTCGATTGTGGGAGATATGGCGGCGGGATTGGCCGGGCAGGAGCTGGTGCTGAACTTGACGGTGGAGGGCAAGCAGGCCTCCGCGTCTTTCCGGCTCAAGGATCAGCCGGCAAAAGCAAGCGAAACCTTGAACGTCTGGCTCAACATGAAGACCTCCAAAGAGACCGCCGACCTCGGTCTGTATTATGAAGCCGGCGCCGTCGGTTTGTATATGGGGCAGGTCAACAACAGCACGCCGATCTTTTCGGAGATCTGGGATTTTTCGGTTCTGGCTCCGGGAGAGGTTACGGCGGACACCACGGTAGCCGATGGAGCGCTGTACAAGATTACAGCCTCTGAAGGCGGGTGCGTGATGGCATCCAATAAGTTTGGCCTGACGGAAAACGCCTGGGTCGTGACCCAGACGTATAACCGCGACCTCAACCAGATTTGGCGGGCGGAACGGCAGAACGACGGCAGTTACCGTTTCTGCAATCTGTCCACCGGCCGTTACATGACGTTGCGGGACGGCGCCGCGGCCGACGGCACCGCGATCTGTGTAGCGGATGCCGATCCGTCCGCTGCGGCGCAGAGCTGGGCGCTGCAGGAAACCCGGACCGGCAGCGGCCTTTACCGGATTCTGTCCGCCGTGACAGGCAAAGCGGCCGAACGGAAGGAAGGGGCTGCCGGTTCCGGTGTCCAGATCGTGCAGGGGACGGTTTCCGATCAGCTGGGACAGCTGTGGCTATTCGAAAAGGTCAGCGACGGGACGGGCGACTATCCGGTCATGCTGCCCCTGACCGGAGCACAGAGTGCCGCGTCCTGTCCGGAGATCATCCGGGAAGGAAATACCTACTACGCCTACAATATGGGCGGCGGCATCGGAATCAAAAAGTCCAATGATCTGCGTCACTGGGAGTCGGCCGGTGAGGTGTTTTCCACTCGGCCGTCCTGGATCAGCACCGAAATTCCCGGCGGCACCATTTGGGCCCCCGGCGTCTATAAAATCGGGAATCTGTATTACTGTTATTACTGCGTCTCTACCAGCGGATCTCAAAACTCCGCCATCGGGGTGGCCGTCAACGAGACCCTGAATCCCGCGGCATCCAATTACGCTTGGGTGGACAAAGGGATGGTCATTCGTTCCAACAAGGATGTCGATGATTACAACTGCATTGATCCCAACATTTTTATCGACGGCGACGGGCAGCCCTGGCTGATTTTCGGATCCTACTGGAGCGGCATCAAAATGCGGAAAATCCAGGCCAGTACGGGGATGCTGGATATGTCCGACACCACTACCTACACGCTGGCTAACCGTACCGAGCGGCCCGGCGGCATCGAGGCACCGTACATCATCAAACGGGGAGATTACTACTATCTTTTTGCGGCTTACGGGAATTTTGACACCAAGTATTACTGCGGCGTAGGCCGCTCGACCAGCCTGACCGGCCCTTATGTGGATCGAAACGGCCGGTCGATGATGGAGGGCGGGCACACCGCCGTCACCGATTACAAGGATGGCATCATCAAGGTGGGTCACGATTCCGTGTTCCGGGATACAGACGGACAGGATTATCTGGTCTGTGAGTATTTCTGGGGCGGCAGCGGCAGCATGATGTGCATCAGCACCATCGAGTGGACGGACGACGGCTGGCCGGTGACGGCGCTGAATCCCGATGTTCTGGCATCTCTGGGGGAATGAACGGATCTGTGTAACGGAGGCGCTTCCTCCGTCCAGATAGACCCAAGGGCATGAACCACAAAAATAAAGAAACAGGAGGAAAGCAACCATGAAGAAAACACTGGCATGCACACTGGCTCTGACCGTGGCGCTGGCGGTCATTCCGATGTCCACCGCGCTGTTCGCCTCGGCCAAAACCGCGCAGGTTACGGATTGGAACGACCTGACGAAGTACGATGTATATTCCGGGGCGCAGGAAGAGACGTTTGCCAAGGACGAGGATGCTCTTGAGGCGACGGTTAACGGCACGACCAATGTGGTCAAATCTCTGTACAAGAATCTCACTCTGGCGGATTTCACCGCCGCTCTTGAAATCGAGCTGGATGCCAATTCCAAAACCGGCGCAGGTATTATTTTCCGCGCCAGCGAAGCCGGAAACGGCAAGGACGATCTGTGCGGCTATGTGCTGCAGGTGCGGCATGCCGCCAGTACCCGGCTGGATCTGGTGGTCTACAAATGGGGCAAGGTAGACGGCACCTATAAGTATATGGGCGAAGTCAAGCGCCTGGTCAATGAAAAAGAGGGATTCATTCTTCCCGACATCAGCGAGAGGGCGGGCACCAAGCTGGTGCTGAATTTGAAGGTGGAAGGGGATACCGCCACAGCTACCTGCCATCTGAAAGACGACCCCACCAAGGTCACGGCGGAATTGGTGGCGGATTTGACCGCGACGACGAAAGCGTCCGGTGTGTCATACGACGATTCCTATGACGAGGGTCGGATCGGCTTGTATGCCGGCACCATGAGCGGAACCACCGTCAACCGGATCAACAGCCTGACCGTGACGTATGACGACGGCACCGGTTCCGATGCCAGTACGGGTTCCGATGTCAGTACCGGCTCCGACGCCAGTACCGGCAGCGATGTCAGCACGGGCACGGACGATGATCTGAACGCTACCACTTTTGCCAAACCGGCTGCGGGCGCCAAAGTCGGCCCGCTCAACGACATTACCAGCTACAAGTCCTTCAGCATGGGCGAAGAGCACATCAAGCTGACCGACGGCAAGTTTACGGCCAGCACGACGGGCAACAAAAAAATCCTGCTCACCAATTCCTGGTACAGCGACTTCACCGCCACCGTTACCACCAAAGTGGATGAGAACGGCAACCTGAAAACCGGCATTCCCTTCCGCGTGGTGTATGCCGATAACGGTCGGGACGGCCTGGAAGGCTATCTGTGCGTGGTGCAGCGCATCGCGGGCAAAAACCGCTTTGACATCATCATCTACAAGTACGGTGAGCTCAACGGCAAAATCGCCTATATGGGCGAGGTCGGCCGGAAGGTCAACGAAGGGAAGGACTCCATCATTGCCGATATGCCGGAAGGCTTTGCCGGCCAGGAGATCATCCTGACCCTGAAGGTGGAGGGCAAAAAGGCCACCGCCAGCTTCTGCCTGAAAGATCAGCCGAGCAAGGTCAGCAACACGCTGGAATGCTGGCTGAACATGAAGACCAGCAAGGAAACCACCCTGCTCGCCAAATACTACGAGGCTGGCGCCATTGGTCTGTATATGGGCGAAGTCAGTGCGACCCAGCCGATCGACTCGGTTGCCTACGACTTTACCGTGAAGGCTCCCGGTGAATCCACTGAGAGCGGCGGCAATACCGGCAGCCCCAGCACCGGCCACAGTCTGCCCGTCGCGGTAGCGGGTCTGGCCGTGCTGTCTGCGGCGGCTCTGCTGGTGATACGCCGCAAGAGAAGCTGATTTCCTCGCCCTTTTTCTTTGAATTTTCCGGAAAGCCGGGGCCCGGCGGGGCCCCGGCACCGGATTTCCCGCGTCCCAGACCGTCGGGGCCAAGAGGTCCCGGTCGGCCGAAGTAAGTGACGGAAGGCCCCGCGCCTTCATCGAAAGGAATGGCCAACTAAAATGAAAAAAGCGACCATTGCGACGGACAAACAGTTCCGTCTGTCCGATATTGACAAGCGGATCTACGGCTCTTTTCTCGAGCATATGGGAAGATGCGTATATGAAGGCATTTACCAGCCGGGGAGCCCCTTCGCCGATGAACAGGGCTTTCGCCGGGATGTCATGGCCCTTGTCCGGGAACTGAACGTACCCGTGATCCGCTACCCGGGCGGAAACTTCGTCTCCGCTTTCAACTGGGAGGACAGCGTCGGCCCCAAACAGGAACGGCCCACCCGTCTGGAAGTGGCCTGGGGCAATCTAGAGGATAACCAGTTCGGTCTGGGTGAATTCATGGATTGGGCGGCCCAGGCGAATACGGCCCCGATGATGGCCGTCAATCTGGGCACCCGGGGAGTGGATGCCGCCCGCAATCTGATCGAGTACTGCAACCATCCGGGCGGAACCTATTACAGTGACCTTCGAAAGCAACACGGCTATGTGAAGCCGCATGATATAAAGCTCTGTGGTGCTTGGGCAACGAAATGGACGGGCCCTGGCAGATTGGGCACAAGGGCGCCGATGAATACGGCAGCCTGGCGGCCCAGACGGCTAAAGTGATGCGTTCGGTGGATCCCTCCATCGAGCTGGTAGCCTGCGGCAGTGCCGGAGAGAAGCTTCCCACCTTTGCCCAATGGGATGCTACGGTCCTGGACCACTGCTATTCCCTAGTGGATTATCTCTCGGTCCATACCTATTACGACAACCGGAACAAAACGCCCCAGGATACGGCCGAGTTCCTGGCCAATTCCTTGGCCTTGGACAACCAGATCGAGTCCATTATCGCGGCGTGTGATTATGTCCGGGCCAAAAAGAAACTGAAAAAGCGGATCTATCTGTCGGTGGATGAGTGGAACGTGGTTTATCGGCCTCACGGTAAAAATCCTGACGAGCAGTGGACCAAGGCGCCCCACCAGATCGAGGATGTATACAGTCTGGAAGACGCCCTGCTGGTCGGCAGCCTGCTGATGTCCCTGATCAAGCATGCCGACCGGGTCAAGATCGCCTGCATCGCCCAGCTGGTCAACGTCATCGCCCCCATCATGACCTCCGACAAGGCAGCCTGGAAACAGACCATATTCTATCCGTTTGCCGATGCAAGCCGTTACGGACGGGGTACCGTACTCCATACCGCGGTGGATGCACCTCGGTATTCGACCCGGCAGTTCGGGGATGTTTCCACGCTGGATTGTACGGTGGTGGACAATGAGGCGGAAGGGCTCCTAACCATTTTTGCGGTCAACCGGGATCTGGAAGAGGGCCTGGAGATCGGTTGCGATCTGCGTCAATATCGGGATTACCGCCTGGCGGAGCACACGGTGCTGAATCACGAAAACGTCAAGGCCGTCAATACGGAAGAGCATCCGGATGAAGTGACGCCCCACGCTGCTGCCGATACCGTCTTCGCGGATGGGCAGCTGACAGCCCGGCTGGAAAAGCACTCCTGGAACGTGATCGTCCTTAAGAAGGAATAAGAGTACGGCGATCATCCAGCCAAGTACATCGGCATGTCCGCGCAGAGGATAGCGCTTTTATCGAAAAAAGAGCATCCCTGCGCGGACATTTTTATAAAAGCCGAAACCAGAACAATCCTGCAGCGGCCATGTACCAGTCTCATAGAGGGAAAGGAAGAATTCTCCATGCGCGGACGAAATCGCAGGCGTATCCTGAGCCTGCTGCTGCCGGCGCTGCTGTTGGCCGGCTGCTCGGGCGGGGGAACCCCCTCCGGCGGTGCGCCGTTTCGAGAATCGGATTTGATCACTTCCGAGGATTCCGGGACAACGGAGGGAAGCAGCATGAGCGATGCGACGATATCGGATACTTCATCCGCCGCGGACAAGAGCGGTCCCGCCTCAAACAGCGATGTTTCGGTTCCAGGTACGGCTTCCACTGCGAAGCCAACGGCTCCCGTAACGAGACCCCCGGATGGGCGCCCCATCCGGATCGCCTGTGTCGGGGACAGCATCACCGAAGGCGTGGGGGCGTCCGATAAAGCGAAGACCAGCTATCCCGCCCGGCTGCAGGAAATCCTGGGAGACGGATATACGGTGGGGAATTTCGGTCACGGCGGCACCACTGTCACCTCGTATCTGAAATTTTCCGAGTATTCCGACAGCCTGGCCTTCGAGCCCGACGTGGTGCTGATTTTTCTGGGAACCAACGACTGCATCAATATGACGGATCCGAGTAAGGTGCAGGCTTGGAAAAATGCTTATGAAAATCTGCTGACCATCTATCAGAATCAGCCGTCCAATCCCCGGATCTACGCCGTGACGGCGCTGTACCGGAGCGATTATACCCAGCGCCGCTGGACGCTGGAAAATGTCATCGTTCCCGCGCAGAAGGAGATGGCGGCTCAAAAAGGCGTGCAGGTGATCGATGTCTATGAACTGACCAAAGACTATTTTGCTTCGGCCTTTTATAATGCCGGAGACCGGCTCCATCCCACAGATACCGGCTATATGTATTTGGCCGAAACCATCGCCACCGCCCTGACAGGCGGACCGACGGGCATACGACCGGAACCCGTGGCACCCACGCCGGATAAGGTGGTATATGTCAAGGATGCGGGCTCGTCGAACCACGATGGGTCCTCTTCTCAGAAGGCCATCTCCAATCTGGCTGAGGCCGTCCGGCTCTGCCGGGGCGGCGGGACCATCGTCATCTGCGGTACTACCACGGTTAAGCGGACGGCGTATCTGCCGTACAATGCGTATGGAATCACCGTGACCAGCGAATACGGCGGTACCGATTACCGGACGAGCGGCGCTAAGCTCGCGTTTACGGGAACGGAGGCTCTCAATCAGGGACTGTTCCTGTCCGGGGACTATGTCTTTGAAAACCTGAAACTGGAGTGCGGGCACAGCGACGTGCGGATGGTGATGCAGTACCACAACGTCACCGTCGGAGAGGGGGTATCCTGCAGCCGGACAGGGAGTGCGGCGCGGTATATGGGCCTCGTCTGCGGGTATGACGTATCCAGTCTTCTCCAAACAGAGGAAGACCTCACTCTTGGAGGAGAATGCCGGGTTACGGTGAAAAGCGGCACCTTCGATTTTCTGTACGGGGGCAATCTCCGCCGCACGGCGGCTCTCCCGGATACGGATAGCAGCCGGGTCAGTCCCTCCCTGTATCCCTATGGCGGGATCGGTGCGGACGGCCGCCTGCTGCTCACCGTGGACGGCGGACATTTTGTCGGCGCGGGAGCGATATCGGTGGGATTTGGACCCTGTGCGGGTGAGGGAAGCCTGCAGATCAATGGAGGGACCTTCGACGCCGAACTTCAGCTGATATCCTGGCCCGGAAATCATCTGTCGACCAGCCGGGTGCCGCCTGTGACAGGGCAGGTACTCTTACAAATCCGGGGCGGATTATTCCGTTCTGCGTCTTTGCGGGTGCAGCCTTCCGACGGTCCCGTGTTCCGCGGAGAAGCGGCAGTCGCCATATCCGGCGGGGAGTTTGAGGGTTTGTCCGCTCTCGAGGGGGTATCCGGGAGCCGGCTGACCCTGTCCCCGGAATACCGGCGGCTGCAGTCATTGGCCTCCGGCTTTGACACCGTCACAGCGGGATAAACCGAACCGGCAGCGAAAGGACTCTGCATAAAACGCCGCCGTCCCTCCCGCTTGGCTGAGAGGACGGCGGCGTTCCTTACAGGGAAAAGAACTGTTCACGGTACATGCTGGGAGCCATCCCAGTGGACTGCTTGAAAATACGGCTGAAATACAAAGGATCGGTAAAACCGACGATCCAGCTGATTTCCGCGATGCTCAGGGTGGTGGAAGAGAGCATGTCCTTGGCCTTTTCCAGGCGGATGCTGATTTTGTAGTGATGGGGAGACATGCCGGTATACTGCTTGAACAGATGCAGGAACCGGGAACTGCTCAGATGGCACATGGCGGCATAATCGTCCGTATCCCGTTCATCCTGATATTCGTTGTGTATGGCCTCGATGACGGCGATCAGTTTTTCGTATTTTCGGTTTTCCTGGCTGCTCCGCTGCTGTTCCAGCCGGCGGCCGATAATGGAAATCAGCTGAAAGAAATATCCCCGGCAAAGCAGATTGTACTGCGGCGGCTTGAGCTGAATTTCCTGAATGATTTTGGAAATCAGCTCGGTGAACTCCACGCAGGATCCCACGGTATACACCGGTTCCTGCCAGATGCCGCAGGTACGGAGAAGCTCCTCGCAGCCCACGCCGGTGAAATGGATCCAATAGGATTGGGGCTTGTCTTTGGCATAATAGGTGTAATTCTGCGGTTCCCCCGGTTTGAACAGCACCAGCTGCCCTTGTTTTACCCAGGTGGGACCGTTTTCCAGTTCAAAATGCGCGCCGCCCTTCCAAAGATAAATCAGCTGAAAATCGGACCGGCCGGAAGGGCGGACGGTGGTGTAATCCGTATCCGTGATGTGGTGGTAGCCGCAGCTGTTTATGTCGATGTAGGCTTGGGATACCCGATCGGAATTATACGGATTTCCTCCATTTGTAATTTGCACGCAGCAGCACCGCCCATCCGTATTTATGATTTAGAAACCTTAACTTCAATATACTATAGTCGAGTTCAATAGTCAAGTGCGCCTTTGCTTAATACAGCAGTTTTGTCCATACGATCGGCAGGATATGCCATTTCAACGCAGACAGCCTTGAAGGATAATAAAGACAACGAGAGGAGTGACGATGGTGCTCGAATATCAAGTAAAAATCGGGTTGGCGCCGATCCGGAGGGACGTGACGCCGCGGCCGGGGATTTTCAACTGGGAGAAGGCGGAAGAGCGCGGCCGGAAGTTGGTGGAGTACATAGAGGATGCGTTTTCGGACGACCGCGTGAGTTTCGTGGATACCAAGGGAATCACACCGGTGGACGTGCTGATCACGGAGGAGGACGCCCGCGCGGCGGCGGAGCGGTTCCGGAGCGAGGGGGTGGACGGGGTCGTACTGCTCAACAGCAACTTCGGCAACGAGGAGGCTGGGGCTCTGCTGGCCCGGGAACTTGGCAAGCCGGTATTGATTTTTGCGCCGCTGGATGACGTGTTCGAGGCGGACGGTACCCGGCATACCGACAGCCAGTGCGGCCTGTTCGGTTTGTCGAGGCAGCTGCAGCGGTGCGGGATCCCGTTTTCGTACATAGAAAGCTGCCGGGTGGAAGACGACATCTTTGCCCGGGGTCTGCAGAAATTTGCGTCGGTATGCTGCATGGTCAAAAATTTTCAGGGGATGCGGGTGGCGCAGGTGGGGCTGCGGCCCAAGCCCTTCTGCTCGGTGATCTTCAACGAGGGAGAGCTTTTGCAGCGGTTCGGCATCCAGACCATACCGGTGAATCTGGCGGTGGTAATGGACAAATACAACCGGATTCTCCGGGAACGGGACGCCGAGCTGGAGGAAGGCGCCCGGCTTCTGGAAGGCCGCTACGAGATTGACGATCTGTCCGCCCCGCTGCTGAAAAAGGTGTATGCCTTCGTGCTGCTGTACGAGGAGATCATCGCGGAATATAAGGTGGACGCGGTATCGGCGGAATGCTGGACGGCCATGCAGCTGGCGGTCGGGGCCATGCCCTGCACGGCCTACAGCGTGCTGGCGGATAAAGGCTACATTATCGGATGCGAATCGGATATGCTGGGGACGATCACCATGGCGCTTTTGTCCTGTGCGTCGCTGGGACGCAAGATTCCGTTTTTCGGAGAATTCACCGTACGGCATCCGGAAGAGCGAAACACCGAACTGCTGTGGCACTGCGGCCCCTTTGCCTATTCGCTTAAGGCGGAGGACAGCAAGGCCAAGATGGTGAATATGCGGCAGTGGTTCCGGGTGAAGGACGGCAGCTATACCGTAGCGCGCCTGGATCAGGATGACGGGGCGTACAGCCTCCTGTCCGGGACCTGTACGTCGGGAACGGGTCCCTACACCTTCGGGACCTACCTGTGGGCGAAATTCGACAACCTGAGCGGATGGGAGAAAAAACTGGTGGAAGGGCCGTACATCCACCATATGGCGGAGATCGAGGGAGATTACACCGCCGAACTGGAAGAATTCTGCAAATACGTCCCGGCGCTGGCCGCGGACAAGGTAAAATAGGAGGAACGGTATGAACGAGTTTCTGCAGGATATGATCCTGACCGAACTGGAGGACGCGGTGGGGCGTGAGAACTGCTCCATGCGGGAGATCGACAAGATCGCCCACGGGGTGGACTATTTCTGGCTGTCCCGGATGTGGGCGGACCGGGGACTGCGGATGCCGGAGGCGGACGTGATCGTCTCACCGAAGGATGCGCAGGAGACGTCCGCGGTTCTGAAAATCGCGAACTATTATAAGATCCCGGTGACGACCTGGGGCGGCGGAGGCGGCACCCAGGGCGGGGCGCTGCCGGTGGCCGGGGGGATTCTCCTGGATACCAAACGGATGAACCGGATCTATGACGTGAATACCGAGTCACTGTATATCGAATGCGGAACCGGCGCCATTTACAAGCACATCGAATGGGAAGCGAACCAGGCGGGCTACGCCACCATGCACTATCCCAGTTCCCTGACCTGCTCGACAGTGGGCGGATTTCTGGCTCACCGCGGCATCGGCGTGGTATCCACGAAATACGGGAAGATCGACGATATGGTGCTGCAGATGGAGGTCGTACTCCCGAACGGCGATATCATCGAAACGTCTCCGGCCCCCAAGCATGCGGCGGGTCCCGACCTCAACCAGATCTTCATCGGATCGGAAGGAACCCTCGGGGTGATGACCAAGGCCCAGATCCGGATTTATGAGCAGCCGGAAGAGCGGCGGTTCCGCGGTTTCCTATTTAAGAACATGACGGGTGCGTTCCAGGCGGCCAGAGAGCTGCTGCAGAAGTTCAAGCCCTCGGTCATGCGGCTGTATGATCCGGCCGAAACCGCCACTCTGATCAAAAAAATCGTGGGTGTGGAACGGGACGGCGCGTTCATGAACGTGGCCATCGAAGGCGTATCCGAAATGGTGGAGCTGGAAGAGCGGATTCTGCTTGAGACCTTTGCCAAGTATGGGGCGGAGGACATGGGCAGCGAATACGGAGAGAAATGGTGGAAGGAAAAGATCACGTTCTTCTACCCGGGTCATATGATGGACCTGCCCCAGATGTTCGGCACCATGGACACCATCGCGCCCTATGACAAAATCGAGAAAATCTACTGGGCGATGAAAGAAGCGGTGGAAACGAACTTCCCGCAGGCCCGCTTCATTGCGCATTTCTCCCACTGGTACGAGTGGGGCTGCATGATCTATGACCGCTTCATCATCGACAATCCGCCCCAGGATCCGCATGAGGCGCTGCGTCTGCATAATGCGGTGTGGAGCTGCGGCGTGCGCACGGCCTTGGCTCACGGCGGCGTGGTCAACGACCATCATGGAGTGGGGATCAAGCTGGGCCGGCTGATGAAGGAACAATACGGTCCGGCTATGCAGGTGTTCGAAGGTCTCAAGAAGCAGCTGGATCCGAATGGGATCATGAACCCGTATAAACTGGGACTGTGAGGAGGATGCGGAAATGCTGTTGACGAAAAAAAGCAACGAGATCATCGACTCCTGTCGGTTTTGCTGGATGTGCCGGCATATCTGCCCGATTGGGAATGCGACGGGACAGGAACGGAACAATGCCCGGGCCAGAGCGCTGAGCCTGTCTTTGGTGAACCGGAATGCGGCCGAACTCTCCGGCAGCGTGGCGGACAACATATACGAATGCGCGTTGTGCGGAGCCTGCACCAAGGACTGCGCCACGGGCTGGGATCCGGTGGCGTTTACCAAAGATGTCCGGCTCCAGATGGCGATGGAGGGCCGTCTGCCGGCCTACATAGAAACGCTGCTGAACAATTTGTCGGAAACGGGGAACCCTTACGGCGCAAAGGAACTGGACGGAGAGCTGGAGAAAGAGATCGCCTCTCTTCCCGCATCGGCCGATACCCTGCTGTTCCTGGGAACGGATACCCGGTATAAGGTGCCGCAGGCCGGGGTGAATGCCATCCGACTGCTGAAAAAAGCGGGGGTATCCTTCACGGTCCTGCTGGAAGAGCCGGACAGCGGATACACGCTCGATACGCTGGTGGGTGCGGCCGAGGACACCCGGGAAACCATGACAAAAGCGGAGGGTATCCTGTCGGAGTATTCGACGGTGATCGCTTTAGATCCCGCGGACGCCAAGGTGTTCCGTCGGGAATACAAGGAATGGGATATTCCGCTGACCGCCCGGGTGGAGACTTTCCCGGAGTATGCGGCCGGGCTGATCGTCAGCGGGAAGCTGAAGCTGAAACCGGGACAAGGCAGCATAACCATCCAGGATCCGGCGCTGCTGGCCCGGGATCTGGAGGAGACCGAATCCCTGAGGACGGCGGCGTCGGCCTGCGGAGAGATCCGGGAGATGCTGCTCAATCGAAAAGATACCATGTGGGCGGGCAATCTGCTCATGGATACCTGGATGCCGGATGTCATGACCAAGGTGGCGGCAGAGCGGTGGCGGAACGCCCAGGCCACCGGAGCGGATGTGCTGGTGACGGCCAGTCCGTCGGAATATGCGGTCCTAAAGAAAGCGAAGCCGGACGGGATGAAGCTTCTGACACTGGAAGAGCTGCTGCTGTCGGCGGCAGAGTAAAGGGGAGACAAACGACATGCTGGTGGGACTCAAGGAGATTTTACAGATGGCGGAAGCGGGCGGGTATGCCGTTCCGGCTTTCAATGTCTACAACATGGAAACCGTCATGGGCTGCATAGCCGCAGCACAGGAAAAGCAGGCGCCGGTGATCCTGCAGATTTATCCCCGCCTCATAAAAGAGGAGGCGGGATATTATCTGGCTCCGGTGGTGCTGGCTGCCGCTGCCAAAGCGACGGTGCCGGTGTGCTTTCATTTGGACCACGGCCCCACCGAACTGGAGACCACACGGGCCCTGCGGTATGGCGCCACCGGCATCATGCTGGACGCATCGGGAGAGCCGTTTGAAACGAATGCGGCCATGACCCGCCGCGCCGTCGAGATCGCCTCTTACGCGGGCGTGGCGGTGGAAGGAGAACTGGGCCACGTGGGCACGGTGAACGACGACGGCATGGACGAATTCACCGAACCGGAGGCGGCGGCCCGTTTTGTGAACGAAACGGGAGTGGCGGCCCTGGCGGTGTTGGTGGGGACGGCCCACGGCCGGTACACCAAACCGCCGAAACTGGATATCGAGAGGATCGCCGCCATTAAAAAAGCGGCGGGGATTCCTCTGGTTCTGCACGGGGGATCAGGGATTCCGGATGATCAGATCCGGGCGGCGATCGGTGCGGGGATCCGCAAAATCAACTTCGCCACCGATATCTGCTACGCGTTCCTGGACCGGGTACGGGAGATGTTCGACCGGCCGGAGCGGATCGTGGCGGTGGATAATTTCATGAAAGAACCCATCGAGGCGGTCCGGCGGTTCGCCTTGGAGAAAATCGATCTGACGGGAGCGGCCGGCCGCGGCTGACACGGCAGAGTCCCGGACTTCATGAGGCCGGTTGGTCTTGAAAGGACAGAAAACCGCCGTTTTGAAGCGGGACGGAAAGGAGCAATCGCATGAGCCGGATCGTTGGCATCGGCGCGTGTGTGTCCGATACCTTGATGATGCTGCCGGTGTTCCCGGCGGAGGATACCAAGCTGCGTGCGCTGAACGTCAAGCGGTGCGGCGGAGGCCCGGTATCCACAGGGCTGACGGCTGCGGCGCGCCTTGGGGTGGACTGCGGGTATATCGGCGTACTGTCGAATGATGACGCGGGGAAATTTCTGCTGGCGGATTTTGAAAAATATGGCGTGGATACGTCCGGCATACAGGTGATGGAGGGGTACCGGTCCTTTACGTCGTATATCTGGCTGGATGCGCGGAAGGGAAGCCGGACCTGTGTGTTCGATAAGGGAACGCTGCCGCCGCTGAAGCTGTCGGCCGATCAGAAGGAGACGGTGAAAGCCGCCGAGATCCTGATGGTGGACGGCAACGAACTGGGTGCGGCGGTCCAGGCGGCAAAGCTGGCCCGGAAAAACGGCGTCCATGTGCTTTACGACGCGGGCGGTCTGTACGACGGGGTCGAGCAGCTGCTCCCATACAGCGATATCCTGATCCCGTCGGAGGAATTCGCTCTTGGTCACACCCGGGAGGAAAATCTGTCGATGGCCGCCAAAAAGCTGTTCGATCTCTACCGCCCGGAAGTGGTGGTGATCACCCGCGGAAAACACGGCGGTCTCCTGTATGACGGCCATAATTTTACGGTATATCCCATCTATCCGGCCCAGGTGGTGGATTCCAATGGGGCCGGGGATGTGTTTCACGGAGCCTTTGCGGCGGGGATGATCTTCGGCTATACATACGAACAGTGCTGTCACTTCGCCAGTGCAGTGTCGGCGCTGAAATGTACGGGGATGGGCGCGCGGGAAAGCGTGCCGGAACGCAGCGCGGTCATGGAACTGTTAAGGAGGAACGGATATGCAATATAAACGGCATTGGGACGGCAGTATCGGCTGTACGCCCATATATCGGCGGGAGGATTCCGCCTGCAAGTGGATCGAGATGGATATGCTGCGGCTCGCGGCGGGGCAGAGCTTTGCCTACGACGAAACGGACAAGGAATACGCCCTGATCCTGCTGGGGGGAACCGGCTCGGTGACAGGGGACGATTTCGCTTACGAGGGGATCGGAAAACGGCGGGACGTGTTCGACGGCCCGGCCACAGCGGTGTATATTCCCCGGAACCGCCGTTTTACCATAACGGCGGATACGGAACTGACCGCGGCGGTGTGCAAATCCCCGGCCAAAAAGGATTTCGTCCCGGTGCTGGTGAGGCCGGAAGACGTGATCGTCAAGGATCTGGGCCGTCCAGGCTGGGAGCGGCAGGCCCATTTCATCGTGGACGAGCGGCTGGACGCCAATCTCATCTACGTCGGCGAGGCGTTTGTGGAAGGGGGCCAGTGGGCCAGTTATCCGCCCCACAAGCACGACGAGGACCACATGCCCGCCGAGGGGATCCTCGAGGAGATCTACTATTTCGAATACGACAACCCCTCGGGGTTCGGGATCCAGCGGGTGTACACCGCTGACGGGAGCATCGACGAGACCTACACGGTGAAAAACGGCGATTTCGTGGAAATCCCGAAGGGCTATCATCCCTGCTGCTGTGCGCCTGGGTACAAAAACTACTATCTCTGGGTCATGGCGGGTGAAAACCGCGGTTTCTTCATGAGCAGCGACCCGGACCACGCCTGGCTGAACCGGTAACCGAAAAAACAGGACATCGCCGTATGGCGGCGGCGCAGGAGGAATGACCATGCACTATCTGCTGGGTGTGGATTTCGGGGGCGGCGCGTCGAAAGCTACCCTGCTTGGATGCGACGGGAGGGTGGCGGCCACCCACACGGTGGAGTATCCGACGGCGTATCCCAGATCGGGGTGGGCGGAGCAGGATCCAGAAAACTGGTATGCGGCCATATGCGAGAATATCCGGGAGGTTCTGTCAAAGAGCCGTGTCCGCCCGGAGGATATCGTCATGGTGGCGCTGGATGCCGCGACCCATACGGCCGTTCTGCTGGACGAACAGCATAGGGTGCTGCGCCCGGCCATTTACTGGACGGACACCCGATGCACGGAGGAGGCCGCAGAACTGCGGGAGGCGTACGGCGACCGGATTCGGCAGCAGACGCTGCACAGCCCGGATACCATTTGGACTCTGCCGCAGCTTTTGTGGGTCAAGCGGCATGAGCCGGAGATATGGAACCGGACCCGGTATATGCTCTTTGCCAAGGATATGGTCCGGTATCGGCTGACGGGGGAGTACGGCACCGATGAGATCGAAGCGCAGGGGAGTATGCTCTTCGACTGCGAGAAAGGGCAGTGGTCGCCGGAATTATGCGGGGTTCTGGGATTCCCAGCGGAAAATCTGCCGCCTGTTCATCGGCCGACCGATCCGGCGGGGACAGTCACGGCCTATGCAGCAGCCGATACCGGACTGCTGGAGGGAACGCCGGTCTGCTTCGGGACGACGGATACGGTCATGGAGGTGTTCGCTGCCGGGGCGGTGGAGCCGGGACAGATGACGGTGAAGCTGGCCACAGCGGGGCGGATCTGCGTGGTGACCGACCGGCCCTACCCCCATCGGGATCTGGTCAATTACGCCCATGTGGTGCCGGGACTGTGGTATCCGGGCACCGCCACCAAATCGGCGGCGGCCTCGTACCGCTGGTACCGGGATACCTTTGGAGAAAACTATAGGGAACTGGACACAGGGGCTGCAACGGTGGAAGCCGGATGCGGCGGCCTGCTGTTTCACCCGTATCTGAGCGGGGAACTGACGCCCTATGCCGATCCCATGCTGCGAGGCAGCTTTACAGGGATCCGGGCCGGACACACCAAGGCCCATTTCAGCCGTGCGGTGCTGGAGGGAGTGGCCTTTTCCCTGCTGGAATGCCGCCGTGCCCTGGAAGAGCTGGGGATTCCTCATGAAAACGAGGCGGCGGTCATCGGCGGTGGGGCTTCCAGCCCCTTGTGGCGGCAGATTCTGTCGGATATGCTGGGGATATCGCTGAGGCAGATGGAAAACAGCGATTCCTCCTTCGGTTCCGCCATGCTGGCCGGCGTGGCGGCGGGGGTGTTTCCGGATTTCCGAACGGCGGCGGGCATCTGCGGAAAGGCGGCCGGCTTCACCCGGCCCAATCCGGACAATACCGAGCGGTATGCGGCCTTATATCCGGTATATCGGCAGATCCACGACGCGCTGGAGCCGATTTACCGGCAGATGGGGTGAACCCGATGGAGACGATTCGAGAACCGGAAAGACAGGTGCCGGTAGCGGGTGCGGCGGACGTGATCGTGGCGGGGGGCGGAATTGCCGGCGTCGCCGCTGCTCTGGCTGCCGCCAGATCCGGGGCCAAAACGATGCTGCTGGAACGGGAATTCCTGCCCGGCGGACTGGCTACCCTGGGGTTGGTGACGATTTTCCTGCCTCTGTGCGACGGCCTGGGAACCCAGGTGAGCTTTGGAATTGCGGAGGAGATGCTCCGTCTGTCGGTCCGGTACGGCTGCGAGGCGGGATATCCCAAAGCCTGGCTGGAAAACGGATCCGGAGAGGAGAAACGCCGCAAGCGGTTCAGTGTGCGCTACAGCGCGCCGGTATTCGGCATCCTCTGTGAGCAGCTGCTGGCCGAGGCCGGTGTGGATATTCTATACGGAACAGCGGTATGCGGGGCGATAACCCGGAACGGCCGGCTGGACGCGCTGATAACCGAAAATAAATCCGGGCGCCTGGCCTGGAAAGGCGGCGCGATAGTGGACGCCACGGGAGACGCCGACGTCTGCCGGCTGGCGGGGGAGGATACGGCTCTGTTCGGACAGGGAAATCGGCTGGCCGGTTGGTATTACGAGCAGTCGGGGTCTGGACTCGGTCTGAAAACCCTGGGTGCTGCCGATATTCCCGACAAATATAAGACGGAACCCGAACCTGCGTCTGCTCTGCGGTACGGCGGGGTGGACGGACGGGAGCTCAGCCGGATGACGATGGATTCCCACCGGATGACCTTGGCGGATTTTTTATCCAAAGGAGAGGTGGGGCCCGCTCATCATCTCACTGCGCTGTCCTCGATTCCCCAGGTGCGGATGACCAGGCGGCTGGAGGGGGTCTGTACTCCGGACGATGGGGCGGACCGGACCTATACGGACAGCATCGGGATGATCGGGGACTGGCGCCGTCCGGGGCCGGTTTATGAGCTCCCATTCCGGTGTCTGTATGGGCGGAAGCTCCGCAATCTCATAACGGCGGGGCGCTGTATCTCCGTGACCGACGCCATGTGGGATATCACCCGGGTGATCCCGGCCTGTGCCGTAACGGGACAGGCGGCGGGAACAGCCGCGGCTTTGTTGACCCTGGATGACTCTCAAAAATCCGCAGACGCATCCTTTTCCCGTCTGCCGGTGGAAGCGCTGCAGGCCGGACTGCAATCACAGGGCGTCCGGTTGCATCGGGATTGAAGGAGGACGCTATGCAGATCGTGGTATGTGTCAAACTGGTGGACGGGGAGCTGAGCCCTTTTGACGCCAGTGCGCTGGAATGCGCTCTGAAGCTCCGGGATGCGGACCGGAACACCGAGGTGGCCGTGGTCTGCATGGGCCGGACCTCCTGCCGTGAGCCGCTCGAAGCGTTGACCAGGTTGGGCGTCACCCGGGCGGTGCTGCTCTCGGACAGCGCGTTCGCCGGAGCGGATACCTTGGCGACCGCCTATGTGCTGTCTCTGGCCGTACAGAGACTGGGTGCCGATCTGATATTGTGCGGCCGGCAGAGCACGGACGGAGATACGGCCCAGACGGGTCCGGCTTTGGCCGCTTTGCTGGGGATTCCGGTGATCACCAATGTACTGGAGCTGGATGTGCAGGATCAACGCGTCCGGTGTACGTCCCGGTTTGGAGAAGAATCCGCCTCTCTGCCAGCGCTTTTGACGGTGGAACGTATCGCGGCGCTGCGTTTTCCGCGCCTGGGAGCCGGCCGGAAGGATGCGGAACTGTGGGATGCGGCTGTGTTGGGAGCGGATCCGGAGCGATGCGGCCTGAAGGGGTCCCCCACCAGAGTGCTGAAGACCCGGGAATGCCAAACCGGCCTGCGCCGCTGCCGCTTTGTCCGCCTGGAGCGGCTGGACGATATCATAACGGAGGCATTGGAAAAGCCTGCGGAGAAAAACGAGCCCCGGATCAGCGGACCCAAGCTCCCGGAGGTGTTTTGCGTGGGAACAGGCGCTGCAGAGTGGGCTCACCGAATCGCGGAGCGTGTCCGGATACTCGAGGAGGATACGCCTCTTGGCCTGGCGGTGCGGATACGACGGGAAAAACCGGACGTGGTGCTGTGGGACGGCGGCCTGTGGGGACGTCGTACCGCCCCTCAGGTGGCGGCGCTGCTGAGAACCGGATTATGCGCGGACTGCACCGATTTTGCCGTCGACGGACAGTCTCTTCAAATGGTGCGGCCGGCTTTCGGCGGCAGCCTCATCGCCACGGTCGTCTGTCACCGGAAGCCCCAAATGGCCACGGTCCGGCCCGTTGGAGCCGTCGGCGAGCAGGTCATAGTGGGGGTGGGGGCCGGCGCGGCGGCGCAGTTCCCTCAAATCCGGGATTGGGCGGAACGCCGGGGATACGGCTTGGCAGCGTCTCGCGCTCTGGTGGATACAGGTCTCGTTCCGTATGAGTATCAGGTCGGACTGACCGGAAAAACGATTCGGCCGGCCGTATATGTGGCGATTGGGATCTCCGGTGCCGTTCAGCATACCTGCGCGATCGAGCAGGCGGGTACGATTATTGCAGTCAATCCGGACAAAAGCGCACGCATTTTTGATTGTGCTGATATTGGCATCTGCGATGTGTTTCGATAAATGCCTTCCTATGTACACAGACGGATATTCCCCGCGGGGAATATCCGTTTTTTGTGGTTGGATCGATCCGGAACGCAGAAAATGTTCATAAATTTGTACTAGATTATCGAAGATGGACCATATAGAATATACTGGAAGAAGCGGCCTTCGTGAGAAGGCTCGTATAGTGCGGCACGTTGATGGAAATGCTGGAAAAAGCGGGTGGGACGCTTCTGAGGATCGATCCCGGGAAAGGACAGGGCATGAAATCGTTTGTGGAACGGCGGCAGCTGCTGCTGGAGGATATCAACCGGCGGGCGCTCCAGGACGCGCCGGCCTTTGTAGAAGAGGAGGACGCCCGCTATGCGGGGGAAGTCGCCCGTTTGGCGCGGCATCTCGCCGCGGGGCTGCGCGGGCGCAGAATCGTCATGCTGTGCGGGCCCACTTCGTCGGGCAAAACCACGACGGCGCTGCTGCTGCGGGATTCTCTGCGGGAACTCGCGGTGGAGGCCCACACGGTGTCTCTCGATGATTTCTATCGGGGGCGGGAGCAGGCCCCCCTTCTCGAGAACGGCAACTATGATTATGAGGCGCTCGAAGCGCTCAATCTGGACCAGCTCCAGATCTGCATGCAGGAGATCATTGAGAAGGGCCGCACCGAGCTGCCGCTGTTCGACTTCATCGCGGGACGTCCCGCCGTCGAGACACGGCCGCTGTGCATCGGCCCCGAATCGGTCGTGATTTTCGAGGGCATCCACGCGCTCAATCCGGTATTTGAAGAGCATTTGTCGGGGGACAGCCTGTACAAAGTGTTCATCAACACCGTCACCCCCGTGTACAACGGCAGCGACAAATGGCTCAAGCGGCGGGATATCCGCCTGGTCCGGCGGATGCTGCGGGATTACAAATTCCGCAGCAGCTCCCTGGAAAACACGCTGCGCATGTGGCCGCAGGTGGTGCGGGGAGAGAATCTCTATATGTTTCCCTATGTGGATACGGCCGACGCGGTGATCGATACCACCCACGCCTATGAACCGTGCGTGCTGGGGACGGCTTTGCTGCCTCTGCTGCGCGAAGTTCCGGCCGAGGTCCCGAACCGGGACGTGATCGACCATTTGATCGAAGCGCTCACGGGATTCGCCGCCCTGCCGGCCGAATTTGTGCCGCAGGATTCCCTTCTGCGCGAATTTTTGGGCGGAGGCCTGTATTCTTAAGGCTTGTTCATATATTGTTTATTGAATTTGCTGGAAATATCGTCTATAATGAAGCTATCACAGAGCGAAAGGAGCCTGAGATTGATGGGAACATTTGAAGATGTGCTGTGCAAAGCCCGGAACGTCGCAGAATCCGCGGGAAAGAAAACCTCGGATTTTGTGGAAGTGACGAAGCTGAAGATGGAGATGGCGGATACCGAGCGGGAAATCACGTCGATTCTGGAAGGCCTCGGCCGGTTGGTATATGATGGGAAAAAAGCCGGTGAGGACGTGTCTTCCATGGTGGACGAATGCGTCGCCAAGGTGGATGATCAATACGCCAAACTCGACGCGCTGCGCGCGAAGGTGCTCGAATACCGGAACGCCGTTTGCTGCAAGGTGTGCAGCACCGTCAACACCGACGATTCGCTCTTCTGCAAAAAGTGCGGATCGAAGCTCGAACGTCCGGTAAAGGAAGAAAAGACAGAAGAAAAAACGGAAGACGAACAGAAATAACCAGAGTAGGGGTTCCGGAGTGAACCCCTATTTCTTTGACAGAGGGTGAGAACAGTTGGCCATTTCTTTTGCAGAGCATGAAAAAGCGGCGGCGTTTATCCGGGAACGGCTGGGAAAGTCGATCTCCCCCCTGCCCGAGGTGTGTCTGGTTCTGGGGTCCGGGCTCGGGCGGCTGGCCGGAGATGTGCAGGATCCGGTGATTATCCCCTATGCGGAGATTCCGGGATTTCCCCGTTCAACAGTGAAATCCCACGCGGGGAAGCTCATCGTCGGGCGTTTATCCGGCCGTCCCGTGGCCGTGCTGTCCGGCCGCTTTCATTATTATGAGGGTTACGATATGGAGACCGTGACCTTCTACGTACGGGTGATGTATCTGCTCGGAGTGAAAAAGCTCGTGCTGACCAATGCCGCCGGAGGCGTGAACGAATCGTTTCGGGTGGGGGACTTGATGCTCATCACCGATCATATTAAACTCTGTGCGGAAAGCCCGGCCAGGGGAGAGATCGACCCCCGGTTCGGTGAGCGCTTTTTCGATATGACCCACACCTACTCGCCCGTTCTGGCCGCAAAGGCCCGCCGCTGCGCGGAGGAACTGGCCATTCCGCTGCGGGAAGGCGTATATTTCTATATGGCCGGCCCGCAGTTCGAAACGCCGGCTGAAATCCGCGCGGTCCGCGCGCTCGGGGGCGACGCGGTCGGCATGTCGACGGTTGCCGAGGCGATTGCAGCCAGCCAATGCGGCATGGCGGTGCTCGGCTTGTCCTGCATCACAAATCTCGCCGCCGGCATGAAGCCGGGCGTCAAGGTGAGCGATCAGGAGGTGACGCAGAACGCGGCCGCCGTGGCCGGAACCTTCTGCTCGCTCATGAAAAGCATCATTGAGGTGATTTAAGGGGGCAGCGCGGATGTGGTTTGACGATATTCTGGTGGTCCGTGCCGACGGCACGCTCCATCCGCATCAGACCGTGGTGGTAAAGGGGGCGCAGATTGCCTATGTGGGCCCTGAAAAGCCGGAGCAGGCGGAAGGTGAACGGGTGGACGGCCGTGGCCGGCTGCTGATGCCGGGCCTTGTCAATGCCCATACCCATGTCGCTATGACCCTGATGCGGGGATACGGCGACGATCTGCCTCTCGATACCTGGCTGACGAAGCGGATTTTTCCGTTTGAGGACAAACTGACAGGGGAGGACGTCTATTGGGGCAGTCTGCTCGGCATGGCCGAGATGCTCGCCTCGGGCACGACCTCCTTCAGCGATATGTACTATTTCTGTGACCGCATCGCTGAGGCGGCCCTGACCTGCGGCATCAAAGCAAATATCGGCCGCGGCATCAGCTGTTTTGACCCATCGAAAGCTTTCCGGGATCTGCCCGCTTACGGGGAGATCCGGGATCTTCTGTCATCCATGCATGGGGCGGGGGAGGGCCGCATCCGCATCGATGTGGCACCTCATTCCGAATACACCACCCGTCCCGATATCCTGTATGACGCGGCGGCTCTCGCCGCGGAAAGCGGTGCGCGTATGCAGGTGCACCTGGCCGAGACCCGGAAAGAACAGCTCGAATGCGTCGGACGCCACGGAAAAACGCCCACACAGGTTCTTCGGGATACCGGTGTGCTCGAAAATCCGGTCACGCTGGCGCACGGCGTCTGGCTGACCGACGCGGATATGGAGATCATCGCCCACGCGGGAGAGGCCACGGTAGCCCACTGCGCCAAAAGCAACCTCAAACTCGCCAGCGGCGTGGCGCAGGTGACGAAACTGCGCGGCTTTGGCATTCCGGTTGCCATCGGGACCGACTCGGCCGCCAGCAACAACGCGTTGGATATGTTCGAGGAGATGCGCACCGCCTCTCTGCTGGCTAAGGGCGTGGCGCGGGATCCGCTCGCCCTGCCGGCTTCGGAAACCTTCTATATGGCAACCCGGGCCGGAGCTCTGTCCCAGGGACGGGAAACGACGGGGGACATTGCCGCCGGCTATCAGGCGGATCTCGTGATGGTGGATATGGAGACGCCGGTCATGACCCCCTGCCACGCGGCTCTGTCCAATCTGGTGTATGCGGCAAACGGCGGGGCCGTATGCCTGACGATGGTGGATGGCCGTGTGGTGTATCGGGACGGTGTTTTCCTCACTCTCGACATCGACCAGGTGAGGGCCAAGGTCTCAGAGGCCGTAAAAAACATTCTCGCGCGATAAACTGGTGGAAACTGGCAAAATCACCAGGAAATCACGTCTTGAAACCAAATATTTGCCTTTTTGGGCTTCGTTTCAAAGAAAAAATTGCACAAAGTTCTTGAAAAAGGAAATCAGATAGGTTAATATAGGGATGTTCCGCAAAGAACGTCGGGTTTTCTAAACACGGTGTGACGCGGAGTCTCCGATGCGGAGGAAGGCATATGGCTGTCTCGTTCCCAACCAAGGACCGGTATACGGTCGACGATCTGCTGGCGATCATGGCGCTGCTGCGCTCTCCCGGGGGCTGTCCCTGGGATCGGGAGCAGACACACGAAAGCATCCTCACCGATTTTCTGGAAGAGACACATGAGGCGCTCGAGGCGATCCGCCAGCGGGATACCGACGGTCTCAAGGAAGAACTCGGCGACGTGCTGCTCCAGGTGGTGTTCCATTCCCGGATCGAGGAGGAACAGGGCACCTTCGCTTTTGCCGACGTCGTGGACGGGATCTGCAAAAAACTGATCGTCCGGCACCCCCATGTCTTCGGGGAGATCACCGTGGACGGAACGGGACAGGTGCTTAAAAACTGGGATGCCATCAAGCGGCAGACCAAGGGCGGCAAAACGCAGGCCGAACTGCTCGAGGGAGTGCCGCGGTCGTTGCCCGCGCTCATGCGGGCGGCGAAGGTACAGAACCGCGCCAAACGGGTGGGGTTCGACTGGCCGGATATCTCCGGGGCTTTGGAGGCGCTCGACAGCGAAACCGCGGAGTTCAAAGACGCGCTCGCGTCGCAGGACGCCGCAGCGGTCGAGGAGGAGCTGGGAGACCTGCTGTTCTCCGCCGTCAACGTGTCCCGCTTCCTGCACACCGATGCCGAACAGGCGCTGACTGCCTCGACTGATAAGTTCATCCGCCGGTTTGCCCGGGTGGAGGAGCTGGCGAAAGACCGGAACATCGATCTGGCCGCCGCGTCCCTTGCGGAGATGGATGCGCTGTGGGACGAGGCTAAACAATTGGATCCGCGCGAGGAATCATCCCCGCTGGGATATAAAAAGTAATGGAGGTTTCATCATGAACAAAGTCGAACTGATCGCTGCTGTGACCGAGAAAACCGGGATGTCCAAGAAGGACGCCGAGAAAGCCGTTTCCGCTGTTCTGGAATCCGTTGTCGAAGCCGTTTCTTCCGGTGACAAGGTCCAGCTGGTGGGCTTTGGAACCTTCGAAGTGCGTGCCCGCGAAGCCCGCACCGGCCGCAATCCCCGCACGAAGGAAGCCATTGTCATTCCGGCTTCCAAGCAGCCCGTTTTCAAGGCTGGCAAGTCCTTTAAGGATGCGGTGGCGAAGTAAGTCCGTCGTCATTGGCGAAATCCCTTACTTAGGAGCCGTCCGTGCAGGACGGCTCCTATGCGTTTATAAAGACCCATGCCGAGTATGGGATATCGAGTAGAGGAGAGATCACGATGCGGCTGGACAAATACCTGAAAGTGTCCCGCTTGATCAAGCGCCGGACGGTTGCAAACGAAGCGTGCGATGCCGGACGGGTGCTGGTCAACGGCAAAGCGGCGAGAGCTTCCTATGAGGTAAAGCCGGGCGACGTGCTCTGCCTGTCCCTGGGAGCGCGGGAGCTGAAAGCCGAGATCGTCTCGGTTCAGGAAACCGTGGCGAAAAACGATGCGGCGCTGCTGTACCGTTTGCTCAATTCCTGAGGGGTTTTAGAGCGGCTGTCGGAGAAAACGGCGATTTAACCGCTTTTTCGCTTGAATAAACCCGAATTTATGTCATACAGTATCCACATCCCCGGAGAAGCGGCGGCTTCTCCGGGGATGTTTTTTGCCGGCCCTTTTCCTCTTCGTGTGCGGTGTCCGCATAAACCGTCCGATCCTCTCATAGAATGGAATTATGACAAGGTAAGGAGGAGCCGGCATGAAAGAGGAAGCTTCAAAAGCCATTCAGGCGATGCCCCATCATCTCGTGCTCGAAGACCGACGGGCTCTGACGGTTTCGGGCGTGTCGGATGTGGACAGCTTTGACGAACTGACGGTGATCATTTACACCGATCTTGGGGAGCTGACGGTCAAGGGGGAGGGGCTGCATATCAACCGTCTGAATGTGGAGACGGGGGAACTGACGCTGGAGGGGTCCATCCAGTCCCTGAGCTACGCGGAGGTGCATTCCCGTTCCGGCGGCTTTTTTGGTCGGCTGTTTAAGTAAAGGAGCCGTTGCCGATGGGGATTACTAACAGCGGCCAGCTGCAGGAGCTGTTTCTGGCCGGAGGGCTTGGGTTCCTGCTGGGGGCGTTTTACGATGTGTTCCGGGTGATACGGCTGATGATGCGGCCTTCCGCCCGGGTGATTTTTTTCCAGGATCTCCTGTATTTTACGCTCAGTAGTGTCATCACCTTTCTCTTCGCCCTGGCCGTGACCGGCGGAGAGCTGCGCTTTTATTTGTTTCTGGGTCTCGTCACCGGGTTCACGGCCTATTATTTCACTGTCGGCCGGGCGGTGATGCGCTGCGCAAAGCAGGTGATCGCCGCGATTTTGTGGCTTTGGAAGATGCTGTGGAAAGCGATTTTTTTTCCGTTCCGTCTGCTTTGGAAGCTGGTAAAGCGCCCCCTTGCCGCCTTGGGACGGCTTTTGGCCAAGATCGGGCGCCCAATATCCGGTTTCTTTAAAAAAATCGGCAGAAATATCAAAAAGGTCTTGCAACGGCCCCTATCCGTATTGTATAATCAAAAAGAATAGAAAACCAACAGGGACGGCCTTTACATAGAAGGGAATCAAGTCGTATGAGAGCCGTGAAAAAGAAGAAAAGCATTTTTCTTCGGATCGCGCTGCTCGCGTTTTCTGTGTACGTGATCGTCATGCTGATCCAGCTTCAATTTCAGATTGTTGAAAGCCAGAAAAAGATTGACGGGATCGACCAGCAAATCGCGGCATATCAGCGCGTCAACGAAGATTTGCAGAATAAAAGCGACAACTATGAAACCTATCAGGAGCAGCAGGCCCGCAAGAAAGGGTTGACCAAGCCGAACGAAACCATCATTATCGAGGTTCCGGGCGACTGATACATAAAAAAAGCTGTAGGGGGAAAACGCACGCATATGGCACTGGAAGTTGGAGCGGTTGTTGAGGGCAAAGTGACGGGGATCACGAAATTCGGAGCCTTCGTGGAACTGCCGGGCGGCAAGACCGGAATGGTCCATATATCCGAGGTGGCGCCCACGTATGTCAAGGAAATCCGAGATTACGTCACGGAAAACCAGATGGTCAAGGTCAAAATCCTGAACATCGGCGAGGATGGCAAGGTCAGCCTGTCGATGAAAAAGGCTGTGGATCCGGCTCCGCGGACCGCGCGTGCGGTCTCTCCCGGCCGGCCGGGCGGATTTGAATGGCAGCCCTCCCGCTCGGACAGCAGCAGTTTTGAGGACATGATGTCCAAGTTCAAGCAGACCAGCGACGAGAAAATGCTGGACCTCAAACGCTCCGTCGACGGCAAGCACGGGGGCTTCTCCCGCCGCGGCGGCGGTTCGAAATAATCCGAACAAGTAACAGGCAGGGCGAGCAGGGGAAATCTCCCGCGCGTCCTGCCCTTTCTTTGAAAGAAGGCGGCGTATGCGGATTGTGCACGCGCGGGTGTTCCCGATGGATGCCCCGGTTATTGAAGACGGCTATGTCGATGTGCGGGATGGCCGGATCGCCTCCGTCGGCCCCATGACGGCGGCGCCTATGACGCAGGGGGATGTGCTGGACGCCGGGGGCGGCTGGCTCCTTCCGGGTCTGATCGATGCCCATTCCCACATCGGCATGTGGGAGGACGGCCTGGGTTTTGAAGGGGACGACGGGAATGAGGACACCGATCCCGCCACACCCCAGATGCGGGCGGTGGATGCGGTCAATCCCCAGGACCGCTGTTTCCGGGAGGCGCTCGAAGCGGGCGTGACCACCGTCGTCACGGGGCCGGGCAGCGCCAATCCCATCGGCGGACAGTCGGTTGCCATGAAAACCTACGGCTGCCGCATCGACGACATGGTGCTTAAGGCGCCGCTTGCGATGAAAATGGCGCTGGGAGAAAATCCGAAAACCACCTATCATGGGAAAAGCCAGACGCCCGTCACCCGCATGGCCACCGCGGCGATCATCCGGGAACAGCTGCTCGAAGCCAAGCGGTATGGGGACGACAAGGACCGGGCGAATAACGATCCCGATGTGGACGAGCCGGAATACGACGCCAAGTGCGAGGCGCTGCTGCCGGTCCTGCGCGGAGAGCTTCCGGTTCATTTCCATGCCCACCGCCTCGACGACATATTCACTGCCGCCCGGCTGGCGAAAGAGTTTCATCTGCAGGCCGTCATCGTCCACGGAACCGAGGCGCATCTTGCGGCGGATATTTTGGCTGCGGAAGGAATGCGGGTGCTCTGCGGGCCGCTGCTGTGCGACCGCAGCAAGCCCGAGCTCAGCCGCCTGACCCCCGCGAACCCCGGCATCCTCTATGCCGCCGGTGTGGAGATCGCGATCATCAACGATCATCCCGTGATCCCGCAGCAGTATCTCGCTTTGTGTGCGGGACTGGCGGTCCGGGAAGGCCTGCCTCATGAGGCGGCCCTGAAGGCCGTCACTCTCTGGCCGGCCCGCCTGTGTGGCCTCGACGATCGTGTGGGGTCGATCGCTCCAGGCAAGGACGCCGATCTGGTGCTGTTCCCGGGCGATCCGCTCAGTGTCATGGCCAAGCCGTCCGCGGTGTTCGCCGCAGGCGTCCGGGTGTTGTAAAGGAAAAGATGTCATAAAGGAGGAATTTCTCCATGCGGGATATCGCGGTCTCCGCTATTGAAGAAGCGGTGCGAGATTTGTGCATCGAGGCAAACCGGCGTCTGCCTGCGGACGTCTGCCGCGCGGTACGCGGCGCGGCCGGCCGGGAAACGGCGCCGCTGGCCCGGGATATCATGCGGGATTTGGAGGACAATCTCGACGCGGCCGAGGAACTCGGCCTGCCCGTTTGTCAGGATACCGGCATGGCGGTGGTGTTCGTTCGCCTGGGGCAGGACGTTCATATCACCGGCGGCCTTCTCCGGGATGCCGTCAACCGCGGGGTGTCCCGGGGCTACACCGAGGGCTTGCTTCGCTGCTCCGTCGTGGGGGATCCGCTGCGGCGGGTCAATACGGGGGACAATACGCCTGCCGTCTTGCATGTGGAGCTGACGGAGGGGGACCGGCTCGAGCTGATGGTGGCCCCCAAAGGGTTCGGCAGCGAAAATATGAGCCGGATCTTTATGCTGACGCCGGCGTCCGGCCGGGAACAGGTGCTCGAGTGCATCGTCCGGGCGGCGAAAGAGGCGGGGAGCAATCCCTGTCCGCCGATGATTCTTGGCGTGGGGATCGGCGGAGATTTTGAGCTCTGCGCCTGTCTGGCGAAGCGGGCGCTCTGCCGGCCGCTCGACCGGCCGCATCCCGATCCCTATTACGCCGAGATGGAACGGGACGCTCTCCGGCTCGTCAACGAACTGAATATCGGCCCGCAGGGCTTCGGTGGGGTTTCGACAGCGCTTGGCGTGGCGATCGAGACCTATCCCACCCATATCGCGGGGCTGCCGGTCGCGGTCAATGTGGGCTGTCATGTCACGCGGCACGCGTCGATGGTCCTGTAAGTGGAGTCCGGCCTCAAAACATTCACATTTCCTTGTTTATTTTCATGGGGAATTCTGGTATACTAAGAATAGGAACTCTTCCCGGCGGGAGGAGGTCCGGACCCATGAAAAAGGATAGGAGTGAATCGTATGAAGGTAAAGATTACCGGCAGGAAATGCACTCTTCGCCCGTCCTTTACAGAGCGCACCGAAGCCAAGCTCTCCAAGATGGATAAGTTCTTTGAATCCGATGCCAAGGCCGACGTGACCGTGACCAGTGAACGCAGTCTGATGCGGGTGGAAATCACCATCCGTTACAACGGCATGGTGTTCCGTGCCGAAGATGCCTCGGAGGATCCGAACGAGGCGGTCGACCGTTTGATGGATGTGCTGCTGCGGCAGATTCGGAAGAATAAAACGCGGCTGGAAAAACGGCTGCGGGTTCACGCGTTCGATGACGTGCCCGCCGACAGCCCGGAAGGATATGAAGAGGAGTTCCATATCGTCAAATCCAAATCCTTCCCGGTCAAGCCTCTGGACGTGGAAGAGGCCATTTTACAGATGAATTTGATCGGGCATCAGTTTTATATGTTCCGCAACGGGGAAACCGGTGAAATCAATGTGGTTTACCGCCGTCGGGACGGGGATTACGGGCTTCTCGAGCCCGATGCAGAATAATCGTGGACAATAGAGCGGACGGCCGCGGCGGCGCGGCCGTCCCTTTTTGGGAATAGATGGATGTTTCAGTCGGCCGGCCGCCGTCAGGCGGCCGATATTCCAGAAAGGAACGGCGTCGGAATGGAAAAATGGGAATTTGCAGCCCCCTGCCTGTTTGGCATCGAGGGAATTTTGGGGGACGAACTCAAACGGATGAACGCGGAGAATGTCCGCGTTCAGAACGGCCGCGTCCTCTTCTCGGGCGGACCGGAGATGCTGGCCCGGACCAATATCGGCTCACGGTACGCGGAGCGGATCCAGATCCATATGGGGAGTTTTGCCGCCCGCACCTTCGAGGAGCTGTTCCAGGGGGTGCGCGCCCTGCCGTGGGAGAACTGGATCGGGAAGAAGGACGCGTTCCCGGTCAAGGGGTGGTCCCTCAATTCCGCGCTGCACAGCGTGCCCGACTGCCAGTCCATCATCAAGAAGGCCATTGTGGAACGGCTGAAAAGCGTTTATGGCCTGTCTTGGTTTGAGGAGAGCGGCCCGACGGTGCAGGTGCAGTTCACCCTGCTCAAAGATGAGGCGACGCTCCTGCTCGATACCACCGGCCCCGGCCTGCACAAAAGGGGATACCGGGCCAATGCCGGCGGCGCCCCCATCAAGGAAACTCTGGCCGCCGCGATCGTGGATCTTACCCGCGCCAGGCTGGCCGATCAGGTGATCGATCCCTGCTGCGGGTCGGGTACGCTGCTCATCGAGGCCGCGCTCGCGGCCAAACGGATCGCCCCGGGCGTCCGGCGGCGGTTTGCCGCCATGCAGTGGGGCGCGGTGTCCGCCCGTATCTGGGAAGAGGAGCGCCGCGCGGCCAAGGACCAGGTGCTCGCGGACAAAAAATACGCAGCCATCGGCGGGGATGTCGACCCCGACGCCGTCCGGTTGACGCTGGAAAACGCAGAGAAAGCCGGAGTAGGGGACTGCGTCCGGAGCTCTGTCCGGGATCTGCGCACTTTTGTCCCGCAGGGTGACAGCGGCGTGGTGCTCTGCAACCCGCCTTATGGAGAGCGTCTGCTCGACGTGCAGGCGGCGGAAGGACTCTACCGCCTGATGGGGCAGGTGTTTCAGCCGAAGAAGGGCTGGACGTATGCCGTTATCAGTCCTCACGAGGAATTTGAAACCCTGTTCGGACGGAAGGCCGACAAGCGCCGTAAGCTCTATAACGGCATGCTCAAATGCCAGCTGTATATCTATTACCGCGCTTGAATCAAAATGGTATGCATCACCGCCGCGGGAAAGCGGCAAAGGGGTCGGGATCATGAGAGCAAAACCGGATGAAGCGGGTGCCTTATTCACCAGAAAAGCGCTGATCAGGCTGATATTGCCTCTGATTGTGGAGCAGTTTCTCGCCGTGGCCGTGGGCATGGCCGATTCGATGATGGTGTCGGTGGCGGGGGAGGCGGCGGTGTCGGGCGTGTCGCTCGTCGATATGCTCAACGTCCTGCTCATCAATTTGATGTCTGCCCTCGCCACTGGGGGCGCGGTGGTGACGGCCCAGATGCTCGGGGCCAAAGACAAGGAGGGCGCGCGGGAATCGGTGAGACAGCTGCTGATCGTGTCGCTGGCGCTGTCGGTGCTGCTCATGACGGTGGTGCTGTTCTGTCAGCGGCCTATGCTCCGCCTGGTATTCGGCCGGATCGACGACGATGTGATGCAGAGCGCCCTGACCTATTTCTCCATTTCGGCCATATCTTACCCCTTTATCGCGGTGTATAACGCCTGTGCCGCGCTGTTCCGCTCGATGGGGGACTCCCGCACGTCGATGATTATCGCGGTCGGGATGAATATCCTGAACATCGGCGGCAACGCGGTGCTGATATACGGCTTCCATATGGGGGTCGCGGGCGTGGCGCTTCCGTCCCTGATCTCCCGCGCCCTGGCCGCCGTGGCGCTGCTGATCCTGCTGGCCAACCCCAGCCGTGAGATTTTTCTGGATTGGAGGGCCAAATGGAGGATCCAGTGGCGTCTCATCCGCAAAATCCTACATATCGGCGTGCCGAACGGCTTGGAAAACAGCCTGTTCCAGATGGGGCGGATCCTGGTGCTGAGCATCATCACCACCTTCGGCACCGTCCAGATCACCGCCAACGCCGTGGCGAATAATCTGTGCGCCCTCGGCTGTATTCCGGGGCAGGCGATCGGCCTGGCGATGATTACGGTGGTGGGGCAGTGCGTGGGCGCCGGGGATTACCGGCAGGCCCGCCGGTATACCAAAAAGCTGCTCGGCGTCACCTATCTTGTTGCCGGAGTGCTCAACGCGGTCATTCTGCTGTCTCTGCCGCTGCTTCTGCGCCTTTACAACATCTCCAGCGCGACCTCAGAGCTCGCGTCCCTGTTGATTTTTATCCATGCGGGGGCGGGGATACTGCTCTGGCCGGCCTCGTTCACACTGCCGAACGCTCTGCGGGCGGCGAGCGACGTGCGCTATACCATGGTGGTGTCCATTGCGTCCATGGCGCTGTTCCGCATCGTGCTCAGTTATATCCTGGCATTCGGGCTGCATATGGGGGCCGTGGGCGTCTGGTGCGCCATGATCGTCGATTGGGCCTGCCGCGTGATCGCTTTTGTCCTGCGGTTCCATGGTCATGCATGGGAACGGAAGGCCGGATTCCAGCCTCCGGAAGCCAAAGACCCCGAGCCCTGTCCGGCTCAATTGTAAAAAAATTATGAAATCTCATGAAAACGGGCATTTCCCTCTTGATTTTTCCAGTTTTCGGGATAAAATAGATTTAGCACTCAAAACGGCGGAGTGCTAAATCTAGTACAAGACTCTAAGGAGGATGAAAGTTATGACGATGAAGCCTCTGGCAGACAGAGTGGTCATCAAAATGGTGGAAGCCGAAGAGACGACGAAGAGCGGCATTATCCTGGCGGGCTCGGCAAAAGAGAAGCCCCAGGTGGCCGAAGTCGTGGCGGTCGGCCCCGGCGGCAACGTCGACGGCAAGGACGTGACGATGTACGTCAAAGCCGGGGATCGGGTGATCACCAGCAAGTATTCCGGCACCGAAGTGAAGATGGACGGTGTCGAATACACCATCGTCCGGCAAAGCGACATCCTGGCCATTGTAGAGTAATCGAGATTGTAGGAGGTAAACCGCTATGGCAAAACAGATTTTGTTTGGAGAGGAAGCCCGCAAGGCGCTCCAGTCGGGTGTTGACCAGCTGGCCGATACCGTGAAAATCACCCTGGGGCCGCGCGGCCGCAACGTGGTTCTGGACAAGAAATTTGGTGCTCCGCTGATTACGAATGACGGCGTGACCATCGCCAAGGAGATTGAGCTGGAGGATGCGTTCGAAAACATGGGCGCCCAGCTCGTCAAGGAAGTCTCCACCAAAACCAACGACGTGGCCGGCGACGGTACCACCACCGCCACCCTGCTGGCGCAGGCGCTCATCCGGGAAGGCATGAAGAACGTGGCGGCCGGCGCGAATCCCATGGGTGTCAAGAAGGGCATCCAGACGGCTGTCGACGCGGTGGTCGAGGAAGTCAAGAAGAATTCCAAGAAGGTCAGCGGTTCGGAGGATATCGCGTCCGCCGCGACCATTTCGGCCGGCGATGCTTTCATCGGCAAGCTGATCGCGGAAGCGATGGAGAAGGTTTCGGCTGACGGCGTCATCACGGTCGAGGAATCCAAGACCGCCGAGACCTACACCGAGGTTGTCGAGGGCATGCAGTTCGACCGCGGCTATATCACGCCTTATATGGTCACCGACACCGAGAAGATGGAAGCTGTCATCGACGACGCCTATCTCCTCATCACCGATAAGAAGATCTCCAATATCCAGGATATCCTGCCCCTTCTCGAGCAGATTCTGCAGGCGGGCAAGAAACTGGTCATCATCGCTGAGGATGTCGAGGGCGAGGCTCTCTCCACCCTGATCGTCAACCGTCTGCGCGGCACCTTCACCTGCGTGGCCGTCAAAGCGCCCGGGTTCGGTGATCGCCGCAAAGAGATGCTGCAGGATATCGCTATCCTGACCGGCGGCCAGGTGATCTCGGAAGAGCTCGGCCTGGATCTCAAAGAGACCACGATGGATATGCTGGGCCGCGCCCGTCAGGTCAAGGTCCAGAAGGAAAACACCATCATCGTCGACGGTATGGGCGACGGCGAGCAGATCAAGAGCCGCGTGTCCCAGATCCGTGCGCAGATCGAGACGACCACGTCCGATTTCGACCGTGAGAAGCTGCAGGAGCGGCTGGCTAAACTGGCCGGCGGCGTAGCGGTCATCAAGGTCGGCGCTGCGACCGAGATCGAAATGAAGGAAAAGAAGCTGCGCATCGAAGATGCCCTGTCCGCGACCAAGGCGGCTGTCGAAGAAGGTCTGGTGGCCGGCGGCGGTGTGGCGCTGATCAGTGCCTCCAAGGCTCTCGAAGCCATGCTGGCGGCGTCTGAGGGCGACGAGAAAACTGGTGTCAAGATCGTGAAGAAAGCGCTCGAGGAGCCGCTGCGTCAGATTGCGGCGAATGCGGGTCTCGAAGGCAGCGTCATCATCGACAAGATCCTCACCGCGAACAAGGTCAACTACGGCTTCGACTTTGCCAAGGAAGAGTATGTCGATATGTTCTCCGCCGGTATCGTCGATCCGACCAAGGTGACCCGTTCTGCTCTCCAGAACGCCGCTTCGGTGGCCGCGATGGTGCTGACGACCGAGTCCCTCGTGACCGACAAGAAAGAACCGGCCCCGGCCGCGCCTTCTGCGCCCGCCGGAATGGACGGTATGTATTGAGATAAACCGTGAAACTTACCGGGACTCAGACTCGTCCCAAAGCGTATTCATCCAAACCGGAAGGCCGATACCCACGTATGTGGGTATCGGCCTTCTTTGTTTGTTAAAGTTCCGGCAGGGGAGAGGGAACGAGACAGCCGGATCCGCGCGGATGCGAATCCGGCCGTCCGCCCTCCAAAAAAGCAGCCCCGCTTCTTTCCATAACGGGGCCGCCTCTATCGGCGCATATTGAAAATGCTGTCCGCTCTTTTCGTTCGGACGTTTTCCCCAGGCCGGCTTACTTTTTCTTCAGATGATTCCGCCATTCGTCGAGCAGCTCATTGAAGGTACGGGTTTTCCCTGCATCCGTTTGTGCATCGGTACGGCGCATATGCGGAAAGGCGTGCAGCAGACGCCGCTGCTGGAAACGGGAATGGAACAGATCTTCCCGTTTCTTTTGGAGTTCCGCCACCAGTCCCGCGATGTGTGCCTTCTTTTCGTCGGCACTGAGGGCGCGCCAGACATTCAGCTGGGACTGGATGCTGTTTTGAACCCCCTGCTTCTTCTCCGCCAGCCGGTCGTAGGCACTTTCCAGCCGCAGCACGACATCTTCGGTCGGCAGCTCCAGATTTTCCAGATGCTCTTTGAGAAGGCCGCCCAAATTTTCCAGTTTTTCGAGGCGGTTGCCGATCGACAGAGCGGCTTTTATGGAGAAGACCGTATCCACGAGCATGAGGGCGGAAAAGGACACCGCCGAGATGACCGGCAGAAGCGGCTGCCAGGCCGCCAGGTCCCGCATTCCCTTTTCGAATAGCGGCTGAATTCCAAAAACAAAAATCGCCGCCAGCAAGCCCCAGCCAACCGAAATCCAAAAACAAATCCGCCCGTTTATGTTCCATTTTTTATCGGAATAATCCCACCAGCGGGCGTGGAACAGCTTTTCCATCGCCCAGGACGTGACGTATTCCAGCGCCGAAGCGATCACCGCCCCGCACAAGAATACCAGGGGTACGGACAGCCACGGCGACGCGATTCCGCGTTTGATCGGGAGCAGGCAGGTGAAAATCAGCAGCGCCCCGCAGCCGTATATCGGACAGAGCGGACCGTTCAGGAATCCGCGGTTGACGAAGCGTTTTTCCCGAATGGAGCATTGCACGGTTTCCTGTGCCCAGCCGAGAAAACTATACAGAAAAAAATACAGCACCATGTCGGTGATTCCATATGGCATACATCCGCCTCCTACGATTCGGCTATGGCGATAAAAGCCGCCAGGCTGCCGCGGGCCGGGCCGGCGGCCCGGTGGGACCAGAACACGTCGGGATGACAGCGGGTACAGAGATCGGTGACCGCGATATGCTCCGCTTTTATCCCCGACGACAGGAGAATACGGCGGTTGACCTCCCACAAATCCACATCGAATTTCCCTTCTCCGCGTTCTCTTACACATCCGCACCCCTCTTCAAGTGCGGAAAACGCCGCTGCGACAGGCTCGTCGACTTCGAAGCAGCAGCTTCCGATAGAGGGACCAACCGCGGCCAGCACATCGTCCGGACGGCAGCCATAATCCTTTGCCATCCGCTCCACCGTCACCTTGCCGATGCGGGCCACCGTGCCCTTCCAGCCCGAATGGGAGGTTGCTACAACCTTGCGGACCGGATCGACGAAAAACAGCGGGACACAGTCCGCGTACTGTGTGCACAGCACCACGCCTGGCTCGTCGGTCATCAGGCCGTCGATGTCGGTATACCCGCGTTCCCGCGTCACGCCGCGCCCCCGGTCGGCGGCCGTGGCGTTATACAGACGGGTGTGGTGCTCCTGAGCGGAAATCACCACGTCCTCTGCCCGAACCCCCAAGCTGCGGCAGAAGACCGTGAAATTTTCCCTGACCGCTTCCGGCCGGTCGCCCCGGGTAAAGCTGAGGTTCATCGACGCGAAGATCCCTTCGCTGACCCCGCCGAGCCGGGTGGAAAAACCGTGCCGGACAAACGGAACCGCATCCAGCGACGGGAAGGAATAGTAGGCGGACCCCAGACCCTCGTGAGCGGTCATCCGCTTTGAAACTGGCAGCTGCATCCCGCCATCTCCTTTGCTAAAGTCTTTGTTTAGTATAGCACAGGAACGGCCGCCCGGCAATTCCTGCTTGTATGCGGTTTCCAAATGGCCTCTTTTCTTTGAAAGGGGCCTGTGGTATACTGAAACTGTCCCGCCGTATTATATTATCGGCATTCGGCGGCCGGATACTCCTGTTGCCGATACGCTTTCACAGTAAGGTCTGTGCGGAGGAACATCATGAAAAAACGCGACCTGTCGGATTTGGCGCAAAAGACCAATGTCAGCAAGGCTACCATCAGCCGGGCGCTCAATCACTGCCCCGGAGTCGATCATGAGACACGGCGGCGGGTGCTGGAGGCCGCGGGTCCGCTGTCTCCGTCGTCGTCCGAAGACGATATGGTGATGATTCTCCCCGATACGCCCCGCTACTTCTGGAATCCCGCTTTTATAGAGCTGCAGGCAGCAACAGCCGGCCTTCGCCGCCGCTTCCACCTGTATTCCCGGCTGTATGATACGGATGAGGTCGCGTTGTATCTGGATCAGGCGGCCCGGCACGGGGCCCGTCTGATGCTGCTCTCGGCGGCGGACACGCCCGAGACCGTCTCTCTTCTGCGTGAATATGCCGGCCGCATCCCGCTCTTTCTTTTGTCTGAGTATCTCGATATAACCGGGACGTTTTATATCGGCAGCCACGCTTATGATGACGGGCGGCGGCTGGGGGAGGCGTATCTCACCCATTTCTGCCGCTATCCGCGGGTTGTCTGCATATCCAGCGACGCAAACGTCAACGGACGGAAACGGCTGGAGGGGTTTATGGAGACCCTGGCGGCAAAAGAAGGACCGCCGCCCCGCCGCATGGCCCTTCCTTTACCCGGAAAATCCCAGTCGGCGCAGCTCGCGCGCCAGCTCCATGAAATCGGTCCGGACGGATTCGACTGCATTGTCTGCGCCGACGGGTTTCTGCCGCAGGTTTGCCTGGCCGTGCAGAAACTCGGCCTGCACAAAAGGGTGATCTGCATGGGCTTTGAGAATCCTCCGGGAAACCGGCCCTATCTGGAATCCGGACTGATCGCGGCCTATGTCGCCCAGGATATTGTGGCGCAGTGTCGGACGGCTGCGGATCTGGCGAAGGCGTTTCTCGATACGGGGACCTATCCGCCGTCCAAGTTCACCTATTGTCCGTCCACTTTGGTTGTCAATCCCAAAGCTATACCATAATCCCACGGTCAGCTTTTACTGCAGCGAGGCCGTATCGACTTTATTCAGCGAAAGAGCGACGATAGGGGATTGAATTATGAAAAGAGAATTGGGAATAGCCAGATGTGGTCTTGCGTGCTGTCTTTGTAAAGAGAACGATAGATGCATCGGCTGTAATTCAGGAAAATGCACCGGCAAAGATTGGTGCGAGAACAGGAAATGCTCTTTGCGGAACCATATTTCTCATTGCTATGAATGCACCGAAGAATGCAGAAAAGGGATTTTATCAAAGTTTAAGCCGTATGGATTTACCGTATTCATCAAACGTTACGGTGTTGATGAGCTGTTAGAGTGTCTGGAACGAAATGAAAAGTACGGGATTGTATATCATCGTGAAGGTATTGTTGGTGATTATGATGATTTTGATGATATCGAACAACTGATTCATTTTATTAAAACAGGAGAGCGCTAAGTTTAGTTTAAAAAAGTGATTTCCCGGAGCCGTAAACGGGCGTTTCCTGTTCCAACGGCCATTCTCTATCGATGACTGGCGGTCAGCCGCTGGCTTCGCTCCCGGCTTGGAGCGAAGCGAGATGTGGGGTCTTCACCGACAAGGACGATGGTTTCCATCATCATCAAAAATCCTCCGTATATTCGTCTATACGGAGGATGCATTATTTTATGCGCACTTGCCCTAAATGGCCGGGGGTTCTGTGCACAGGGAGCAGACCGGGTTCGCCGATGTGCCGTTCAGGCCCCGCCGTTTCCCGAAAGCCGGTCGATGAAGCGTTCCAGAGCACGCCATTCCTCATCGCTCATTTCGGTGAAAGCGCGAAAGACCCGCCGGGCCAGATCGCCTTGGTTCTGCAGCACCTGGTCCAGCCGTTCCTTCAAGTCGTCTTTTTCCCAGCGAAACATGTCCCCTGAACCATCCAGGAGCCATTCCCGCCGTACATGGTATTCGCGGCAAATCGATTTGATCATCTGTTCGGTCAGATGGTTGCCGCCTGCCTCCAGACGGCAGATCGCCGCGTTGGTCACGCCGAGCCGGCGGCCGAATTCCTCCTGCGTCAAACCCAACGTATTCCGCAATATACGCAGCCTTTTTACCATATCCATTCCCCCATATTCCGACATCCGCATGTCTGTCCTGCGGAATCAAACGATCGGAAAGGCACTCGCGCCGGGTTAAGCCTTTGTCAGGCGATCCAGAAAATGGGCCAGCGCGCGCCATTCCTCGCTGTTCATTTCGGTAAAGGCGCGGAAAATCCGGCGGGCCGGTTCGCCTCTGTCCTGAAGAGTCCGGTCCAGACGTTCGAGAAGCTCATTTTTACCCCAGGCGTTTTTTTCGCCCGGGCCGCCGAGCAGCCATTCTCTCCGGACATGAAATTCACGGCAGATGGATTTGATCATCTGCTCGGTAAGCCCTCTTTCACCCTTTTCGATCCGTGAAATGGCGGCTCCGGATACTCCCAGTTGTCTGCCGAACTCCACCTGGCTCAGCTTCAGGCTGTTCCGCAATTCCCGTATGCGATCATGCATCTCCATCACCTCTATACCGATCTTAGCATCGGATTTTGCCGCAGTCAAGAAACTTTTGTCTCAAAAATGACACAGTAAAGAAATAAAACGATAACGTTTACCATAGTCAATTTTGGGCGGCGATATAGATGACACAGGAGACCCGGCGCCGCGTTTTGTCTTGGAAAATTCACGGGGCTTAACCGGCAGAAAACGGAACGGCAATCTTGCCGGACATCAATCGGATCAGCCGGAGCGACGAAAAGACGCTTCGGCCCTTTTCAGAAAACAAGCGGCATTCCGTATGTTTCAAAAAAACACCCTCTCCCGGACAGGGCAGAGGGGATGGTGTTTTTAATCGTTATGGACAAGCGCCCGCACCGTGACGATGCGCTGCCCGGCGGCGTCTCCGTCAAACGTCACTTGTCCTGTACAGAAGCTGCAGGCCGGGTCGATGGTATCGCCTTCGGCCTTCAGCTCCACTTCGAGACGCTTCTGGCTGGCGATACAGGCGCGCTGATGCCCGGTTACGACTTGGCCGTGACCGCATTCGCAGGGAATGATCACAATGGGCTTTCCCTTCCGGCTTTTCATGTTTCGATAGAGTTTCGGGCAATAGAGGAGGTCATTTTGGGCGACTTTCGCCTGAGGCGACATGGAAAAATTTTCAATGATATTTAAGGAGCATTTCCCTGTTCGCAGAAAATAACACGTTTGTTTGCTCAAATGCAGCGTGACTTCAACGGTTCCCTTGACGATACTCATACACGACTCCCATTCGATTCGGAAGACGCTCGGTCTTCCAAGGATACAAGACGGACCGGTTTTTGCTGTTTGATGCATTCGGCGACGATATGCTGCGTGCCGTGCGAAGATCCGTCCCAAAAAGCCAGAACCAGATCCGCATACCGGACGATTTCGGTATTGCGGATGAGCGGCGCTTTCTTTCCATACCGATCATAATCGGGCAGGAAGGTCCGCATCGGCAGCCCGAGCAGGGCGGCCAGGGCGGATGCGAGGCTGTCGATTCCCTGGGCGCCGCCGCTGACGATTTCGCTGGCGTTGCCCGGCAGATACCGCAGGATCAGGCGAATGGCTTGTTCATCGGCCTGGCGGCTGCCAACCACGGCCACCTTCAAGGGCAACACCTCCCAAGGAATAAACATCTGTTCGGACTTCAGTATACCATATTTCGTGCGCTGTTCAACTATTTTCTGTAAATTTTCGTTATTTTTTCAAAGAATTTTCCAGGAACAAGCCTATAGAAAGCTTTCAAAGCGCCATTCTCCGAAATCGTTTCCGGAAAACCATGCTCATTCCGGCTCAAATTCCTATTCATACATCTCCGTTCCTGTGGAACAGTAATACAGGCAAAAGACGCTCGCTTTGTAAAAAGGCGGGCGTCGCCAGCTGAGAAGAGGGACGGAAGGAAGAGTATGAAAAAATGTATTAAATCGATTTGTGTGGTATGCGCGTTTCTATGCGGCTTAGTGCTGACGGCGGTGACGATGCTGTCCCGTTCGACGCCGGAGCAGTTCAATGTTGTGGAAGGCCATACGCTCCGATTGCCGGGAGCCGTCAGCGTGACCGATCAGAAGACGGCCGCGGGACAGTCGGTCAGCGCATCGGCTGTGTCGGCGGGGAGCAGTTATCAGGCCACATTGAAATTATTTGGTCTATTTCCGCTTAAAAATGTCAAAGTCAAAGTGGTCGATCAGCCTCTTGTAATTCCCTGCGGGGTGCCGTTTGGCATCAAGATGTATACGGACGGGGTGCTCGTGGTGTCGATGTCGGATGTGGATACCGCCGCCGGCCCCTTTAATCCCGCCCGGTCGGCCGGGATCAAGACGGGGGATGTCATCGTCTCCATTGAAGGCGAAACCGTTACGACCACTGAACAGGTGGCACGTATCGTCGAGGAATCCGGCGGCCGGACGATGACGTTCCATATCCGGCGGGACAACATTGCTTTCGACATCCGGTTCACTCCGGCCTTGTCGGTCAACGAAAATCGCTGGAAAGCGGGCCTGTGGGTGCGGGACAGCTCGGCCGGCATCGGAACTCTGACCTTTTATGATCCGGAAACAAACGTCTTCGGCGGGCTCGGCCATGCGGTCTGCGACGTGGACACGGGAGAAATCCTGCCGATTTCATCGGGCGAAATCGTCCCGGCGCGGATTTACAGCATTGTCAAAGGCGTCTCCGGAACGCCCGGAGAGCTGCGGGGCGGATTTGAAAGCGGATCCCTCGGCAGCCTGAATGTCAACGGGGAAACGGGCATTTACGGAGCGCTGAGCGCAGCGCCGGTCAATGAACAGCCGATTCCGGTTGCCATGAAGCAGCAGGTGCATACAGGGGAGGCCCAGGTGCTCACGACTCTCCATGGAACGACGCCGAAGCTCTATAACATCCGGATCGATCAGGTGCGCTATAACGATTCATCTCCGACACGGAACATGGTCATTGTCATCACCGATCCCGAACTGCTCGAACAGACGGGCGGAATCGTGCAAGGGATGAGCGGTTCTCCCATCCTGCAGGACGGGATGTTGGTCGGGGCGGTCACCCACGTATTTGTCAACGATCCGACCAAGGGATTTGCCATTTTTGCCGAAAACATGCTCAAATCCATGGACAGCGTCGCGCAGAGTCTGGAGGAACAGCGGGGAGCCGCTTAATGAGGAACTTGGAAGAAACGGGGGAGAATGGGTTTTTCAAAGCCCGTTTCCACCCGTTTTTCCTTCATCATCAGATATTTTTCCCCATATCTCAAAAAATTTTTTTCCAAACTATTGCAATTATTTCCATAATATGGTAATCTATGAGCGTCGCAAAAAATGAATGGAGGGTTTTCTGTAAGATGGAGAAGAAAATCAAGGTACTGTTGGCGGATAATAGCGAAGCTTTTGGGATGCCCTGCGCGGCGGCGATGCGTTCGCACAGTCTGGATGTCGAAACGGTTGAGAAAGACGGACGGCAGATTATGGATGCGATTTCCCGCATGCAGCCCGATGTGGTGATGATGGATTTCTTTATGCCTCATTTGGATGCGATCGGCGTGATGAAGGGAATCCGGGCCAGCCATCCGGTCCACGCGCCGCAGTTCATGATCATGTCCAGCTTTGATAATCCGAATCTGGAGCGGGAGGCCATGCAGGCCGGCGCCGATTACTATATTCTCAAGCCCTTCGATACGGAAGAAATGTCGGAACGGATCCTGACCTTATGCGGGAAAGCGAAGATCGAAGTCCTCCGCCGGCCCGCGGCTGCCGTTCCCGCCTCCGGTGGCAGCCTGGAAATCCGCGTAACCGAGATCATCCATCAAATCGGCGTGCCCGCCCATATCAAAGGGTATCAGTACTTAAGAGATGCCATTCTGATGGCGATTGAAGACGAAGAAATCATCAACGCGGTCACAAAACGCCTGTATCCCGCCGTTGCGAAAAAACACGGCACCACGTCGTCCCGGGTGGAACGGGCCATCCGACACGCCATCGAAGTGGCGTGGGACCGGGGAGACGTGGACGTGCTCAACTCCTATTTCGGCTATACCATTCACAACGGGCGGGGCAAACCCACCAATTCCGAGTTCATCGCGATGATTTCGGATAAATTCCGTCTGCAGCTGAAAATCAGTTAACCCTCTCCTATATAGGCAGGCGGTCGGCATCAGCCGGCCGCCTTTTTTGTTCAGCAGGAATCTCTTGACAAATCAGAACAAATGTTCTATACTCATGTTAAAGTCTCAATATTGAGACTTTAACATGAAAGGCGGCATGAGGCGGGCCGTAAACGGAGGACAAAGACATGTGTGATTTTTGCGGATTTTTTCCATGTGATCCGCGCTGCCCGAACAGCGAGTCTCCCCGTGAGGTGGGACTGTGCTCAGGCTGCGGCGATCCCATTCGGGAAGGGGAGGAGTATTGGGAGATAGAGGGGGAGTGTTTCTGTGCGTCGTGCATGGAATCCAGCCGCCGGATTGCGGAACGGGAGGATTGGCCCGGATAAAACGTCGAGGAGAGCGGAACGGCTCCGGACGGTAAAGCCGAGAATATCCTGAAGAGATAAAAACGGACGGAAGCGCGCGGAAGCCGCCCGTATAGAAAAAGCCCCGGATTCGTCAGAACCCGGGGCTTTTTTATCAAGATAATCCTCGGAAGAGAGCGATCCAGGCGTTGTAGGGAACATCGTACGGAAGGGTGTAGCCCCCTGAAGACAGTTCCTCAAACGCCATGATTACAAATATCAGGATAAAACACAGCAGAATCAGCGAGAGCGCCAGACCGACGGCGCACAGGACGATTCCGGCTGTCGCGATACCGCCGGCGTGCTGCCGTTTGGCAAGGATACCGAGAATTAATCCGACAACGGCACATGGCAGGCCGACAAGATAAAACCCGAACACGAGGCCGACGATGCCGAGCACCAGGGAAGCCACCGCTTTTCCCTGCCCGACAGCCGGAGGCGTGTAGACGGCGGGGGCGTAATAGGCTCCTGGACCGTACGGCGTGACCGCCGGCGGATAGACGCCCGGCGGGGTTCCGTACGGATAACCGGATCCGGGCGTGACCGCTGGGGGATAATAAGACCCGTTTGGACCGGACACCGGAGGCTGACCGGCGGGGCGGTTCGGATCGATGGTATACATCGGCATGCCCTCCTCGGCGGCAGATGGAAAATCTTTACAGGAACGGATGGCAGAAACCGTAGATTTCTTCGAGGGTTTCCAGCAGCGTGCTGTAATTGAACGCGACAAACACGATCGAGATGACCGAGAAGATCAGCGCGATGATGTTGAGGATAATGCCGGCCGTCGCCGTGCCGGAAGAAGGGGTACCCATCTTTTTCGCGTTCAGCCCCAGGATGAGGCCGATGATGGGCAGGGGGAGGAACTGGCAGCAGATCAGAGAAATCAGGCCCAGAACCAGCGAACCCGTGGCTTTGCCCTTGGCGGGATCGTTCTGCGGACCGACAGCCGGGGGATAATACGGCGGGGTGTAGCCCGGCTGCTGCTGCTGATAGTAATTGTACTGATTCGGATTCTGCGGCTGGACGTAAGGCGCCTGCGGGGGAACGGGCGGCGCCGGAGGAACGGGAGCGGCGGGCTGCTGATACTGCGGGGGAATGGGAGGCTGCGGTACCTCCGGAGGGGTCATAGCAGGCGGTGCCGGTTCGGCGGGCGTCTCGGGGGTCTGGTCGTTGTTGGGGATGTATTCATCAGCCATGGAAAATGCCTCCTCAAATATACTTTGTTTCATCATAGCAAAAAATCGCCGGGATTACAATGTTTTCCGGGAAATATTCGGGTACACGCGTGAATTTCCGGCTTTTGGGATACACTAAATCCGATTGCAGCAGAATCGAAGAAAGGCGGGACCATCATGGGAGAAGACATACGAACGCTCACCGGGCGCTATGAAACCGATACGACGGCTTTGGAAAAACAGCTGCGCCTGGGAGCGAGCTTTGACCTGATAGGACGCAAAGTCCTGGTCGGCGGGAAAAAAGCCACCCTGTATTTTGTGGACGGATTTGCTAAAGACGAGGTGATGGAGAAGATCCTCGAATACCTCATGTCCCTGAAACCCGGGGATATGGAGGCGCGGCGCAGCGCCGAGGATTTCACCCGTCACTTTGTCACCTATGTGGAAGTGTCGCTGGCGGCGGATATTCCGCCCATCATTACTAGTGTGCTCTCCGGTACCCTGGCGCTTCTCGTTGAGGGGTATAATCAGGCGGTGATGATCGACGCGCGGACCTATCCGGCCCGAGGTGTGGAGGAACCGGAGGACGACAAGGTCCTGCGCGGCGCGCACGACGGCTTTGTCGAAACGCTGATTTTCAACACCGCCCTGGTCCGGCGTCGCATCCGGGATCCGCAGCTGACCATGGAATACCTGCAGATCGGGAGTACCTCCAAAACCGACGTGGTGCTCTGCTATATGGACGAGCGGGTGAACCACAAACAGCTGCGGGATCTGCGGGAGAAGCTGAAAGGGCTGGATATCCCGTCTCTGACGATGGGGCAGGAGAGTTTGGCGGAATGCCTGCTCCGCCGCCAATGGTACAATCCCTTTCCCAAGGTCCGGTATACCGAACGGCCGGACTGCGCGAGCGCGAGTGTGGCGGAGGGGAAAATTCTGCTGATTGTGGACAATACGCCCTCCGTCATGATCCTGCCGACCTCGATTTTCGATTTTATCCAGGATACGAACGATTTTTACTTTCCGCCGATGGTGGGAACGTATCTGCGCTTTGTCCGCGGGATCGTGTTCTTTCTCACGCTGTTTCTGACCCCGGTGTGGTATCTGTTTATGCAGAATCCCGAGATGATTCCGCCCTGGCTGGAATTCATCCGGATCAAGGAACCGAACACCGTTCCCATCATCATCCAGCTCTTGGTTATAGAGCTGATGATCGACGGCGTCAAGCTCGCCTCTCTGAACACCCCCGGCGCGCTCAACAATGCATTCGGGATGGTGGGGGCGCTGCTCCTCGGTGAATTTGCGATCACGGCGGGGCTGTTTGTGCCCGAAGTCATGCTGTATATGGCTTTTGTGGCGGTGGCGAATTTCACCCAGCCGAGCTTTGAACTAGGATATGCGTTCAAGCTGTTCCGCATGCTGTTCCTCATTCTGACGGCCTTGTGGAATCTCTGGGGCTTTGCAGCCGGGGTGGTGCTGCTGTTCGCCATCCTGCTGACCACCCAGACCATTTCGGGCCGCAGCTATTTCTATCCCGTCATTCCCTTTGACGGCAAGGCGCTGTGGGCTTTGATCGTCCGGCGGCCCATTACGAAACGAAACGCCGGGGAAAAGCGGCGGTAACGATAGGTCCCCCGTGCCGCGGCACGGGGGCTTCGTGTTTTGTCCGCCGGACGGATTTCAGAACAGGAGCCCTTGCAGGACATTGGGAAAATATGCTATACTAGGCGCAGTCCAGTGAGCGATCCATACGCTGGTCATTCGTTTTAGAAGAAAGGAGGCGGCGCGCGATGGATGTGCGGGTCGGAGATCGATTGGAAATGAAAAAGCCCCACCCCTGTGGCAGCCGCCGTTTTGAAGTGCTGCGGGTGGGGATGGATTTTCGCCTCAAATGTGAGGGCTGCGGACATGAAATGCTGGTGCCCCGGCTGAAAATCGAACGGCATATCCGCAAAATCGAGCATCCCCAGGAAGAGCACGGATAGCCCTTTCCCGATTTTGCCCATAATCGGAAAGAAAGGACGACATCCATGTTTGAGCAACTCGAACAGGTGGAACGGCGGCTCGAAGAGATCACCCACCGCCTGTGTGAACCCGGCGTGGCCGGAAATCCAGAGGAATACCGCCAGCTTTTGCAGGAAAGCGGCAATCTCACCCCGATTGTAGACTCCTACCGCCTCTACAAAAAAACGGAGCAGGCGATCCGGGAGGCCCGGGATCTGCTCGATGAGAGCGGCCTGGACGACGAGATGCGGCAGCTTGCCGAGCTGGAGCTCGCGGAAAATCGGGACAGACGCGAAGCCGTCGCCGAGGAGCTGAAGCTCCTGCTGCTGCCCCGGGATCCGAACGACGAGCGGGGCGTGATCATGGAGATCCGGGCGGGGGCCGGAGGCGAGGAATCCGCGCTTTTTGCGGGCAGCCTCTTTCGCATGTATACGATGTATGCCGCCGCCCGGGGATACCGGACCGAGGTGGTCGGACTCAACGAGACCGAGCTCGGCGGCTGCAAGGAAATCAGCTTTCTGGTTTCCGGCAGCGGCGCTTACAGCCGCCTGAAATATGAAAGCGGCGTCCATCGGGTGCAGCGGGTGCCCGAGACCGAGGCGGGCGGCCGGATCCATACCTCCACCGTCACCGTTGCGGTCCTTCCCGAAGCCGAAGAGGTGGAGGTCGATATCGATCCCAAGGACCTGCAGATCGACACCTTCCGTTCGAGCGGCGCGGGCGGCCAGCACATCAACAAAACCGAATCCGCCATCCGGATCACCCATCTGCCCACCGGTATGGTGGTGGAATGCCAGGATGAGCGCAGTCAGTTTAAAAACAAGGACAAAGCCATGCGGGTGCTCCGCGCCCGGCTGCTCGAGAGCAAGCAGGAAGAGCAGCGCTCCGCCATCGCGGCCGACCGCCGCTCCCAGGTGGGAACCGGCGACCGCAGCGAACGCATCCGGACCTACAACTTCCCCCAGGGGCGGGTGACGGATCACCGGATCGGCCTGACCCTTTACAAAATCGACAGCATTCTGGACGGGGCGCTCGACGAACTGATCGACGCGCTTATCACCGCCGACCGGGCGGAAAAACTCAAAGAGTCCGGCAACGCCTGAGAGGACCTGGTAATGTGGAAACCCTGTATTTAACCGACAGCCCTGCCGATTTAGAGCAAGCCGCGTCCCTGCTGCGGGACGGGGAACTGGTGGCGATCCCGACCGAAACGGTCTACGGATTGGCGGCCGATGCGGAGAACGGGCCGGCCGTGGCGCGGATTTTTGCGGCCAAGGGCCGGCCGATGGACAACCCGCTCATCGTGCATATCGCGGACCTTGAGACGCTGCCCCGGCTGGTGGCCGAAATTCCCGAAACGGCGATAAAGCTGGCGGACGCCTATTGGCCGGGTCCGCTGACCATGATTTTTCCGAAAGGGCCCCGCATTCCAGATGAGGTGAGCGCGGGCCTCTCCACTGTCGCGGTGCGGATGCCGTCCCATCCCGTCGCCCGTACCCTCATCCGGGCATCCGGCCGCTCCCTGGCCGCTCCGTCGGCCAACCGGTCCGGCTCCCCGAGCCCGACCACGGCAGCGCATGTGCTCGCCGATCTCGAGGGACGGATCGCCGCCGTCGTGGACGGCGGGGAATGCAGCGTAGGGGTGGAATCCACCGTTGTGCTGATGACGGGGGATCGCCCCCGCCTTTTACGCCCGGGCGGTGTGACGGTCGAGATGCTCGAGCGGGTGGCAGGGCCTGTGGAGATTGATCCCGCCGTTACGAGCCGTCTGGCGGAAGGGGCCGAGGCGGCCTCTCCCGGCATGAAATACAAGCATTACGCGCCAAAAGCCCGGGTGGTCATCGTCAAGGGATCCCCCGCGGCGTATGCGGCGTATGTCAATGACCGGGCGGGGGAGGGGAGCGCAGCGCTCTGCTTCGACGAGGACCGGGAGTCGCTCCGGGTACCCTGCGTATCTTACGGCGGCCGGATGGACCCGGCCGCGCAGGCCAGATGCCTGTTCGGCGCTCTGCGGGAGCTGGACCGGCGGGGCTATGCCCTCGTCTACGCCGCCTGTCCGGGCGAAGATGGGATGGGGCTGGCTGTCTATAACCGGCTTCTGCGGGCCGCGGGATTCGAGGTGGTCGAGCTGTGAAGGATCTGTTCATCCTCGGCCTGACCGGGCCGAGCGGAGCGGGAAAGAGCGAGGTGGCCCGCGTTCTCGCAGAGAAAGGATTTCCGCTTGTCGATGCGGACGCGCTGGTCCGGGAGGTGCAGCAGCCGGGTTCCCCCTGCCTGGAGGCTCTGGCCGAGGCGTTTTCCCCCGCAATCCTGCTGCCGGACGGCTCGCTCGACCGCAAAAAACTGGCCGAGCTGGCGTTCATATCTCCTGAAAATACGCATACACTAAACCACATCGTTCATCCGGCCGTGATGGCCTTGTCGGAGGAACGGTTCCGTGAGGCGGCGCAGGCCGGTGCGCGCATCGCGGTTCTGGACGCGCCGCTTCTGTTCGAAAGCGGAATGGACCGGATCTGCGGCCGGACAGTGGCCGTGCTCGCCCCGCCGGAGGAACGGCTGCGCCGTATCCGGCGGCGGGACGGCATCACGGAGGATCAGGCCAGAATCCGGATGGGCGCCCAGCCCTCCGATGATTATTATACCGCAAGAGCATCCCTTGTCATCCGCAACGACGGCGGTATCGCCCGGCTGCGGACGGCGGCGGAGGAGCTCGCGGCAAAGCTCGAGAGGTGGCGGCGTGAAGGATAAAGAAAGCCGGGCCGGGCGTCCCAGGGCGCTCCGGTACCTGATCGAGGCGGCCGCTTTGCTGGCGGGGTTGGCGCTCATAACCGTTCTGCTGCGCTATGGCTATCATCAGTACATGCGAGCCGCCTACCCGATCAAATACAGCGAATATGTGCAGGCGTACGCCGATACCTACGGCTTTACGCCGTCCTTGATTTACGCAGTTATCCGCACCGAGAGCGAATTTGAGCCAGAGGTGGTATCCCGGGCGAACGCCAAGGGGCTCATGCAGATGAAGGATACCACTTTCACAGATCTGCAAAGGCGTGCCGGGGAACCCGAGCCGCTTCCCCCGGAAAAGCTGTTTGATCCGGAAACCAACATCCACTACGGCGTGTATTACATGCGGCTGCTCCTGGATCAGTTTGAGGATACCGACACCATGCTGGCCGCCTATAACGCTGGCCCTACAAGGGCGTCCGAATGGTTGCAGAATCCATACTATTCCAAGGACGGCAAAACGCTTTACCATATTCCGTATGAGGAGACTCTCCACTATGTGGAGCGGGTGCGCAAGGCTCAGGAGATGTACCGCACCCTGTACAAACTCGAATGAGCGGCGGCTTTTGTATCCGACCGGATCCGGGGCGGCGCAGGGTTCCCGGCCGGTCGCTTTGGGGCCGAAGCGCGGACGGGGAAGAGGCGGAGCGTCCGATATCCCCGGCTTTTTGAAAAGAAGGCGGTTAATTGGTTTGAAATCACCGAAAAGGTGTATACTGGTACCGTAAAGAACAGGAGGAAACAACATGGCAGAAGAATCCAGAGCCAAACAGCTCAAAAAAGAACTCGGGTACGAGCCGAAGCTCACGACCAAAACCATGTCGGAGGAGGATGTCCGCCGCGCGGATGCCTATTGCGAGGGCTACAAAACCTTCATGAACACCGCGAAAACCGAGCGGGAGGCCGTGTGCGAGGCCATCAAAATGGCGGAGAAGGCGGGGTTTGTCCCCTTTGACCGCACCGCTCCGCTCAAGGCGGGCGACCGGGTGTACGTCAATAACCGGAACAAGGCCCTGCTGCTCGCGGTGATCGGTTCCCGTCCGATCACCGACGGCGTATCCATCGCGGCGGCCCATATCGATTCACCCCGCCTCGATCTGAAGCCGAATCCGCTGTATGAAGACCACGACCTGGCGTATTTTGACACCCATTACTACGGCGGGATCAAAAAATACCAGTGGACGGCCATCCCTCTGGCCCTGCATGGAGTGGTGGTACTCCGAGACGGAACCAGCGTGCCGGTCTGCGTCGGCGAGGACCCGGACGATCCCGTGTTCTGCGTAACCGACTTGCTGCCCCACCTCGCGACCGAGCAGATGACCCGCAAGGCCACCGAAGTGGTCAAGGGCGAGGACCTCAACATCCTCATTGGCTCCCGGCCTTTGTGCGATGACGACGAAGGCGAGCTCGTCAAGCTCAACATTCTGCGGATCCTTCATGAAAAATACGGCATGACCGAGGCGGACTTCCTTTCCGCTGAGCTCGAAGCCGTACCGGCCTTCAAGGCGCGGGACCTGGGCTTCGACCGCAGCCTGATCGGCGCCTACGGTCACGACGATCGGGTCTGCGCCTATCCCGCCCTCACCGCCATCCTGGAGGCGCAGAATCCGGCGTTCACGGCCGTGACGATCCTCGCCGACAAGGAGGAGATCGGTTCGGAGGGAAACACCGGCATGCAGTCCGCTTACCTGCGGTATTTCATTGCGGATATCGCGGCGGCATTCGGAGCTGAAGCCCGGCATGTGCTGTCAAAATCGGTCTGTCTGTCTGCGGACGTCAACGCGGGCTTCGATCCGGTCTATCCCGAAGTCCTGGAGCCCCGCAACTGCGCCTACCTCAACCGGGGCGTGGTGCTGACCAAATATACGGGATCCAAAGGCAAGTCGGGCACGTCCGACGCTTCGGCGGAGTTCATGGGCTTCGTCCGCCGTCTGATGGACGGTGCCGGCGTGTCCTGGCAGATCGGGGAGCTCGGTAAAGTGGACATGGGCGGCGGCGGCACGGTGGCGATGTATATCGCGAATCTGGATGTCGACACCGTGGATCTCGGCGTGCCGGTCCTGTCCATGCACGCCCCCTATGAAGTGGTTTCGAAGCTCGATGTATTTATGGCGCACCGCGCCTTCTCCGCCCTGATGGGACGGAACGCGTAGCCTGCAGCCGATGAAAAGCCCCGCATCGCTCTTCCGAGCGATGCGGGGCTTTTTGGTATCTTATGGTCATGACGGCCCTTGACAAAGCTTCCGGATGATCCGTATACTGAAAATGTTGGGAAGAGGGAGCAGAACTATGATACTTGGAGGGGCGGTATGAAGCGAAAAGGGTTTGTTGTGCTGGCCGTAATTTGTATGGTTTCAGTGGTGTGCAGCATCGGGCTTTTGATCCGGCTGCACGAGGTCAAAACCAAACGGGTATATCAGGAGATTCTGGCAGTCTCGCTTGCCGATGCCCGGCAGCAGGCGGAAGAGTATCGGCAAGCGGGCTCCGACATGGCCTACCGGTATCTGCTCGGCGATCTGTGCGTGATCCGGGATATGACGGCGCGCCTCGAGGCCCCGGACAGCGACGGGATTCGGGAGTTCTATCATCTTGCCGTTGCGAATCCGTCGTTTTTGCAGACCCGTATGAACGAGGTTCAGGCCATTCTCCAGACGATGGAAGAGGCGTACGACCATCCGAATTTAGCCAATTTGATTCATCGCCTGCGAAACGAGGCGGAGTCCGGCGAATAATCTCAACCATAAACCCCCGGCGCCTGCAGGCGCCGGGGGTTTATGGTTGAAAATCTTCTGGAAACGCCGCGAGCAGGCGTTCCAGGTTTCGGACGGTCTCCTGATCCATGAAATGTTCCACCTGCTCCACCAGGGATAACTGGCCGTCCGTGTGGTTGAGCCGCTGAAAAAAGTGGAGGAGTACATCGTGCCGCCATAACAGATAATCGGCGATATCATCCCCTTTTTTTGTCAGGGTGATGAGGCCGTATTTTTCGAACTGCACCAGGCCGAGCTCCCGCAGACGGCCAACCATCTTGGACACCGAAGAAGGCCGGACGTTGAGCTTGTCGGCCAGGGCTCCGACCCGTACATATCCGTGTTCCTCCATGCAGCGGCCGATCATTTCGAGATAATCCTCCATCGACTCGGTGATCTCGCCCCCGTTGTGCATCTGGTAGCCTTTGAGCGTGTGGAATTCCGTGCCGAAAGAATCGCTCAAACGAGCCGCCTCCCTCCTGTGTCCAGGGTTCGCCTGCCGAGGAAATCGAACGAACCGGTTCGGACATCGCCTACGATACAGCTTATGTGAAGGGAGCGGATTTATGAATGAAACCGTCGTCGTCTATTTCCTTTCGGGATTTTGGATCGTTCCCGTGAGTCCATCTTTTTTTGTGTCCGAGGATCGTCCACCTGCATAAGTTGGTAGCAGGAAACAGAATTTCCGGGTGGCAACATCACCTGCGATACAGATTATGTAAGGAGATCGATTGTATGAATGGCAGAGAACCGGAGGCGGTACGGCTGAGTATCGTCCCCGAAGGCAAGACCGTCAAGGTGCGGGAACTGCTGACGACGGGCAGCATGCGCCGCCGCCTGCTCGACATGGGACTCATTGAAGGGACCCGCATATCCTGTCTGCAGAAGAGCCCGGCCGGGGATCCGGTGGCCTACCTGATCCGGGGCGCGGTCATCGCGCTGCGCAGCGAGGACTCCTCCCAGATCCTGGTGGATGGATTTTTAAACTAAAGGCAATTCCCTTTACATCAAAAGCGATTGGCTCGAAATGTATGAATCGCGGACAGGAGAGGATACGCATGGGTTTAACCGCCAAATCAACGGGAAAAAACGCGGCGGACGGGGGCCTTGTGATTCACAAGGCCCCCGGTGACAAGGTAATTGCCTTGGCAGGCAATCCGAACGTGGGAAAGAGCACGGTCTTCAACGAACTGACCGGTATGAACCAGCATACCGGCAATTGGCCGGGCAAAACCGTCACCAACGCGCAGGGGGACTGCCGGTTTCAGGATACCAACTACACATTGGTGGATATTCCGGGTACATATTCCCTCATGGCGCATTCGGCCGAGGAGGAGGTCGCACGGGATTTCATCTGTTTTGGGGAACCCGACGCTGTCGTGGTGGTCTGCGACGCGACCTGCCTCGAGCGGAATCTGAATCTGGTGCTGCAGACCCTGGAGATCACCCGGCGGGTGGTCGTCTGCGTCAACCTGATGGACGAGGCGAAAAAGAAACATATTAGCATCGATTTCGATCAGCTTTCTAAAAATCTCGGCGTGCCGGTCGTCGGTACCGCGGCCCGCAGCAACAAGGGCCTGGACGATTTGATGAAGGCGGTGGAATTACAAAGCCGCATCCCGGATCGGGAGGCGTTCGTCTCCCCGGATTTTCTCAAGTACACGAATCCGATTGAGAAGAGCGTCGCCCTGCTCCTGCCGCTTCTTGAGGACACGGTACGGGAAAAACTCAATCCCCGCTGGGTGGCGCTCCGGCTGCTCGAAGGAGACGAGGGGATCCTGCAGTCTATCGACAGCTTTCTGGGCGTATCTCTGCGCACCCTTCCGGGGATGGAGGAGGCCCTCGGAGAGGCCGAGGGCCTTTTGCGTGAAGGGGGGCTCGAACAGGAACGCCTCAAGGATGTGCTCGTGTCCTGCATCGTGCTGCACGCGGAGGAAATGTGCAGCGACGCGGTGTTTGTGGAATCGGAAAAATACGCGGCGAGAGATCGCAAGATCGACCGCATCCTCACCAGCAAAGCAACCGGCATCCCGCTGATGCTGCTGCTCCTGTGCGTGATCTTCTGGCTGACCATCTCGGGGGCGAACGTTCCGTCCCAGCTTCTCTCGGACGGTCTGTTCTGGGTGCAGGACCGTCTGACCGACCTGTTTACCTATCTGCACGCCCCGGAGTGGCTGCATGGCGCGCTGGTGCTCGGGGTCTACCGGGTGCTCGCTTGGGTGGTATCGGTCATGCTGCCGCCCATGGCGATATTTTTCCCGCTGTTCACGCTGCTCGAAGATCTGGGTTATCTGCCGCGGGTGGCGTTCAACCTGGATAAGTATTTCAAAAAAGCCTGTACCTGCGGCAAGCAGGCGCTCACCATGGCCATGGGCTTCGGCTGCAACGCCGCGGGCGTGGTCGGCTGCCGGATCATCGATTCCCCGAGAGAGCGGCTCATCGCCACCATCACCAACAACTTCGTTCCCTGCAACGGCCGGTTCCCGACCCTCATCGCCATCATCACCATGTTTTTCATCGGTACGAGCGCAGGATTCGGCACCTCGCTGCTCTCGGCCGTGCTGCTGACGGCCGTGATTCTGCTGGGAATCCTGATGACCCTGCTCGTTTCCCGGATCCTGTCCAAGACCATTCTGAAAGGGGTGCCCTCCTCCTTTACGCTGGAACTGCCCCCTTACCGGCGTCCCCAAATCGGCAAAGTGATCGTCCGGTCCATTTTCGACCGCACGCTGTTTGTGCTGGGCCGGGCGGTATCGGTCGCGGCCCCGGCCGGACTGCTCATCTGGATCATGGCCAACGTGACGGTGGGGGATATGACGCTGCTGGCCCACTGCTCCGCCTTTCTTGACCCGTTTGCCCGCTTCCTCGGCATGGACGGCGTCATCCTGATGGCGTTTATCCTCGGATTTCCGGCCAACGAGGTGGTGTTTCCCATCATCATCATGGCGTATATGGCGGGCGGAACCCTGACCGATATGAGCAATCTCTCCGAACTGCACACCCTGCTGACGGCGAACGGATGGACACCCGTGACCGCCATCTGCACCATGCTGTTTTCGCTGATGCATTGGCCCTGCTCCACCACCTGCATGACCATCCACAAGGAGACCCAGAGCTTCAAATGGACGGCCGCCTCCTTCCTGATTCCGACCGGGGTCGGCATGGTGATCTGTTTCCTGGTTTCTACAGCCGCGCGGCTGATCGGCGTCGGCTGAATGGAAAACGACAATCCAAGATACATCGGCGGCAAAAGAACAAAAGAGACGCGGCGGTTTGCCGGACATGGCTCTGCGGAAAATCCGCAGAGCCATGTTTATGCAGACGGATACCAGAATTCTCCCTAAGAGAAGCGCCCATATGGCAAGACGAAGCCGCGCTTTGTTCTCCCGATTCGTATAAAGCGGATCGGCCAGGCGGTATAGCCGCTGCAGCCGTTTGCTTTTGTCGATTTGGATGGCATTATGCAGAATTCCTTTGCTTTTTGGAGAAAAAATGATATAATACATCCATTGTGTTTTTTATGTAAATAAAATGTGAATTCTCTGCAGAGATCCTGCATATGCCGAACGGACCGGGAGGGATAGCCGATGAAAAAGATACTCAAATTTATGTTTCACCGGGTGGTGCTGGTCGCCCTGGCCCTGGCGCTGCAGGCCGCGTTGCTGATTCTGATGATGGTGCAGTTCGATCAGTATTTCGTTTATTTTTACACCTTCTGCATCCTTCTCAGTCTGGCGGCCGTCCTCAAAATCGTCAATGGGGACAGCAATCCGGGGTATAAAATCGCGTGGATCATCCCAGTCCTGCTGGTGCCGGTTTTCGGCGTGCTGTTTTATATGATTTTGGGCGGCAAGCGGCTGAGCCGCTCCACTATGGCCAAGATGCGCAACGTCGAGGTGAAAATGCGGCAGGAGCTTCCGCCGCAGGCCGGACTCCTCGAGGAAATCCGCGCGCAGAACGAGGACGCGGCCGTACAGGTGCAATATATTCAGAAATATGCGTATTCACCGGTATATAAGAATACGTATTCGGAATATCTTCCTATAGGGGAGATCAAATTCGAGCGGCTGAAAGAGGAGCTCTCCAAAGCCAAGCATTATATCTTCCTGGAATATTTCATCATTCAGGAAGGCGTCATGTGGGATACCATCCTCGAAATCCTCAAGGAAAAGGTCAAGCAGGGCGTGGAGGTGCGGGTGATTTACGACGACATGGGCTGCATCATGACCCTGCCGTATCGCTACGACCGGAAATTGGAGGCCCTCGGCATCCAGTGCTGCGTCTTCAATCCTTTCATTCCGGTTCTGACGTCCCGCCTCAACAATCGGGACCACCGCAAGATCTGCGTCATCGACGGGCATACCGGCTTTACCGGAGGCATCAATCTCGCGGACGAATACATCAACGCCTATGAAAAGCACGGGCATTGGAAAGATACGGCCGTGCTGCTGCGGGGCGAAGCGGTGTGGAACCTGACGGTTATGTTTTTGTCCATGTGGGATTATATCCACGGCATCAATGAGGATTTTGCGCCCTACAAACCCTCGGTTCATCTGACGGAACAGGTCGAGAGCAACGGCTACGTGCAGCCATATTCGGACAACCCGCTCGACGGAGAGTCGGTCGGAGAGACCGTATACCTGAATCTCATCAACCGGGCCAAGCGGTACGTGTACATCAACACGCCCTATCTGATTCTGGACAACGAAATGGCCACGGCTCTGCGCATGGCGGCCAAATCGGGGGTGGATGTCCGGATCGTCACCCCGCATATCCCGGATAAGTGGTATGTGCATGCCGTGACGCGCGCGTATTACCAGATGCTGCTCGAAAGCGGCGTGCGGATATACGAATACACCCCGGGATTTGTTCACGCCAAGACGTTTGTGGTGGATGACGAGTATGCGACGGTGGGAACCGTCAACCTCGACTACCGCAGTCTGTACCTGCATTTTGAGTGCGGCGTGCTGCTCTATCGGTCGTCCAGCGTAGCCGCTGTCAAAGAGGATTATCTCAAAACGCTGGAAGTCTGTCAGGACGTGACGCTCGAAGAATGCCGCCGGGTACCCCTGATTCGTCAGCTCGGACGGGCGGTCCTGCGGGTATTTGCGCCCCTGATGTAAATTCGCTGAAGGTTTTGTCGCAGCTGAGTCGTTTTATCGGTAAGACTCATGAAAAGGCGGAATGTAAAATGAAAAAAATACTGACGATTTTGTGTACCGTGGCCTCCGTCGGCGGAGCGGCGCTCTTTTGCGTGTGCTTTGTCGCCCGGCGCCTCAGACCAAAGAACGGCGGGAGCGCCCGGACCAGGGGTATGCCGCAGACCGTGACCGATCCATCAGAAAGAAGGGACGGCCAGCCCTGAACAGCGGCGTCCGCGATTAAGGAGAAACATCCATGGTGAATACACAAAAACGCAGGATCAACGTGATGACCGACTCGCGTCCGATCCGGACAAGAACCGAGAAATCTTTTGCGTCCGGACTGAACTTTTATAAGCTCTTCTGGATCTTTTTCGTCGGCTGCTTTCTGGGCGTGGTGATCGAAACCCTCTATTGCCTCGTCACGCGCCATCATTTCGAAAGCCGGCAGGGGCTGATCTATGGGCCGTTCAATCTGGTATACGGGCTTGGGGCCCTGGCCATGACCCTCGGCTTGTATTGGCTCAGGGGAAAACGGGACCTGTGGGTATTCCTGGGCGGATTCGTCATCGGCAGCGCGTTCGAATACATATGTAGTTTCGTGCAGGAGATTCTATTCGGCACGGTCTCGTGGAAATACGATCATATGCCGCTCAATCTCAATGGGCGGATCAATGTGATGTACTCCATGTTTTGGGGACTGCTGGCCCTGCTGTGGGTCAAGAATCTCTTCCCGCTTATGACAAGGCTGATCGAAAAAATACCGAACGCGGTGGGCAAGGTGCTGACCTGGATTCTGGTGGTGTTCATGGCGCTCAACACCGTGATTTCGGCCGTGGCTGTGGCCCGCTGGACCGCACGGGACGAAGGCAATCCCCCGGCCAATGCGTTTGAGCAATTCCTCGACCGGCACTATAACGACGATTTGATGACGATGGTCTATCCCAACATGATGCCGGCCAAAGAATGACGGCGGATATTCCTTGGGATTGAAACCGGCCGTTCCCATCGATAACAAAAAAACACCCCCGGTGCTTGAAAGCGCCGGGGGTGTTTTGACTTGTCTTTATGACAGGGATTCCAGCATATACACCTCTTTATATCCGAGGGCGGTCAGTTGGTCCGCTGCCTGCCTGAGCTGTCCTTTGTCTGTGGCATACAGAATCAGGGACTGCGACGGATCGGCTTCCAGCCGGATGCGCTCGTCCAGATCGGGTAACGGAATGTTGACGGCCCCTGCGACAAGGGGGACAGATGCTTCCCCTTCCGAGCGGAGGTCAATCAGCAGTGCACCGCCATCCAGCAGGCATTTGGCGTCTTCAAACGTCATTTCGGACGTCGATGTACCGGATAAAACACAGCCGGATGTGGTGCTTTGCGCAGCTCCGCCGGCCATGGTCTCCGTTTTGGCGGCATCAGCGGTCGGTTCAGCCCCCGCAGGGAGATCAGCCTCACCGGCCTCGGTCTCTCGAGGCTGTTCGGTCGCTAGGGAGTCCCAGGCTGATTCGTCATCCTGGTTCACCGTTTCTTCCGCCGCGTCTGTCCGGACGGAGGTCCCGCACGTGAGGTTCTGGTAGACATTCGTGGAAGGTGTGGCGAGGCGATCCCAAACCGGCAAAACCAGCAGCAGGACGACGGCCGCCGCCGCAGCTGTGGCGATAGCTGGCCGGAACCAACGCTGCCGGTAAACGGGAGAGGCCGGCTTCTCCGCAAGGAGGGTGGGAAGGAGGTTCTCCGGGCGAAGCCGGTCGGGCACAGGCAGTTCGTCGGCATCGAAAATGCGGCGCAGCTCCTCAAGCGTCTGCCGATCATCAGGGACAGGCGGTTTCATGCTCGGAAACCTCCTTTCGAGAGATATCGTCGTCCGCCAGGACGGCACGTAGCTTTTTCATGCAGCGGGACAGGCGGGAACGCAGCGTACCTTCCGGACGCCCCAGAATTCCGGCCATTTCCTTGCCGGAAAAGCCGCCGATGACGGCCAGCAGGAGCAGACGGCGGTCGGCTTCCGGAAGTTCCGATATCGCCTGCCGCAGCCGGATCGCCTCGTCGCTGGCTTCGGCGAATCCGTTTACGGATAAGGAAGCATCTTCCAGAGGATCCTGTTCCCGCTGCCGGATCAGCTCCCGGATGCCGCGGCTGCAGCGGGCATACAGGATGGTGAAGATCCAGCTGCGGAACGCCGCAGCATTTTTGAGCTTATGGATGGCCCGGAAAGCCTCCACGGCCGTATCCTGCACCGCGTCTTCGGCCGCCTGGGTGTCGCCGAGATGGTAGAAGGCGTACCGGTACAGATCGGTATAGACGAGCTCGTATAAGCGGCCGAACGCTTCCGCGTCGCCGGTTTTGGCCAGGGCGGCCAAAGCGGCGGTGTCTTCAGTTTTGTTCACGGTCTCAGCCTCCCGGCTTCAATCATATAGTGGCGCCAGAGCCGCGGTTTGTTGCATCGTACCGGCGCTTTTACGCCGATGGAGGAAGAAGGGGGTTCGATTTCAAATTTTTTTTAACGAAGGAAATCGTCTTGTATAACCGGCGTGAATCTGTCCAGAATAATGATAGATGCCGGCGGAACCGCCAGCGAATGAACGGAATGGAGGATTCATTTTGAGCCGTATGCGTAACGATAGAAAGTCCGGGTGGAAACGTTTCTTCACCGGAAAAGGATTTTATGTGGCGTTGGCTGTCTGTCTGGTAGCTGTCTGCGGTGTGGCTGTAGCCACATTTATCGATTCACTGCCCAAAAAGCAGGGGGACAGTTCGTCCGAAATGAGCATGCCTTCGGTGACCTCTCCCACGATCGGAAAACCGGTG